>NZ_JBHVIX010000006.1:147117-192546 GCF_042799415.1 Streptomyces sp. NPDC057694
TTGCTGGTGGGGGGGGGAGCGAGAAAGGGCGTTTCTGGGGGGGGGGGGGCGGGGTGGGTGTCGGTTTCCCCCCCCAGCCCCCGGCCCCCCGCCATGGGTGGCTCAGCCGTTGGTACGCCGACGACCCGCCAGGACGCCGAACGCCACACCGGCGGCGCCGACGAGGATGCCGACGATGCCGAGGACGCGGGCGGTGGTGTCGCTGTCGGACGACGTGTCGGAGGAGGCGGCCGTCGCCTCCTTGTGGTCGTCCGACGCCGAGGCGCCGGACGCGCCGTGCTCATCGTCGGCCGCGGCCGACAGGGCGAGGGTCGGCGCCGGGTTCTCCGGCTCCTCCTGGCCCTTCTGCTGCGGCTCGATCCAGCGCACGACCTCCTTGTTGTCGTACGTCTGGATCGCCTTGAACACGAGCTGGTCGGCGTCGGTCGGCAGCGCGCCGACGGACACCGGGAACTTCTGGAAGTAGCCGGGCTGTACGCCCTTGTCGGCGCCGGAGCCGGTCGCGGTCCAGGTGACCTTGGAGACGGCCTCGGTGAGCTTCTCGCCGTGCATCTCCAGCGGCTTGTCGAGCTTGGACTTGGTGACCTCGACCTTCCAGCCCGGCACCGGCTCCGGCATCACGGAGGCCAGCGGGTGGTCGGTCGGGAAGTTGACCTCGAGCTTGGTCGTGGCGGCGTCGTCGCGTTCGTTGGGGACCTTGAAGTCGACCACGGCGTAGCCGCCCTTGGCGGCGGTGCCCTCGGCCTGCACGCTGACGTGCGCGAAGGCGGGGGCGGAGACGAGGACGACGGAGGAGACGGCGGCGGCACCGACGAGAGCGGCGCGGGACATCTTCTTCATGGCAGAGAGCTCCACGTTCAGAGGGATCCACGGTCTGTGGGATCCGGCGAAGGGTGAGGGGGCGCGCACCGAACGAGTCGCATTAAGTGGGCCGCAACGAAGCAGGCCGCATTAAGGCGAGAGAAAGTCGGGTACGCGCGCGTGCCGCACGGCACACCTCACCCCACGCGCTGCGCGCTGGAGTGCTGGAGGCCGTGTCAGGCGGCGAGACGGAACGCGTCGGCGGCGGGTGGCCCGCGCCGGCTCACCGAGTGCGCCAGCGCCGCGGCCCGCGGCGCGGGTGGTGCGACGAACCCCGGCCGCGCGGCCCGCGGAAGGGCTTCGGGCGCCCCGGGCAGCCCGGCCCGCAGAGCGCGGACGAGCGCGAGCGCGGCGCGCAGGGCGCGGACGGGCGCCGCCCCCACGACCTCCTGCGCCGACTGGCGCGAGAGCCGCACGATGCGCCCCAGGGCGAGATCGCCGTGGCGCAGCAGCCATCCGGCGCCGGCCGCGGCCAGCAGGTGACCGATGACCATCGGCAGCGACGGCAGCAGCGCCATCGTGGAGCCGCCGCCCATCGCCATGTCGTGGTGCCCGCCGGCGGCCGGTACCCCCGCGTCGTCGAGGATCCGCTGCGCCTGCGCCGGGCTGAGCGCCGAGGCGCCCGCCCCGCACATGAGCCGCGCGGCGCGCTCCACGACGGACGGCTGCGCGCTGCCCATGGCCATGGAGCCGTGGTTCTGGCCCAGGCCGAAGAGGCTGTGCAGGGCGATCTGGCCGACCCCCAGGGTGGCGGCGATGCCGGGCAGCGAGCGCTCGCGCCCGGCCATCGGCAGGGCCGCGCAGAAGGCGACGAGGGAGCCGAGCCCCAGCGTCCACAGCGGCACGGTGGCGGTCGACCCGAGGACGTGCCCCGCCGCGGACAGCACGACACAGACCGCGGCGAACACCGCGGCCCTCAGCAGCCGGAGGTCGGCCGCGCCGTGCGTGCGGCGCCTGTGGGGGGCAGTCATGGCGGCCTCATCATCGCACTGGGACCGCACCCGCCATGCGGCAGGTCCACAAGGTCCCGAATCTCCCCCTATACCGTCCACTCGGGTCCGCGCGTCGGCTATATGGGCGCAATCACGTCAACTCCGTGATTGCGCACGGTCGGTGGAGGCAATACGTATCGGTATGTCGAGCCGCGACCTGGAGGCTGGAGCATGAGCATCTGGTGGTCCCTCCATCTGCGACGCGATGCTGCGAGCGTTCCACTGGCCAGGCGTCTGTTCATGGGCACCATGGAGACCGCGGGTGTCGACCCCGACATCTCCTACGACCTGTCGGTCGCGCTCAGCGAGGCATGCGCGAACGCCGTCGAGCACGGCGGATCCCCGGCCACCGGCGCCGCCCCGGGCGCGTACCGGGTGACCGCCTACCTGGACGGCGAGACGTGCCGCATCGAAGTCGCCGACTCGGGGCCGGGGTTCCCGCCCCCGAAGGCACGCGCGCTCAGCCGCCCCGCGCCCGGCCACGCGGAGAACGGCCGCGGTCTGTGTCTCATCCGGGAACTCGCCGACCACGCGCATTTCGTCAACAAGCCCGGCCGGGGCGGCGCGGTGGTCAGCTTCGACAAGATCCTCAAGTGGCGCAAGGACACGGCGCCGCTGATGGCCGCGGTCTGAGCCCGCGCAGGTCACCCGGTCATGCCTGAGGGCAGTGACCAGCGGGTCACGGCCCTCAGGGCAGGATGCGCGACGACTCAGCCCTTGAGACCGGCCATCCACGCCTCGACCTCGCCGGACCGGCGCGGCAGTCCGGCCGACAGGTTCTTGTTGCCGTCCTCGGTGACGAGGATGTCGTCCTCGATCCGGACGCCGATGCCGCGGTACTCCTCGGGCACCGTCAGGTCGTCGGCCTGGAAGTACAGACCGGGCTCGACGGTCAGGCACATGCCGGGCTCCAGCGTGCCGTCCACGTACGCCTCGGTGCGCGCGGCCGCGCAGTCGTGGACGTCCATGCCGAGCATGTGACCGGTGCCGTGCAGGGTCCAGCGCCGCTGCAGCCCCAGCTCCAGGACGCGCTCGACCGGTCCCTCGACCAGGCCCCACTCGACGAGCTTCTCGGCGAGCACGCGCTGCGAGGCGTCGTGGAAGTCGCGGAACTTGCCACCCGGCTTGACGGCCGCGATGCCGGCCTCCTGGGCCTCGTACACGGCGTCGTAGATCTTCCGCTGGACGTCGCTGTACGTGCCGCTGATCGGCAGCGTGCGCGTGACGTCGGCGGTGTAGTACGTGTGCGTCTCGACGCCCGCGTCCAGGAGGAGCAGGTCGCCGGAGCGGACCGGGCCGTCGTTGCGGACCCAGTGCAGGGTGCAGGCGTGCGGGCCGGCGGCGCAGATGGAGCCGTAGCCGATGTCGTTGCCCTCCACGCGCGCGCGGAGGAAGAACGTGCCCTCGATGTAGCGCTCGCTCGTCGCCTCGGCCTTGTCGAGGACCTTCACGACGTCCTCGAAGCCGCGGACGGTCGAGTCGACGGCCTTCTGCAGCTCGCCGATCTCGAAGGAGTCCTTCACGACGCGCGCCTCGGACAGGAAGACGCGCAGCTCCTCGTCGCGCTCCGCGGTGACCTTGTCGGTCAGGGCGGCCTCGATACCGGCGTCGTAACCGCGCACGACGCGCACCGGGCCGGTGCCCTCACGCAGCGCGCCGGCCAGCTCGCGCACGTCGGAGGCGGGGATGCCGTACAGCGTCGCGGCCTCGGTCAGCGAGTGGCGGCGGCCGACCCACAGCTCGCCCTGGCCGTCGAGCCAGAACTCGCCGTTCTCCCGGTCGGAGCGCGGCAGGAGGTAGATGGTCGCCTTGTGGCCGTCCGCCGTGGGCTCCAGGACGAGGACGCCGTCCTCCGTCTGGTTGCCCGTCAGGTACGCGTACTCGACGGAGGCGCGGAAGGCGTACTCCGTGTCGTTCGACCGGGTCTTCAGGTTGCCCGCGGGCACGACGAGACGCTCGCCCGGGAAGCGGGCGGACAGGGCGGCGCGGCGGGCGGCGGTCTGGGCGGCCTGCGCGATCGGCTGCAGGTCGTGCAGCTCGGTGTCGGCCCAGCCGGACTTCATGTTCTCGGCGAGCTCGTCCGAAACGCCCGGGTAGAGGCCGTTCTTGCGCTGCTTGATGGGCTCTTCGGCCTCGGCCTCCGGGGTCTCCGGGGTGAGCTCCTCCGACACGGTTCCTCCTCGACGCGGGTCCGCTGGAATGGCCTGGTGACGGCAATGGACCCCCTCCATCGTACGAGCGTACGGAAGGGGGTCCAGGGCCGGACGGCCTCTTACCGGGCCGCTCACAGGCAGTGCGTGCGCGCCTACTCGAAACGTGCCGCGAGCAGCACGACGTCCTCGTCGCTGTCGGCGGTGTCCAGGCCGTCGGGAAGCATCGTGTGCAGGACGTGGTCGACGAGGGCGCCGGGGTCCTCGCGGACCGCCCGGGGCACGCTCGACGCGGCCGCGTGCAGCCGGGTGAAGGCGCGGTCCATGGCGTCGCCGGTGCGGCGCAGCAGGCCGTCCGTGTACAGCAGCACCGTTTCCCCCGGCTCCGGCGTGATCTCCGCGCTCGGCGCCTCCCAGCAGGCGAGCATTCCGAGCGGCGCCGACAGCGTCGTCTCGGCGAACTCCGTGCGCCGCTCGCCGATCACCAGGGGCGGGGTGTGCCCGGCGCCCGCGAGCACGATCTTTCTCTGGGCCGGCTCGCAGTACGCGAACAGGGCGGTGGCGCTGCGCGCGGGCTCGGTCAGCCGCATCAGCAGCTCCAGGTCGGACAGGACCGCGACCGGGTCCTCGCCCTCCATGACGGCGTACGCGCGCAAGGAGGCGCGCAGCCGGCCCATCGCGGCGACCGCGCTCGCGCCGGAGCCGGTGACCGATCCGACGGCGAGGCCGAGCGCGCCCTCGGGCAGCGGCAGCGCGTCGTACCAGTCGCCGCCGCCGCGCGGCCCGGTGCGGTGGCGCACGGCGAGCTGCACTCCGGCGACCCGGGGCAGCCGCGCGGGCAGCAGCTCCTCGGCGATCGTGTCCGACCACGCGCGCGTGCGCTCGCGCTCGAGCAGCCGGGCCAGGTGCTCGGTGGCGTACGCGGCGTACAGGCCGATGAGGTGGCGCGGGCGCTCGCCGGGCTCGGCCGGCTCGTCGTAGAGCCAGACCGCGGCGCCCAGCCGGCCCGCCGCGTCGGTGGCGAGCGGCAGTGCGTAGCTCGCCGCATAGCCGAGGCGGGCGGCGACCTCGCGGTGGCGCGGGTCGAGTCCGTCCTCGGCGAGCAGATCGGCGCGCGCCTCCGGGTCGGTGCTCAGCCCGTCCAGAATCCGCCCGTACGAGGTGGCGCCGCGCGGCACCGTCTCGATGTGGCCGAGATCAGGGCGGGAGAGGCCGAGGCCGACGGTGGTGTCGGGGCCGAGTCCGTCGCCCGGCTCCAGGACGACGAGTCCGCGCCGGGCGCCCACCAGGGCGGCTCCGGCGCGCAGCAGCTCGTGCAGCGCGTCCTCGAGTGCGGCGGTGCGGGCCAGCCGTTCCGTGAGTTCGTGGAGGGTCGTGAGATCCGAGACCCAGCCGGCGAGCCGGTCCTGGATGACGGCGCCGGGGGCGGACGGGACGGAAGTCACCGGGGACGCCGGAGACACCGCCGGTGCGGGCGCGACGGTGTGTGCGGGAGAGGGAACCTGTCCAGGAGGGGAATCGATTCCGGCCACTTTCGGCAGACGGGGGGCCGTCATGACTTCCGGCTTTCCGACCGGTGCATATTGCTGGATAGCATCGCAAACCCCCATGTCAGCCTTATTAGCTCTGCGCCGCTAGCAATGTCTCCACATCTACACGCACTGGAGAGGGGATGTCCAGCATTGTCCTGCCGGTTTTCCTGGTGTCCATGGTGTGGAAGTGACTTCTGAGGTAAAGAGATCTTGTCCCCCTCCTAGATCAACTGGTGATCTCGCACCGATCTAGATCGTTCTAACTTGGCCAAAAAACGACTCAGTGATCGGTGTATTGCGGTCGACTGGCATTGTTCAGCTGTGGTCACCAGAGCGTCATAGCGGCCGTGATGGGTACGTACTCGGAGAAGACCAGGGGCAGTTGGGATCCGCCACGATCCATCCGGAACCTGGTGACGGACCCGGGCGTCATAACCATCGACGACCGTGCCCCATCCTCCCGTGGGGGAGACGGCGAGAAATACGCGGGACGGCAAACGCCAGGCGTCGCCACCCCACGCCAGGCTTTTAAAGGACACAGCAGGCGCTCGGACTATAGGGGTTACCCCTGCCTCAGGCCGGTGGTTCCGGCTGGGGTCGGGCGCTCCAGCACGTACGCGCAGTGACTGATCGACACATGGTGTGATGTGGCCCATAGCGTTCTCTTCGGCTACGGAAAGGAACGAGCGCTCATGCGCGAGATCCTCGGAAGGCGACGCAGGCTCCTGTCCAGGCGTGACAGCGGGAAGTCTGACCTGATCAGCGCGGCCCTCACGTTCGCGACAGCGTGGCGGTGGCCGGTACTGCCGGGCATCGGGCTCGAGGCGGCGGGGCGCCGTGACGGCGTCCGGTGCGCCTGCCCGGACCCGGAGTGCACGGTGCCGGGCGCGCACCCCTTCGACCCGGGACTCCTCGTCGCGACGACCGACGAGCGCATGGTCCGCTGGTGGTGGACCAACCGCCCCAAGGCGCCGATCGTGCTCGCGACCGGTGCTCCGGGCCCCCTGGAGGGGCGCGCACCCTGCGCCGTGAGCCTGCCGGCCGTCGCGGGCGCCCGCGCCCTCGCCGCGCTCGACCGCAAGGAGATCCGGCTCGGCCCGGTGATCGCGACCCCGGAGCGGCTGTTCATCCTCGTGGCGCCGTACTCCATGGAGCAGCTCGGCGAGCTCCTGTACGCGCAGGACTTCGTCCCCGGCTCGCTGCGCTTCCACGGCGAGGGCGGCTATGTGGCGCTGCCGCCGTCCCGTACGGGCGCCGGACAGGTCCGCTGGGAGCGCGCGCCGCTGCCGGGTTCGGCGGCGCCCTGGGTGCCCGATGTGGAGGCCGTGGTCGACGCGGTCGTGGACGCCCTCACTCGTACGGGTGTGAGCGCGCCCGAGTTGTAGGGGTATCGGGCGCGCGGCGAGCCGCTCAGCGGGGTGTGCGCCGATATCTTCGGCGCATGCCTGCCGCGCCACCCCTCCCCGACTCTCCGAACCGGCCCGAGCAGGAGCGTCCCCACGCGCGCCTCCGTCTGATCGGCCTGCTCGCCGTGGTGGTGCTCACCGCGGTGCTCCCCCTGGCGGGCGCGTCGGCGGGACCGGTGGACGACGGGCCCGCGCGGCCGGTCGCGGAGCAGGCCGAATCTCCTCGGTCGGGCACCGCGGACAAGGTCGACGACGCACCCGCCAGGGACGCCGCGGACAGGGGCGCGGACCGTGGCGCGGGCAGCGGTGCGGGCGCACATCCCGAGAAGCACGCGCCCCAGGATTCCTCGCTCCTCAAGAGCCTCGGCCTGGGCCTGGCGACGGCCACCCACTGCGGTCCGCAACTCGCCTCCCCGGACGGCGTCGAGGCGCAGACGTGTGTCCTCACACAGGGCGGGGACACCTGGGCGCGGACCTATTACCGCAATGCGACCGGCGCGGAACTGGGCGCCGTACTGACCCTGATGGCGCCCGGCGGACGCACGGTGCAGCTCCACTGCGCGGTGGGTGCGCAGGACGAGCCCGGACTGTGCGAGACGCCCCGGGAGCGGACCCGGGGACGGGCCACGGAGTACGCGGCGGTCGCGGAGTACGCGGCGACGGATGACGGGCCGCTGCTGCTGCGCTCGGGCAGCAATTCGGCGCCCCCGCAAGGGCGTTGAGAGGCCCCGTCCGCGAGCGGACATGAAAGCGCCCGGTTGCTGGCGACGGGGGATGCACCAGCAACCGGGCTACTTGAACGGTAACAAGAGATCGGCAGTTAGCAAATTCGATCTCTTCTATTCGGACATGGATTTACCTGCAACTACTGGGAGTTGTGACAGGAGTCACCCGGTCCGAACGGCGTGTTCGCGGTCCGCGATGGGCTGACCGGTCGGTCAGCCCATCGCGTTCGCCCGTGCAGAGACGGTGACTCAGCTGAGAGTCACCTGTCGGTTGGTGAGGCCCCCGCGCGCGCGACGCTCGTCCGCGCTCAGCGGTGCGTCCGTGGCGAGCGCGGCGGCGAGCCGCTCGGCGAACTCGGCGGCGGGCTTCTCGATGTCGTCGGCCCTGACCGCGCTCGGCAGATCCCACACCGGCACCGTCAGACCGTGCGCCCGGAAGGAGCCGACCAGCCGGGTGCCCTCGCCGAGCGAGGAGGTGCCGGCCGCGTGCAGCCGCGCGAGCGCGTCGAGCAGCTTCTCCTCGGAGTGCGGCATGACCCACCGCAGGTGGTTCTTCTCCGGGGTCTCGCACCAGTAGGCGCTGTCCACACCGGCCAGCTTCACGGTCGGGATGGCCGCGGCGTTGGCCCGCTCCAGGGAGGCGGCCACCTCGCCCGACGCGTTCTCCGAGTCCGGGACCCAGAATTCGAAGCCCGTGTGCACGACAGGCTCGAAAGCGCCCTCGGGGTCGAGCACGTCCTGAAGGCGCGGTCCGTCCGCCGGCGCACGCCGGGCCTGCACCGGGTTGCCCGGCTCGGCCTCCAGGGCGCGCAGCAGGGTGTCGGCGAGGTCGCGGCTGAGGTCGCCGGAGGACGTGTCGTTCTGCAGTCCGAGCAGGACCGAGCCGTCGTCGCGGCGCAGCGCGGGCCATGCCATGGGCAGCACGGTCGCGAGGGTGACCGAGGGGACGCCGTCGGGCAGTGCGTCCTTCAGCGTCAGCTCCACGGTCGCCGCGGGCACCAGCTCGCGCAGCGCGACCCAGTCGCCCTCGCCCGCGAGGTTCTCGAAGGGGCGCTGCACCAGCTCGGTCACCGCGTGCGCGGCGGCCCGGCCGTGGCAGGCCTTGTAGCGGCGACCGCTGCCGCAGGGGCAGGGTTCGCGGGCGCCGACGACCGGGATCGTCCCGTCGGTGACGTGCGGCTTGCCCTTGGTCTGGGGGCGCTTCTTGGCCATCTTCGGTGTCTCCCGGGTACGGCTCGCTTGAGTACGGGCGCGAGCCTAGCCCCTCGTACCGACACGGGTGGGACCACGCCCGCGTACCGGCTGCCGGGAGCCGGGTCAGCCCAGATCGTCGAAGGCGTCCGCGAGTCCCAGGCCGGCCAGGTCCGTGACGGGCGGCGAGGCGATGCGCGCCGCGAAGTCGTCGCGGCGGTGCGCCGTGGCCAGGGCGTGCACGTCTTTGTGTACGACCACCCAGACGGTGACCTCGCCCCGTCTGTCGTCCCGCACGCCCCAGTCGTCGGCGAGCGCCGTGATGATGTTGAGCCCGCGGCCGCCGCGCGCGGTGACCGAAGGGGTGGCCGGAACCGGGCGGGTCGGGCCGCCGCCGTCCGTCACCTCGACCGTCAGACAGCCGCGGTCGTCCACCCGCCACGCGGCCAGGACGTCGCCGTCCCCGGCCAGCTCGTCGCCCAGTGGCCTGCCGTGCCGGCAGGCATTGCTGAGTAGTTCGGAAAGGATCAGAACTGCATCGTCGACGACCGATTCCGGCACACCGTTGATACGGAGCTGATCGCGCATCCGGTGTCTTGCCTCGCCCACGCCCGCAGGGCCATGGGGTACGGCCATGCTCGACGAAGCGGGCACCTCCTGTGCCACCACCAACGCCACCCCCGAGACCTCCTTTGCCCCACGCCACGGTGTGGATGCCCCAATGGACTGGACCGGAAACCGGCCAATCCTTGTGCGGTGACGCACTCGTAACGATCGAATACGGAACGAACGCGCCGGGGCACACCCTGTGACGTTCGGGGTGAAGGTGGCCGGAAATCAGCTCCTGCCGAGCCGCTCCAGGACGGCCGCGGGGCGGTTGGTGATGATCGCGTCGACGCCGAGCCGGACGCAGAGGTCGACGTCCTCGGGCTCGTTCACCGTCCAGACGTGGACCTGGTGACCCGCGCGAGCGAGCTTTTCCACGTAACCGGGGTGGCTGCGCAGGATCCGGATGCCGGGCCCCGCGATCCGTACGCCCTTGGGGAGGCGTCCTTCGCGGTGGCGCGGCGAGACGAACTGCATCAGGTAGACCGTCGGCAGGGTCGGGGACGCCTCCTGGACGCGCAGCAGGGAGCGCGAGGAGAAGCTCATCACCCGTACCGGAGAGGGCTCGTCCGGCGGGGGCGCGTCCAGGCCGAACCGCTTGAGCAGGAGCAGCAGCCGCTCCTCGACCTGGCCCGCCCACCGGGTGGGGTGCTTGGTCTCGATGGCCAGCTCCACGCGGCGGCCCGCGTCGGCGACCAGCTCCAGGAGCCGTTCCAGGGTCAGTACGGAGGTGTCGGCCGCGCTGCCCGCCCAGTCGGGTCCTTCGTCGCGGTCCTTCCAGGAGCCGAAGTCGAGGGTGGCCAGGTCGGCGAGTTCCAGCGCGGAGACCGCCCCGCGGCCGTTCGACGTACGGTTGACGCGCCGGTCGTGCACGCAGACGAGGTGGCCGTCCGCGGTCAGCCGCACATCGCATTCGAGGGCGTCCGCACCGTCTTCGATCGCCTTTCTGTACGCGGCCAGGGTGTGCTCGGGGGCGTCCTCGGAGGCTCCGCGATGGGCGACGACCTGGATGCGTTGCTGTGGTGCGTGGGTCACCGCGTCATGGTGCCACCGAGCGGCGGGCCGACGGGAAAGTTCGGCCTAGCGGATGCGTCCGTTTCGCCCGACATAAAGGATGTCATCGGGCGCACAGGAACGTCTTATGGTGCCCTGACGTCCCGTGGGAAAAGCTGACGGCGTACAACAGCACAACTGGACCGTGACAGGACCATGCCGAAGTGGTGAGCGACGGCGGACGCACCGAGGCCGCTGTCCGGATCCCATCGGGCTGTGACAATCGAGAGCGATCGAACTGTGATCGCACTGGATCGCTTCAGCCCGAAGTGGATCGGGTACCCGCACAACCTGACTGGCGACACGACAGCCGTGGATCGAGGAGAGAAAGCTGTGAGCACCGAGAACGAGGGCACTTCGGTCCCCCCGGCCCCGTCCGCACCTCCTGTGCCGGTGGACGCTCCCGCTACTCCCGCACCGGCCGCGCCGGGGCCCGCCCCGTCGGCCCCCCAGGGAGCCGGGTACGACACGGTGAGCCAGGGAGCCGCGCCCGGTGACCCCGGGGCGCAGGGCGAGCGGCACGAAGCGCAGGGCGCGTACGGGGCGCACGCCGAGCAGGGGGCGCCCGCCGCGGGCGGCTCCGCGCCGGTGGGCGACTGGCCGCCCCCGCCGCCGGCCGTGCCGGCGTACGCGTCGGGCGGTGGCGGTGGCGCCGACGGGACGGCGTGGGGCGCCTCCTACCAGCAGCCGCAGCCCAAGCCGGGCGGCAAGCGCGGCGGTCTCGTCGCCGGGATCATCGCGGCCGCGCTGGTCGCGGGCGTCGTCGGTGGCGGCGTCGGCTACTGGGCGGCGGAGCGCAACGACGACGGCGGCACCGGTTCGACGACCGTGTCCGCCTCCAGCCCCGCCGACGTCAAGCGTGACCCGGGCACCGTCGCGGGCGTGGCCGCCAAGGCGCTGCCCAGCACGGTCACCATCGAGGCCGAGGGCAGCAACGGCGAGGGCGGTACGGGCACCGGCTTCGTCTACGACAAGGAAGGCCACATCCTCACCAACAACCACGTGGTGGCGGAGGCCGTGGACGGCGGCAAGCTGTCGGCGACGTTCTCGAACGGCAAGAAGTACGACGCCGAGGTGATCGGCCACGCGCAGGGTTACGACGTCGCGGTCATCAAGCTCAAGAACGCGCCGAGCAACCTCCAGCCCCTCCACCTCGGCGACTCCGACAAGGTCGCCGTCGGTGACTCGACCATCGCGATCGGCGCGCCCTTCGGCCTGTCGAACACGGTGACGACGGGCATCATCTCGGCCAAGGACCGCCCGGTGGCCTCCAGCGACGGTTCCAGCGGCAGCAAGGCCTCGTACATGAGCGCCCTGCAGACCGACGCGTCGATCAACCCGGGCAACTCCGGCGGCCCGCTCCTGGACGGCAGCGGGAACGTGATCGGCATCAACTCCGCCATCCAGTCCGCCTCCAGCGGCGGCCTCGGCGGTTCGGGCCAGTCCGGTTCGATCGGCCTCGGCTTCGCCATCCCGATCAACCAGGCCGACATGGTCGCCCAGCAGCTGATCAAGACCGGCTCGCCGGTCTACCCCGTCATCGGCGCCACGGTCTCGATGGACGAGAACACCAGCGGGGCGACGATCACCGAGCAGGGCTCGGGCGGCTCCGCGGCCGTCACGCCGAACGGCCCCGCGGCCAAGGCGGGCCTCAAGTCCGGCGACACGATCACCAAGCTCGACGACACGGTGGTCGACTCGGGCCCGACCCTGATCGGCCAGATCTGGACGCACAAGCCCGGCGACACCGTGAAGCTCACGTTCACGCGCGACGGCAAGGAGCACACGGTCGACGTGACCCTCGGCGAACGCAAGGGCGACAGCAACTGACGTCCCGCGCGACCGTGCGGGCCTCCTGACGGTCCGGGTCCTGCCGGTCTCCCGGTCCCTGGACGTGTCGTCCGTAGGGGGTGTCCCTCGCCGAGGGGCACCCCTTTCGCACGGCGTGGGCCGGGCGGAGGCGGAGCGGGGCGCGCCGGGAGTCACTCCTCGTCGCGAGTGCCGAGGGCCCTGTCCTCGTTCGGGACGGGTGCCTCTCGCGTCGCTTCCCCGGCCGGCTCGCTCCCCGGGGTGGCAGTGGTGTGCCCAGCCGTGTCCCGGGGCCGCAGGGAGGCGACCTTGATGATCGCCGCTGCGGCGGCCAGTCCGAAGCTCGCGGCGTCCGCGGGGGACGAGCCCAGGAAGGTCACGGCGAAACCGGCTCCCGCACCTCCGAGGGCCCCGAGAAGGATCACGCGGTCATGGCGCACCGGGCGGCCGGCGGCCGACCCCTCTGTTCCTTCCACGGCGGACCATACGAGGTTCAGCATCATTCGGGCCCTGGATCGAAGCCCGCGGATCCTGATCACGGATTCCCCCTTGCAAGCCTGTGAGACCTCTTTTCAGCTCATCAGAACAGCCCGCCAGGTGTCCCACCAGCAGCGCGGCCAAAGCCAGATGAAACTCGGTTCCGGGCAATCCTCGGTGGGACGGTCCGTCACCAAGTTGGGACAAGCGGTGTCCCAACTTGGCTTGGGACGCATAAGCTGGTGGACGTTCTGGGACGCTGTGGGACAGCGGCGTGCATCGGGGGAGTCATGGAACAGGGGCCGGAGGGATCCGTCGATCCTTCTTCAGCGCGCAGCAAAGAAGATCTCGCACGCTTCCTGAGCATGCTGCGAGTTCGGGCCGACAGCCCTTCCTATCGTGAACTGGAGAAATCCGCTTCGGGTCTGGGGATCGGGCAGGCGCTCCCGCGCACCACATTGGGCGAGGTATTACGGGGACGCCGTTTCCCGAGCAAGGCATTCCTGCTGACCTTTGTCAGGCTGTGCGGGGTGCCGCCGGGTGAGATCCATGTCTGGGAGAACACCTGGAACAGGCTGGCTGTTCAGTACAAGGTCGGCGAACTCGCCGACCGGTCCGCCGAGTCCCAGGGGGCCGGGGCCGCACCACGCCGTATCGCGGAGCTGGAGGAGCGCATAGGAGTCCTGAGCGAGCGGCTTCGGCGGCAGGAGCAGGCCATAGAGCAGGCCGGCCGGGCGTGGGCCGCCGTCGGAACGGCTTTGCAGGACCAGGGCCACACGTCCGAGGCGGAGGCCGTCTATCTCGCGGTGATCGCGCTCCAGAGGGAGTTGGACTCCTTCGACGCGCAGACGGTGGCGCGCGTAAGACACGGCATCGTCGAGGCCATGTCCGCTCAGGGACGGCACAGTGACGCGGAGGTGGCGGCGGAGCTGCTGGTCGGCGAGCCTGCCGAGACCATGGGAGCCGATCGTGCCGGCACCTTGGCGGCGGAGCAGCTGATGACCTCCGCACGCACGCCGCTTCCCCCGCCTCTCAGTGGCGGGCCCCAGCCGCCACAGCTCGCTGGTGCGACGGTTTCGCCGGGCCGCGCACAGTACAGCCGGGTGGCGGGCGGCTTGCCCACCATCTGGAATCTGGAGCCCCGGAATCCGGAATTCACCGGCAGAGAAGACATATTGCAGCGACTGCGACGGAGCTTCCACCAGGGTGGGACCTCCGTCGTTCAAGCGTTGCAGGGCCAGGGCGGGGTCGGAAAGACCCAGATCGCGGTGGAATTCGCCCACCGGAATGCGGCCGACTACGACATCGTGTGGTGGATCGCGGCGGAGGACTCCGCACTGGTCGGCGAACAAATCGCGGCGCTCGCGGTGGAACTCGGATGGGTCGAGCAGGGGACCGATACCGCGACAGCAACCGCGGTCGCGAAGTCTCATCTCCGCGGCCGAGATCGCTGGTTGCTGATCTTCGACAATGCGGAAGAGCGCGCCGCGGTGTCCGATTGGCTGCCGGGCGGCCCGGGCCACGTGATGATCACATCACGCGCCGGCCGGTGGGAACGGGTGGCGGTTCGCGTGCCGGTCGACGCGATGATCGAATCGGACGCGATCGCTCTCCTGCGTACCCACTGCCCCGAACTGAGTTCCGAAGAGGCCGAATTGCTGGCCGGCGAACTCGACTTTCTTCCTCTGGCGCTGTGTCAGGCAGGCAGCTTTCTGGCGGAGACCGCCACGGAAGTCGACGACTACCTGAATTTCCTCCACACGCATCCGGCCGCCCTGCTCAACGAAGGAGAGGCCGGTGACTATCCGCGTTCGCTGGCCGCGGTGATCGGCCTCGGCCTGGACCAACTGGCGCAGGACGACCCCACCGGGCTCGCGGTGGTGCGGGTGTGCGCCCTTCTGGGGCCGGAACCCATCCCCGTACGGTGGCTCATGACGGTGGAGGACATCACCGCCGACGACGAGGCACTGTCAGGCCTGGTCCGCGTGGTCAACGACGAGATGCTGCTGCGCCGGGCCATCGGTACGACCGTCCGCTTCGGGCTGGCCACGAGCAATCGCGACGGCGTACGCCTGCACCGGCTCGTCCAGAGCGTGATCCGGGATCTGTTGCCCGCCACCGCGCGCGAGCGCGTGCGCCGGCACGCGCGCGCCCTGCTGGTGGCCAACCGGCCGGGCGACCCGGAGGATCCCGCGACCTGGCCCGAGTGGGCGCGGATCGTGCCGCACCTGCTCGCCGTGGAACCGAACGCACCGGTCGACCTGCATCTTCGGATGCTGGCCTGCAGCACCTGCTGGTACTTGATCGAGCGCGGGGACGCCGACGCGGGCGGCCGGCTGGCCCGGTCCCTGTGCGAGGCATGGGGCCGCGACGCGGGCCCCGACGACGTGCACGTGCTGTGGGCGACCCGCTGCCTCGCCAGAGCACTGCGTGAACAGGGCCGGTACGAGGAAGCCCGCCTGCTCTACGAGGACGCGCTGGCCCGCTACCAGCGGGTCCTGGGCAAGGAACACACCGACACCCTGCGGCTCGCGCACGGGTGCGCCATCAACCTGAGACTGCTCGGCCGGTACCAGGAGGCCCGGGAGTTGCAGGAGGTCACCCTGCGCTCGTATCGCGCGACGCTGGGGAAGGATCATCCGCACTCGCTGCACTCGGCCAACCACCTGGCCGTCGACCTCGGAGCGCTCGGCCACCACGACGAGGCGAGAAAGCTGCACGAGGACACCCTGACGCGTTACCGGCGTGTGCTCGGTGACGATCACCCGGACACGCTCCGCTCCGCGAACCACCTCACCGCCGACCTCATCGCGCTCGGCGAGTACGCCGAGGCCAGGATGCTCGACGAAGAGACGCTGCACCGGTGCCAGCGGGCCTTCGGGGAGGAGCACCCGTACACCCTGCGGGCCGCCACATCGTACGCGACGATCCTGCGCAACCTGGGGCAGCTCCAAGCCGCCCTCGAATTGCAGGAGGTGACACTCACTCGTTCCCGGCAGATTCTGGGGACCGACCACCCGCAGAGTCTGCGGGCGGCTCAGATGCTGTGCGAGATCCTCTATCACCTGGACCGTCTCGACCGGGCCCTTGAGCTGCAGCGGGAGACCGTGCAGCGCTACCGCCGGGTCCTGGGTGAGGAACATCCGGAGACCCGTCGTGCCGTGGATCTCCTGAGGAAGATCGGCGACGAGTAGGCGTGCGGAGAGATGTCCTCACGGACCGAATGTTCCGAGACGACATCATGCCAGAAATGCCGGGTCGCTTTCCTTTGCGGCTTCTTGCTGTATAGGCTTGACGAGTTGTCAACTCGCGCCCTGATGAACCTCTGTAGGGTGATCTTTGGACCGGCGCTTCGGTACCTCGGCACCACAAGTAGCACAGAGAAACTCCTGCTCAGGCGATTTCAGTGAAATTCCTGTGCGCGCTAACGTGCTCTCCCGACACGTCGTTGCGAGTGAGGAGCGAGTCATGCCGGATGCCAAGATCGCCTTGGTCACCACCAGGCCGCGCCCGGAGATCAATACCGATCATGACATGCCGACGCTTCTTGAAGCGTTGAACCGGGAGGGCGTCGAGGCGGCAGCCGTCAATTGGGATGACTCCGAAGTCAATTGGAACGCCTTCGATCTTGTGTTGATCCGCTCGACATGGGATTACACGTGGCGCAGGGCCGACTTCCTGCAATGGGCGGAGCAGTGCAGCCGCGCGACCCAGTTGCTCAATCCTCTGTCCGTGGTGCGCTGGAGCGCGGACAAGTACTACCTCGCGAAGCTGGTGGAGGCGGGTGTCCCCGCCGTACGAACCCGCTACCTGAAACCCGACGCCGAGTTCGCCCTGCCGTCCGACAACGAATTCGTCGTCAAGCCCGCGGTGGGGGCGGGCGCCCGGTACGCGGCCCGGTACCGGCCGGCCGATCACTCCACGGCCGAGAACCACATCCGTCACATGCACAGCGAGGGTCTCACCGCGATGGTGCAGCCGTACATGTCACGGATCGACTCTCGCGGTGAACGTGCCCTCGTATTCTTCAACGGCACGTTTCTGCACGCCATTCGCAAGAATGCGGTTCTGGCCCCGGAGGTCCCGTTCGACCACCGCAAGGTCGCCCACCCGGGACTGGAGCCGTGGATTCCGACGGAAAGAGAGCGGGAGGTCGCCGAACACGCCCTTTCGGTGGTTCCCGAAGGACAGAACCTCTTCTACGCCCGGGTCGATCTCGTGGACGACGACGACGGGCAGCCGACGGTCATGGAACTGGAACTCGTGGAGCCCAATCTCTTCCTCGCCGTGCAGCCGGATTCCCTTCCCCGGGTGACCACGGCCATCGTCGATCAGGCTTACCGGGCCGTCGAACGGCGGCGGCAGGTAAGCGAGCCGATCTGAGTGTCCGGGCCGGGGGAAAGAGGTATCGCAGGTCATGACCGGTGAGCCGTCGCATCACCTTGCCGTGCCCTTTCCCTGCCCCGCGGATCTGGGGGAACCCCCTGAGCTCGCCGCGTTGCGGGCCGAGGGAGGCCTGCACCGGTTGCCCACCTCGGCCGGGGACGAGGCGTGGCTCGTGACGAGCCACGATCTCGTACGGAACATGTGCGGGGATCCCCGTGTGGGCAGAGCGCACCAGGATCCCCCGCACGCGCCGCGCCTGTGGGACGCCGCCTTGATGGGACCGCGTGACGACCATGCCGACGAGGCCACCGCCCATGCCCGCTGGCGGCAGGTGGTCTCGCACCACTTCAGCAGCCGGCAGATAGCCCGGCTGAGACCCCGCGTCGAGCGGGTGATGGAGCGCCTCGTCGACGCACGGCTGGCCGAAGGGCCGCCGATGGACGTGCGCACAGGTCTGGCGGAGCCGTTCGCCGCCGCCGTCATCTGTGACGTCCTCGGCCTGCCGCACCCTCTGACGAGCGACCTCGTCGCCTGGTCGGACGCGGCGCGCAGGCCGGGCAGCGCCGACGCGGCAGCGGCGTGGCGACTCCGGCTGCGCGACCGGATGCTCGAGGCCGTCGAGGCGACCCGCGCCCGGGCGAGTGCGCTGCCGGACACGAACGGCATGCTGGCGGACTTCGCCCTCGCCTCCCCCGAAGAACGACCGCTGTGCGACGACGAACTGGTCGACACGATCCTCGACCTCTTCCTGGCCGGCTACGACACGGTCGCGACGCGCATGGTCTACGGCACGGCGTTCCTGCTCAACCATCCCGACCAGCTGAGTGCTCTGCGGGACGACGCCTCGCTCGTTCCGGGAGCGGTGGAGGAGATCGTGCGGCTGGCCGTTCCCGGCGGCAGCTGGATGCCGCGCTACGCCCGCCGCGACATGCCTCTGCCCGGCGCGTCGATCAAGCAAGGCGACCTGATCGTGCTGTCCTTCCAGTCGGCGAACCAGGACGAACAGGTCTTCACCGACGCGGCGCGCTTCGACATCTCCCGCCATCCCAACCCGCACATAGCGTTCGGCCGGGGCACCTTCTACTGCGTCGGCGCCGCGCTCGCCCGGCTGGAACTGGCCGTCCACCTCACCGGGCTCGCCCGTTTCCCCGGCCTCGCGCACGCCGACCCCGCACGTCCTCTCCGCCCGGACCGGGGCACGGTGACAGGAGGACTCGAATCCCTCATGACGACCTGGGACGGCCCCGCTGCCGGGTGACACGCGTCCGACCCCGGCTCCGGACCCGCGGACTGGCAGGGCGCTGAGGCGTGCCGCGGAGGAGTCGATGGCCCCGTATGGGCCGCGCACGTCGCGCGAGGCGCGAGCCCGGTACGCTGTACCCGCTCCGTTCCAGGCGGACGAGTGCGAGGTGGGTTGCCCGAGCGGCCTAAGGGAACGGTCTTGAAAACCGTCGTGGCGAGAGTCACCGTGGGTTCAAATCCCACACCCACCGCATGCAGGTCAGCGTAGATGCTGGTCAGAAGGGGTGCCCCGGTCTCCGGAGCACCCCTTTCGCGTTGAGCCTGTCTCACCCCATCTCGCCCATATCCCAGCCTTGACCAGTACGTATGGGCCATCTGTGGGCCAGGATCAGGACTCCTCGCCCTCGTCGAGCGCGCGGGAGATCAGGTCGTTGGAGTGCTGCTGACCGCCCTTCAGGATCTTCGCGTAGAAGCGGTAGAGCACGGCGATGCTGTGGCCGGCGCGCGCGGCGACCTCCGCCGGGTCCACCCCCGACTTGATCCAGAGGGACACTCCTGCGTGCCGAAGGGAGTACGGCACGGCGGCAAGGTCCGACTTCACCTCACGGGGCGAGAGGACCGCCTTGCGCGCTCTCTCCCACAGGCCGCAGTACTCGGTGGAGGGAACGCGCCCACCCCGTGAAGCTCGGAATAGCCGACCGTCCTCGGCAGTGCCGTAGCGCTCGATGTGCTGGCGTAGGAGATGCACGAGCACAGGCGGAATGGGCACGGTCCGCGTTGCGCCCTGCCTGCGCCGCTTCAATCCGCGTTTCTCGTACGACGTGCCCTCGTCCGTCCAGCCGCCGCCGACTTCCGGGCGGCTCTCCCCGAGTAGCAGCTCACCCCACTTCTTCACGGCATCGGGCGAGTTGGGCGGCAAGGTGCAGTCGGATTCCGTGAGCGCGACGATTTCGCCGGGGCGCATCGCGGCGTAGTAGAGGCATCCGAAGAACGCGTGTAGATGTTGGCCGCGGGGGCCGGAGTCGCGAATGGCTCCGAGTAGGGAGCGGGCCAAACGGGGGTCCGGCACGTACCGGAAGTCGATTTCGTCGTCGCTCTCGGGCGGGGTCCAGTCCACTCGCGGGAGAGGGTTCGAGGCGAGTAGGCCCTTCTCCTCGACTGTGTAGCGCAGGACGTTGCTCAGGACCATGCGCTTACGCCGGGCAGTGTTCTCGGCGGCTTTCCCTCCGTCCAGACGGAGGGAAAGGGCTTCAAGGGCGGGACGGAGTAGGGCAGGGTCCGCCAAGTCCTTGACCTTGATGGAGCGAGCGGCGACCCATTCCAGCGCGGTACGGATGTCCGCCGGAGGTTCCTCGGCTACGTGGCGAGGAACCCAAGCGCCTTCCGGTCCACGGACTGCCCGGAACGCCCACTGATAGAGCGCGTCTCGCAGCACCGAAGGGCGGGGTGCTCCCCGCTTGCTGGTGACCAGTACGGGCGTCACGACCGCGAGGGATTCCGCGATGCTCGCCCGGTGCTTGGCGGCGGCGCGCGGCCACTTCATGAGGACGTACTCCGTCACGTGCTCGTACCAGGAAGGAGAGGTCAAAGCCATCAACTCACGTGCAGGAAGGCCCGTTTCCTCGTCGAATTGCTGCTGCTCCCGCAGGGCCGCCATCAACTCGGCCCGACGCCCGTCTGCCTGAGGCTTCAGCTTGAAACTGCGGGAGTGGGGACGCTCGCCCACCCTCCAACGCAGTTCCCATGGCTTGGGGCGGCCGGCACGCTTGCGGATGGACCAGATATCGACGTCGTACGTGAGCATGTCTCTCCAGACGTGAAGAGGGGCCCGCGCTCAGCGCGGGCCCCGGTGAAGCGGTTTGATCTATGCGGCGTGCTGCTCACAGGCCGCCCACCAGGCGTCCAGGTCGGCTCGGCTGACGCGGAGTTGGCCGTTGGGGAGTTTGTGGATGCGGGGGGCCTGGCCGCGGGCGCGCATCCGGTAGAAGGCGGCGCGGCTCATCTCGATCTCTTCGAGTACTTCAGCGAGCTTCAGCTTCTGGGGGCGTGCCACGGGCGTCTCCTTCGAGGCTCTGGTCATGGCGAGGGCTTGCACCTGTCCGAGGTTCGGATTTCTGCGTCACTGCGTCACCTGCGTCATCCAGGCCTCTGACCTGCGGTTATCGGTGACGAACGGTGAAGTGGGTGCGTCACCGCCGCGTCACCTGCGTCACCCGGGGGTGACGCAGGTGACGCACGATGACGCAGAGGTTCGGGCTCTGCGTCACCCCCTTCTCTGCTGGTCAGGGGCCGTTTTCCGGCGTGGGTGACGCAGGTGACGCAGCGTTCCCCTACTTAGGAAAAGAGAGGGGGTGGTGTCTGTTGTTGTGCGCGGCTCAGAACGCGAAGAAGGAGCCGCTACGCGGCACGTCCTTGGGGCGGTGCTGCGCACCGAACAGCAAGAGGAGCACCCCGCGCGCGCCGTGCCGGGTGCTCCTCTTGCTGTTGTGCGGTGACCTGGTGGTCAGAACGCTGCTTCCTGCTGCGTCGCGGGTTCCGGAACTGGGTCGGTGAGTTCGATGTAGCGGGCGGTTTTGGTGCGTCCCCAGTCGACGTTCAGGCCGCGGGCGGCGAGTGTGGGCTGAAGACGCTTGAGCCGGTCGGAGAGGACCTTGCCGGTGGTCGGCCACCCCTTGGGTAGCGGTCGGCAGTCGTCGCCGCTGTAGAGCCGGGTGAGGAGGTGCAGCCACTCCGCGGACGTCATCCGCTCCTGTGCCCCGGCGGGCATGCCGGCCGCGTACTGCAGCACGGTCTGCGCGAGCAGGTCGCCCTCGATGACGTCGTCGTTGAGGTCGTCGAGTCCGGCCCGGTAGGCCGGCAGCGCGCCGACGCCCATGGCTTCGTCGAGTTGGGCGCACAGGTGGGCGAAGTCCGCCATGCGCAGATCGGTCGGTGTCTCGGCGGTGGCGGTGCGGACGTTGACGGTCAGGTCGAGCAGGGAGCCGAGCATGACGGGCAGGGCTTCGGCGTACTCCGTCCACAGCTCCGCTTCGGTGCGCCGCACCTTGGGCCGCTCCATACGGAGCGGCAGGAGGCGTTCGGCGAGGTCGGGGCGGATGACGCCGACGTCGATTCCGGTGAGGAGCAGGGGGCGGCGGTAGCGGGCGCGGAAGACGTCCCCGTCGGTGAACAGGGCCCGCTTGACGGACTCGGCGCCGGTGACGATGCAGCACATCGCGTCGGACAGGTCCGGGGTCATGTGGGAGAGGTTGTCCAGCGCGGTGACCCATCCCGCGGCGACCGCGGCGATCAGGTTGTCCTCGTCCTTCGGGGCGCGGCGCAGGTCACCGGTCATGCCCTCGATGAGCCGGACGAGCATCCGCCCGCCGGTGGACTTCCCCGCGCCCTGGGGGCCGGTGAGGAAGGGAGCGGGGACGGGCACGGAGGGTTCCAGGCAGCCGATCAGCCAGGCCATGGCCAGGCACTCGGTCTCGGCGTTGGCGAAGTTGCACAGCCTAAAGAGCAGGTCGATGCCCTTGCCGTTGGTCTTCTTTTCCGGCAGGGGGAGTTCGCCGGTGAGCTGGGTGCGCCGCCAGCACACCTCGCGGGGGTCGGGGACGGCGATGTCCCAGCCGGTGGGGTGGATGCGGACGGATTGTCCGTCGTTGCGGCCCAGGTCGAGCCAGGTGGCCCCGTCGAAGCCGGGGGCGACGCGGATGTGGACGGGCTGGACCTGCTCGGTGAGGGCGAGTGCTTCGATCAAGTCGAGTGCCTCCTTCAAAGCGGTGCCGTTGAAGACGCCGATGCCGTCCTTGAACAGGCCGACCATGAGTTCCTGGCGGTGGCTGCCGGTGGTGCCCTGGGAGCGGATCGGGCGGGCGACCGGGTGGCCCTTGTGCTGGGCGTAGACGGTGCCGTCGGCGGTGCGGAAGTAGCGGAAGCGCTCTTGTGCGTAGTCCGCGATGACCTTTCGTGCCGGGTTCTTGTCGTCGTCTTCCATGCTCAAAGCCCCAACTTGGTGCGGGCGTTGGTCCACGCGTCGGTGCAGTGCCGCGGCGTTTCGCCCTTGGTCTGCGCGGCGGTGAATAGGCGGGCGATGTGGTCCTCGGTGAGGCAGCCGCACCGGCCGTGGGTCGAGAGCACGGCCAGGAACGTCGCGTACACGGCGTGGTGCACGCCGCTGGTGGCCGCGGTGATGCGCTGCTCCGCCATGGCGATGCCGCGTTCGAGGTAGGCGGGGGCGCGGTGGCGGCACTCGCCGCCCCCGGTCGGCGCCGGAACCTGGACGGGTACGGGGGCCGCGGGCTTGGCTGCGGTGAGCGCGCGTACGGCGTCGGGCAGGGCGGTCATGGTGCCGGTGCCGGACCCGAGCCAACGGGCGTAGGCCATCGTGGACTTGATGTCCACGCCGGGCCGCACGCCATTGGCGGAGGGCATGCGACCGAGGTAGAGCCAGTGTTCGCCCCGGGTGGTGGGCACGGTCTGGGTGCTCGGCAGGTTCTCGCGGGCCCACGCGATCGCGTCGGCGTTGTCGAGGTCGACGACCGTCAGGCCGGCGCCGCCCGGGTGGTAGGCGACCGCGCTCGCGCACACCCAGGCACGACGCCAGGGGCCGGAGTTGATGACGCTCGGGTCGGTGGTCGCTGCCGCCCATCCGTGGCACGGGCCGGGGCAGGTGCAGGGGCCGGAGGTCTTCATGTTCGGCCGGCCGCCGCACGCGTTGTCCGTGCACTTGCGGCAGTTGCCGAACGGGACCTTCCCGGCCCGTAGCGGCAGCGTGGGGAGGCCGGATGCGGCGAGGTCGAGGGCGGTCCGCTGGTGCTCGGTCAGACCGTCGCGGCTGCGCTCTCGCCGGTTGTCGGTCGTTTGGGTCATGCTGGGTGTCTCCAGTCCTGTCGCAGGGTGCTGGTGGACAAGGGCGGCCCCGATTCTTTGGCGAGAGGCGGGGGCCGCCCTTGGCGCAGCTACAGGTCGTCGGCGTCGGTGAGCGGGCCGGTGTGACCCAGCGGGTTGGTGGCCGACCAGGCGCGGTTGAGCGCGGCGGCCAAGCCGCGGGCGTAGTCCTCGGCCTCCCGGAGCGAGGCGGTAGCGGTGGCGATGTGCTGCGCGGGTGTGCCGTAGTCGGCGCTGACGTGACCGCGCCGGTAGTGCGCGTTCAGGGCGTGGTCGATCTGCTCGAAGGACTGCGGCAGCCGCTCGGCGAGCGCGGTAAGCGCGCCCAGAACGCGGTACGCCTCAGGGACGGAGACCAGGCCGGGGCGGTCGGCGCCGGGGAAGGTGCGGTGGTTGAAGGTGCGTACGGCTTCGGCCGCATCACGGATCAGATCGACCGGGTCAATGGGCTTGTTGGGCATGGTTGCTCTCCTCAGGCGGCGGTGGTGAGGGTGTCGGTGCGCATGACGACGAAGTCGTCGTGGATGGCGTCGTAGTGGACGTGCACGTCGCCGGGCGCCTCAGTGCGGGCCCGGGTGGCGCGCTCGGCGGCACGCAGGGACGAGCGGTTGTTGCCGGCCGGGTAGGCGGCCAGACGCTCGGTGTGGTGTCCGGTGCAGTCGCGGCAGGCCATCAGGGCCTCCTTCGGGGAAGTTCAGCCGTAGAAGCGGTTGCGCTTGATGACGGCTTTGCCGATGTTCACGACCGTGCTGCCGCCTCCGCCGCGGGGGCCGAAGACGAGTGCGGCGACGTATCCGCCGAAGATGACCGCGGCGAGGATGATGATTTGGTGCACGAGGGCGGCCAGTGCGGCGATGAACGTGGCGGCGAGGGCGAGCCCGCCGCACGCCCCGGCGAAGCCAACCCCGGTGAGTGCGATGTTCACCGCGGTGCGGGAGATGGGCCGGGCGGCCGGCGCGGCGGGCAGCGGCAGCGGGGCCGGCGCGGGGGTGAGGGTGTAGCCGGTGACGACGCGGCCGTCGGGCAGGACGACCGACTGCACCGGGGCCGCCGCGGTCGGCGCGAGCGGGGCGAGCGGGGCGGTGTGGTGGGTCGGGGTGATCGGTATGGGTTGGTGGATTTCTACGGCCGTAGCGGGCCGCTCGGGGTGATGCATGAGGGCTCCCGGTTCCGGGCGTGCGGGCCCGCACCCACGAGGGTGCGAGCGCGCGCGTGGGTGGGTGTCAGACGGGCGTCAGCGGGTGTCAGGAGGCGGTGTCACGCGTTGCTGACAGCGCGTGTGCCTAGGGTTTTGGGTGTCAGGGCCGTCTGACGGTGTCAGGCGGTGTCAGGTGTCAGGCGGCCGTCAGGGTCGGCTCGGGGTGGGGGACGATGCGCCACCGGCCGGTGGTGTTCGTCGCCTCCAACCGGCCCTCGATCGCTGCCTCCTTGAGGCGGGCGGACACCCACGGGCGGGAGAGGCTGTTGCGGTCGCACCAGTCCATGAAGTCCTTCGGACCGACGATCATCTGCCCCTGCTGCTCGAACTCCGCGAGCGCGTGAGCGAACAGCCGGCGGGCCTCGTCCGGGTCCGGCTTGTGCCCGGTGTCGGCGCCGAACAGCGGGGTGTCGTCGCCCTCTTCAACCTCGGGCAGCTCGTCCTCGGGGTCGATGTCCAGGTCCTCGGGGTCCACGAGCGGTTCGTAGCCGGATCCGTCCATGTCGTCCTCCTCCATGCCCCATCGATCCGCCTGCGCGATCGCGGGGGCGGCGTGGCGGCCCCGCTCGGGCGCGGTGTCGGCGTCGGGGCGGCCGGTGTAGTGCGCGCCGGCCACCGCCTGCGCCGCGCCCGCGGTGATGGGGCCCGCGTCGGCGCCGTTGGCCTGTGCCCAGGCGGCGAGCTGCTCCATGGCCGGGGTGGCGCGGTGGGTGAACTGCTGGGTGCGCCCCGGGGACGGGTAGCGCGCTTCGTCGATGCCCGGCGAGACGACGTAGCAGTATCCGGGCTTGCGGTTGGCCCAGGCGCCCGGGTGGGCTCCTTGGTCGATGACCGTGTCCGGCAGCGAGAACCCCTCATCGCGCGGGTCGCAGCCGAGCGCCACCACCGAGGGCAGGGATGCCCGGGTGCTGGTGGACATCTGGTCGTAGGAGGGACGCTGCAACGACACGATCAGCGAGATGCCCGCGGAGCGGGCCTCCTGCGCGATCCCGGTGAACGCGTCGTCCCCGAGCGCGCGCAGCGTGTTTGCGGCTTCCTCCATCCACGCGACGAGGAACGGCAGCCCCTGGCAACCGCACGCCCGCCCGTCGTTGCGGCAGGAGTGCTCCGGGTCGTTCTGCACCCCGGCCGCGGCCGGCGACCACTGCCGGTAGCCGTGCTGGCCGAGCCACTTCGTGCGCTGGGGGATCGCGGTCTCGACTGCCTTGACCATGATTTCCGTGCCTGTGCCGCCCTCCACCGCCCAGTCCAGGGCGGGCCGGAGTGCGCCGAAGTCCTGGAACATCTTCGGGTCCGACATCCACACGATGACGTCCCGGCGGGAGAGAACCTCGGTCAGCAGGTTCAGGGCCGCATCGCCCTTACCGGACCCGGATTGCCCGGCCACCAGGATGTGGGTGCTGTTGCGGCCCGCATCCGGATCGCCGGGCAGCCACAGCATCAGCGGGGCGCCATCGTCGTAACGGCCGATGACCAGCGGGTCCGCGATCGAGCCGCCCAGGTTCGACGGACCCACCCAGGCCACGGTCTCGGCGAGCATGTCCTCAGGGACGATGACCAGGTCCCCGCGGCGCTCGGAGTCCGGGTGCGGGATGTAGCGCACTGCCCGGGAGGGCAGATCGGCGGCGGACGCGAGGAGCTTGAGCGCCTTGGCGACGTCGTCGTTGGTCTGCTCCCCCGCGGCGAGCGCGATCGGGGCGGTGACCCGGTTGGGCTCCACCTTCGCCGCGCCAATCTGTGCGCGGGCAAGACCGATCTTCTCCATCAATCCTGCATCCCCGCTGCCGGAGCTGGTGCCGTCGGGGTTGTGCCGCATCAGCTGGCGCACGTTCCACGACAGGGCGACCGCAGGGCCGCCCATCAGGTAGAGATCGTCCATCGGTCCGGCGGTCGGCCCGGCGAGGCAGGCGGCAGTGAGCCAGGCGGACCCGAACGCGGTGGTGATCGCGGAGTGGATGCGCCGCTGCTTGCTGGTCGTCTTCCCGATCAGATACGCCCCGCCGGTCACCGCCACCGAGGTGAGGGTGAGGCCGGTGGCGGCGGGCACGCTGTCGGCCCACTTCAGGTGACCGAGCACGCCGGCCAGACCGAGACCGCCCATGCCCAGCCAGGGCGGCAGGTGGGGCTTGGCCCGGTGCAGCAGGTACTTGCCGACCCCGCCGCCGTCCGAGCCGCCCCGCAACTGGTTCTCCAGCAGCTCGGCGAGCTGCTGCTGCGCATCGCGCTCCATAGGTCACGCCTCCTTTACTGCTGGGCCCAGTCCATGCGCGGCCCCTGCGGGCGCCGGGCACGGTGACGGACGCGGTTGATCTCTTCCTCGTACTGCTGCTGGAACAGGGCGTAGGTCGCCGCCGCGTTCTTCGCGGCATCCCGGGCGGCGTCCGCGGACTTGCGGAGCTTGCGCGCCACCCGGTTCGCCCGCATCCGCGAGCCGCCGAGGCGGCCGTCGGGGTCGGGGACGGTGGACAGCACGCCCTTGAGGATCTCGGCGCCCATGGCCACCTCGATCGACAGCGTCACGCACACCGCCCGCAGGTGGTTGCAGTAGTTGCGCACCTGCGCGGGAGAGGTGAACTCCGGAGCGGGCAGCAGCGCCTGGGAGTGCATGCGGCTGCCGCCGCTCGCACGGCCGCCGCCGTTGTTGTGGGTGGTCTTGCTGACGTTGATGTTGATGGGCGGGGCGAAGGAGCCGCCCATCGCGCCGATGAAGCCGCCCGCGGCAGCCCCGGCGTTGGCGAACTTGTCGGACTTGGACGAGCCGTTGGTCGGGCGCGGGTTGGTGTACGGCTGACTCGCTTGCCGGTTCGCGAAGTTGTTGACCCGATCGCTTGCCATGAACGCTCTCCTGTCAGATCAGCGGGTGTGACGGACGACGAGCCAGCCGCTCTGAGCGATCGCCCACAGCAGCACCCACAGCAGACCCAGCGGGCCCGCGAGCGGGTTGAACGCGGCGGCCAGCGCGGCCCACGCGATGGCCGCGGTGGCCAGCAGGCTCAGGCCGATGCGCCAGACGAGGACCGTGCGCTCGCTGGTCGGGCGGCGGCGCTGGGTGAGCAGCAGCCACACCAGCGGCCCCGCCGCCAGCGGGGCCAGCACCAGGCCGGACCACCAGGCCAGCGCATGCAGCAGTGCGGTGGCCGGCAGCGCGGCCAACGCCGCGAACGACGGGATGAGCGCGTGACGGTGGCGCCACACGGCGCGGCCGGTGGCCGCGGCGAGCCGCTGCTTCCACGAGTGGCCGTGGGTGGGAACGACGACGATGAACGGCTGCCCGCTCCGGCCGGAACGGCGCTGGCGGGGCATGTTGATGACGGTCGCGCTGGCGGGCACCTTCGCGGTGCGCCTGCGGGACGAGGTGCGAGACGACACGGTGAAACTCCCAGGTCAGGTAGGGATGTTCAGGCGGCGCGCTGTTCGTTGGCGGCGTCGTGGCACAGCAGGCACATGCCGAGCGAGGTCGGCAGGCAGTAGCTGTAGGTCACGCCGCACACGGGGCAGGTGCAGCGGGCGTGCATCGCGAGCGCGAGCGCGCCCCACTTGCGCGAGGTCATCGGACGGACCGGCTTCGCCAGGTCGACCCGGTAGAGGTAGGCCACCATCGCGCCGGACCTTCGGCCGCGGTGGCGCAGCATCAACTGGGCACAGACCTCCTGGCCGGCCGGACGCAGACCGAGCGCCCGGAGCTGTCGCCGGGTGGCGAGTCCGTCGGGGGCGTACTTCCAGGGGTAGGTCGGTATCCCGTAGCGGGCCCCGGTGGGGTCGTAGCACTTGCTGTAGGCGGTCGGCATCAGGCGCTCGCAATCGCGAGGCCGCCGGCGTCCGGGCCGCGGTGCTCGGCGTAGCGGGACGAGACCCAGCCCACCGACCAGCCGCACAACTCGGCCGCCTGCCGCACCGACAGACCCGCCCCGAACGCTGCGCCGACCGTGCGGCGCGCGTCGGGCTCGGCCAGCTTCACCTCGGCCGGCCCGCGATCGAGCAGCGCGGCGCGTTCACGGGCCACGTGCTCCTCGCGTTCACGGCGTTCACGCTCCACCTGTGCGGCGCGCTCGCGGGCTTCCGCTTCGGCGCGCTCGCGCTCCTGGCGTTCACGCGTTAGCCGCTCGTGTTCACGCTGTTCACGCTCGCGTTCACGGCGTTCACGAGCCTCCCGCTCGGCAGCCTCCGCCCGCTCCCGCGCATCGCGCTCCTCACGCCCCCGGCGCTCCTCGCGCTCGGCCTGTTCACGAGCCAACAGGGCGTCGTGCTCGCGCTGTTCACGGGCCAGCGCTGCGGCGTGCTCGCGCTCCTCGCGGGCTTCCCGGCGAACGCGTTCCGCGCGCTGTTCGGCCTTGCGCTCGGCATCCTCGCGCTGCGCCTTCCGCTCGGCCTCCAGGGCCACCTGAGCGGCTGCGAGAGCGCGCCGGTAGGCGAGACTGGTCTCCGCGGTGACGATGAGCAGCAGCGGCGCCACGGAATGGACAGCCACGCCGACCATGTCTTTCATCAGCGCGGAGTCCGCGGTGTTCAGGGCCAGAGTCATCAACCCCGTCATCCACCGCAGCGCGAGCGGCCACCGACCGCCGTTCCCTCCGAGACGGGCCAGCACGTCATCGAGCTTGACCACGATGACCACCGCGGCATCCACCACCAGCGGCAGAATCGGCGCCGTCCACGCCCACTCGGGGGCCGTGTGGTCGGCCATCAACGGCGTCACGGTGAGGATCGAGAAGAGCATCGCCCCGCACACGATCGACCACGTGCCGCCCGACAGTGCGCGCTCTGCTGAACGCGTCTGAACACTGTTCACGCCGCACCCCCGACCGACTCAGCGACAGGAGCCAGCACGCCCCGGAAACCGCGGGCGCCGGCGTCGTACGTGAACGCTGCGAGCAGCCATTCCGCATCCGCCCAAAACTTGTGCGAGGCAACCCAGGTCGCATCGGCCGGAGCGCCGTGGGTGGCGGTGTCGGCGTAGGCGTCCTCACGGCTGCGGTAGACCATGGCAGGGGTGCCGTAGTGGAGCAGCACGAACACCGACCGACCCGACCCCTGCGCCTCGGCCAGTTCCTGCCGCAGTCGCCGCATCTCGATCTGATCGAGCAGCATCTGCTGCTCGGCCGAGCTCGCCTGCTTCACCGCGTGCGACAGCAGCGCCGCCACCTCATCGGTGGTCGCTTCTGCCCGCTCCGCACGGTCGGTGGCGGCGGTCAGTGCCTGCTCGTGCCGCTCGGCTGCTGCGGTAGCGGCCTCCTTGGCCACCTGTGCACGCTCGAACGCGGCGAGCCGGTCGGCCTCCAGCAGCGCGAGCCGCTTCCTGGTGACGATGCGGATCATGCGGCGTCGCCCTCCCGAACCGCCGACAGCCGGTTGGTGACCTCGGCACGCGCGGCGAGCACCTTGTTCGCCGCCCGCCGCAGCCGCCGCTCATCCAGCAGCGACACCGGCCGGTCCAGCAGAGCGATCTGCACGTCCAGCAACGCCAGCTCCGCGTCGATGAGCGGCGCCTCGTCCTCGATCGCGTCCAGCTCCGCGGCCGTGGGCTCCAGATCCGGAGCGAACGCGGTAACAACGTCCTGAACAGTGACGATGATGTTCATGGGTCGTGTCTCCCTAGCAGTTGGCAACGGCCCAAAACAGCGGCCCCGGTGTTCGAGCACCGGGGCCGCACGCCGTTGAAGTCGGTAGATCCGGCTCCCCTCGGCGCTGCTCGTACGAGACGAGCAGCGGAGGCAACCGGCCGCCGCGGTAGACGCAGCGGAGAGGTTGAGCTTCGAGACGCGGCGAAAGCCGCAGATGCCAGATCTGCCCCGAAGAGCAGTTCCGGGCAGGTCACCCGGCCCGACATGGACGCCGGGATGGTGACCCGCACCCATCGACCGCACCTGTTCATGCGGCTGGGTCGGCACTCTGTTGAGTTCTCCACAGCGCGTGCTCCGGGCCGTGCTTCCGGACGCTGTTCGTGCAGGTCGAGCACTTTCGAAAAAGCGACCTAGGTCGCTTGCCGATGACGAGAAAGCTACCTAGGTCGCTTTGAGTCGTCAAGTGGTCACACGACCTGATCGGAAACGACCTAGGTCAAGTACGCTTTCGGGGTGGACTCACAGCCGAAGAGGAAGCTCAACGCCCGCGAGATCGCAGCGAGGATCAGAGACGAAATCGCCGCCGGGACGTTCGGTCCCGGGGATCGACTTCCTGGTGCTCGGGCCTACGCCAAGAAGCTTGGTGTAGCCCTGATGACCGTGCAGAACGCCTACGTGCAGCTCCAGGAAGAGGGGCTGGTGGAAGGTCGCACGGGCAGCGGTACCTACGTTCGTGACCCTGCCCCTGGCGAGCAGGCGCCCCGCGAGGCTGCCCTGCGCCTGACCGAGCTTCAAGCCGAGGTCGCACGCGTCTCGACCGAGCTTTCCGGCCTTGTCGAGCGCGTCAAGCAGCTTGAGGTCGTCGTGGGCTCCACCGAGGGGAAGCCCGGCGCCTAGCGTCTCTCGCGGTGCGTTCGTCGTCATGCCTTAAGCGTGTCCCGGCGACTGCTCCGTGAGTACGTACTCCCGCCGCCCCTGCACCGAACTAATCCGAACTTTGCTTGTTTGACGGGGTGTTGGCGAAGCGTCAGGGGCTGCAAGACTGGCCGCATGGCTGAACTCAACGGCAAGCCCGTCACTCTGGACGAACTCGAAGCTCTCGCCCTCACGAACTACGGACACTTCACCTCCATGCGCATGGAGGACGGAACGATCCGCGGCCTGTCGCTGCACATGGACCGCTTGGTGCGAGACTGCCGACTCGTCTTCGGTGTCGAACTGGACCGAGAGCAAACCCTGAACTACATCCGCAAGGCGGTTGAGGGCGTTGAGGGCGTCGCAGGACTCCGCGTCACGATCTATGACCCTGCGATCGACATGGGCCGGCCGAGCGATGCTAAGGACCCTCACGTTCTGGTGAACCTGCGGCCGGCGGGCGCCATGCCCCCGCCCCCGCTCGCGGCCAAGTCCTTCACCTTCACCCGCGACAGCGCGGCCGTGAAGCACATCGGACTCCACTCGCAACTCCGGATTCGCCGTGAGGCTCAGCTCGCCGGATTCGACGACGCGGTATTCGTCGAACCGGACGGTCGTGTCTCCGAGGGGGGAACCTGGAATCTCGGATTCGTGGACCAGGACGGCACGGTCATTTGGCCGGACGCTCCCGTGCTGCCCGGTACGACGATGCTTCTGCTTCAGAGCCTCGACGCTCCTAAGCAGGTCACGGCCCGGGTGCAAATTGCAGACGTACCGAACATGGCGGCTGCGTTCGCCACGAACACCTCGATTGGCGTGCGCTCGTTGAGCGCGCTCGATGACGTGCAGTTCCCCAAGGATCACCCCGTGCTCGCCGCATTGCGTGAGGGATACGCCGGAATCCCCGGCGATTGCCTGTAGACGCGTGCCGCTGCCTTCCTCGGGGCGGCGATTCACGACAGAGGTAACCCATGCCACTCGTAACGAAATGGACCGGACGTGAAGTTAAGGCACTGCGTGAAGCCGTACGAATGAGCCTTATGGAGTTCGCCGAAAAGCTCGGCGTGTCCGATCGCATCGTCTCCCGTTGGGAGGCAGACGGCGAGCAAGCCACCTTGCGCATGGTGAATCAAGCTGCCCTGGACACCTTGCTCGCCAAGGCGGACCAGGATGCTCAGGGGCGTTTCGTGGGCATCCTTGCGGCTGATGACATTCCCACCCAGGCCATCATCGAGCCGGGCGAGGATAGGACGAGTAGCGGCGAGTACGTCAAGCATCCCGAGGATGGCAAGCTCATGGCCCATATCCCGGAAGGAATCTTCCTGTCAGGGGAGGACGATGATCCTGTGTGGGTGGAGGACTTCCACATCGATACCTTCCCGACCACCAACGCCGATTACGCAAGGTTCTGCGCGGCTACCGGGCACCCGGTACCGGAGCACTGGGTAAGCGGTCGGTGCCCTCGCGAGCTATACGACCACCCCGTTGTGCACGTGACGTGGCGGGATGCGAGCGCGTATGCGACATGGGCGGGGAAGTCGCTGCCCACTGCCGAACAATGGGAGAAGGCGGCGCGGGGCACATCCGGCCGCACCTTCCCGTGGGGCGACCAGAAGACCGCGGCCAAGTGCAACGTCCGCGAGACCGGTGTGGAAGTCACGACGTCGGTCTCTCGGTACCACAGCGGCGTTTCGCCCTACGGGGTCTACGACATGGTGGGCAACGTCTGGGAATGGCTATCGACGCCGACCGCACCGGGGCGCTACGAACTCCGCGGCAGTGCCTTCACGAGTCCACTCTTCCGGGGAGTTCCAGCCATTCCAAACGATGCCGGCGACACAATGCATGACGACGACACCGGGTTTCGCTGCGCGGCAACGCCTGGGCAGATGACGTCGGTCAGGACTTGAGATGAGTCTTGCCTTGGATGGTGGAGCCAACCTGGTATGGGTCTCAACGGTACTGAATTGCTTGGGGTACCTGGTCTTCATGCCGTACGCCATGGCGAGAATAGCGAAATATTTCTGCGACTATCTTGCTCGCAAGAAGCCGTGGATGGACGGAAAGATATTTCCATTTCTGCGACTTGAGTTGCCCCTAAATTTATCTGAAGATGCGCAAGAAGTTCGGCGTGCGACAGCCGTTTCTAGGTATATGGGGACTCCAGTGCCGGCCACTCCAGCAAAATTGCGGTTGGAATTGGCGAAAGCGCACAGGACGACAGCTTGTTTGAATAGGGCCATCATTATAACTAAGATAGCATTCGCTTCCGTCCCGTTCCTTGTTGCTTTATCCGTATGGCCTGAAATGGATTTGAGGCATGTAGAGTTTACGTGGGAGATGGCTTACTCTGCATGCAAAAGCGTAGCGTTTTTTCTGGGTGCATTTTCGGCGTCAATAATTATCGTAAATATTTCGAGCGAGTGGACATGGACCTATAGCGGTGGGGATGCTGTCGGGTATGGGGTGGCTGCGCTCGGGGCGTGCTGGAAGTGCGTAAGGGGCGAAAAAGACGTCGTTTATGTTGAGCGTGCGGTGTCACGCCTCAGTATGGATCTAGGTGGTTTTGCCTCGTACGGGGGACAGGTATCTAGCGCTCAGATGAAGGAAGATATCCGCAGGCATGTCTCGCAAGTTCAGGTTGAACTGCGTAAGGCTGCGAGCGAGCTTTTGGTGCAAGGGCCCGTAGCGTTGCCGGGTGTGGTTGAGCGAGTTTCGGTGATCACGGGGCGGCTCTGTGATCAGCGTTGGCTTGGGCTACTTGACCTGGCGGTTTCGGACGACGAAGCGCCAGCAGCGTCACCAAGGCCAAAACAAGACAGGCGAGATGCCTGGATTGTGCTCTGCGGCTCGCTACTGGCCGCAGCAGCCTTGGGGGCGACGTCTGCCGCTGGCTTGCCGCTCACAGCATCTCTCCCGGCTGCCCTGGTTCTGATCCTGGGACCCGCGACGCTATGGGGCAGCAACCGATTGGGGGCGTCTCCAGCAAGCATGCTCCGGACAATGACGGGTGCGGTTGGCTCGCCTCAAGCAGACCCTCAAGCACCCGAGACGGCAACAACGCCCTCTAGTGCCCCCTGAAGCCGGTTGATGGGACGTTGTGGGCCATGTGTGGGCCAGACCTCTCGGAAACGAAGCTCAACTAGCGCCCGACCAGGGCGTATGTAGTGACTGCTTGACGCTCTTGAAAACCGTCGTGGCGAGAGTCACCGTGGGTTCAAATCCCACACCCACCGCAGCAGGTCAGAAGGGGCGTTCCGGTGTCCGGGGCGCCCCTTCGGCGTGCTCGGGGCGGGGCCGTGTTCCCCGGATTCTTCCTGTGACGCATCGTCAGCCGCACACCACCCGCCGGGATGAACGCTTTCCCTCGGTGGAGGGGTGCCCCCGCACCGCCGGGGTGATCGTTCGTATCCCGGGGCCGGACGCGTGGGTTGGGCACGGCGTGAGTTCCGAAAGCAGCACTCCGATACTGTCCGTTTCCCTGGTCGCCTCCCCCGTCGTCGGCTGCGACACCGAGAGCGTGATGGAGGCGGGCGTCAGTACGCCCGGCGACATAATCATCCGTTCCTGCGCGGCGGTCGGGTCCGCGCTCTGGATCGAGCTCCAGGGCGAGATCGACCACCACAGCGCGCGACCGCTCCGCACCGTTCTGGCCCTCGGGGCCGTGCACGGCTACCGGCATCTGCGTCTCGACGCCCGCCGGGTCACCTTCGCCGACTCCGCCCTGCTCAGGGTCCTCGGCCGCTGGGACCGCCACGGGCGGAGCCTCCACATCGGCACCTCGTCACCCGCCGTACGACGGCTCATGGACGCCGCCCGCCGCGTCGGCCGGACCGTCACCGAGGGGGTGGGACGGTGACGTTCACGATCCTCACCGTGATCCCCCTCGTGCTGTCCGTGGTCATCCTGCACTGGCCCCGGTGCGCACCCGGCGGTGATCACCGTTCCCGCCCGGCCGGACGTGCCCGGGGAGGCCGTCCGGGGCCGATCCGCGGCGTGCCGTCAGCAGGCCGGAGGGCACGCGGGTAGCCACCCGGTGGCCCCGCACCCGGGGCCGCCGCCCGGACTCCCCGCGTGGGGACGGACGGCGGCCCCGGGCCGGCCTCAGGAACCGGCCGTGAGCCGTGCCGCCGAGGTGATCGTCGAGCGGGCCTCGCGTTCCGGCAGGCCGGTGCGGACGGCGGCGTCGGTGAGGGCGTCGGCGAGGGTGTCCCCGATGCCGTTCTCGTAGGCGCGGCACGCCGCCCAGAAGAGGCGGGTGTTGCGCTGGCCCTCATGGGCGCCGAGCACGAACTGAACGAGCCCCGCGCCGTGCTGCCCGCCAGGGCCCGGCGCGGGGTGCGGCGGGCGTGGGGGCGGGGTGAGCAGGCGCAGCAGTGCCGTTGGGCAGGGGGCCGGTGCGAGGCGGGCGGTGCCGGGCACCGTGCTGTAGACGCCGTGCTCCGTGCGGGAGCCGGGGCCCACCAGGTAGCCGCCGGCACCGCGGATGTCGATGCCGGGGGCCAGCCGCCCCGCCGAGTTGGGCACCACGACGTCCGCGGGCCCGGACAGCCACAGGTGCCGGCCGCCGCTCGGCGTGCTCACGATCACCGTGTCCGGGATCGTGAAGAGATGCCGTAAGGCCAGCTCACGCAGCGAGGCGGTGGAGTTCGTGCCGGCCTTGGTGTCCAGGTCGACGCCGATGAGGTGGTGCGGGGGCAGGCCGCAGGCGATGCCGTACCCGGTGGCCCGGGGCGCGGCGGCGAACAGCGCGCGGATCCGGCGCGGGTCGGTCGTCGCGTCGTACACACCGTGCCCAGGGAGCCCGCATTCGCCGTGGCAGCGCGGCCGGGACGGAGGGTCGTCGCGGTGCGGGGAGGGCAGCGCGGGGAGTTTGCTGCGCGACAGCGGGATGACGGCGAGCCCGCGCTCGGCGGCGGACAGGGCGTGCGCGAGAGCGAGGGTCGTGAGGGGCGCGTTCGGCACGCTCGGTGCGGTGGGTGGGCGGCGGGCGGGGTTCGGATCGATGGCGGCCATGCCCTCATTTTCGTACGGATGTTCGAAAGAAGGAAGAGGGGTGGTCCGTACGAGGAGTCGATTTACCAAAAATGTGCTGAAACGCTTCGCCGTATGGGGGGTCTGGAGTGTGATCACCCGGAGATAGCGCATTCGCGGCTGAGCTGGGGTTTTGTGGAGTGAAGAGGGTTTATCGACATGTCCTCACGCTTGCGTGTGAAGAGAGGCTTCTGGGGTGGTTCGCCGGGGATTCGGTGGGCAATTCTGGTCTCGCGACGTCGTGAACATCGCCAAGGCGGTCGGCCAACTGCCTTGGAGCAACCCGTACTTCCCGGGTGCCGGACCCCCGTCCGAGCCCCCGGTGCGTACTCCCTGTTCTGGAGGAATAGACATGGCTTCCATCCGTACCGCCCGTGCCATCGCCGCCGTCGCCGCCCTGCCGCTTGCCGCAGCCCTGTTCTCCGGGGTGGCGATCGCCGACAACGGCTCGTTCGCGGACAACGGATCGAACGCGGGGGTGGCGACGGTGAGCGGCAGTGGTGTCGGCCACGACAACTACGGCAACTCGTCCACCACGCAGCAGCAGGCAGTCGGCAGCGGCGCCTCGAACCAGAGCAACACGGCTCAGGTGAACGGCTCGGCCTGGACGGCGATCGACCAGTCCAACCACAACATCGCGGTGAACTTCACCGAGCTCTGGTGACCTGCCGGCCCCCGCTCGCCAGGGGGCTCGCATGGGGTGTGTGACAGTCTGCGCGGCGGTGCTCCGGCACCGCCGCGCAGGCGTGTGTGCGGTCCCCGCGGCGGGGCGGTCGATCTCTTGACAGGGCACGGTATCTGACGGACAGTCAGAAACTCACATTAAGTCGAGTGTTCGTCCGTCCCTGTTCGTACGAGGTCCGGGAGGGCCGCCGCCGTGCACCTCGCCCCCACCGACCGCCAGCGCGAGCTGCGCGGTGAACTGCGCGCACGTTTCCGTACGTTGATGCCGGACGGCCCGCCCGCCGCCGACGACCCGGCCGGGCAGCGCGGGGTGCTGCGCCGTATCGGTGCCGAGGGGCTGCTCGGCCTCGGTTGGCCCGTGGAGTACGGCGGACAGGGGCGCGGCCCCGACGAGCAGTTCGTGTTCTTCGACGAGGCGTACCGGGCCGGCGCGCCGGTCTCCATGGTCACGCTCAACACCGTCGGACCGACCCTCATGAAGTACGGCACCGAGGAACAGAAGGCCTACTTCCTGCCGCGCATCCTCAGCGGCGACCTGGTCTTCGCGATCGGCTACAGCGAACCTTCGGCGGGCACCGACCTCGCCGCGCTGCGCACGCGCGCGGTGCGGGACGAAACGACCGGTGACTGGCTGATCGACGGCCAGAAGGTCTTCACGTCGAACGCGCAGAACGCCGACTGGATCTGGCTCGCCTGCCGCACCGATCCCGAGGCGCCCAAGCACCAGGGCATCTCGATCATCCTCGTGCCGACCGACGCACCCGGATTCTCCTGGACCCCGATCGACACGGTCGGCGGACTGACCACGACGGCCACGTACTACGACGGCATCCGCGTCCCGGGCGCGAACGTCGTCGGGGAGGTGAACGGCGGCTGGGGCCTCATCACCAACCAGCTCAATCACGAGCGGGTCGCGCTCGCCGCGATCGGGATGCAGGCCGAGGACTTCTACGCCGATGTCCTCGCCGCCGCTCGTACCCCCGATCCGGTGACGGGCGAACGCCGGGTTGACGCGCCGTGGATTCGTTCCGCGCTGGCCGAGGCGCATGCCCGGCTGGCGGCAACGCGCCTGCTCAACTGGCGTTTGGTGGGGGATGTCGGGGCGGGCCGACTGGCCCCCGGGGACGCCAGCGGGGTGAAGTTCGCGGGAACGGAATCCGCGGTCGAGACGTATCGCTTGTGTCAGCAGATCGCGGGCGACGCCGGGTGGGTGAGGTCCGGATCGCCGGGGGTGTTCGGGGTGGCGGACGGTGATCCCGCCGTGGGGGACGGGGAGTTGGAGCGGATGAACCGCGCGGCGCAGATCAACACGTTCGGTGGCGGGGTCAGCGAGGTGCAGCGGGAGATCGTGGCCACGATGCGGCTCGGGATGAAGCGGGGGAGGCGGTGAGGGGCATGGCCGAGGAGCGGGAAGCCGGGGTGTTCGAGGAGCTGAAGACCTTCGAGGGGCGCGTCGCGGCGAGCGCCCTGGAGGGCAAGGACCCGGTGAACGGGCCGATGATCCGCCACTGGTGCGAGGCCATGGGCGACACCAGCCCCGCGTACGAGGGCCCGGACGCGATCGCGCCCCCGACGATGCTGCAGGCCTGGACGATGGGCGGCCTGTCCGGGTACGAGGGGCGCTCGCCCGCCCACGACGAGCTGTTCGCGCTGCTCGACGGCGCGGGGTTCACCTCGGTCGTCGCCACCGACTGCGAGCAGGAGTATCTGCGGCCGCTGCGACCCGGTGACGTGATCACCTACGACTCGGTGATCGAGTCGGTGTCGCCGCTGAAGACGACGAAGCTGGGCTCGGGCCACTTCGTCACGACCCGGATGGATGTGCGGGCGGACGGCGAGCTGGCCGGGACACACCGGTTCCGGATCCTCAAGTACGCCCCGGCGGGCAGGAGTTCCCCGCGGGCCAAGGACAAGAAGACACGGCCGCGGCCCGTCGTGAACAGGGACAACGCCGGATTCTGGGACGGCGTCGCGCAGCACAAGCTGCTGGTCCAGCGCTGCACGGGATGCGCCACGCTCCGCTTCCCGTGGCTGCCGGGGTGCAACGCGTGCGGCGACCAGGAGTGGGACACCGTCGAGGCGAGCGGCGAGGGCGCGGTCTTCTCCTACGTCGTCATGCACCACCCGCCCTTCCCGGCCTTCGACCCGCCCTACGCGGTGGGGCTGATCGAGCTCGCCGAAGGGGTGCGCATCGTCAGCAATGTGATCGGGGTGCCCTACGACAAGGTGCGGATCGGGCTGCCCGTGCGGCTCGAATTCCTGCGCGCCGACGAGGACCTGGAACTCCCTGTCTTCCGGGTGACCGAGGGCGGTGAGGCGTGACATGGACTTCACTCCCACCCCGGAGCAGGAGGCGGCGCGCGAGCTGGCCGCGCGGATCTTCGGCGACCTGTCCACACCGGAGCGGCTCGCGGGCCTCGGCGGCGGCACGGACACCGAGCTGTGGAAGGCGCTGGGCGACACCGGCCTGGCCGCCGCCGTGGAGGAGACCGGGCTGCTCGGCCTGGTGCTGATGCTGGAGGAGCAGGGCAGGACGACGGCGCAGGTGCCCTTCGCGGCGAGCTGTGTGTTCGGGCTGCTCGCGGTCGCGGCGCACGGCACGGCCGAGCAGCGGGAGCGGCTGCTGCCGGGTCTGCGGGACGGCTCCGCCGTGGCGGCGGGCGCGTTCCCGGGACGTACGGGGATCATGATGTCCGCGTCGCAGGACGGGCCGGACGCGGGCCCCCAGGCCGGGCCGGGCGCCGGTCCGCAGGCTGATCCGGACGCCGGGTCCGGACGGGTGCTGCTGACCGGGACCGTGCCCTGGGTGCCCTGGCTGCGGGACGCCACCCACGTCCTGGTGGCGGTACGCGAAAAAGTTGCCCACAGCCTGTGGATGGTGCGGGCGGCCGACGCGCAGTGCGAGCCGGTCGAGCTGACCGCCCCCTGGTCGGCGGGCCGGCTCGTGCTCGACGGCACGCCCGCCGAGCGGATCGGCGACGCGAGCGCGTACGAGGACGTGCTGGCGGCGGCGCGCACCGCGTTCGCCGGGCTGCAGGCGGGCGTCTGTGCGGGATCGCTGGCCAGAGCCGTGGAGTACACGAACCAGCGGGAGCAGTTCGGCCGCCCCCTCGCCGCCAAGCAGGGCGTCCAACTCCGTGCGGCGGAAGCCCACATGGACGTCGAGGCGATCCGGGTCACCGTGTACGAGGCGGCCTGGCGGCGGGACGCCGGGCTCGGCCACCGCAGCCATGCGCTGACCGCGGCCTGGTGGGCGTCGGAGGCGGGCAAGCGCGTGGTGCACACGGGCCAGCATCTGCACGGCGGCATGGGCGCCGACCTGGACCATCCGGTGCACCGGCACTTCCTGTGGGGGCGCCAGCTCGACGGATATCTGGGATGCGGCAGCGAAGTACTCGAAGAGCTGGGCGAGTTGATCGCCGCCGGCGCTCATGAGGGAGGCGAGTCGGCATGAAGGCAGGCGAAGTGCTGCCCCCGTTGGAGATCCCCGTCACCAGGACCCTGATTGTCGCCGGGGCCATCGCGTCCCGTGACTACCAGGACGTCCACCACGACGCGGAGCTGGCCCGCCAGAAGGGCTCCCCCGACATCTTCATGAACATCCTGACGACGAACGGCCTGGTGGGGCGGTACATCACCGATCACTTCGGGGCGACGGCCGTGCTGCGCAAGGTCGCCATCCGCCTCGGCGCGCCCAACCATCCCGGCGACACCATGGTGCTGACCGGTGAGGTGACGGAGGTCGAGACCGGACCGGACGGGGCGACGGCGCGGGTCAGGGTCGTCGGGAAGAACAACATAGGCAGCCATGTCACCGGCACGGTCACGGTGACGGTCCCCGCCGCCCCGCCGGCCTCGGACGACGGGAGTCCGTCATGAGTGTGCGCACGAAGGACCGGCTCGGCGGCCGGGCGGCGATCGCCGGGGTCGGCGCCACCGAGTTCTCCAAGGATTCGGGCCGCAGCGAGCTGAAGCTGGCGGTGGAGGCGGTGCACGCGGCGCTCGACGACGCCGGGCTCACCCCCGCCGACGTCGACGGCCTGGTCACCTTCACCATGGACACCAGCCCGGAGATCACCGTGGCGCAGGCCGCGGGCATGGGCGAGCTGTCCTTCTTCTCCCGGGTGCACTACGGCGGCGGCGCGGCCTGCGGCACCGTGCAGCAGGCGGCCCTCGCGGTGGCGAGCGGGGTGGCCGAAGTCGTCGTCTGCTACCGGGCGTTCAACGAGCGGTCGGGCCGCCGCTTCGGCTCGGGCGTGCAGCACCGCGAGGCGTCGGCGGAGGGCGCGGCCCTCGGCTGGAACCTGCCGTCCGGGCTGCTCACCCCGGCGTCCTGGGTGGCGATGGCGGCCCAGCGCTATCTGCACACGTACGGGCTCGGCTCCGAGGCGTTCGGCCAGGTCGCCGTCGTCGACCGCAAGTACGCGGCGACGAACCCGGCCGCGTACTTCTACGGCAGACCGATCACTCTCGCCGACCACGCGGCCTCCCGCTGGATCGTCGAGCCGCTGCGGTTGCTCGACTGCTGCCAGGAGACCGACGGCGGCCAGGCGATCGTCGTCACCAGCGTCGAGCGCGCCCGCGATCTGCCCAGGCCGCCGGTCGTGATCCGGGCGGCGGCGCAGGGCGCGGGCCGGGCCCAGGAGCAGATGACCAGCTTCTACCGGGACGACCTGACAGGGCTGCCCGAAATGAGCGTCGTGGCACGGCAGTTGTGGCGCACGGCGGGGATGGGCCCCGACGATATCGACGTAGGGATCCTCTACGACCACTTCACGCCGTTCGTGCTGATGCAGCTGGAGGAGTTCGGGTTCTGCGCGCCCGGTGAGGCGGCCGGGTTCGTCGCCGAGGAGCGGCTGCCGCTCAACACGCACGGCGGGCAGCTCGGTGAGGCGTATCTGCACGGGATGAACGGGATAGCGGAGGGCGTGCGCCAGGTGCGCGGCACGGCGGTGAACCAGATACCGGGCGCGTCGTCGGCACTGGTGACCGCGGGCACCGGGGTCCCCACTTCGGGTCTGATTCTGAGGGCGGACGGCTGAACGGGGCGCGTGTCCCCGGCGTCCGCGCGCGAGCGGGCCCTTCACTCGCTCCATGTACCGACAAAAAATGATCATGGGATTCGGGGTGTTCCTGGCGCTCCTGTTCGGCGGCACCGCCGCCCTGCCGGAGGCGTCCGCCTCGGGCCGGGACGCGGCGTCCTCCGACCAGGGCACGGTGTCCTCAGGACCGGACGCGGCGTCCTCGGGGCCGGACGCGGCCCAGGCCGACGCGTCGTCGTCCTTGCCGTGGACCGCTCCGGTGCGCACTTTCCAGGGCCGGGCCTTCGACATCTGCCGGGCGCCGTCGCGCGACACGATGCGGCGCTGGCGGTCGTCCGACTACCGGGCGGTGGGGGTCTACTTCGGCGGCCGCGGCCGGTTCTGCAAGGACCAGCCGCATCTGAACCGCGACTGGATGCGCGCGGTCGACGCGATGGGGTGGAGCGTGCTGCCCGTGTACGTGGGATCGCAGTCGCCCTGTGTCAGCGCGGGGCACAAGAAGGGGCTGAGCATTGGGCGGCACCCGTGGACCCAGGGCGTGCGGGAGGCCAGGGACGCGGTGCGCCGGGCCGGAGAGGTGGGCATCGGGCACAGCAGCCCGCTCTATCTCGACATGGAGGCGTACAACTATCGCAAGCAGGGCTGCGCGGACCGGACGCTGGCGTTCGTGCGCGGGTGGAGCAAGGAGGTGCGCGGGAGTGGTTACGTGCCCGGCTTCTACAGCAGCGCCGACTCGGGCGTACGGCATCTTCAGTCGGCCCGGCGGGCGGGCGTGCGGGACCTGCCGTCGGTGGTGTGGTTCGCGCGCTGGCACACCAAGCCCCACCTGGACCAGGAGCCCTCGCTCAGCCGGAACGCCTGGCGCCCCGAGCGCCGCATCCACCAGTACGCGGGCAATGTGAAGGAGCGGCACGGCGGCCGCACCCTGGTGATCGACCGCAATCTGGTGAACGCGCCGGTGGCCCGGATCGACTGAGCCCCGCTCCGCGCATCTGTGGCAGGCTTCCCGGAGCGGGACGTTCGGTGGGCCCTCGGGGGACGGGCGTCTCAGGGCCGAACCCTCAGGGGCCCTCATCCCCTCCTCCACCTTCAGGAGGTGGGGCTACCACCCTTTGTACAACCTGAGGCGGACGCCGTTTCGGGACCTCCGGCCGATCCGCGGTGGTAGGGGTCGCTCATAGCGTGGAGCCATGACCCCAACCCTGGCGTCTGTCTGCCCCAGCGCATCGGAGCCGGCGACGCGTACCCACACCGGAGCGCGCACCGGGACCCACCCGGCGCCCCCGGCGCACCAGGCGTACCCGTCGTTCGCGTCGTACGTCCGCGCCCGCCAGACCGTACTGCTGCGCACCGCCCGGTCGCTGACCGCGAATCCGTGCGATGCCGAGGACCTGCTGCAGACCGCGCTCACGAAGACGTACGTCGCATGGGACCGGATCGAGGACCACCGGGCGCTCGACGGCTATGTGCGCCGGGCCCTGCTGAACACCCGGACGTCCCAGTGGCGCAAGCGCAAGGTCGACGAGTTCGTCTGCGACGAGCTGCCCGAGCCGCCGGTGGTGCCCGCCGGGGACCCGGCCGAGCAGCAGGCGCTGCACGACGCCATGTGGCGCGCCATCACGAAGCTGCCCGCGCGGCAGCGGGCGATGGTCGTGCTGCGGTACTACGAGGATCTCAGCGAGGCCCAGACGGCCGAGGTGCTCGGGGTCTCCATCGGCACGGTGAAGAGCGCGGTGTCGAGGGCCCTCGGCAAGCTGCGCGAGGACCCGGAGCTGCGGCCGGCGCACAACTGAGCTTGATCGATCATTCCCGGGACTAGTGACATACCGAGCGGTATGCGGTGAGAATCGGCAGAACCTTACTGCTCCGTAGCGCCCACCGGGAGGACGCCGTGCTGAGCACGATGCAGGACGTACCGCTGACTGTGACCCGCATCCTGAATCACGGAGTGCGCGTGCACGGCACCTCGCGGATCACGACATGGACGGGCGAGGGCGAGCCGCACCGCCGCACGTTCGCCGAGGTGGGCGCCCGCGCGGCCCAGCTGGCCCACGCGCTCCACGACGACCTGGGCATCCGGGACGACGACAGAGTCGCCACCCTCATGTGGAACAACTCTGAACATGTCGAGACATACTTCGCGGCCCCCGCGATGGGCGCCGTGCTGCACACGCTCAACCTCCGCCTCCCCGCGGAGCAGCTGGCCTGGATCGTGAACCACGCCGCCGACCGGGTGATCATCGTCAACGGTTCGCTGCTGCCGCTGCTCGCCCCGCTGCTGCCGAAGCTGCCGGGGGTCGAGCACCTCGTCGTCTCCGGGCCCGGCGACCGCTCCGTGCTCGACGGCGCCCGCCCCCAGGTCCACGACTACGAGGACCTCATCGCCGGGAAGCCGACCACGTACGACTGGCCGGAGCTGGACGAACGCCGGGCCGCCGCCATGTGTTACACCTCCGGCACCACCGGCGACCCCAAGGGCGTCGTCTACTCGCACCGCTCCATCTACCTGCACTCCATGCAGGTCAACATGACGCAGTCGATGGGCCTCACCGACGCCGACACCTCACTGGTCGTCGTGCCGCAGTTCCACGTCAACGCCTGGGGGCTGCCGCACGCCACCTTCATGACCGGCGTGAACATGCTGATGCCGGACCGGTTCCTGCAGCCCGCGCCGCTCGCCGAGATGATCGAGTCCGAGCGGCCCACGCACGCCGCCGCCGTGCCCACGATCTGGCAGGGCCTGCTCGCCGAGCTGACCGCCAAGCCGCGCGACGTCTCCTCGCTCACCCAGGTCACCATCGGCGGCTCGGCCTGTCCGCCCTCCCTCATGAAGGCGTTCGACGCGCTCGGCATGCGGGTCTGCCACGCCTGGGGCATGACCGAGACCTCGCCGCTGGGCACCATCGCCCGTCCCCCGGCGGGCGTCGAGCCCGGCAGCGACGAGGAGTTCGCCTACCGCCTCACCCAGGGCCGTTTCCCGGCGGGCGTCGAGGCGCGGCTCAGCGGTCCCGGCGGCGAGGTCCTGCCCTGGGACGGCGAGTCCGCGGGCGAGCTGGAGGTGCGCGGCAACTGGATCGCGGGCGCGTACTACGGAGGCGCGGAGCCCGGCGCCGAACCGCTGCGGCCCGAGGACAAGTTCAGCGCGGACGGCTGGCTGAAGACCGGCGACGTCGGCACGATCAGCCCCGACGGCTTCCTCACCCTCACCGACCGCGCCAAGGACGTCATCAAGTCCGGTGGCGAATGGATCTCCAGCGTCGATCTGGAGAACGCGCTGATGTCCCACCCGGACGTCGCCGAGGCCGCCGTCGTCGCCGTACCCGACGACAAGTGGGGCGAGCGGCCGCTCGCCACCGTCGTGCTGAAGGAGGGCGCGAGCGCGGACTTCGAGACGCTGCGCGCGTTCCTCGCCGACAAGGTCGCCAAGTGGCAGCTGCCCGAGCGCTGGACGATCATCCCCGCGGTCCCCAAGACCAGCGTCGGCAAGTTCGACAAGAAGGTGCTGCGCAAGCAGTACGCGGAGGGGGAACTGGACGTCACCAAGCTGTGACGGCCTGTTTCACGTGAAACAGGCATGCGCGTAAAGCAGGAGGGGGGGGGGCAAAACGAGCGTACCCCCCCTTTACTTTGAACTCGTTGGGGTCCGTCCTTCCCCGCCCGTCCCCCACCCCGCCCCTCCCCCCCGGGATCGTT
>NZ_JBHVIX010000006.1:192556-355608 GCF_042799415.1 Streptomyces sp. NPDC057694
AAGGGGGGGGGGGGGGGGGGAGGGGAAGGTAGCAAGGGGGGGATGGTTTGTGGAAGGGAAAAAGGGAGGGGGAGAAAGGGGGGGGGGGGAGACCAAAACGTCCCCCCCCCTCCTGTCACTTGACGCTAGTTGGTGCCGATCTTCGCCAGCAGGTCCACGATCCGGCCCTGCACCTCGGGGCTCGTCGAGCGCTCGGCCAGGAACAGCACCGTCTCCCCCGCCGCGAGCCGCGGCAGGTCGTCGTGGTCGACGGCGGCCGTGTAGACGACGAGCGGGGTGCGGTTCAACTGGCCGTTCGCGCGCAGCCAGTCGATGATGCCCGCGCGACGACGGCGTACCTGGAGCAGATCCATGACCACCAGGTTCGGCCGCATCTGCGCGGCGAGCGTCACCGCGTCCGCGTCGCTCGCGGCCCGCGCCACCTGCATCCCGCGCCGCTCCAGGGTCGCGGTCAGGGCGAGCGCGATCTCCTCGTGCTCCTCGATCAGCAGGACCCGCGGCGGGTGCTGCTCGCTGTCGCGCGGAGCGAGCGCCTTCAGCAGGATCGCGGGATCGGCCCCGTACGCGGCCTCGCGCGTCGCCTGCCCGAGCCCTGCGGTCACCAGGACCGGGACCTCGGCCGCGACAGCGGCTTGGCGCAGCGACTGCAGCGCGGTCCGGGTGATCGGCCCGGTCAGCGGGTCGACGAAGAGCGCGGCCGGGAACGCCGCGATCTGCGCGTCGACCTCCTCGCGGGAGTGCACGGTCACCGGGCGGTAGCCCCGCTCGCTCAGCGCCTGCTGCGTCGTGACGTCCGGCGCCGGCCACACCAGGAGGCGGCGCGGGTTGTCCAGCGGCTCCGGCGGCAGTTCGTCGTCCATCGGCTGCGGCTGCGGCCGGTTGGCGACCTCGACCATGCCGCCGGGACCGTCGAGCGGCTCGGGGCCCTCGTCGGCGTTCTGGTCGGGGGCACCGATCGCGTAGGAGCGGCCGCCGCCCTCGGACGGGTTCATCGACGACAGCAGCGGCGGCTGCGGCTGCTGCGCGGACTGCGGCTGGGGGTGCGGACGCGCCGCCGTCCCCTGTGCCGGGGTCTCGGTGCCCTCCGGCTGGTCCTGCCGGTTGGACAGCTTGCGCCGCCGTCCGCCCGACGCCGAACCACCACCGAGCGTCTGGCTCTCCTGCGACTGCGGCACACCCTGCGCGGGCGTCGCCCCGGGCCGCGGCGGGGCGGCCTGCTGACCGCCCTGCTGCTGAGCGATCTGCCGCCCGAACGGCACGCCCTGGCCCAGGGTGCGCACGCTGAAGGCGCGGCCCTGCGTCGAGTTGGTGTCACCGGTCGGCGCGGCCGGTTCCTGCGAGGCCTCGGCGGGCAGCGGCTGGGCGGCGGGCAGCGGCTGAGCCACCGACTCCGCGGGCTTCGGCGTGCCCTGGGCGGGCGTGCTCTGCGTCGGGTGCGGCTGCGGCGGGGTGTGGTCGTCCTGCGCCGGATGCCCCGCGGTGGCGTGCTGCTGCTCGTCGGGCAGCGGAAGCGGCAGGGGCTGCCCGCCCGTGTTCTGCGGTACGTCGGTGGTGCCCTGCGGGCCGCCCGGCCGCCGATGCTGCTGTGCGGCGGCGGGGCTCGTCGGCGGTGCCGGCTGGGCCGTCTCGGGCGAACGGTCGGCCTGCGCGGGCGGCAGCGCGAACATCTCGCGCGGGCCCGCCGGCTCGGCCGGTGCCGTGGGGGTCTGCGCGGAACCGAGCGCACGCCGCGCCCGCCGTCCCGAGGGCTGCGCCGGGGCACTCGCGAGTTCCAGCTCGCTGCCCTGGCCCTGGCCCCTGTTCTGCTCGGTGGGGGCGGACGGCAGGGCGGGCAGCGCGGGCTGCTCCTGGCCCTCGGCGCGCCTGGCCCTGCGGCCGGTCGGCGCGGGTACGCCCTGCGGCGGCACCGTGTCGCCCAACGCCGGGGAGCCCGCCGCGTGTTCGGCCGCGGTCCGCACGGAACCCTCGGCCGCCGCACCGCCCGGCGCGGACCGCGCCCGGCGCCGGCCGGTGCCACCGGAGGCCTGCGCCTGCGCCTCCGCCTGAGCGTCCGCCTGCGGCTGAGTCTCTTCCTGAGCCACGTCCTCGTCGGCGGTCACCGACACGGCAGAAGGGCCGGTCGGCTCCGCCGCGGCGGGGGACCCCTCCTCGGCGGCACGCCGTCCGCGCCGCCGCCCGGTGCCCCCGGAAGGGGCAGCTGCGGCGGCCTCGCCCGGCAGCCCGCTCTCCAGGAACGCGTCGACCGAGGGACCGGCGGCCCGGCGCGCACGCCGTCGCCCACCGCCCGCGGCCGAACCGGCCTGCTCCGGCACGCTCGGCCTGGCCTCGTCGGCCACCGGCTCGGGTGCGGACGGCACGGACGGCGCGGGCGGAACCACCCCGGCCCCGCTCCCGATCGGCACTTCGAGCACGTACGCGCTGCCGCTCATGCCCGGCATCTCGTGCGTCTGCAGCACACCGCCGTGCGCCCGCACGATGCCCCGGACGATCGGCTCGTGCACCGGATCGCCACCGGCGAACGGACCGCGCACCTCGATGCGCACGCTCTCGCCGCGCTGGGCCGCGGCCACGACGACGGTGTTGTCGACGTACCCGGCACCGGCCGGCACCCGCGCGTTCCCGGTCGCGTCGATCCCGGCGACGTCGGCGACCAGATGCGCGAGCGCGGTGGCGAGCCGTCCGGCGTCCACCTCGGCCTCTATCGGCGGCGCGTGCACGGCGAACTGCACCCGGCCGGGCCCGATCAGCTCGACGGCCCCGTCGACACCCGCCGCCACGACGGCGTCGAGCATCACCTTCGTACGGGAGAGTTCGCCACCGCCCTCGTCCAGCGACTGGTACGCCAGGACGTTGTCGACGAGCGTCGTCATCCGTGAGTAGCCGGCGGCCAGGTGGTGCAGGACCTGGTTCGCCTCCGGCCACAGCTGTCCCGCGTCGTCGGCGGCGAGCTGGGACAGCTGGTGCCGCAGGTCGTCCAGCGGCCCGCGCAGCGACTGCCCGAGCACGGCGAGCAGCTGCGTGTGCCGGGCGGCCAGGGCCTCGTAGCGGTCCTTCTCGCGCTCGGCGAAGGCGGCACCGCGCTCCCGCTCGGCGGACAGCTCCTCCACGTGCTGTTCGCGCAGGTCCGCGAGCTCGGCGGCCAGTTCGTCGCGCACCCGCGCGAGGTCGGCGTCCCGCTCCGCGCGCTCGTGCTCGGCGGTCTCGTCGCGCCGGGCGATCTCCTCCGCGTGCTCCTCGACGAGCTTGTCGTAGGGGCGGCGGTCGGTGAAGGTCATGACCGCGCCGACCAGTTGGTCCCCGTCGCGCACCGGCGCCGTCGTCATGTCGACGGGCACCTTGGCGCCGTTCTTCGCCCACAGCACCTGCCCGCGCACCCGGTGCTTGCGCCCGGAGCGCAGGGTGTCGGCGAGCGGCGACTCCTCGTAGGGGAACGCCTCGCCGTCGGGCCGCGAGTGCAGTACGAGGTGGTGCAGTTCCTGCCCGCCCAGGTCGCTCGCCCGGAATCCCAGGATCTGCGCGGCCGCGGGATTGACGAGCACGATCCGCCCGTCGGTGTCGGTACCGACGACGCCCTCGGCCGCGGCCCGCAGGATCATCTCGGTCTGCCGCTGCGAACGGGCCAGCTCGGCCTCGGTGTCGACCGTGCCCGACAGATCGCGCACGACGAGCATCAGCAACTCGGTGCCGCTGTAGGAGCCGCCGCCGGTCGCGTACGAGGAGCTGTACGGGTCCACGGCGTCCCGGGCGCCGTCGGCGAGGTTGGCCGAGGTGACCTCGACCGGGAAGTCACTGCCGTCGGTGCGCCGGGCGACCATCCGCGTCGGCTTGGTCCGTCCGCGCTCGTCGGTGACCGTGTCGGGCCGCCGCATCGAGCCGGGGATCAGCCGGGAGTCGAACTCCGGCAGCAGATCGAGCAGTCCGCGCCCGACCAGCGCCGTGCCCGGAGCCTCGAAGGTCTCCAGGGCGATCGAATTGGCATTGACGACGGTTCCGTTGGTGTTGACCAGCACCAATGCGTCCGGAAGCGCATCGAGTATCGCTGCGAGGCGAGCAGCGCCTCGGGATGGCCTGCTGCTCACGACGACGCTTCCTCCCTGATGTACCGCTTTACCGCGACGTGCCGGCCGCGCCAGTCATCTTGCCGCGCGAAGCACAACGTGTCACGGGAGGGAGTCTACGGGCACGGCCTGCGCGCGCGACCCCGGATGAGAGGGAGCCCACGTAGAGGCGACGAAGAGGATGTGGGGATCGCGCGGGGGCGATGTGCTCGGTGGACCCAGGGTCACGGGGCGGTAGCAGGCAGCACGGGCGCCAGTTGCCGCCAGCGCGCGACCTCGCACCCGTTGCTCAGCTTGTACGAGGCGTCGACGGGCCGCCCGTGCCAGGTGCCGGTGATGTGCGCGGTCGCGGGGCCGCCGTAGAGCATCGAGCAGTACGCCCCGGCGGGCACCGGCGCGAACGGGTCGGTGCCGTCCGCCGCGATCCGGTCGAGCGTCGCGCAGGCGGCGGCCGGGTCGCGATGGGTGCCGCCGGCCGGGTCGCAGCGCAGGTCGGACGTGCCGTCGTTGCCGTTGCCCGAGTCGGCGACGGTGACCGTCAGCTCGTCGCGTCCGATCCCGTCCAGGGCGCTGAAGGGGGGCGGCGCGATGTGTCCAGGCCCGGTGTCGGCGTGCGCGGCCGCGGGCAGGGCCGTGAGGGCGGCGACGGTGGCGGCGGACGTGAGCAGGACGCAACGGGAGAGACGACGCAGCAGCATGCCCTGCCTAACGCGGGCACGGCCGCGACGTTGCGCCCCCGCAAAGGGCTTTGCTCTGCGGCCCGACCTCCTAGTACCGTGGGAGCCGATTGGTGACACGGCGCTCAGCTGTGTCATCATCTGCACGCAGCCGCTCGCGTTCGCGCAGGCGGGATGTGCTGGAGGCGTCGCCTAGTCCGGTCTATGGCGCCGCACTGCTAATGCGGTTTGGGACTTAAATCCCATCGAGGGTTCAAATCCCTCCGCCTCCGCAGCAAGATCCGAAGCCCCGGTCCACCAGGACCGGGGCTTCGCTGTGTCTGGGGCGCCTGGGATGCGTTTTCGCAGGTCACAAGCGGTGTGGCTAACGGATTTCACATGACGGCGGCAGTCATGTAATGTTCTTCTTGTCGCCGGGACGGGCCGAAAGGCCGGGAACTAAGACAACGACAAAAGAACAAACAAGCACTCGTAGCTTAACGGATAGAGCATCTGACTACGGATCAGAAGGTTGCAGGTTCGAATCCTGCCGAGTGCACACTGACAGAAGGCCCCGCCGGTTCTCCGGCGGGGCCTTCTGCTGTTTGCCTCAGGCTGTGTGGGTCGCCACGGCGTCGACGAGGGTGGGCCAGAGTTCGCGGGGGCGGTCGTGGCCCATGTCGGGGAGCAGCAGGAGTTCGGCGTCGGGGACCAGGGCCGCGGTGCGTTGTCCGCCGCTGGGGGCGATCAGGGTGTCGTCCAGGCCGTGGATCACCAGGGTCGGCACCCGTAGCTCGCGCAGGGCGTCCGCGCGGGAGCCGCTGAGGATCATGGCGCCGAGCTGCCGGGCGATGGCCGTGGGGTGGTGGGCGCGGTCGTAGGCGGCGGCCGCCGCCTCGCGCAGTACCGCGGGGTCGCCGTATCGCTTGGAGGCCCAGACCAGTTCTCTCTCCGCCGCCGCGATGTACCCCGCGCGATCGGCGGGCTTCGGGCCGAAGAGCACGGCCTGGGCCTCCGGGCTGGCCGCGCCGTACTCGCTCTCGCCGGTGGAGGACATCATCGACGTCAGGGTCAGGACCCGCTCGGGGGCGGAGAGGGCCATCGTCTGGGCGATCATCCCGCCCATCGAGGCACCCACCACGTGGGCGCGCTCGATGCCGAGCGCGGTGAGCAGGCCGAGGCCGTCGTCGGCCATGTCGGTGAGCCGGTAGGGAACCATCGCGAGGGCGGCGGGGATGTCTCCCGAGGTCACCGCGGCGATGAACGCGCCCATGTCGACGGGGTGGTCCTCGAACCGGGTGGACAGCCCGCAGTCGCGGTTGTCGTACCGGATGACGTGGCGTCCGCGGTCCGCCAGCATCCGGCAGAAGCCCTCGTGCCAGGAGATCATCTGCGCCCCGAAGCCCATCACCAGCAGGACGGCGGGGTCGGCGGGGTCACCGAACGTCTCGTAGGCGAGCGACACTTCGGGGGACACGTCAATGATCGACATGGAGGGAGCGTGACACGGCGCGTCGCGGGGCGCACTCGGGATTCCGGCGCGCTCAGTCCAATTGCTGGGCCAGGCCGACGATGATGCCTTCCGGGCCGCGGACGTAGGCGAGCAGGTAGCTGTCCTCGAAGCGGGCGATGTCGCCGAGGACTTCGGCGCCGTGCGGGCTCAGGCGGGCGACCGTGGACTCCAGGTCGTCGACGGCGAACATGACGCGGTGGGTGCCCAGGATGTTGTGGGGGCGGTCGCGCGGCTCGGGGCCGATGGCCTCGGGGGTGCGGTACTTCGAGAGTTCGAGCCGGCTGTGGCCGTCGGGGGTGCGGAGCATCGCGATGTCGCAGTGGACGCCGTCGAGCCCGGTGCACCGGTCGGCGACGGGGCCCTTGACCTCGGCCCTGCCCTCCAGCTCCATGCCGAGTTCCTCGAAGTACGCGATGGCGGCGTCCATGTCGTCGACGACGATGCCCACGTTGTCCATCCGCTGAATCGCCATGCCGGTCTCCCTTGCCTCGTGCGTCCGCTGTCGGTCGCTGTTGTACCCGGGACGGAGCCGGTGGGGCGTTCTCGACATCCCGGGGAGGCGCGATCCGGTCAGGCGATGGCCCGGCGGGTGGCGCTGATCGTCGCCGAGACCGTCGCCGTCGCGGCCAGGGTGCCGAGGGCGATGAGGACGACGCCGACCATGAAGAGGCCGCTGGAGTCGTCCGACCAGTCGTAGGCGGCCGCCGCCGTCAGTCCGGCCGTGGTGCCGAGGGTCGCCGCCGCGGCGTGGTGGCGGGAGGCCGCCCAGTAGACCGGCGCCAGCAGGGTCAGGACCAGGCCGATCACCTGCCAGGCGGCGTACGGGCCGGTCGTCGAGCCGTCGGGGTGGACGTCGCGGTGCTGGTCCCAGCCGAGCCAGGCGGCCCAGGCGATCAGGGCCGTCGCGGCCGGGACGAGGGCGGTGAGCAGGTGTTCTTTCTTCATGTCGTCGAGTGTCGGGCCGGGCGGCGCCGCAGAGGAGAGCGCACGTACTCAGGAGGTACTCAAAGCCGCGTTGTCGGCATTGTCAGTGGGCTGCGCCATCCTGGACGTATGACGTGGTGGTGCACCGGGATGCGATGGCGTGGGGGCGGGCCGGGCATGGGGTGGACGGGGGACGGGGGTGCTGAGCGGGAGAGCGTCGTGCGGTTCGGGGAGAGCGTGGCGTTCCGGATCGCGGGGCCGAGACGGTGCCTGGGCGTGTGGCGCGGCGGGCGGCGCAGCGCGTGCCCGGGGTGGGCCGATGTGCCGGTGCGGGGGACACGGGCGCAGTGCGCGGAGTGCGCGGGGATCGACCGGGCGCAGTCCGTGGCCGCCGACACGATCGCGGACGATCCGCGGCCGTACCACGTGTATCTGGCGTGGTTCGGGGACGGACTGGTGAAGGTGGGGATCACGGGGGTGGCCAGGGGCAGCGCGCGGCTGCTGGAGCAGGGGGCCGTCGCGTACACCTGGCTGGGGCAGGGGCCGCTGATGGCCGCGCGGCGGGCCGAGGAGTTGCTGCGGGTGGCTCTCGGGGTGCCGGACCGGATCCCGTACGGCACCAAGCGGATCGTGCGGGCCACGGTGGTGACGGGGCATGCGCGGGCCGAGCTGGGCCGGGCGCACGAGGTCGCCGTGGGGCTCGGCGGCTGGCCCGAATCGCTGGCGCGGCTGCCCTGTGAGGTCGTCGGGCACGAGGAGGTGTTCGGGCTCGGCGCCGTGGACCGGGTGGACGCCGTCGTGAGCGGTCTGGGCGAAGGGGCCGTGGTGGCGGGGCGCGTGGTGGCCGCCGCCGGGCCCGATCTGCATCTCGTCGAGGCCGGCGGGCGGCGGCTCGTGGTGGATACGCGGGTGCTGGCCGGGTGGCCGCTGGTGGGGGCCGGTGACGGGGCGGCCGGGACGGGGGTCGAGGTGCGGGAGATGCCCGCTGTGCAGGGCGGGTTGTTCTAGGGGCCGTCACCCCCTGGGCGCGGCGAGGGTGTGGACAGGGAGGAGGGCGCGGGTGACCGTAGGGGGATGAGTGATCACGCCGAGGCGCCCGGGGCGCCGTTGCCGGCCTTTGAACTGCCGTACTACGTGGTGGTGTTCAGCTCCGTACGGACCGCGGGGGACCGTGGGTACGGGGAGACCTCCGACCGGCTGGACGCGTTGGTGGCGGAGGTTCCGGGATATCTCGGGCACGAGTCCGCGCGGACGCCCGGCGGGCTCGGGATCACCGTCGGGTACTTCCGGGACGTGACGGCCATCGAGGAGTGGCGGTCCATCGCCGCGCACCGGGACGCGCAGAAGCAGGGGCGGGCCGAGTGGTACGAGGGGTACACGGTGCATGTGGCCAAGGTCGAGCGCAGCCACGGGTTCGTCCGTGACTAGCCCCGACACCTCCGCTTCCGGCCCCGCCGTGCCCGAAGACGTGTCCGAAGACGTACCCGAAGCGGAGCGTGTCGCCGGGTTTCTCGCGCGGCACGGGCTGCCCGGGCTCGTCGACGTGCACACGCACTTCATGCCCGAGCGGGTGCTGCGCAAGGTGTGGGCGTACTTCGACTCGGCCGGGCCGCTGGTCGGGAGCGAGTGGCCGATCACGTACCGGGAGGAGGAGGACCGCCGGGTCGCGCGGATGCGGGAGTTCGGAGTCGTCGCCTTCACGTCGATGCTCTATCCGCACAAGGCGGGGATGGCCGAGTGGCTGAACGGATGGGCGGCCGATTTCGCCCGGCGTACGGACGGCTGCCTGCACACGGCGACCTTCTTCCCCGAGCCGGGGGCGGAGGACTACGTGCGGCGGGCGATCGAGGACGGGGCGCGGATCTTCAAGGCGCACGTCCAGGTCGGGGCGTACGACCCCACCGACCCGCTGCTCGACCCGGTGTGGGGCCTGCTGGCCGAGGCCGGGGTGCCCGTCGTGACGCACTGCGGGTCCGGGCCCGCGCCCGGCAAGCACACCGGGCCCGAGCCGATGGCGCGGGTACTCGAACGCCATCCCCGGTTGCCGCTCGTCGTCGCGCACATGGGGATGCCGGAGTACTCGGAGTTCCTGGATCTGGCCGAGCGGTACCGGGAGGTGCGGCTCGACACGACGATGGCGTTCACGGACTTCGTCGAGCGACGCTCGCCGTTCCCCGAGAAGGAACTGGGGCGGCTGGTCGAGCTCGGGGACCGGGTGCTGCTCGGCAGCGACTTCCCGAACATCCCGTATCCGTACGCGCATCAGCTGGAGGCGATCGAGCGGCTCGGTCTCGGGACGGAGTGGGTGCGGGCCGTCTGTCACGACAACGGCGCACGGCTGTTCCTCCGCTGAGGCCATGAGGCCATGAGGCCATGAGGCCATGAGGCCATGAGGCCCCGCCGCTGTGGGACGCCGCTGACCTGCTGTTTTCGCAGCGCCTGCGGGATTCCTCAGAGGCAGCTGTGTGTTTCTCAGGGTATTCACAGGTAAGGAAAAGGGTGCTCTCAGAGGGCCGCCGCATGGTTGCAACATGACCGCGACCTCGCCCCAGGGGCGTACCGAACTGCTGAGGCCGGACGGAAGCCCCGTCCGGGTGCTTGTCGTGGACGACGAGCAGTCGATCACCGAGCTGTTGTCCATGGCGCTGCGCTATGAGGGCTGGCAGATCCGTACCGCCGGTGACGGGTCCGGAGCCGTGCAGAACGCACGTGAGTTCCGGCCCGACGCCGTCGTGCTCGACATGATGCTGCCCGACATGGACGGACTGAGCGTGCTCGGGCGGCTGCGCCGTGAGCTGCCCGACGTCCCCGTTCTCTTCCTGACCGCCAAGGACGCCGTCGAGGACCGGATCGCCGGGCTGACGGCGGGCGGCGACGACTACGTCACCAAGCCGTTCAGCCTGGAGGAGGTCGTCGCGCGGCTGCGCGGACTGATCCGGCGCACCGGCGCCGCCGACCGGCGCAGCGATTCCGTGCTGGTCGTCGGCGACCTGATGCTCGACGAGGACAGCCACGAGGTGTCGCGCGGTGGCGCCAACATCCATCTGACCGCCACCGAGTTCGAGCTGCTGCGCTTCCTCATGCGCAATCCGCGGCGCGTGCTCAGCAAGGCGCAGATCCTGGACCGGGTGTGGAGCTACGACTTCGGCGGCCAGGCCAACGTCGTCGAGCTGTACATCTCCTACCTGCGACGGAAGATCGACGCCGGGCGTGAGCCGATGATCCACACCCGTCGGGGCGCCGGATATCTGATCAAGCCCGCCGCCACCACGGTGTCGTGACCCGGAGCGGACGCCGCAGGCGCGGGGCGCGGGGTCCGCGGACGCTGCGGACCCGGCTCGTCGTGTCGGCGATAGCGCTGATCGCGGTCGTCGCCGCGGTGATCGGGACCGTGACCACGGTGGCGGTGAGCAGTTCGCTGTACGAGCGGCTCGACACCGACCTGGAGTCGATCTCCAAGCGGGCGGCCGATCCGCCCGGGAACATCGGCCACGTCGGGCAGCAGCAGTTCCAGCCTCCCGACACCGAGAACGTCAACGAGGATCTGCGCTGGGTGGTCGGCGGTGGCTCGCCGAACAACACCGTCGGCGCCGTCGTCGAGAACGGCGAGGTCGCCAAATCGGTGCGGGGTCTGGGCGGTACGGACACCGCCAAGCTCACCAGCACTCAGAAGAGCGAGCTCGCGGCCGTCTCCCAGGACGGTGACATCCACAGCACCGATCTGACCGGTCTCGGAACGTACCGGGTGAAAACGGTGCAGTCCGAGGACGGCGGCATCGTCGTCGTGGGCATCCCCGCCACCTCGGTCCAGGACACCGTCCGAACCCTGATCATCGTCGAGCTGTCGGTCACCCTCGCGGGGCTCGTCGCCGCGGGCATCGCCGGTGCCGTGATGGTCGGCGTCAACCTGCGCCCCCTGCGCCGGGTCGCCGCCACCGCCACCCGCGTCTCCGAACTCCCCCTGCACACCGGCGAGGTGACCCTCTACGAACGGGTGCCCGACGCCGAGGCCGATCCGAGGACCGAGGTCGGCCAGGTCGGGGCCGCGCTCAACCGCATGCTCGACCACATCCACGGCGCGCTGCACGCCCGCCAGCAGAGCGAGACGCGGGTCCGGCAGTTCGTCGCCGACGCCAGCCACGAGCTGCGCACCCCGCTCGCCTCCATCCGCGGGTACGCCGAACTGACCCGGCGCGGCCGCGAGGAGGTCGGCCCCGACACCCGGCACGCGCTGAGCCGGATCGAGTCGGAGGCGCACCGCATGACGGGCCTCGTCGAGGATCTGCTGCTGCTCGCGCGGCTCGACTCCGGGCGGCCCCTCTCGTACGAGCCGACCGATCTGTCGCCGCTGGTCATCGACGTGCTCAGCGACGCCCGCGCGGCCGGCCAGGACCACAAATGGCGCCTTGAACTGCCCGACGAGCCCGCCCTGGTGCTCGCCGACTCCGCACGCCTGCAACAGGTCCTCGTCAATCTCCTGGCCAACGCGCGGACCCACACGCCGCCCGGCACCACCGTCACCGCGCGCGTGCACCGGCACGGGCCCTGGGTCTGTGTCGACGTACGCGACGACGGTCCCGGCATCCCCGCGGAGCTGCTGCCGCACGTCTTCGAACGGTTCGCCCGGGGGGACTCCTCCCGGTCGCGCAAGGCCGGGTCCACCGGGCTCGGGCTCGCCATCGTGCAGGCCGTCGCGGCCGCGCACGGAGGGGCCGTGACCGTGGACAGCGGGCCCGGCCGCACCGTGTTCACCGTGCACCTGCCGGCCTACGACGAGCCGGTCAGCGCGCTGCCCGCGGACGCCGACGCGCTCTTCACCCCCGTACAGGTGAGCGCACAGCCGGACTCACAGGCAGCCCAAAGGTCCACCACACAGCGCTAACAGGGGAGTTGGCGAGTGTCAATGGCATGCGAACCGACTCTTCTCCGGGCATCGACCCCACCGCCGCGAATCTCGGCGCGCTGCCTGCGCGGGAGCACCTGCCCGTGGGCAGCGGCCTCGGCAACGTGCCCGTGCTGGACGTCGTCATTCCGGTCTACAACGAGGAGACGGACCTCGGTGAGTGCGTGCGCAGACTCCACGCCCACCTGGTCCGCACCTTCCCCTACCGCTTCCGCGTCACGATCGCGGACAACGCCTCCACCGACACCACCCCGCAGGTGGCGCACCGGCTCACCGTCGAGCTGCAGGGCGTCCGCTACTTCCGGCTCGAACAGAAGGGCCGCGGCCGCGCCCTGCGCACCGTGTGGTCCGCGTCCGACGCGCCGGTCCTCGCCTACATGGACGTGGACCTGTCCACCGACCTGAACGCGCTGCTGCCGCTGGTCGCCCCGCTCATCTCCGGCCACTCGGACCTGGCGATCGGCTCGCGCCTCGCCCGCTCCTCGCGCGTGGTGCGCGGCCCCAAGAGGGAGTTCATCTCCCGGGCCTACAACATGATCCTGCGGGGCTCGCTCCAGGCCCGCTTCTCCGACGCCCAGTGCGGCTTCAAGGCGATCCGGCGCGATGTCGCGCAGGTGCTGCTGCCGCTGGTCGAGGACACCGGCTGGTTCTTCGACACCGAGATGCTCGTGCTCGCCGAGCGCGCCGGGCTGCGGATCCACGAGGTGCCCGTCGACTGGGTCGACGACCCGAACTCGACCGTGCACATCGTGAAGACGGCCACCGACGACCTGAAGGGCGTATGGCGGGTGGGCAAGGCCCTTGCGACCGGCTCCCTGCCGCTCGACCGGCTCGCCCGCCCGTTCGGCGACGACCCGCGCGACCGCCGGCTCCCGGGCGTGCCGAAGGGGCTCGCGCGGCAGCTGGTCGGGTTCTGCGTGGTCGGCGCGCTCTCCACGCTGTTCTATCTCCTGCTGTACTCCGGCTTCCGTACGTTCTCGGGGTCGCAGATCGCCAACGCGCTCGCCCTGCTGGTGTCGGCCTTCGCCAACACCGCGGCGAACCGGCGCCTCACCTTCGGAGTGCGCGGCCGCGACAAGGCCGTCCGCCACCAGGCGCAGGGACTCGTCGTCTTCGGCATCGGCCTCGCGCTGACCAGCGGTTCGCTGGCCGCCCTGAACGCCGCGTCCACCGACCCCGCGCACTCGACCGAACTGGCCGTACTCATCGCGGCCAACCTCGCGGCGACCGTGCTGCGCTTCCTGCTCTTCCGGGCCTGGGTGTTCCCCGCCGAGCGCACCCCCGACCCCACCGCCCCGACCGCCCCCACCCTCACCACCGTCTCGACCCCTCAGGCTCCGCGGGCCTGGGACGACGATGCCACCGCGCGGATGACGCCGGTCGGCACGCACGACCCCTACCTCGACCCCAGGGAACAGCGATGACGACCACCACCGACCTGACGACAGCCGGTTCGAGTTCGAGTACGAGTACGGGCCCGCCGTCCGCCGCGCCGGGTGAGCCCGGCGGTGGACACGGCGGCGGGGGCCACGGCCGGCCCCGGGACCGGTTCCTGACGCGGGTGTGGCGCGGGCGGCCGGGGGACGCGCGCTGGGTGCGTCCCGCCTTCCTCGGGCTGCTCCTCGTCATCGGCCTCGCCTACCTCTGGAACCTCTCCGCCTCCGGCTACGCCAACTCCTTCTACTCGGCGGCCGTCCAGGCGGGCAGCGAGAGCTGGAAGGCGTTCTTCTTCGGCTCGTCCGACGCGGCCAACGCCATCACCGTCGACAAGCCCCCGGCCGCCCTGTGGCCGATGGCCCTCTCCGTGCGCCTCTTCGGACTGAACTCGTGGGCGATCCTCGTCCCCGAGGTGCTGATGGGCGTCGCCACGGCCGGTGTGCTGTACGCGGCCGTGCGCCGCCGGTTCAGTGCGGCAGCGGGCCTGATCACCATGGTGGTGTTCGCGACGGTGCCGGTCGCCGCGCTGATGTTCCGGTTCAACAACCCGGACGCGATCCTCGCGCTGCTGATGACCGTCACGGTCTACTGCGTGCTGCGCGCCATGGAGCGGGGCCGCACCAAGTGGCTGGTGTGGGCGGGCGTCGCGGTGGGGCTCGCGTTCCTCGCCAAGACGCTCCAGGCCTTCCTGATCCTGCCGCCGCTGGCCCTGCTCTACGGGGTCTTCGGCCCGACCCGGCTGCGCAGGCGGCTCGGTCAGCTGGCCCTCGCCGGGCTCGCGATGGTCGTCGCCGGGGGCTGGTGGGTGGCGATCGTCGAACTGTGGCCGGCGTCCTCACGCCCGTACATCGGCGGCTCCCAGAACAACTCGTTCCTCGAACTCACCTTCGGCTACAACGGACTCGGCCGGATCAACGGCGACGAGACCGGCAGCGTCGGCGGCGGTGGCGGCGGCGCGGGCGGTGGCACCGGGCAGTGGGGCGAGACCGGGCTCGGCCGGATGTTCAACTCCGAGATCGGCAGCCAGGTCTCGTGGCTGCTGCCCGCCGCGCTGATCCTGCTCGTGGCCGGCATCGTGCTGACCTGGCGGGCGAAGCGGACGGACACGGCACGCGCCGCGTTCCTCGCGTGGGGCGGCGCGCTGGTCACCACCGCGCTGATCTTCAGCTTCATGGCCGGCATCTTCCACCAGTACTACACGGTGGCCCTGGCCCCCTACCTCGCGGCCGTCGTCGGCATGGGCGCCGCCGTGCTGTGGGAGGAGCGGTCCCTGATCGGCTGGTCCGTGACGCTGGGCGCGGCCGTCGCCGCCTCGGCGGTCTGGGGGTACGTGCTGCTCGGGCGCACGCCGGACTATCTGCCGTGGCTGCGCTGGGCCGTGCTGATCGGGGGACTGGTGGCCGGGCTCGGGCTCGCGCTCGCCGGGCGGCTCAATCGCCGACTCGCGCTGGGGGCGGCCGGTCTCGGGCTCGCCGCGTCGCTGGCCGGGCCGACCGCGTACACCGTGTCCACGCTGAACACCGGGCACTCCGGGTCGATCGTCACGGCCGGGCCCTCGGGGGCCAGCTCCATGGGGTTCGGTGGGGGTGGTGGCGGTGGCGGTGGCGGCCAGGGTGGTCCTGGTGGCGGCGGTCAGGGTGGCCAAGGTGGCCAGGGCGGTCAGATGGGGCAGCCTCCGACCGGTGGCACCGGCAAGGGCAACGGCGGCCAGCAGGGTGGCTTCCCCGGTGGCGGGATGCCCGGACAGAGCAAGAGCACCACGGGTGGCATGCCCGGCATGGGTGAACGCGGTGCCGGTGCCGGTGCCGGGGGCGGTGGTGGCATGGGTGGCCTTCTCAACGGCGCCGAGGTCAGCTCCAAGGCCGAGAAGCTTCTGGCGGAGGATGCCGGGGACTACACCTGGGTGGCGGCCACGGTCGGTTCGCAGAACCAGGCGAGTTACCAGCTGGCCACGGGTGACCCGGTGATGGCTGTCGGCGGTTTCAACGGTACGGATCCGTCGCCGACGCTGGCCCAGTTCAAGCAGTACGTCGCGGATGGGAAGATCCACTACTTCATCGGGGGTGGGTCCGGGGCCAGTTCCGGATCGGCGTCGAAGATCACGAAGTGGGTGGAGGCCAACTACAAGAAGGTGACGGTGGGTTCGTCGACCTTCTATGACCTGACCCAGCCCAAGAGCTGATTTCTTCCCCAGCCCCGCCCCTTCCCGAAAGTGACGCTTCGCGTCGGGTGGTTGTACGTCGGCCGACGGCCGGTGGGGGCTGGTCGCGCAGTTCCCCGCGCCCCTGGCAGCGAGCTCCGCTCGCCCAGGGGTGCAAGGGGAAGCTGCGCGAAGCGCATGCTTCAGGGGCGCGGGGAACGGCGCGAGAAGCGGCCACCGGCCCGCAGGCGAATGACAACCCGGGGGCGCGGGGAACTGCGCGACCAGCCACGACGCGAGCCGCACCTGTCTACCGGCGGACCGCCACCTCCGCCACCACCGGCCGGTGATCCGAAGCCGTCGGCTCGTCCGGGATCGACGTCGAGCGGACGTCGATGCCCGCGCCCACCGCCACGTAATCGATCCGCTGCACCGGAGCACCGGCCGGGTACGTGCCTCCGTCCGCCGGGCCGGCATCCCGCAACTCCCCCCACAACGGCCCGAGTTCAGCAGCCCCCGGCGCCGCGTTGAAGTCACCCAGCAGAACCTGCCGCGCCCCCCGCACCGCGGAGCGCTCGGCGGTCATGATGCGGCGGGTGTCCGCGACCTGCGCCACCCGTACCGACGGATCCGCGCGGTAGTCCAGGTGCGTCACGAAGACCTGCACGGGCACCCCGCGCACCTTCAGGGTGACCTCGCCGAAGCCGGGGGCGGGCGCCGGTACCGGGTTCGGGTCCTGCGTGGACAGGCGGGTGATCTCGTGGTTGACGGCCGAGCGGATCGGATACCGGGACAGCACGGCCACCCCGAACTCCCGCCGCGGCTCCCCCGCCGTCACCGGATCCAGGCTGTAGATCGGCGCGAACGACACCCGCATCCCGAGCCGGTCGGCCAACTCCCGTGCCACGTCCAGGTTCTGGCTGCGGGTGCCCCAGTGCACGTCGACCTCCTGGAGGCCGATCACGTCGGCGTGCAGGGCGCGCAGCGCGGCCGCCTGCCGGTCCAGGTCGAAGACGTTGTCGGCGCCCGCGCCCGCGTGGATGTTGTACGTGGCGATGCGCAGCGGGACCGGCGGTGGCCCGTGCTGCCCGGCGGCCGCGGCGGGGGCCGCTGCGACCAGGCTCAACACGGCTATGGCCAGGGCTAGTTGAGAAGCGGAACGAGATCGTCTCGGCATGGCCGAACCGTATGCCGAAAACCCACTTGTACGCCGTAAGAGTTGTCCTTTACGGTGTACAGCACCGCCCATCGCCCCCCGACAGGAGCCCGCATGACGGCGACGACCGCCGAGAACACCGGCGGCAGCCCCCGGCAGCCCGCCCCGGCCGCAGGCCACCCGCAGCGCTGGATCATCCTCGGCGTCATCTGCCTCGCCCAGCTGACCGTGCTGCTCGACAACACCGTCCTGAACGTCGCGATCCCCTCCCTCACCCGGGAACTGCACGCGTCGACGTCCGACATCCAGTGGGTGATCAGCGCCTACTCGCTCGTCCAGTCCGGACTGCTGCTCACCGCGGGCTCCACCGCCGACCGCTACGGCCGCAAGAAGATGCTCGCGGCCGGACTCGTACTGTTCGGCGTCGGCTCGCTGATCGCCGGACTCGCCGACTCCACCGCGCAGTTGATCGCCGCGCGGGCCGGCATGGGCGTCGGCGGCGCGCTGCTGATGACCACGACCCTCGCGGTCGTCGTGCAGATCTTCGACGACACCGAGCGGGTCAAGGCGATCGGCCTGTGGGCCACCGTGAACTCGCTCGGGTTCGCCGTCGGACCGCTGCTCGGCGGCGTGATGCTGGACCACTTCTGGTGGGGCGCGATCTTCCTCATCAACATCCCGGTCGCGGTCATCGGGCTGATCGCCGTCCTCACGCTCGTACCCGAGTCGAAGAACCCGCAGGGCGACCGGCCCGACCTGCTCGGCGCGCTGCTCTCCACGGTCGGCATGACCGGGGTCGTCTACGCGATCATCAGCGGTCCGGACGAGGGCTGGACCTCCGGGACCACGCTGCTCTCGGCGGCGGTCGGGATCGTCTTCATGGCCGCGTTCGTCGGCTGGGAGCTGCGCATCCCGTACCCGATGCTGGACATGCACTTCTTCCGCAACCAGAAGTTCACGGGCGCCGTCGCCGGGGCGATCCTCGTCGCGTTCGGCATGGGCGGCTCGCTGTTCCTGCTCACCCAGCACCTCCAGTTCGTGCTCGGGTACGGGCCGCTGGAGGCCGGACTGCGCACGGCGCCGCTCGCGCTGACCATCGTCGCCCTGAACCTCACCGGCGTCGGCGCCAAGGTCCTCGCCAAGGTGGGCACCCCGGTCACCATCGCGGCCGGCATGTCCTGCCTGGCGGCCGGGCTCGCGGCGATCGCCGTGCTCGGCGGGGACTCCTACGGCGGCATGCTCCTCGGCCTGATCGTCATGGGCGTCGGCATCGCCTTCGCCATGCCCGCGATGGCCAACGCCATCATGAGCGCCATCCCGCCGGCGAAGGCGGGCGTCGGCGCGGGCGTGAACGGCACCCTCGCCGAATTCGGCAACGGGCTCGGGGTCGCCGTCCTCGGCGCCGTCCTCAACGCCCGGTTCGCGGCGCTGGTCGCCGTCTCCGCCGCCTCCCTCCCGGCGGCGCTCGCGGCAGCCGACTCGGCCGGCGAGAAGGCCCGTATCGCGGACGCCTTCTCCTCGGGACTGGAGACCAGCCAGCTGGTCGGCGCCGCCGCCGTCCTCGTCGGCGGACTCCTCGCCGCTGCGTTGCTGCGGCGCGCGGAGCGGGCAGAGTCAGCAGGGAAGACGGCTCCGGGCGCTTTCCCACAAGCCCCTGAACAGTCCTAGCATCGTGGCAGGCGGACGGGCGGATTCCGCGGGTGCGAGCCCGCGGGTCCGCCCCGCCCGGTACGTCAACTCCTGGGAAGGTGCGCCATGGCGAAGGCAGCGCGGATGAGTGTCTGGCTCGAAGAGAGCAAGCCCGGACGCGGTCGGCGCAGCGAGCAGCCCAGCGGCCTGGACCGCGAGCGGATCACCGACGCCACGGTGAAGCTGCTCGACGCGGAGGGGCTCGCCAAGTTCTCCATGCGGCGCCTCGCGGGCGAGCTGGGCGTCACCGCGATGTCCGTGTACTGGTACGTCGACACCAAGGACGACCTGCTCGAACTGGCCCTGGACCGGGTCTTCGGCGAACCCGAGGTGGCCGGCACGGTCACCACCGACGCCGACTGGAGCGAGCAGGTGCGCCGGCTCGCCACCGAGTACCGGGCGCTGCTCGTGCGCCACCCCTGGATCTCCCCGCTGGTCGGCAGCTACCTCAACATCGGCCCGAACTCACTGGAGTTCTCCACCGTCGTCCAGCGCGTCTTCGCCCGCACCGGGCTGCCGATGAGCGCGCAGCGCGGGGCGATCGCCAGCGTCATGCAGTTCGTCTACGGGTACGGCACCGTCGAGGGCCACTTCCGGCAGCGGTGCGCCGACGTCGGCATGACGCAGGACGAGTACTTCCGGCGGACGATGACCACGTTCACCGCACCGGCCGACAAGCCGGAGATGCTGCGGCACGCCGAGGAGACGATGGCGCAGGTGGAAGCCGGGGGCACGGTCGAGGAGATCCGCGACCTCGACTTCCACATCGCGCTCGATCTCCAGATCGCCGGGATCGCGGCGCTGGTGGCGCGGGAAAAGCCTTAGCCGAGCCGCGCCGGGAAGCCGCCGGTCGCCACCGGGCCCCACTTGTCCGGGGTGATCCGGATGATCGACTTGCCCTGCTTCACCATGGCCTCCCGGTACTCGTCCCAGTCCGGGTGCTCTCCCGAGATGTTGCGGAAGTACTCCACCAGGGGTTCGACCGAGTCGGGGGTGTCGAGGACCTCGGCGGCGCCGTCGATCTGCACCCACGGCCCGTTCCACTCGTCGCTCAGCACGACCACGCTCACCCGCGGATTCCGCTTGGCGTTACGGGTCTTGGCGCGCTCGGGGTACGTGGAGACGACGATCCGCCCGGCGTCGTCGACCCCGCAGGTCAGTGGTGAGGCCTGCGGGGTGCCGTCGGCACGGGCGGTGATGAGGAGGGCGCGGTGGCGGGGTCGTACGAAGTCGAGCAACTCGTCCAGGGAAACACGGGTGTTGGTCGCGATGTTCGGAGCCATACGGCCCAGCCTAATGACTGCCGCCCCCTGAACGCCCTGCTACATGCTGGGCAGCGAGTCGCCCTGCACCGCCTGGATGTCGAGTTCGACCTTGAGGGTCGCGCCGATCGCCGCGATACCGGCCTGGACGACCTGGTTGTAGTTCATGGCGAAGTCCTCGCGCTTCAGCTCGGCCGTCGCCTTGAACGCGGCGCGGGTGCCGCCCCACGGGTCGGCGCCGGTGCCCAGGTAGCTGAGGTCGAGGTCGACCTGGCGCGCCACACCGTGCAGGTTCAGCTCGCCGTGCACGGTCCAGCGGTCGGTGCCGGCCGGGGTCAGGCCCGTCGACCGGTAGGTGATCTCGGGGTGCGACTCGACGTCCAGGAAGTCGGGGGACTTCAGGTGGCCGTCGCGCATCCCGTTGCCGGTGTCGATCGACGCGGACCGGATGACCGCCTCGACGCGGGACTTCTCCACGTCCTGCGCGATGTCGATCCGGGCCCGGAAGTCGGTGAACCGGCCGTGCACCGAGGTGATGCCCAGGTGCTGCGCGGTCGCTGCGACCGCGGAGTGCGCCGGGTCGACGGTCCACGGTCCGGGCGGCGGCAGCTCGGCCCCGCCCTGCCGGGCGAGCACCACGGTGCCGACCTCGGCCCGGCCGGTCGCCGTGACCAGCGCCGTGGAGGCCGCGGGGCCGTATCCGACCGCGGTCACGATCACGGTGTACGGGCCCGGGGTGAGGACCGCCGCGTCGTGCACGGCGCCCTCGTCGTCGGCCTCGGCACGCAGCACCTGCGCGCCCGTCATGTCGGTCACCGTGACGACGGCGTGCGGCAGAGCCCACCCGTCCCGCGTCCGGATCCGCGCGCTGAGTCCCATCGTCCACATCTCCTAGCTGAAGTTCTCACACACGTAAGGGAGTTGAGTACGTCCCGTACGTGAAACGGCCCCGGCCCGCAGCGTCTCGGCCGTCCCCTGCCGTTAACGACGCCACCGGGTCCGGGGCCCTTTTCCCACATCCGGGCGAACGGTGCGGCTCACGTCTCCGCTCGAAACGCGGGCCGCACCGGGTGTCCGTCCGGAGTCAGTTACTCGCCGGGGTGGGCGAGTTCGATGTCGTGACCGTCGACGCCACTGCCGTTCACGGTCAGGTGCGTGGCCATCGGCGGGTAACCGGTCGCGATGACCGTGTACTCGCCGCCGTCCAGGTCGGTGAAGGCGTACGCGCCGTCGTCACCGGTGGTGGAGGTCGCGACCACATTGCCCGCGGCGTCGACGAGCGTGACCCGCGCGTCGTTCAGCGAGCGGCCCGCGGCGCGCACGGTGCCCTGCACCTGCGAGCCGGAGTTCAGCTCGACCTCGACGCGGGTGACACCCGTGCCGCCGACCTCGACGGGCAGGGCGAGCGGCCGGTGACCGGCCGCGTTCACGGCCACGGTCACCGCGCCCGGGACCAGCTCGGCGAAGGTGAACTCGCCGTCCTGGCCGGAGAGCCCGGTGGCCAGCACGTCGCCGCGCACATCGGTCACGATGACCATGGCACCGACGACCGGGGCCTTGGTCTCCGCGGCCCTGACGACGCCGCTCAGACCGCTGGTGCCGCTGAGCAGGATGTCGTACGTGGTGCCGGTCCCGGCGCTGTCCTCGCCGACGAGCACCGTGGAGGCCTGCGGCTGGTAGCCGTCGGCCGAGGCGATCAGGACGTAGGACCCGGCGCCGGGGGCGTCGACGGTGTACGAACCGTCGCCCTGGGCGACCGCGCGGCCCAGCTGCCGTCCCCCGAGGGAGATCAGCGTGATCGCGGCGCGCGGGACCGGGGCGGACTCGGCGCCGCGGACGAAGCCGTGCACCGGGGTGCCGCCCGTGCCGGGCTGCGCCGGGACGCTGCCGGTCGCGGCGGACGCGACGGCGGCGAGGCGCTGGGTGCCGTCGTCGGCGGGCTCGTGCGCACCGACCAGGCTCGGCACCTTCTCCGGCTCGGTGACCGGGTTCGCGGTGAGGCCGGCGGGGGCGCCGGAAGCGGCCGCCTCGGTCTCCTTGGCCTGGTCCAGGCCGCCCGACGTACGCAGCGGAACCTCCTTGATGAACAGCATGGCGATCAGGGCGACCAGCGCGATCGGCGCGGCGATCAGGAAGACGTCGGCGATGCCGTGCCCGTAGGAGCTCTCCATGATCGTGCGCAGCGGCTCGGGCAGCTTGTCCAGGTCCGGGATGGCGCCGCCACCCGTACCGCCGTGGCCGAGGGCCGCACCCTTGGGGCCGAGGTCGGCGAGGCCGTCCTTGACGTAGTGCGTGATGCGGGTGGACATGATCGAACCGAGCGCCGAGACACCCATCGCACCACCGAGGGAGCGGAAGAAGGTGACGGTGGAGCTGGCCGAACCGATGTCCTGCGGGGCGACCTGGTTCTGGGTGCAGAGCACGAGGTTCTGCATCGTCATGCCGATACCGAGACCCATGAGGGCCATGAAGATCGCGACGTGCCAGTACGGGGTGTCGTAGCGGATCGTGCCGAGCAGGCCCAGGCCCGCCGTGATGAGGACGCCGCCGGAGACCAGCCACGCCTTCCACTTGCCGGTCTTGGTGATGACCTGGCCCGCGACGGTCGACGAGATGAACAGGCCGCCGATCATCGGGATCGTCATGACACCGGACATCGTCGGCGACTTGCCGCGCGCCAGCTGGAAGTACTGCGAGAAGAACACGGTGCCCGTGAACATCGCGACGCCCACGAAGAGCGAGGCGATCGAGGCGAGCGTGATCGTGCGGTTGCGGAAGAGGCGCAGCGGGATGATCGGCTCGGCGGCCTTGGACTCCACCAGGATGAAGATCAGGGCGAGCACGACCGCGCCGCCCACCATCGCGCCGGTCTGCCACGACAGCCAGTCGTACTTGTCGTCGGCGAAGGTGACCCACAGGAGCAGGGTGCAGACCGCGGCGGTGATGAAGAAGGCACCGGCCCAGTCGACCTTGACGTTCTCCCGCTTGACCGTGGGGAGCTTCAGCGTCTTCTGGAGCACGATGAGCGCGATGACCGCGAACGGCACACCGACGTAGAAGCACCAGCGCCAGCCCAGCCACGAGGTGTCGGTGATGACACCGCCGAGCAGCGGGCCGCCGACGGTGGCGACGGCGAAGGTCGCACCGAGGTAGCCGGAGTAGCGGCCCCGCTCGCGCGGGGAGATCATCGCGGCCATCACGATCTGGGCGAGGGCGGACAGACCGCCGACGCCGATGCCCTGGACCACACGGCAGGCGATCAGCATGCTGGGGCTCTGCGAGAGCCCCGCCACGACCGAACCGCCCACGTAGACGATCAGGGCTATCTGGACGAGCGCCTTCTTGCTGAAGATGTCGGCGAGCTTGCCCCACAGGGGCGTGGTCGCGGTCATCGCGAGCAGCGAGGCGGTGACGACCCAGGTGTAGGCGGACTGGCCGCCGCCGAGGTCTCCGACGATCTCGGGCAGAGCGTTGGTGACGATGGTCGACGACAGAATGGCGACGAACATGCCGAGCAGCAGCCCGGACAGTGCCTCCATGATCTGACGGTGCGTCATGGTGGCGCCGGCGCCGGGGGCATTGCCTCCGTGCTTGGCGGCATGGCTGCCCCGCACACCGGACGGTGTGGATGTTGCCATGGGAATCCTTTTCTTACGTCTTACGCGGGTGTACGGGTGGTCTGTGCCGAAGCCTGCGCGGCGACGGGGAGCGGTGTCCGGGACGCCGTCGTCCGGCAGTCCCCGAAGCTGTCGCGCAGTCGCGTCATCAGGGCGATGAGCTGGTTGACCTCGTCGTCGGACCAGTCGCTCAGCCGGTCGGCGAGCAGCTCGGTCGTCCGGTCGTTGAGGTCGTCCATCTGTTCGTGCCCCTCGGCGGTGAGGGTGAGGATGCGCGAGCGCTTGTCGGCGGGGTCGGGGCGGCGCTCGATCCAGCCGCGGTCCGCGGTGTGTGCCACGTGCCGGCTGGCCACGGACATGTCGACGGCCATCAGCTCGGCCATCCTGCTCATCCGCATGTCGCCGTAGCGCTTGAGGAGAGCGAGGACGGCAGCCGAACCTGCCGGACAGTCGTGGGGCAGGATGCGCGCCATGTCCCTCTTGACGGCGCCGAAGGCGCTGAGCTGTCGGGCCAGTTCGTCGTAATGACGCTGTGCGGCCACAGCACCTCCTGACCAAAACCTTATTTGTTGCTTAGAGCAACCATAGAAGCAGTTGGTTGCCGCAGGCAAACTAAAAAGGGCGTTCGACCCTAAAAACTAGGCAAACGTCCGGGCCTGATGGCGTAAAGCTGCAGCTCAAGAGGGCTGTGGGAGACCTGTGGCGCCTGTGCCGCCGATTCGCTAGGGTCCTGCCCCATGGCACACAACCCCCAGGGCCCGGGCCCCGAAGGCAACATCGACCCCGCGGGCAGCACCCAGATGTTCCGCGCTTTCGTCGACGACGGCGGCACGCCGTCGCCGCGCGCGGAGGCGGCACCGGTGAAGTCCGGTCCGAGCGCGGGACTGATCGTCGGCATCGTGGTCGCGATCGTCGTGGTGGCGGCGGTGGCCTGGCTGGCGCTCAAGTAGCGGTCGGCCGCGCTCTCACTTCCACTGCACGGAGACGTCCCGCGTCTCGACATGCATCCCGAGCGGTACGCGCCAGGAGTCGACGCAGACCGTCCACGTCTTCTCCTTCTTCTCCCCGGGCCCGATGGGCACGGGGAGTTTTTCTTGCGACTCGATCGTCGCCCAGTCGACACCGAGGGCTCCGATGATGTGGGTCTTGAACGTGACGGTGCCCGAACGCACCGCGCTCCCACCGGAGTTGTGCAGCGCCAGGGTCACGTCCTGGCACCACCGCTCGTCGGCGTCCTTCAGGACGGGGTCGCCCACTTTCAGGGCGGCGGGGGCGGGGGAAGAGGAGGTGCCGCCACCCGTGGGGGTGCCGGAGCCCGACCCCGAGGGGGTGCCGCCCTTGCCGCCGCTCTGTGCGCCGCCGCCACCCGTGGAGCCGGACGAGCCGGACGAGCCCGCTCCGGCGCCGGACGATCCGGGGCCCGACGACCCGGCGCCGGCGGAACCCCCGGCGGCCGATCCGCCGCCGCCCGCGCTCTTCTCGCCGCCACCCTTGCCGCCGGCCTTCGCGCCGCCCTTCGGCGTGCTCCCGTCCCGGCCGCTCCCCGACGATCCCGGGGAGTCCGGGTCCAGCGGCACCAGCTCCACCTTCCCGGTGGGCGCGACGCTGTCAGCCGGTGCGTCCGAGCCGCCGGCGGCGCCCACGGCCACGTATTTCGAGGGCCCGCCGTCTCCGCCGAAGGCAACGGTGGCGGCTCCGCCGAGTCCCACCACAGCGGCCGAGGCGACCCCGACGGCGACGCCCCTACGTCCTCGTACCCAAGTCCGCAGCATCGCGCCAGTGTGTCTGACGGACCGTCAATTAGGAACCCTCATGGAGCCGTCGGCCCGCGACGGCGTCGGGGCGGCGACTCCGGTCGAGTCGCCGCCCCGTGACATCCACCGGGTAGGGGGTCAGTCCGCGATCAGGCCCTCGCGCAGCTGCGCCAGCGTCCGCGTGAGCAGCCGCGACACGTGCATCTGCGAGATCCCGACCTCCTCGCCGATCTGCGACTGCGTCATGTTCGCGAAGAACCGGAGCATGATGATCCGGCGCTCGCGGGGCGGCAGCTTCGCCAGCAGGGGCTTGAGCGACTCCCGGTACTCGACGCCCTCCAGGGCGGTGTCCTCGTAGCCGAGGCGGTCCGCGAGCGAGCCCTCGCCGCCGTCGTCCTCGGGGGCCGGCGAGTCGAGCGAGGACGCGGTGTAGGCGTTGCCCACCGCGAGCCCGTCGACGACGTCGTCCTCCGAGACTCCCAGCACCACCGCGAGCTCGGGCACGGTCGGCGACCGGTCCAGCTTCTGCGCCAGCTCGTCGCTCGCCTTGGTCAGCGCGAGCCGCAGCTCCTGGAGGCGGCGCGGCACCCGCACCGACCACGAGGTGTCCCGGAAGAACCGCTTGATCTCCCCGACCACCGTCGGCATCGCGAACGTCGGGAACTCGACGCCCCGCTCGCAGTCGAACCGGTCGATCGCCTTGATCAGGCCGATCGTGCCGACCTGGACGATGTCCTCCATCGGCTCGTTGCGGCTGCGGAAGCGGGCCGCCGCGTACCGCACCAGCGGCAGGTTCAACTCGATGAGGGTGTCGCGGACATAGGGACGCTCCGGGCTGTCCTCGTCGAGTGAGGCGAGCCGCAGGAAGAGGGAGCGGGACAGGGTGCGGGTGTCGATGGGTCCCGATGCCACGGGAGCCACGGGCACCACCGGCGTGCCGGAGGTCTCCGGAACCGCAGCCGGGGCCGGGGTAGTGGCCGAGGCCTGGGCCGGAACAGGAACAGGCGTGTCGGGCGAGAGCGTGAGCACCTTCGAGCTGCCCTGGTCTGCGGACATGCCACCCCCTTGAGGTCGCGGACGGTCGCGGCGGACGCTCCCGTCAGGTAGGAACGCAGCCTCCACCTGAATACCGGACGTGAGGCTGCGCCAAACGCGGTTCCAGCAGAATGTCACATGTCGGCAACACGCTGTAGTGACATGTCGACAACGAAGGGGCGAATCACCGCAGTTAGCAGGGGGTGTGGCCGAAGGTGGCGGGGTTTCCGCCGGGAAATCCCCGCAGAACCGGTCTACCCGATTCAGCTACGCATCGATCCTGTTTGCGGATCGAAGTCGGGCGAAGCTGCGGGCGAGGAGTCTTGACACATGCATCTGTGAGACACCCAGTTCGGCGCTGATCTGGGACTGGGTGAGGTTGTTGTAGTAGCGAAGCAGCAGGATCCGCTGCTCCCGCTCGGGGAGTTGCACGAGGAGATGGCGGACGAGGTCGCGGTGCTCGACGCCGTCCAGCTCGGGGTCCTCGTAGCCGAGCCGGTCGAGCAGCCCCGGCATCCCGTCGCCCTCCTGCGCGGCCTCCAGAGAGGTCGCGTGGTACGAGCGTCCGGCCTCGATGCAGGCGAGCACCTCGTCCTCGCCGATGCGCAGCCGCTCGGCGATCTCCGCGGTGGTCGGGGAGCGGCCGAACGCCGTCGTCAGGTCCTCGGTGGCGCTGTTCACCTGCACCCACAGCTCGTGCAGGCGCCGCGGGACGTGCACGGTCCGTACGTTGTCGCGGAAGTACCGCTTGATCTCCCCGACCACGGTGGGCATGGCGAACGTCGGGAACTGCACGCCGCGGTCCGGGTCGAACCGGTCGATGGCGTTGATCAGCCCGATCGTGCCGACCTGGACCACGTCCTCCATCGGCTCGTTGCGGCTGCGGAAGCGGGCGGCCGCGTAGCGCACCAGCGGCAGGTTCGCCTCGATCAGGGCGCCGCGCACCCGCGAGTGCTCCGGGCTGCCCGGCAGCAGGTTCTTGAGCTGGCCGAAGAGGACCTGGGTGAGCGCCCGGGTGTCGGCCCCGCGCGACTTCGCGGTCGACGCCTGCGGTGCCTGCGGCTCCTGCGGTACCTGTGGCTCCTGTGTCGCCTGCTGTGCGAGCGGCGCTGGTTGCACTTCCGGTGCTTGTCGTACCTGTGGTGCTTCTTGAGGCGCAGTACTGGCCGGCACGGTCAACCCCACCTCTATTTCCGTCAACTCTTCGATCAAAAGCGGTCATAGCATCACAAGACATGTGCACTGTGTGCAAGCACCGCATCACTACGTGTTGATGGGCCAGTCAGAGGTCTCAGCGGCCGAGGACAGCGAAAAGCCCCTCACCGTTCAGGTGAGGGGCCGCTCGATCGTGTGACGCGGCGAGCGTCAGAACTCGTAGTCCGCGATCACCCACGTGGCGAACTCGCGCCACTGCGCGACGCCCGCCTGGTGCGCGGGATGCTCGATGTACCGCTTCAGGGCGTCGGTGTCCTCGACCGCGGAGTTGATCGCGAAGTCGTAGGCGATCGGGCGGTCGGTGATGTTCCAGTCGCACTCCCAGAACGTCAGCTCGGGGATCTGCTCGCCCAGCGCGCGGAAGGCCTCGACGCCCTTGACGACGCGGGGCTCGTCACGGCCGACGCCGTCGTTGAGCTTGAACAGGACCAGATGGCGGATCACGGGCGACGCTCCTGGGGCCGGACTCACTTGCCGCCGTTGGCCACCCAGGTCATGAAGTCCCCGATGGCCTGCGCGGCGGACGATACGCCTTCGAACCCTATCTGGACGTAGTCCGCGGCCTTGGCCGGGTCGGTGATGATCAGATACAGCACGAACACGATCACAACGAAGAGCCCTATTTTCTTCGGATCCATCGCGTCCGGCCTCCCCGTGTTGCCCGTGTGTGCCCCTGTTGCCGGGCGCGAGTCTAACGTGACGCTCTCTCACCTGACCTTTAAGGACCAACGACCCCTCGTTCCAGGCCCTTTGCCGCGTCCCGGAGGCGTTCCGGAGGCGGAGGATAGGTGGTGAGCCCGGACGATCTGGCAGGAATCGGAAGGGCAGGGACCGGACCCCGACTGCGGGGTTCACGCCGCGTCTTTCCCCCCTGAAGCGGCGTGGGCTTACGGGAGTCGGTCCTCTTCGGGGGAAGCGGCTCGCCCCCCGAAGCCGCTTCCCCCGCCCCGAGCGGGACGAGATCCCCGGTGCCTTGGTCAGGCGCCGGGGATCTTTGTGTGTGAGCGGGCGGGAAACGCAGAACGCCCCTCTTCTCCGGTGACCCGGGGAAGAGGGGCGTTGTCAGCGGTAGCGGTGGGATTTGAACCCACGGTGACGGGTTACGCCACACTCGCTTTCGAGGCGAGCTCCTTCGGCCGCTCGGACACGCTACCGAGAGGAACTCTAGCCCATAGGGGGCCGTGGTTTGAAATCCATATCCCTGAAGAAGCGGGTGAGGGGTTCGGCGCACTCGGCGGCGAGGACCTCGGCGATGACTTCGGGGCGGTGGTTGAGCCGGCGGTCCCGGAGCACGTCCCACAGCGAGCCGGCCGCCCCGGCCTTGTCGTCACGGGCTCCGTAGACGACACGGTCGAGGCGGGACTGCACGGCGGTGCCCGCGCACATGGTGCACGGCTCCAGGGTGACGACGAGCGTGCAGCCGGTCAGCCGCCACTCGCCCAGCCGCTGAGCGGCCCTGCGGATCGCCAGGACCTCGGCGTGGGCGGTGGGGTCACCGGTCAGCTCGCGTTCGTTGCGCGCGGCGGCGAGGACCGTCGTGCCGTCCGGGGCGAGCAGGACGGCGCCGACGGGGACGTCGCCGCCCGCCGCGGCGAGCCCGGCCTCGGCCAGGGCCTGCCGCATGGCGGGCTTCCATGGATCACGTACGGGATCGGGGATGTCAGGAACGGGGGTCGTCACGGCCAGGAATCTAACCCCGGCGGCCGGCCCCCGGGGTCAGCGGACCGTTTCGAGAACCTCCGAGGCGCCCAGTGCGTCGGCGATCTCGCTCAGGGCGTCCGCCCCGTCGAGCGCGAGCAGTTCCTTCTCGGAGACGCCGAGATCGGCGAGGATCTCCCGGTCCCCGAGCGGCCCCGCGGGCACCGCCTCGGACCCCGGGCCACCGCCGCCGTCGTCGCTGTCGTCGTCGTTGTCGTTTCGTCCGTCGTTGTCATCGGCCGCCGGCTCCGGCTCGCCGTCCTCGGTGCCGTCCAGGTCGAGGGCATCGAGTTCGTCGGCGTCCGGATCCTTGCCGAGCAGTTCGTCGGTGAGCAGGATCTCGCCGTAACTGCTGCGGGCTGCGGCCGCCGCGTCCGAGACGTAGATGCGAGGGTCGTCCTCGCCGTCCACGCGGACGACGCCGAACCACGCGTCCTCCTGTTCGATGAAGACGAGGACCGTGTCGTCCCCTGCGTCGGCCTCGGCCGCCGCTTCGCGGGCCAGGTCGGACAGGTCCGACAGGGTCTCCACGTCGTCGAGCTCTGTATCGCTCGCTTCCCACCCGTCTTCGGTGCGCGCGAGCAGTGCGGCGAAGTACACCGTGACTCTCCCACTGGTCTCAGTGCCGGTCGGGGGTCCCCCGGCGGAGTCTGATGGACGGGAGTGCAGTTCAAGCCCCGCCCACTCGGAATCGTGGCAGAAAGAACGCCGTCAGGAGAGGTCTTCCGTGCGCTGTGTTGGCGTCGCGTCTCCGACAGGCCACGCACACCCGTGTCCGGTGTGAGCCGCGTCACCCGCGGGACGCCGCTGAGCCGGGCGGGACGCGGTCCCCGGCGCCGGGCGCGCCGCGCCGTCACCAGCGGAACGTACGCATCCGCATCTGCTGGCGCATGCGCGCGGCCCGGGCGCGGCGCGGCTGGACCCGGGCCCGCAGCTCGCGGGCCTCGGTCAGTTCGCGCAGGAACACCGCTCGGCGGCGCCGTCGTTCGGCGTCCGTCTCGAACTCGGGACGCTCCGCCGCCGGTATGTCATCGGCCGTGTCATCGGCGGAGGCCGACCGTGCTCGGCGCTCGCTGTCCGGCATGAGTCACCTCACCACCCCACTCGACGGGTCCTCTCCATTGTCCCCGACCCTCGGATTTCCCTCCTTGCGCGCGTTTGATGCCCCGTGCGGGGCCTGTGCCGTCCTGGTGCGCGGGGGAGCCATGGGGCTGGGGCCCGGTTACTGTTGAGGACATGCGGATCCACGTCGTCGACCACCCTCTTGTGGCGCACAAACTCACCACGCTGCGCGACAAGCGCACCGACTCCCCGACCTTCCGGCGCCTGGCCGACGAGCTGGTCACCCTGCTCGCCTACGAGGCGACCCGGGACGTGCGCACCGAGCAGGTCGACATCGAGACCCCGGTGACCGGGACGACGGGCGTGAAGCTGTCGTACCCGCGCCCGCTGGTGGTGCCGATCCTGCGGGCCGGCCTCGGCATGCTCGACGGCATGGTGCGCCTCCTGCCGACCGCCGAGGTGGGCTTCCTGGGCATGGTGCGCAACGAGGAGACCCTGGAGGCCTCCACGTACGCGACGCGCATGCCGGACGACCTCTCCGGCCGCCAGGTCTACGTCCTGGACCCGATGCTCGCCACGGGCGGCACGCTCGTCGCGGCGATCCGGGAGCTCATCAAGCGCGGCGCGGACGATGTCACCGCCGTGGTGCTGCTGGCCGCGCCCGAGGGCGTCGAGATCATGGAGCGCGAGCTGGCCGGGACGCCCGTCACCGTGGTGACGGCGTCGGTCGACGAGCGGCTGAACGAGAGCGGGTACATCGTGCCGGGTCTCGGTGACGCCGGGGACCGGATGTACGGCGCGGCGGAGTAGCTCCGCCGGCGGGCGCGGGTCGGGTTCTGCCCCGCCAGGGGCGCGGGGAACTGCGCGACCAGCCACGACGAAAGCCGCAGTCGCGTCTGCTCATGTACCGAGCAGATGCGACTGCGGCTTTTCTGTGGTTGCTCGCGCAGTTCCCCGCGCCCCTTACGGGGCGCAGCTCGGGGAGGACGAGGGGTTCGGCTTCGTGTCGGTCAGCGCGGCCAGCGCCTTGTCGGCCTCGGCCTTCGAGGACAGGGTCTTGAACTGCTTGCCGATGATCAGGTCCACCTCGGCCGGCTTGGCGCGGGTGTCCGTCTTCAGCTCGGCGCCGGCCAGCTGTGTGCCGAGGACGGGCAGCGCGGCGTCGGAGGCCGACTTCGCGCCGAGCAGTATCCCGACGCCCTTGACCTTCTTGTCGTACGCCTTTGTCGCGTTCCCTACGTCCCCGATGGCGAAGCCGCGCTTCTTCAGCTCGTCGGCGGTGTCCTTGGCCAGGCCGCCTCGGGTCGTGGCGTTGAGAACATTGACCTTGATCTTCGCGGGGGCGGGCAGCTTCGCCGCGGCCTTGGCGGGGGACGGGCTCGCGCTCGGATTCTTCGGGCAGTCCGCGGCGCCGGACCCGGCCGCACTGGCCTTGCCGCCACCCGTGAAGACATCGACGAGCTGGAACGATCCCCAGCCGATCAGGCCGATCGCCGCGACGGACGCGACGACGGCGAGCACGATCCTGCTGCGTGAGCGGCCGCGCCGCATGCGGGGGTACTTGTCCCCCGTGATGCGGTATTTGCCGCCCATGCCGGGGGGAGTGAGCATGCTCATGGGCGCAGCGTAGTGCCGCTCGGCGGCGATGCCTATTAAATGATCAGTGGCGAGCGCCCGGTGCAACCCGAAAGGGCCAATACGGACGTGAGGGACACTCAGCCGCCGGGGTCGTCAGCCGAGTTCGAGCACGCGGGCGTGCAGCACCTGGCGCTGCTGGAGCGCGGCGCGGACGGCGCGGTGCAGCCCGTCCTCCAGGTAGAGGTCGCCCTGCCACTTCACGACGTGCGCGAAGAGATCGCCGTAGAACGTCGAGTCCTCGGCGAGCAGCGTCTCCAGGTCGAGCTGACCCTTGGTCGTCACGAGCTGATCGAGGCGGACCGGGCGCGGCGCGACGTCCGCCCACTGCCGGGTGCTTTCCCGGCCGTGGTCGGGGTACGGCCGGCCGTTTCCGATGCGCTTGAAGATCACACGGAAAGCCTACCGGGCCGGGCTCTCCGGGCGCAGCCATGGGGACGGAGTGCAACCCTGTGAAATAACGCCCTGAACTTGGGCGAAACAGGACCACTCAAACCCGGGACAGGGGCCTGAAATGAGTGACAGCGAGCCGATAGCGGGCGAACAGGCGAATGCGGCGGACACGTCCGGGGTAGCGCAAGGCGTCTCGTTGACGCAAGAGCAGGCGCACCCCGAGACCGTCACCGGTGGCCCGGCGCTGCCCGCCGAGGCGCTGGAGATCGCTGCCGGGTACGCGTTCAGCGGGCCAGCCCTCGAACTCGGCGCGCTGCTGTGGGACGGGCAGTGCCATCCGGACGCCCAGATCCGCATCCCGCTGCCGATGCTGAACCGGCACGGCCTGGTCGCGGGCGCCACCGGCACCGGCAAGACCAAGACCCTCCAGCTCATCGCCGAGCAGCTGGCCGCGCAGGGCGTGCCCGTCTTCCTCGCCGACGTCAAGGGCGACGTCTCCGGGATCTCGGCGCCCGGCGCGGACGGCGAGAAGGTGCGCGAGCGGGCCGGGCAGGTGGGGCAGGAGTGGCGGCCCACCGGGTTCCCGTGCGAGTTCTACGCGCTCGGCGGCCTCGGCACCGGCATCCCGCTGCGCGCGACGGTCACCAGCTTCGGCCCCGTCCTGCTGTCGAAGGTGCTGCAGCTCAACCAGACGCAGGAACAGTCCCTCGGCCTGATCTTCCATTACGCGGATCAGAAGGGCCTCGAACTCTTCGACCTGAAGGATCTGCGGGCGGTCGTCACCTTCCTGACCTCCGACGAGGGCAAGCCCGAGCTGAAGACCATCGGTGGTTTGTCGAGCGTCACCGCCGGGGTGATCCTGCGGGCCCTGACCGCGTTCGAGGCGCAGGGCGCCGGGGACTTCTTCGGGGAGCCGGAGTTCGACACCAGCGAGCTGCTGCGCACCGCTTCCGACGGCCGCGGGCTGATCTCCGTACTGGAACTGCCGGCCGTGCAGGACAAGCCGCAGCTGTTCTCCACGTTCCTGATGTGGCTGCTCGCCGATCTGTTCCAGCGGCTGCCGGAGGTCGGCGACGTCGAGAAGCCGAAGCTCGTCTTCTTCTTCGACGAGGCGCATCTGCTCTTCAACGGGGCGTCCAAGGCGTTCCTCGAAGCCATCACGCAGACCGTGCGGCTGATCCGGTCCAAGGGCGTCGGCATCTTCTTCGTGACACAGACCCCGAAGGACGTGCCCGCCGACGTCCTCGGGCAGCTCGGCAACCGGGTGCAGCACGCGCTGCGGGCCTTCACGCCCGACGACCAGAAGGCGCTGAAGGCGACCGTGAAGACGTTCCCGCACTCCGGGTACGACCTGGAGGAGACGCTCACCTCGCTCGGCACCGGCGAGGCCGTGATCACCGTACTCAGCGAGAAGGGCGCGCCGACGCCGGTCGCGGCGACCCGGTTGCGGGCGCCGGAGTCGTTGATGGGGCCCGTCGAGGCGGGGGCGCTCGACGCGGCCGTGAAGGGGTCGCTGCTGTACTCGCGGTACGCCGATGCCGTGGACCGGGAGTCGGCGTACGAGAAGCTGACCGCTCGGGAGGCCGAGAGCGCGGAGCGCGAGCGGGCCGAGGCCGAGGCCGCCGCGGCGGCGAAGGCGGAGAAGGCGGCCTCTCGGGGGAAGCCCGCGCAGGACGCCTCCGTCGTGGATCAGGTGGTGGGGAGCGGGATCTTCAAGTCGTTGGCGCGTTCTATGGGGACGCAGCTGGGGCGGGAGATCTCCCGGTCGATCTTTGGTACTCGGCGCCGCTGACGGTTCCGGTGGCCCCGGGTCGGCGGGGCTGATTGCGCAGTTCCCCGCGCCCCTGATGGGTTGTGGGTCGGCCGACGGCCGGTGGGGGTTCTCGCGCAGTTCCCCGCGCCCCTGAAGGCTGCGCTTGGCGCGCCTTCCCCTTGGGCGGGTGGGCGCGCCATTGATGAGATGGCGCACGAAGTGCGCATCTCAGGGGCGCGGGGAACTGCGCGAGAAGAGGCCACCGGGCCGCGGACGAATGGCGGGCCGAGGGCCGGGCTGCCCGGGTGGGGGCCCGGCCCCCGGTTCAGCTGCCGTCGTTCTTCTGGTGCGCCTGCGGGGATCGCTTTCGGGCGGGCGACGGTTCCTGCGACCGGTGGGCCCGGGCGTCACGGGCGGCCTCCGCGCGGAGCAGGGCGCGCAGGAGGGCGTACGGGTCCTTGGGCATGGTGGGACGTCCTTTCGAGCTGACTGACGGGGTGGTCCGGGGATGCCGGGACCGTCAGCAGCGCAGGACGACGGTGCGCAGGGCGCGGTGCTCGGGACGGGCGGGGTGGGGCGGGGGAACGGGCCGCTGGGGCGCGGCCGCCGGGCGGGGCCGCGGCGGCGGAGCCGTCAGCAGCCGGGTCGGATGCCCGGTGGAAAGACGGAGCGCGGCCTCGGGCACGTCATGCTGCTCGCCGCCCTCGCAGGAGGCCGAGGCCACCGCGGGCGGAGCCGCCGCCTCGGCGGGCGGCGCGGCGAACGGGGCGAGCAGCAGGGCGAGGACCAGCAGGAGCGCGCCCGCCCACGTCCGGGCACGCGGGCCCGGCGCGGTGGGGGACGGCGCGACACTCATGGGTCGACTTGTCCCCCGGACGCGCCCGTGACGCAATCACCGGAGGCCGTTTTCCGCTCTCATGGGCTACGCGGACGTCACTGTGCTGACGACTTGGCGGCCTTCGCGGCCTTCGCCGCCGCCTTCATCTCCTGCTTGTGCGCGCGGACCTTGGTCAGCGACTCGGGGCCGGTGATGTCGGCGACCGAGCGGAACGCCTTCGCCTCGCCGTAGGCGCCCGCCGCCTCGCGCCAGCCCGTGGGGCGCACGCCGAGCTGCTTGCCGAGCAGGGCCAGGAAGATCTGGGCCTTCTGCTTGCCGAAGCCGGGCAGCTCGACGAGGCGGGCGAGGAGTTCCTTGCCGTTGGCGACGCCGGTCCAGACGGCCGCCGCGTCGCCGTCGTAGTGCTCGACGAGGTACTGGCACAGCTGCTGGACCCGCTTGGCCATGGAGCCGGGGTAGCGGTGCACGGCCGGCTTCTCGGAGAGGAGCGCGGCGAAGGCCTCGGGGTCCCGGGCGGCGATCTCGTGCGCGTCGAGGTCGTCGGCGCCGAGCCGGTCGGCGATCGTGCGGGGCCCCGCGAAGGCCCACTCCATGGGCACCTGCTGGTCGAGGAGCATTCCCACCAGCGCGGCGAGCGGGCTGCGGCCGAGCAGTTCGTCGGCGGCGGGGTCCTGGGCGAGGTGGAGGGTGACGTCCATACGTCGATGATGACCCACCGGCGCGGTCCCGACATGTGGGGATTAGGTTAGGCTCCCCTAACCATTATGGAAGTCGAGTGGGGGAACGGTGAACTTCGAGGTTTTCCGGGACGAGTGGGGGATACCGCATCTGCGGGCCGGCGACGCGTCGGCGCTCGCGTACGCGCAGGGGTACGTGACCGCCGTCGACCGCGGCTGGCAGATCGAGGTCGAGCGGCGCCGGATGCTCGGCACCTCCGCCGGACTGCTCGGGGCGGGCGAGGCCGGCTGGGACGCCTTCGCGCGGCGGGCCCGGCTCGCGGACACCGCCCGGCGCTGCCACGACGCCCTCGACCCGGACACCCGCGCCTGGGTGGCCGCGTACGTCGACGGGGTCAACCGGGGACTGGCCGAACAGGGCGGCCGGGCGCCGGAGTTCGCCCGCGCGGGCGGGGCGCCGGGCCGCTGGGAGCCGTGGACGCCGCTCGGGGTGTGGCTGTCGGCGCACGTGCTGTTCGCCGGGTTCCCGGGGAAGCTGTGGCGCGACGAGGTCGTGCGGCGGCTCGGGGTGGACGCGCCGGCGCTGTTCGCGACCGACGGCCCCGGCACGCTGGGCAGCAACGGCTGGCTCGTCGACGCGGCCCGCGCGGCGGACGGCGGCGCGCTGATCGCCGGGGACCCGCACCGGTACATCGAGGACCCGGGCGTCTACCAGCAGATCCGCCTCGCCTGCCCGGAGTTCGACGTGGTGGGCCTCGCCGTGCCGGGCGTCCCCGGCATCGGGCACTTCGGGCACGCGGGCGCCGTCGCCTGGGCCATCACCAACGCCATGGCCGACTATCAGGATCTGTACCGCGAGCGGCTGCGGCGCACCGGCGACGGCGGTGTCGAGGCGCTGGGCCCGGACGGCTGGCGGCCCGCTCACGTACACGTGGAGGAGGGCGTCGAGGTCGTCGAGACCGAGCGTGGCGTCATCGTGATCGGCGGCCCCGACGAGGCCGGGGGCGAGGGCGTCAGCCTGCGCCAGCCCGCCCGCGTCTTCGGGAACCTGGGCTTCGCCACGCTGCCCGCCCTGCTGCGCGCCCGGACCGTCGCCGACGTCGACCGTGCCCTCGACGGCTGGGCCGAGCCGGTCAACGTCGTGCTCGCCGCCGACACCGAGGGCGGCACGCTGCACCGGGTCGCGGGCACCGTGCCCGTGCGCGACCCGGAGAACATGGTGCGGGTGGTGCCCGCGTGGGAGGAGCGGTACGCGTGGCGCGGCGTTCACGCCCCCCTGCCCCGCGCCGAGGTCGACGGCGTCGCCGTCATGGCCAACGAACGCTCCCTGGCCGCCCCGCTCGGCACCGAGTTCGCCCCGCCGCACCGCGCCCGGCGCATCGGCGAGCTGCTCGCCGGGCGGGAGACCTGGGCCGCCGCGGACATGGCCGCCGTGCACACCGACACCGAACTCGCCTCGTCCAAGCCGCTGTTGGCGCTGGTCGAGCGGCTCGAAGGGCTGTCCCCCGAAGGGGCGGAGCTGAGCGAGTCGCTGCTGAACTGGGACCGGCGGATGGCGGCGGGCAGCGTGCGCGCCGCCGCGTACGCACGGGTGCGGTCCGCCGTCGTGCGCCGGATCGCCGCCCATCCCTCCCTCGCAGATCTGACCGGGCTGGCCCCCGCCTACCCCGAGGTCTTCCGCCCCTGGCTCGCGCTCGTGCCACGGGTCGCGTACGGCCTGGAGAACCTGCTCACCGGCGGCCCGCTTCCGTACGAGGACCGGCTCGCGGCCGTCCGGGAGGCCGTCGAGGACGTCTCGGGCGCGGTGGAGACGACCTGGGGCGAGCTGCACCGGCTCGCCGCCTGGCAGGCGCTGCCCGATCCTATTGCCGAGCGGCCCGCCCTCGACGGCGACCACGACTGCGTCCTGTCCACGTCGAGCGTGCCCGGCATCACGCACCTCGCCGCGCGCGGGCCCGCCGCCCGCTATGTGTGGGACCTCGCGCGGCGCGAGAACAGCCGCTGGATCGTGCCGCACGGCGCGTCCGGCGTACCCGGCACGCCCCACCACCGCGACCAGCTGCCGCTGTGGCTGCGCGGTGAACTCGCCCCGGTCGTCACCGACTTCGACCGGCTGACCCTCAGCAAGGAGACCTCAGTGAGCGACGTGTACGAGCGCGCCGTCGACGGCTTCGGCACCTTCCGGCTCGCGCCCGTCGACCCGGCAGGCGCCGACATCGACGTGCTGCACGGCTGGGTGAGCGAGGAGCGCGCCACGTTCTGGGGGATGACCGGCCTGGGCCGTGACGACGTCCGCGACATCTACGCGCACATGGCCGGCCTCGACACCCACCACGCGTTCCTGGTCCGCCTCGACGGGGTCCCGGTCGCGCTCTTCCAGACGTACGAACCGGAGGCGGACCGGGTCAGCGAGTGCTACGAGGTGCTGGACGGGGACGTCGGCGCGCATCTGCTCGTCGGGCCGCCGGACGGCCCGGCGGGCGCACGGCACGGGTTCACCGGGGCCCTGGTGGACGTCCTCGTCGCGTACGCGCTCGACGGGCTCGGCCGGAAGCGGATCGTCGTCGAGCCGGACGCCCGCAACGACAAGGCGATCGCGCTGTTCGCCCGCTCCGGGTTCGACCTCGCCGGCGAGATCGTGCTGCCGGAGGTGGACCTGCCCGAGGTGTACCTGCCGGAGAAGCGCGCCCGGCTGGCCACCTACACCCGGTAGTTCACGAGCGGACGATCAGCAGGATCGAGGCCGTGACGCCGACCGTGACGATGACACCCCGCAGCACGGTCGGCGGCAGCTTCCGGCCCAGGCGCGCGCCGAGCAGACCGCCCGCCGTCGAGCCCGCGGCGATCAGCGCCGCCACCGCCCAGTCGACGTCGGCCACCGCGATGAAGACGACCGCGGCGATGCCGTTGACGAGGGACGCGAGCACGTTCTTGGCGGCGTTCAGGCGTTGCAGGTCGTCGCGGAGCACCGCGCCGAACATGCCCATGAGCAGCACGCCCTGGGCCGCGCCGAAGTAGCCGCCGTAGACGCCGGTGCCGAGGACGCCGAGCCACATGGGCAGGCCGCCGTCGGCGCGTGAGCCGGAGCCCTGCCGGCTTTTCGCCCACCGGTTGAGGCGGGGCTGGAGCAGCACCAGGACGCACGAGGTCAGGATCAGGACCGGCACGATCGCGCGGAACGCCGAGCCGGGCAGCCGCAGCAGCAGGAGCGCCCCCGCGAGCCCGCCGAGCAGCGAGGCGGTGCCGAACCGGATCAACCGCCGCCGCTGGCCGCGCAGTTCGCGCCGGTAGCCGTACGCGGCGCTGAGCACCCCGGGCACCAGGCCCACATTGTTGGAGACGTTCGCGAGCACCGGCGGGTAGCCAAAGGCCAGCAGGGTCGGGAACGTGATGAGGGTGCCGGAGCCGACCACCGCGTTCATGCCGCCCGCGGCCAGCCCCGCGGCACCGATCGCCACCGCTTGCACCAGGTCCACCGGTCGCCGCTCCTCCGTAGTTTATGCAGCTCAACGGGTCGGCACCCGCCGGGAGTTCGCGACCTCCGTGGCGGGTTGCCGCCCTGGGCCGTCCCGCCGACGATCGTGCGCCGCCCGCCCGACCCAAGTCAATCGTCGGGTTTTCTTGCAGATACCCAAGCTGTAGCTTCGGTCGGTGTGACCCTCGACGACCTCCGCGTCTTCGTCGCCGTCTGCCGCGCGGGCAGTCTCAGCGCCGTCGCACGCGAACTGTCCTGTACGCAGTCCGCCGTGAGCCAGCACGTCAAACGGCTGGAGAAGGAGACCGGCATCGGGCTGCTCGAACGGCATCCGCGCGGGGTCGTGCCCACCCCCGCCGGCCGGATCCTGCGCGCCGCGGCGGCCGACGGGATCGGCGCCCTCGACGACGCGCTGCGCCGCCTGGACGACCTGGCGCGCGGGGCGAGCGGCTCGGTGCGGGTGACCACGGGCGCCACCTCGGTGCGGCACTTCATGGCCGAGGCGATCGTCGCCTACCGGCGCGGGCACCCGGAGATCAGCCTGGAGTTCCAGACGGTCAGCTCCAGCCGCAGCTGCTTCGAGGCGCTCTTGGCGCACGACCTGGACCTCGCCTGGATCACCATGGGTCCCGGCGAGCGCGGCATCGAGCTGCGGCCGGTCGTCGAGCTGCCCTGGGTGCTCGCCGTGCAGGAGCGGGACCCGCTGGCCGCGACGCCGTCCGTCGCACCGGCCGATCTCGCGGACTCGGCGCAGCTGATCCTGCCGCCCGAGCACTCCACGTCCCGCTCCCACCTGAACGACCGCTTCGCCGAGCTGGGCATCGCGGACGCGGCGTCCGCCGGTACCGGCATCGCCGACTGGGACACCGCCGCGCACCTGGCGCAGCTCGGCCTCGGCCACGCCGTCGTCCCCGACCTGCCGGGCCTGCGCGGTCCCGGCCACCCCGGGCTCGTTCTCGTCCCCGTGCCCTGTCTGCCGCCGCTCCAGGTCGGCTGGGCGGTGCGCCGCTGGGCCGCGCTGTCGCCGCAGGCCCGGGCGTTCGCGGATCTGGTGGAGCGCAGCTGCCCCGGCGCATCGGTGCGCCCGAACGGCTGACGCGGCCTCGCGCACGCCGCCCGACGCCGCGACCCTGAACCCATGACGACCACACACCATCTCGCCGCCCTCGCCGACGACCATCTGGCGGCCGCCCGCTCGGCCCCGCACGGCCGCAGCGCCGAACTGATCGTGCACGAGGACCAGTTGCGGCAGAGCGTCATCGCCCTGGTGGAGGGCAGCGCCCTGGAGGAGCACAACGCGCCGCCCGCCGCCGCCCTCCAGATCCTCACCGGCCGGGTCCGCCTCACCGCCGTCTCCGGCGACGTGGAACTGGGCCCCGGCGACCTGCGGCCGATCCCCCAGGAACGGCACGGGCTCGTGGCACTGACCGACGCGGTGGTGCTCCTGACGGCGGTCACGGCCTGACCGGGGGCCCTCACAACACCGTGCCGAGTACCTTCTCGGGCTCCAGCGCGGCGCCCTCCCGGAACCGGACGTCGTACGCGGCCTCGCCCAGGGCCCGGCGGACCCTGGCCGCGATCCGCCGCACGTCGCCCCCTTCCGCCGCGGGCAGCGGCGCGCCGACACCCCGCCGGGCCGCGTCCGCCGCCCCCAGCAGCAGCGCGGCCCCCGCCGCGTCTCCCGCCAGGGACACCGCGCCCGCCAGCCCCTCCAGCGACAGCGCGTAGGCGCGCGGCTCGGCGAGGATCCGGGCGGCGTCGAGGCCGCGCAGATGGTGGGCGCGGGCGGCGACGGCATCGCCGTCCAGCTCGGCGAGGAATCCGAACTCGGCGGCGTAGAGATGGTCACCGGCGGGGGAGGACACGTCGCCGTGGCTGTCGCGGAGCCGGATCAAGTGCGCCCGTGCCGCGTCGAGTTCACCGGCGCGGCGGGCGCCGAGGGCGAGCCCCGTCTCGGCGTGCACCTCGCCGTACCGGTAACCCTGCGCCACGGCCCGGGCGCGCGCCTGTTCGTGCAGGTCACGGGCGCCGGCCCAGTCGTGCCGCAGCAGGGCGACGCGGCCGAGCCCGGAGAGGCGGGCGGCGACCTCGGCGGCGAGCCCGAGGTCCTGGGCGAGGGCGAGCCCGGCCCGGCCGAGCCGCTCCGCCTCCTCGTACGCGCCCCGGATCTCGGCCAGCGCGGCGAGCGGCCCGACCGTCTGCAACTCGCCCCACCGGTCGCCGAGTTCGCGCAGAAGCGTGGCCGCGCGCCTGCCGTCCCGTTCCAGGGCCGACAGATCGCCGCGGATCAGGGCGTGCAGGGCCCGCAGGGCGAGGCCGGCGGCCGTGGCCCAGGTGTCGTCCGGGGGCGGCGGGCATGCGTCGAGCCGGCGTCCGCAGGCGTCGGGGTCGCCGCTGTGGAACAGGGCGTAGGCGCAGAGCCAGGACGTGGCAGCCGACACCTCGCCCACCGGGGGTGCGGCGGCCGGGGCCACGGCCCCGGTCAGCAGCCCGAACGCGGTCCGCAGAGCGGGCAGTTCACCGCTGTCGCCCGGATCCGGCAGTGCGGACAGGGCCCGGTGCCCCTCGGTGAGCCGGCCGCGCAGCAGCCACCACCAGGCGAGCGCCGCGCCCAGCCGTTCCGCCGCGGCCGGGTCGGCGCGCACCGCCTCGTCGAGGGCGGCCCGCAGATTCCCGGACTCGGCGTCGAGCAGCCCGAGCCACTCCTGCTGTCCCGCGCCGCGCAGCCGGGGCGCGGCCCGCTCGGCGAGCCCGAGGTAGTACCGCAGGTGCCGCTCCCGCAGGTCGGCGGTCTCCCCCTGCCCGGCCAGCCGCTCCAGGGCGTACGCGGCGACCGACTCAAGGAGCCGGTAGCGCGGCCGGGGCCCCGGCACGGCCACGACCAGGGACCGCTCGACGAGCCGCGTCACGAGACCGGCGACCTCCTCGCGGGCCACGCCCCCGCCCGCGCACACGTCCTCCGCCGCGGCCAGGGTGCAGCCGTCGGGGTGCACGGCCAGCCGCCGCAGCACGGCCTGTTCCGGTACGCCGAGCAGCTCCCAGCTCCAGTCGAGCACCGCCCGCAGGGTCCGCTGCCGTGCCGGGACGCCGCGCTGGGCCGCCCCGAGCAGCCGGAACCGGTCGTCGATCCGCTCCGCCAACTCCCGTACGCCCAGCGCTCGTACACGGGTGGCGGCGAGTTCGACGGCGAGGGGGATGCCGTCGAGGCGGCGGCAGATCTCGGCGACGGCCTCGAGGGCGTCGGTCGGGTCGTGGCCCGGCGCGGAGGCGGTGGCCCGCGCCGTGAACAGGCCGACGGCGTCGGCCGGCCGCAGCGGCTCCACGGCCCGCACGGCCTCCCCGGAACCGGCCAGCCCCAGAGGTTCCTGGCCGGTCGCGAGGACGCGCAGCCGGGATGTGGAGCGCAGCAGCGCGTACGTCAGCTCGGCGGCGGCGTCGACGACGTGCTCGCAGTTGTCGAGGACCAGCAGGGCGTCGCGCTCACGCAGGGCGACGATCAGCTGCCGTACGGGGGCGCCGCCGCGTTTCCCCGAGTGCGGCTGCCCGGTGTGGGGCTGCCCGGTGCGGGGCGGTCCGGCGTGGGGTGCGTCCTCGCGCAGGCCGAGGGCGGCGGCGACGGCCTGCGCGAGATCGTCGGCGTCACTGCCGCCGCGCAGCCCCGCGAGTTCGACGAACCACACGCCGCCCGGCGGGGTGGCGTGCCGGGCGGCCTCCACGGCCAGCCGCGTCTTGCCGACACCGCCCGGGCCGGTCAGCGTCACCAGACGGTGGGCGGTGAGCAGCCGGGACACGGCGTCGAGGTCCTCGGCCCGGCCGAGGAGCGGCGTGGGCGGGGAGGGGAGGCCGGAGTCGGGCGCGGGGAGCGTCGGGGCCGCCCCGGGAGGCGTCGGCGTCCGGTCCCGGGGGCCGGGGCACAGCGGCTCGTGCCGGAGCATCCGGGCGTGCAGGGCGGCCAGTTCCGGAGTGGGATCGACGCCCAGCTCCCGCGCGAGGACCCGGCGCAGCTCCTCGTACGAGGCGAGGGCCTCGCCCTGCCGCCCGGCGCGATACAGGGCGCGTATCTGCAGGGCCCGCAGCCGCTCCCGCAGCGGATGCCGGGCGACGAGCCCGCCCAGCTCACCGGCGACGAGATCGTGCTGCCCGGCATCGATCCGGGCGGCGGCCCGCTCCTCCAGCGCGACCAGCCGCACCTCCTCAAGGTGCCGTACCGGTCCCCGTACGAACGCGGCGTCGGCGAAGTCGGCGAACGCCGGTCCGCGCCAAAACTCCAGCGCCGCGTCGAGGAGTTCGGCCCGCTCGACCGGATCCGTGGCGGCCCGCGCCCGCTCCACGCGCTCCCGGAACGTCACCGCGTCCACCTCGGCGCCGGCCAGGTCGAGCCGGTACCCCGGCGCCTGCCGCACCACCCGCGAGCGGCCGACGGCCCGGCGCAGCTGGGACACCTTGGCCTGGAGCGCGTTGGCGGGTTTGCCCGGTGGCCGGTCGCCCCACAGGTCCTCGACGAGCCGGTCCACGGAGACGACCCGCCCCTCGTGCGCGAGGAGGACCGCCAGCAGCGCCCGCACCTTCACCTCGGGCACCCCGACCACGGCCCCGCCGACCCGCTCGCGGACGACGAGTCCCCCCAACACCCCGAACCACATGGGGAAACGGTAACGCCGGGACCGGCGCTCCCACGGGGCCCGCCGTCAGCCGTCATCAGCACTTCATCAGCGCTCCCGAACGGCACGGGGCCAGGCTCGCTCCGCCCACCAGAACCCCCGGCAGGGAAGCGAACCATGTCTGACGCGACGACCACAGGACCCTCGAAGCCACCACCGGAAGCACCGGAAGCACCGGGAACAAAGGAGGCACCGGAAGCACCGGAAGCAGATGCGGCAGGGTCGGCGCCCTCGACGAGACTCCCCCTCCCGGCCCTCCTCGCCCTGGCCACCGCCGTCTTCATCACGAGCCTCACCGAAACCCTCCCGGCGGGCCTCCTCCCGGCGATGAGCCGTTCCCTCGGCACCACGGAGTCGGCGACGGGCCAGACCGTCACCGTCTACGCCGCCGGAACGTTCCTCACCGCGATCCCCCTCACCGCCGCGACGGCGGGCTGGAACCGGCGCCGCCTGCTGCTCACGGCCATGGCCGGATTCGCCGTCGCCAACACGGTGACGGCGCTCTCCTCCTCGTACGCCCTGACGATGACGGCGCGTTTCGGCGCCGGTGTCGCGGCCGGTCTGGCCTGGGCACTCCTGGCCGGTTACGCGCGCCGCCTCGCCCCGCCCGGCCTGGCGGGCAAGGCCATGGCGATCGCCATGGCGGGCATCCCGGTGGCGCTCTCGCTCGGCGTCCCGGCCGGCACCTTCCTCGGTACGGCGTTCGGCTGGCGCACCGCGTTCCTGGCGATGACCGGGCTCACCGTCGTCCTGCTCGGCTGGATCCGCCTGACGGTCCCCGGCCACCCGGGCCTGGAACGCGCGGCCCGCACCCCGATGCGGCACGCCCTGCGCGTCCCCGGGGTCCCCGCCGTCCTCACCGTCACTCTGGTCTTCGTCCTCGCGCACACGATCCTCTACGCGTACATCGCCACGTTCCTCGACGACATCGGCCTGGGCGGCTCGACCGACCTGATCCTGCTGGTCTTCGGCGCGGCATCGCTGCTGTCCATCTGGATCGTCGGCGCCCTCGTCCAGCGCAGGCTGCGCCGGCTCACGCTCGCCGGAACCGTCCTGGTGGCCGCCGCCGCGACCCTCCTCGCGCTCACCGCCGACTCCCCCGCGCCGGTCTACGCCGCGGCCGCCCTGTGGGGCCTGGGCTGGGGCGGCGTCCCGACGCTGCTCCAGACGGCGGCGGGCCGCGCGGGCGGCGAACAGGCCGACGCCGCCCAGGCGTTGCTGGTCACCCTCTGGAACGTCGCGATGGCGGGCGGCGGCGTGGCGGGCGGCGTCCTGCTTCGGCTGTGGGGTTCGGCCGCGCTCCCGTGGGCGGTGCCGCTGCTCCTGGCACCGGTCCTTGCGGTGATCGTCACCTCCCGCGAGCACGGGTTTCCCAGAACCTGACGGACGGGTTCACCGGCGTCGCTCACCGACCGACGGTCCGCTCGATCCACCCGCGGTGGGCGGTCAGGTCGGTGTAGATGCCGGGGCCGGTGGCGCACTTCGGGTCGGCGTCGCCGTCGCGGTCCTCACCACGTTCGACGTCGACGAATACGTCTACGCCGCACTCCGGCACGGCGCGGCCGGGTTCCTCCTCAAGGACACCTCACCGCGTGAACCGACCGACGCTGTACGGGTTCTCGCGCGCGGGAAGGCGATGCTCTCGCCGCAGATCACCACCAGGCTGCTGACGGCGTTCGCGGCGGGCGACGCCGTCCCTCGCGCACGCAAGCGGATGGCGGAACTGACCGCCCGCGAACGCGAGGTCGCCGTGGCGGTCGCCCGGGGCCACAGCAACTCCGAGATCGCGGACGGCCTGCGCATCACCCCGTCGACGGTCAAGGCCCACCTCACCCGGATCATGACCAAGCTCGACGCCGCCAACCGCACCCAGGTCGCCCTCATCACCCATGACGCGGGGCTGGACCGACGGGTCTGAAGGGGCGTCGGCGAATCAGGCGGGCACCGTGGCCGCGGCGGCCCGGGAACGTGTCGCCGGGCGGCGGTCGAGGCCGGCGAGGTGGGTGACCACGGTCCCGTAGAAGCGGTCCACCGCCTCGTCGACGCTGCGGATGAACCCCGACTCGGCGTTGCCGCGCGCGCCTCCCATCCCCTTGAACAGGGACAGCCGGAACCCCGTGATGGCGGCCCCGTCCTTCGGCAGCAGGTCCGCCGGCTCCGGGCGCAGCCGTTCAAGGGTGCTGCGCGGACCGCCTCCGGCCTCGACCAGGGTCTCCACGTGCAGATCGGCCGGGGCCTGCGCCAAGGCCTTGAGCAGGCGCTTCGCGGAGGACAGGGGGTAGCTTCCCTCGGGCGCGGCCACGTCGATCGACGTCCGCAGCTTGCCCGTTCGCAGGTCGGCCGTGATCGCCAGGATGCCGGGTGACCCGTCCACGCGCAGCTCCGCCGTGAGCCGTCCTTCGTCGCAGAGCCGGTCCGCGAGTGCGGCCCGCCGCGCACCGGCGTCGGCGCCCTTCCTGCTGCGCTGCACCGGGAGCGCCTTCTGTCCGAGCTCTCCGCCGAGCCGCAGGCAGACCTGACGGATCAGCCGCTCCCAGCTCTCCACGACCTGGGCCGCGCGCGGGTCGCCCTGGCACAGGGTCTCGGAGTCGATCGCGTTGCGCACCGGTACCCACGCGGGCCCCATGTTCTGGAAGCCGTGACAGCCGGAGTTCTCGTGCTGGAGGTAGTGCAGCAGCTCCTGGAGCAGCCAGGCGTGCGCGGCGTTGCCCACGCCCTCGTGCCGGATCAGCATCTGGGCCTGATGAGCGACCTCCGCCCAGGACAGGTGCCACAGGGACACCTTGTGCTTGCGGCGCCCGTCGATCTTCACGTCGACCAGCGGACTGCCGTCCAGAGCAACGTCGTTGGAGAGCGTGATGACCGCCTCGTAACCCCGGCGGGCCGCGATGTCGACGTAGTTCTGCACCTGCTCGGCCTTGAGCGGGTTGCCGTTGGTCTTCGTCTCCAGGAGCGCCGTCCAAAGCTTTCCGGCCCGCTCCACGCGGATGACGCCGTCCGGGCGCTTGGGGGAGTCGCCGCTGGGCAGCGACACCTCGGTGAAGGTCTGCATCCGGCCGGACGGGGCTCCGAAACCGGCGGTGAGCCGGCGCCCGAACTCCGGGACCTCGGTCATGACCGCGAGCAGCACCGACGTCGCCCGCGTCTCCCGTTCCTTGTCGCTGCGGAAGGACGGCACGGGAAAGAGCCGCGCGGGCCTCCACGTCTCGTTCTCCGCCAGCGACTTCTTGGCGGCCTTCGGGAGCGTGACCTTCTTCTTCGCGGTGCGGGCGGTGCGGGCGGTGTGCGGACGGGCGGGCCCGGTCTGTGCGGGGCGCGCGTCGGGCGGGCCGGGCTGGGCGGGGAGCGCCGGGACCGTGCCCGCGGCGACCGGGGAGGCCGGAGCGGAAGGCGGGACCGCGGTCTCGGCGGCCTCGACGGCCTCGGGGTTCTCGGAACTCTCCGCTTCGGCGTCGTCGACGATGGTGATCCCGAAGTCCGTGGCGAGCCCCGCGAGACCGGATTCGTAGCCCTGTCCGACAGCCCGGAACTTCCACTCGTCGCCGCGCCGGTACAACTCGCCGAAGACGAAGGCCGTTTCGACGCTCGCGTCCTTGATGGAGAAGTCCAGCAGCGCCTCACCCGCCCTGTCCGACAACGTCACCCGGAGGTCGTCGAGGTCGCCGAAGGTCGCGGTCCCGTACTGGCTGGCCGCGACGACGACCCGGGAGACGTCGGCGGGCATGGCGGCCAGATCCAGGCCGATCCGGTCCTCGCTGCCGTCGTCCGTGGGGGACTTGCCCAGTAGATGAACCGTCCCGTCGGCGGCCGACGGGTGGTTGTAGAAGTAGAAGTCGTCGTCGCCGCGCACCTTGTCGTCCGGGCCGAGCAGCAGCACGGACACGTCGGCGTCCCCGTCGCCCGCCGTGCTGCTCCAGCTCAGACTCACCGTCACGGAGTCGGTGTCCTCCGCCAAGGACGCCAAGCCGATGTTGGCTCCTTTGGACATGTTGTGCATGTATCCCCCTCGACCCCCACCGACGTCATTGACGCGGCGCATATGACGCACCGTAGTGCCAAAGGGCGTTACTTGAGGAGAAGTTGTGGAGGTTGGTGTTTCATTTTGTGGAGCGCCTGCCGCTTCCGCGCCGGTTTCGTGAGCTGCCCCGGACCTCTGCGCCGTGCTTCAGACGGCCGCCGTGGGCAGCGCGGCATCGATCCGGAACCCGCCGTCCCCGGTCGGCCCGGACTCGATGGTGCCCCCGGCCAGCCGCACCCGCTCCGCCAGCCCGATCAGCCCGTGCCCGCCGCTGGGCAGCAGCGGTTCACCGTCGGCGGGATCGGCGCCGGGTCCCTCGGCCGGCCCGTTGACGACCCCGACGCGCACGCCGTCCCGCTCATAGGCGAGCCGGATCCGGGTCGTGGCGCCCGGGGCGTGCTTGTGCACGTTGGTCAGCGCCTCCTGCACGACCCGGTGCGCGGCCCGCTCGACCGGCTCGGCCAGCGGCTGCGGCGCGCCCTCGACGAGCACGGTGACGGGCAGCCCGGCGGCCCGGGAGCCGTCGGCCAGCTCGTTGATCCGGTCGACGGCCGCGCCGGGAACGGGCCGCTGGTCGTCGTCCCCCGCGTCCCCCGCGGGCCCGTTCCTGAGCAGCCCCAGCATCTCGCGGAGTTCGGTGAGCGCCCGCCGCCCGGCGTTCTGGATGATCTCCGCGGCCGCGCTCGTCACCGCCGGGTCATGGGCTACGGCACTGAGCGCGTTGGCATGCACGACGATCAGGCTCACCTGGTGCGAGACCACGTCGTGCATCTCGCCCGCGATCCGCCGCCGCTCCTGCTCCCGCGCGGCCTCGGCGACGAGCCGCTGCTCCCGCTCGGCGCGCTCGGCCCGTTCCACGAGCCCGGCCACGACCGCGCGCCGCTGGCCCACGTAGAGCCCCAGCAGCATCGGCACCAGGCAGGAGAAGACGTAGTTCACCGAGAACCAGAGCGCCACGGTCCGCGGACTCGACCACGCCCCCGCGTCCCACGGCGCCACCACCACGAACCCGATCCCGGCCGACGCCCAGACGGCCCGACGGCTGTGCGGGCCCCGGTAGGCGCCTTCCGCGTAGTACGCGATCGGCGTCGCGAACGCCGAGACCTGGAGCACCTTCGCGAGCAGCGCGACGGCGAGCGCCGCCTCCGGCGCCCGGCGCCGCGCCAGCAGCGGCAGCGCGCTCGCGACGGCCAGCAGCAGGTTCACCCAGGGAGCGCCCGGCCCCAGGTGCGGGTTCTGAACACTGGTCACCACCGCGAGCAGCAGCGCCGCGCCCGCCAGCAGCAGATCCGTGACCCGCGCGGGCAGCACCGGCTTGCGCGGCACGGGCGCCGTCGCCACTGGTCTGTCCGCCGTGCCCCCGTCGCCGGAGGGCAGCAGGGCCCAACCGCGCAGCGTGTTCCAGAGGTGGTGGGGGCGACGGGTCATGGTCATCAGAGCGAGGATAGGGGGAGGCCGGAAGGCGCGGCCGAACGGAACCCGGCGCACTCGGCGCACCGGCCGCCGCTCGCTGACGAACAGGGCCCGGGCGATCTCCCGGTCTTCTCCCACCCCCTCCGGGGTGCTACTTCCTGGTGATGGGAGACAGGGTGTACGTGCCGTCGAAGACGGCCGGGCGTGGCTGGTACATGCGCAGGACGGGGCGGAAGCGGCCGGGCGGGGTGGGGAGCCAGTTGGCGGCGGCGGCCGGGTCGGCGGGGCGTTCCGGCTGGAGGTGGAGGGTCAGCGAACCGTCGTGGTCGTAGTGCAGTCCCGGGGTGCGGTCGCCGATCGAGTAGCGGTCGATGGCGTTGTCGACCAGGTAGTAGTCGGGCAGGTCGTACATGGTGATCGACCAGAAGGCGTCCACGGGCGGGGTCGTTCCGAATCTCAGGGTGTAGGACCGGGCCCCGTCCAGAGGATCGCCGTCGCCGTCGTTCCAGGTCATGGCGTAGGCGGCCTCGTAGGCGTGGTTGCCCCAGAGTCCGGCGCGAGCGGACGCGGCGCGGACGGTCCGGGCGGTGGCCCGGTCCTGGATGACCCACTGGGCGGAGTCGAGGGTGCCGGTCTCGAAGAAGTCGAGGTTGTAGTTGAAGGCGTCGTAGGTGAGCCTCCACCCGTTCTGCTCCGGGCTGCTGCCGTGCGTGGTGGCGTGCTCCACCCGCTCCTTGCCCTCGCGGTACCCGGCCGTCAGGGCTCGCTCCAGGTCGGGTGAGGGAGCGGCGTAGGGATCGCCGTCGTCGAGGAGCCCGAGCTGGGCGAACCGCTGCTGGTAGTCCTGATCGGTGGCGGACGGCGGGAAGGCCCGCATCCAGGTGCGCATCTTCTCGAAGAACCGCAGCTCGGTGCCGCTGACCTCGTGGTGGGGTTCGGGCAGCCCTGCCGGGGGCGGCGTACCGGGGTCCAGGGGCTCCAGGCCGGTGGCCCGCTGGAGATCGCGGACGGCGGCGAGATCGTCCCGGCCCTCGCAGGCCCAGCGGCCCACGAGAGAGGCCACGGTGGTCGGTACCGGAATCCGCGTGGCGCCGGCGGGTACGTCACCGCTCCAGCCCGGGCCGGTCAGGAGATAGGACCCGGCGGCGGTGCCGGTGGCGCGCCGTCCGACGTACGCGAAGTTGTTCGTCCACGCGTCGACGAACTGGAACACGTAGTACCGCCCGGCGGTGTCGGGCACGCTCAGCACGAGCGGGCCGCCGCTCAGGTCGATCTGGGCGATGGAGTAGACGGTGTCGTTGTTGACGCTGACGAAGGTGTCCTTCGGCCCGGCCAGGTCCGTGGCGTGGCTGAACCGGTTGAAGGGGGCCGCGGGCAGCGAGCCCATGCCTTCGCGGGTGAAACGGCTCACCTCGTCCAGGTTGAACACCATCGGAAAGCCGTAGACGAAGGCCTCCGCCGCCAACTCCTCGAGATCCGACATCCCGCACCGCCCTTTCGCGACCACTCTGGACAGCAAGCGTCACGCAAGGCCTCCGGCCCCGCCATCGGGCGCACCAGGCGGCGGCACCGCGGGTTAGCGTGCCGCCCATGGACCGCCTGAGCCGCGCAGCGATGAAACTGGCCCTCGGCGAGCAGCCCAGCGAGGACCTGCCGATGATCGCCGCCCTGGCGCTGGCCGACGGCCTGGAGAGTCCGGCGCTGATCGACCTGGCGGGCCTCTCCCGGCGTGACCCGGCGGCCGACATCCGCGATCTCTTCGCACAGGCCCTGGCCGAGCTGGGCCGCCCCCTGCCCGGAGCCGAGGAGGCGTGGCGCGAACGGATGCTCGATACGGCGCGCGCCCTGCTCAGCGGCTCCCTCCCGCCCTACGAGGCCTGCGACGAGATCTATTGGTGCGCCTGCCACCTGGAACGGCCGGGTTCCGCTTCGGAGCTGGTGGTCGGCTTCCTGGGGCTGTGGAGCAGCTGGGAGGACCGGCCGGACCGACGACCCGCCATCGAACGGGACATGCGGGCGGCCGCCGCCGACCTTCTGCGCAGTCATGGCGAGCAGGTGCCGTAGCGGCGGCCCTGCCCGGACAACGACGAAGGCCCGGACCGTTCACACGGTCCGGGCCTTCAGCCGGCGGAGGATACGAGATTCGAACTCGTGAGGGGTTGCCCCCAACACGCTTTCCAAGCGTGCGCCCTAGGCCACTAGGCGAATCCTCCGCGGCAAACAATACAAGACGTTTGAGGGTGCTCGCGAACGCCTGCCCCTGGTCCGGAGGGAGCTCGTTCCACGGGCCCGGAGCATGTACTCTGGGCGCAGCCCCTCACGTGGCGCTATCTGACTGAACTCCCCCAGGGCCGGAAGGCAGCAAGGGTAGGTTGGCTCTGGCGGGTGCGTGGGGGGCGCTTGCGTTCCCGGAGCCGTGGGGCGGGGCCGGTTGTCAGTGGGCGCCTATAACCTCGTATGCGTGTCGTCTCTCGCGCTGTACCGCCGTTATCGCCCGGAGTCGTTCGCCGAGGTCATCGGGCAGGAGCATGTCACCGACCCGTTGCAGCAGGCGCTGCGGAACAACCGGGTCAATCACGCGTACCTGTTCTCAGGTCCGCGTGGCTGTGGCAAGACGACCAGCGCGCGCATCCTTGCCCGTTGTCTGAACTGTGAGCAGGGCCCCACCCCGACGCCGTGCGGGGAGTGCCAGTCCTGCCAGGACCTGGCGAGGAACGGGCCGGGTTCGATCGACGTCATCGAGATCGACGCGGCCTCGCACGGTGGTGTCGACGACGCCCGTGACCTGCGCGAGAAGGCGTTCTTCGGCCCGGCAGGCAGCCGCTACAAGATCTACATCATCGACGAGGCCCACATGGTCACCTCGGCGGGGTTCAACGCCTTGCTGAAGGTCGTCGAGGAGCCGCCGGAGCACCTCAAGTTCATCTTCGCGACGACGGAACCCGAGAAGGTCATCGGGACGATCCGGTCGCGTACGCACCACTATCCGTTCCGGCTGGTGCCGCCGGGGACCCTGCGGGAGTACCTCGGTGAGGTGTGCGGCAAGGAGGACATCCCCGTCGCGGACGGCGTCCTTCCGCTCGTCGTGCGGGCCGGTGCGGGCTCCGTGCGTGACTCCATGTCCGTCATGGACCAGCTTCTCGCCGGTGCCGGCGAGGAGGGTGTGACGTATGCCATGGCGACCGGTTTGCTCGGATACACCGAGGCATCGCTGCTCGACTCCGTCGTCGAGGCGTTCGCCACCGGTGACGGGGCGGCCGCGTTCGAGGTCGTGGACCGGATCATCGAGGGGGGCAACGACCCGCGCCGGTTCGTCTCCGACCTGCTTGAGCGGCTGCGCGACCTGGTGATCCTCTCCGCGGTGCCGGACGCCGCCGAGAAGGGGCTGATCGACGCCCCGGCCGACGTCGTGGAGCGGATGCAGGCGCAGGCGAGCACGTTCGGCGCCGCCGAGCTGAGCCGCGCCGCCGACCTGCTCAACGAGGGCCTGACCGAGATGCGCGGGGCCAACGCGCCGCGGCTCCAGCTCGAGCTGATCTGCGCGCGCGTGCTGCTCCCCGCCGCGTACGACGACGAGCGCTCCGTCATGGCACGGCTCGACCGCATCGAGCGCGGCGGCGTCTTCACTCCGGGCGGGCAGGGGCCGGGTCCGGCGATGGCCTACGTTCCCGGTCCCGATGCTCATGCCGTGGCTCCCGCGGCGCCGGTCCCGCCGGGCGGCGGCCCGGCGGCGGCCCGGGCGGCCGTCCGCGGCGGCGGTCCGGCCGAGCCGCAGATCCAGCCTCAGCCTCCGCAGCCGGTGCAGGCCCAGGCCCAGGCTCCGGCACCCGCGGCGCCCCCTGCTCAAGCCCCGGCCCCGGCCCCCGCACCGGCTCCCGCCCCCGTTCCGGAACCCCAGCCTCAGGCGGCCCCGCAGGCCTCGGGCGCCTGGCCCACCGCGGCGCCCGCCGGAGGAGGCCGCAGGCCCGGTGGCTGGCCCACCGCGGCGGCGGCCGGCACCGGACAGCCCCCCGCGCCGCAGCAGCCCGCATCCGCATCCGCACCGGAGCCCGCGGCCCAGGCACCCGCGGCCCAGGCCCCCGCACCGATGGCGGCGGCTCCGGCCGGCGGCCCCGACCCGCGCACCCTCTGGCCGAACATCCTGGAGGCGGTCAAGAACAAGCGCCGCTTCACGTGGATGCTGATCAGTCAGAACGCCCAGGTGACGGGCTTCGACGGCACCACCTTGCAGCTCGGGTTCGTGAACGTGGGCGCGCGTGACCGTTTCGCGAGCAGCGGTGGTGAAGAGGTCCTGAGGGCGGCCCTCGCCGAGCAGTTCAAGGTCCAGTGGAAGATCGACGCGGTCGTCGACGCCTCGGGCGGCGGCGCCCCGGCGCCCGTCGGTGGCTACGGCGGCGGTGGCGGTTACGGAGGCGGTGGCGGCGGTTACACCCCCGCCCCGCCGACCCCGCAGCCCGCAGCCCCCCAGCCGGCCGCACCGTCCCCCACCCCGTCCCCGGCTCCGTCGGCCCCCGCTCCGACACCGCCCCCCGCACCGGCCCGCCGACCGGTCTCGGTGGAGGACGACACCCCGGAGGACGACGACCCGGACCTGGACGAGAACGCCCTCTCGGGCCACGACCTGATCGTCCGCGAACTGGGCGCGACGGTGGTGGAGGAATTCACCAACGAATAGCCCCCGGGGCCGCGCCAGTGCCCCGCTAGGGGCGCGGGGAACTGCGCGAGAAGCGGCCACCGGCCCGCACCCGACCGACAACCCAGGGGCGCGGGGAACTGCGCGAGAAGCGGCCACCGGCCCGCACCCGCCACAACCACCCCACCCACCCCCACCACGGCGAGACGGCGCCGCGAGGCACCCCGGGCCCGCCCTCCCCGGCATACCCCTGGAGAAACCCACAATCCCCGCCCACCCCCACCGTGGGACGCCCCTACAAAACCCCCCGCCCCCGCCGGATAGGCTGACGGCGTGAAGGTCCTCGTCATCGGCAGCGGCGCCCGCGAACACGCCCTGTGCCGCTCAATGTCCCTCGACCCCGACGTCTCCGCCCTGCACTGCGCCCCAGGCAACGCAGGCATCGCCGAGGTCGCCGAGCTGCACGCGGTCGACGCCCTCGACGGTGCGGCGGTCGCCGCCCTCGCCCAGAAACTGGAGGCCGACCTCGTCGTCGTAGGCCCCGAAGCCCCCCTGGTGGCAGGCGTCGCGGACGCCGTCCGGAGCGCCGGGATCCCGGTCTTCGGCCCGTCCGGTGAGGCCGCCCAGCTGGAGGGCTCCAAGGCGTTCGCCAAGGACGTCATGGCCGGCGCGGGCGTACCCACCGCCCGCTCGTACGTCTGCACGACCCCGGCCGAGATCGACGTGGCGCTGGACGCGTTCGGCGCCCCGTACGTCGTGAAGGACGACGGGCTCGCCGCGGGCAAGGGCGTCGTCGTGACCGACGACGTCGACGAGGCGCGCGCCCACGCGAACGCCTGCGAGCGCGTCGTCATCGAGGAGTTTCTCGACGGCCCCGAGGTCTCGCTCTTCGCGATCACCGACGGCACGACGGTCGTCCCGCTCCAGCCCGCCCAGGACTTCAAGCGCGCGCTGGACGGCGACGAGGGTCCGAACACCGGCGGCATGGGCGCGTACTCGCCGCTCCCGTGGGCCGACCCGAAGCTGGTGCAGGAGGTGCTCGACACCGTCCTCCAGCCGACCGTGGACGAGATGAAGCGGCGCGGCACGCCCTTCTCCGGCCTGCTCTACGCCGGTCTCGCCATCACCGGCCGCGGCATCCGCGTCATCGAGTTCAACGCCCGCTTCGGCGACCCGGAGACCCAGGTCGTCCTGGCCCGCCTGACGACCCCGCTGGCCGGCATCCTGCTCGCCGCGGCGAACGGCACGCTCGCCGACCTGGAGCCGCTGCGCTGGAGCGACGACGCGGCCGTCACCGTCGTCATCGCCTCGCACAACTATCCGGGCACCCCGCGCACCGGCGACCCCATCACCGGGCTCGACGAGGTGGCCGCGCAGGATGCCCCGTACGCGTACGTCCTGCACGCCGGGACCAAGCGGGACGGCGAGAACGGGCCGGTCCTGAGCGCGGGCGGCCGTGTGCTGTCCGTCACAGCGACGGGCGGCGATCTCACGCAGGCCCGCGAGCGCGCGTACGCCGCCGTGACCCGCATCGGCCTCGACGGCTCGCAGCACCGCACCGACATCGCCGCGAAGGCGGCGACGGAAAGCTGACCGGGCTACCCGGACCACTCAGACCGCGCTGAGAACGTGCCGCCGGGCGGGAGTCACCCTCTCCCGCCCGGCGCCGTCATGTCAGCCACCTTTGCCCAAAGCCATTCCATCGGGTGACCGCTCGCCCATCCGGCTGACGACGCACCGGAGCCCAACTAGGGTGCGGCGCACGGAGTTCGGGCACCCGTGAAGCCGGACCCCGCCAAGGCGAAACCCGAGGCGGAGCCGGAGACAGAACCAGACGGACCACCGGCATTGCGATGTCAGTGACGGGTGCCACAGTGGGGGAGTGAGCAACGCCACCAGTGTTCTGCCGTGGGCCTCGGCCCCCGGCCGGACAAAAGGCAGAGGCAGCAGGGGGTGACATCGGTCGTGTCCGGTATGGGTGCGGAGGTGGGTGCGCGCATGGCGCGCTCCCGAGCCCTCGCCGTGCTGCGCATCCGCGGCAGGGCGACGGCGCTGGCCCTGCTGCCCGCGGCCGCCTCCGTGGTGCTGCTCGCGGGCGGCGCCACCGGCCATCTGACGGGCGGGAGTTGGGACGTCGCGCGGATCGTGGTCTCCGCGGTCGCGGTGGTCGTGCTGCTCGCCGCGGCGGGCGTCGCGCTCGTCGTCGCGCGGGCCCGTCCCGCCCTCAGCCCGACCGTCGCGATCGCCGAGAGCACCGCCCCCGATCTGTACCGGCTGGTGCGCGACCTGGCCGACCGGCTCGACGTCCCGGCGCCGTCGGCGATAGCGCTCACCCCGGACTGCGACAGCTGGCTGGAGGACCGGACGCACCCGGCCCACGGCCCGCCCCGCGGCCGCCGCGGGACACCGGCGGACACGACACCGGGGGCCACCGCCCCCGTCGGCCCCGTCGCTCCCGTTCTCGTCATCGGCTCCCCGTTCCTGTGGTGGATGCGGGTGGGCGAGCTGCGCGCGGTCCTCGCCCCGGTCGTCGCCGGTACGGGACCGAGCGCCCACCCCGACATAGCCGCCGCCCGGCGCTTCGTGCGCGGCCTGGACGCCGCCGTGGCGGTCGGCTCGGCACCCGAGCGCGGGCCCCTCACCCGGAGCGTCCTGGGCGCCGTCGGCTGGGTCGCCCGGCAGATGCTGAGCGGCTGCCGGATCCACGCCGCCGAGATGGAGCGCGGGGTCGCCGCGGCCGCCGCCGAGCGCGCACAGGCTGTGGACTACGGCCTGCGGATCGTCGCCCAGGAGCAGGTCGGACTCGCCTACGCGGGCTGGGACCGCCTCCTGACCCGGGTCGCACTGCCCGCCTGGCGGATGGGCCGCTGGCCGTCCCGCCTCGACGCCGGCGTCGTCGCCGCCCTGACCGAGCTGTCCCGCCGCGACCGCCTGGCCGCGCAGAACGGGACCTTCGCGTCCCGGCTCGGCGAGCGCCCCGCCTGCGATCTGCTGGAGGAGCCCGGCACCATCGACGAGGCGGCCAGCCTGCTCGCCGCCCGCCTCTTCCACGGCGGCCCCGCCGAGTCCGGGCCCGACTGGGCCCCGGTGGACTGGCAGGAGTACCCGGACGAGGTCGTGGACCGCAAGTGGCGCACCGACGCCGCCCGCCTGCACCGGGTGCTCGACACCCTCGGCGTGGACTCCGGGACCGCCCCCGCGGCGACCCCCGAGGCCCCGACCCTGGCCCGGATCCTCGACCACCTGGCGACGCCCGCCGACCCTGCCGCGGACGCCCCCGAGACCCTGGTCGGCACCACGGACACCCACCCCGCGAACCAGTCGTCCACGGACGGCTCCGAGGGCCGCCTCCCCCAGAACCCGATCGACACCGACCCGGACGCCGTCGCCCCGGACGCCGTCGCCCCGGACGGCACCGGCCTGGACCTCGACCTGGACCCCGACGCCATCCCCCGCCCCGAGGCGGACAGCCTCTCGGCAGGGCTCACCGCCGAGCTGGCCCGCGAGGAGCAGGAGCGTCCGGCGCCGCCGGTCACCGCGGCGGGGCAGGGCCCGGACGGCGCGCTGTGGGACGAGGGCGCTCTCCCGCTCTTCCCGCTCCAGCCCCCGCGCAGCGGGCGCGAGCTGCTGGCCGACCACGTCACCGCGATGGTGTGCTGCGCCGCCGTGGACACGGCCGGCGCGGCCCCCGGCCTGGACTGGCTGGACGGCCCGTCGCTGCTGGTCGGCGGCGAGCGGGCGGCCGACCTCGCGCCGCGCGTCCTGAGCCTGGTGGAGGACGGCGACCCCGAGCCGCTGAAGGGCTGGCTCACCCGCCTCGGGATCCGGCCGGAGAAGCCCGTACGCCTGGTATGACCCCATGCGTGCCGAAGCGCGCCCCGGAGGGAATCGTTCCTGTCCCGTCAATTCACGACGAACGGTGACGGACCGCGTGCGTAATGTGATGTGCTGGGACCGGTCGCGGACACAACAGACGGACGTGACGGACGGACCTGACGGACGGCCGTGACAGACGTACGTGACGGACGGCCGTACAGGCGGACGTGACAGACACGGACGTGACAGACACGGACGTGGAGAAGTGCGCGACGAGCGGGCGTGCCAGACCGGCGCGCCGAGCGGACCCGACATCCGCGCTCGGCTCGGGGGAGCGAGGGAGGGGAACACACATGGCGCTGGGTCCGGACAGGGCAGAGCACCCCGAGGAGCCGACCGGACGGGGCCCCGCGCCGCGCCCCCGCACCCGCCGCTGGGAGTCCGGCGCGATGGCGCACGCCGTCAGCGACCCCTTCGGCCAGGGCCCGCTGCCCTGGCTGCGCGGCAGTGAGCACTACTTCGACGACACGGGCCAGGTCGTCGCCTGGTACGTCGATCCGGACCACACCGCGCAGCCCGGCTCCACGAACACCGCGGCCATCCCCAGCCCGCGCACCGGCGGCCCCCGCACCGCCGACGACGTGCACCGCCAGATCAAGGGCTTCACGTCCACCGGCGCGGCCGCGCCCGGCGAGGCGATCGACTTCCACATCACGGTCGACCCGCCCCAGCAGTTCAGCGTGGACATCTACCGGATCGGGCACTACGGCGGGGACGGCGCCTCGAAGATCACCACGAGCCCCCGGCTCTCCGGCATCGTCCAGCCCGCGCCCCTGTCGGTGGACCGCACGGTCTCCTGTCACAACTGGTGGCAGTCCTGGCGGCTGCAGATCCCGTCGTTCTGGAACGTGGGGGCGTACGTGGCCGTCCTGACCACCGTCGGGGGCCACCGCTCGCACGTCCCCTTCACGGTGCGGGACAACCGCCCCGCGGATCTGCTCCTGCTGCTGCCGGACATCACCTGGCAGGCGTACAACCTGTACCCGGAGGACGGCCACACCGGCGCCAGCCTCTACCACGCGTGGGACGACGAGGGCCGGCTGCTCGGCGAGAGCGAGGCCGCGATCACGGTCTCCTTCGACCGCCCGTACGCGGGCGCGGGCCTGCCGCTGCACGTCGGCCACGCCTACGACTTCATCCGCTGGGCGGAGCGCTACGGCTACGACCTTGCGTACGCCGACGCCCGCGACCTGCACGCGGGCCGGGTCGACCCGACGCGCTACCGGGGCCTGGTCTTCCCCGGCCACGACGAGTACTGGTCGGCGAACATGCGGCGTACGACCGAGCTGGCCCGCGAGCACGGCACGTCCCTCGTCTTCCTGTCGGCCAACACCATGTACTGGCAGGTCGAGTTGGCCCCGTCCGCGTCCGGCGTCCCGGACCGGCTGCTGACCTGCCGCAAGCGCCGCGGCCCGGGGAAGCCGACGCTGTGGCGGGAGATCGACCGGCCCGAGCAGCAGCTCATGGGCATCCAGTACGCGGGCCGGGTCCCCGAGCCGCACCCGCTGGTCGTGCGCAACGCGGACCACTGGCTGTGGGAGGCGACGGGCGCGCACGAGGGCGACGAGATCGAGGGCCTGGTGGCCGGCGAGGCCGACCGCTACTTCCCGCGCACCGCCCTGCCCGACCACGAGGACCGCATACTCCTGGCCCACTCCCCCTACCGGGACGGCGACAAGGTCCGCCGGCACCAGGAGACCTCCCTGTACCGGGCACCGTCCGGGGCGCTGGTCTTCGCGTCCGGGACGTTCGCCTGGTCCCCGGCCCTGGACCGGCCCGGGCACGTGGACCCCCGTATCCAACGAGCGACGGCCAACCTCCTGGACCGCATCTGCAAACGGGACTGAGAGCGGACCCCTGGCCAGAGCCCACCCCCTCGTACGGGACAATCAACAGCACTCGTACAGAACCACGGGGAGGAACCGTGTCCGGATTCGTCGAAAAGCCCGAGCCGCTTCAGGTGCCGGGCCTGGTGCATCTCCACACCGGCAAGGTGCGGGACCTGTACCGAAACGAGGCGGGCGACCTCGTGATGGTCGCCACCGACCGCATCTCCGCCTACGACTGGGTGCTGCCCAGCCCCATCCCGGACAAGGGCAAGGTGCTCACCCAGCTCTCGCTGTGGTGGTTCGACCAGCTCAAGGACCTGATCCCGAACCACGTGCTCTCCACCGAGCTGCCCGAGGGCGCCCCCGCCGACTGGGCGGGCCGCACCCTCGTCTGCAAGAGCCTGGACATGGTCCCGGTCGAGGCGGTCGCCCGCGGCTATCTCACCGGCTCGGGCCTGCTGGAGTACAACGCGTCGCGCACGGTCTGCGGCCTCGCCCTCCCCGAGGGCCTGGAGGACGGCTCGGAGCTGCCCGCCCCGATCTTCACGCCCGCCACCAAGGCCGAGGTCGGCGAGCACGACGAGAACGTGAGCTACGAGGAAGTGGCCCGCCAGGTCGGCGCGGAGACCGCCACCCAGCTGCGCCAGGCCACCCTCGCCGTGTACAGCCGGGCCCGGGACATCGCGCGCGAGCGCGGGATCATCCTGGCGGACACCAAGTTCGAGTTCGGCTTCGACAAGGACGGCACGCTGATCCTCGCCGACGAGGTGCTGACCCCGGACTCGTCCCGGTTCTGGCCGGCCGACCAGTGGCAGCCGGGCCGTGCGCAGCCCAGCTACGACAAGCAGTTCGTACGGGACTGGCTGACGTCGCCCGCGTCCGGCTGGGACCGCAAGAGCGAGACCCCGCCGCCGGCCCTCCCGGACGAGGTCGTCGCGGCGACCCGCGCCAAGTACATCGAGGCGTTCGAGCTGCTGACCGGGACGCCCTGGACCCTGTAGCGGACAATCTGCGGCGAACAGCGAGAAGGCCCCCGGTCCGTGGACCGGGGGCCTTCTTAGTGCGGAGCGAACGACCGGGTTCGAACCGGCGACCTCAACCTTGGCAAGGTTGCGCTCTACCAACTGAGCTACGTTCGCAAAGCGCCGCTTTCGCGGTGCTCCGTGCGCCGAAGCGCGACGCCAACTATACCCAACCCCGCTCGCGTGCGAGACGCACGGCCGCGTGCCGGTTCTCGACCCCGAGCTTCGAGACGGCCGACGACAGATAGTTGCGGACCGTCCCCTGGGACAGGGCGGCGCGCTCGGCGATCTCCGCGACCGGCGCCCCGTCCGCCGCCAGCTCCAGCACCTCGGCCTCGCGCGCGGTCAGCGGGGAGTCGCCCGAGGAGATCGCGTCGGCGGCCAACTCCGGGTCCACATAGCGGTTTCCCGCGTGCACGGTCCGGATGATCTCGGCGAGCCGCTGGGCGCTCACGGTCTTCGGCACGAAGCCGCGCACCCCGGCGGCGAGCGCCCGCTTGAGGTGCCCGGGCCGCCCGTGGCTGGTGACGATCATGGTCCGGCAGTCGGGCAGCTCCGTCCTGATCGATGTGGCCACCCTCACACCGTCGGCGCCCGGCATCTGCAGATCGAGCACGGCGACGTCCGGCCGGTGCGCCCGCGCCATGGCGAGCGCCTCGGGCCCGGTGGCGGCCTCGGCGACCACCACCAGGTCCTCCTCAAGGGCGAGGAGGGCGGCGAGAGCACCGCGGATCAGGTGCTCGTCGTCGGCGAGCAGTACGCGTACGGTCATCGGGCGCTCTCCCTCTCCTGCCGGTGTACGAGGTCGGGTGCGGCCCCGGGCAGGGGGACGCGTGCCCGCACCCGGAACACCCCCTTGCGGACCGCTCCCGCGGTCAACTCCCCGTCCAGGACGGCGAGCCGCTCCCGCAGCCCGGCGAGCCCGGAGCCCGAACCGCTCTCCGTGCCGTCCCCGGCCCCGTCGTTCTCCACGGTCAGCACCACTTCCTCCGCCTCGGTCTCCAGCTCCACCCGGCAGGTCTTCGCGTCTCCGTGCCGCAGCACATTGGTCGTCGCCTCCCGCACCACCCAGCCGAGCGCCGCCTGCACCTCGTCGGGCAGCCCGGCCGCCGTCCCCGTCACCGTGCAGGTGATCCCGGCGGCGTCCAACACTCCTTGCGCGCCGGCCAGTTCGACCGTGAGATCGGCCTCGCGATATCCCCGTACGACATCGCGCACCTCCTTCTGCGACTCGCGCGCGATGCGCTGCACCTCGACCATCTGTGCGACGGCCGCCTCGGTCCGCCCGCGCCGGGCGAGCTGGACCGCCAGCTCGCTCTTGAGGGCGACGACGGAGAGATTGCGGCCCATGACGTCGTGCAGATCCCGGCCGAACCGCAGCCGCTCCTCGGCGACGGCGAGCAGCGCCTTGGTCTCGCGGGCCCGTTCGGACTCCCACATGACGGAGAGGTTCCAGGCGCTGCACCGGTAGGAGCCGAGCGCCAACGCGGCGCCCAGGGTGAGGACCGCGGCCTCGGCGATCAGGCCCGTCGAGACGTTCCCGAGGGCCGCGCTGACCGCGAGGACGACCACGATGACCACAGCCGACTCCCGGACGAACCGGCGGACCGGCACCATCAGCGAGTACGCCCCGCCGAAGGGCATCGGCGCGAACAGCAGCGGCATCGCGATCAGTCCGCCCCGGTTGCTGTCGGTGGTCACGATGGCCGCGATCAGCGCGAACGCGACGACCGTGAGGGCCCCGGCGGTGGCCGTCAGGGCCCGGGGCACCTGCCCGCGCCCGAGGTACTGGTCGAGGGCGAGGCCGGTGTGCCGCCCGGCGACCAGGCACTGCGCGATGTTCACCACGACGAGCGCGATCCCGAGGGCGAACGCGGTGGACTCACCGCGCAGGCTGCCCGCGAGGCCACTTCCCGACCACGCGAGCAGGAACAACCAGTTCACCGCAGCCAAGGTGAAGCGGCTCTGCCACTCCACCCGCTCGATCTTGCTGCGGTCCCGCCACCGAACCCGCGCCACCGAAGATCCTCCCGCCGTCAGCGCCGCGGTTCCCACCGGAACCGCTTCTGGACAGCAAACACCGCGATCCCGATCCAGGCCACCGCCAGCACGATCGCCTTCAGGGCCTCCCCGCCGGACAGGGATCCGCTCCAGCCGCCCCGTACGAGCGTGAGCGCCGAGGTCAGCGGCAGGAACTCGCACACGGCCGCCAGCCGGTCCGGGAAGATCTCCAGCGGCACGACGCCGCCGGAGCCGATCATCGAGACGATCAGCATCGGCATCGCGGCGACCTGCGCGCTCTCCACGCTGCGGCTGAACACCGTGGTGAGGGCGGCGAGCGCCACACACAGCGGGATGCCCAGGAGAACGCCGAGCAGTACCAGTTGGGGCGCGGCGGGCGTCCCCGCGTCGAGTGCCGCCGCGCACACGGCGGCCACCGCGGCGCACTGGACGAGCCCGATCGTCACGGACGGCACCGCGGCTCCGGCGAGGATCTCCAGATCGCGCAGCTCCCCGGTGCGCAGCCGCTTGAGGACGAGTTCCTCGCGCCGTGACGCGTAGACGCTCACCAGCGAGCTGTACACGGCGAACAGCAGGGAGAAGGCGATCGCCGAGGAGATCATGACGGTGCCGAGGTTCAGCCCGGCGTCCTTCAGAGCGCCCTTGTCGACGGTCCGGGAGACGCTGAAGGGCAGCACCAGCGGTACGAACAGTGCTGTGAACAGGACGCCCTTGCTGCGCCCGAGGAGGGTGAACTCGGCCCGCGCGAGCGAGGCGAGCCGCCCCGGGGAGGTCGTCGTCGCCACCGTGCTCATGCCGCCATCTCCTTCTGCTCCTTCTGCCGGACCGGTTCCGTGCCGTCCTGCGGGTCCTTCGCTTCTCGCGCGATCCGCAGGAACGCCTCTTCGAGGGAGGCCCCGCGCACATCGAGCCGGCGCAGCTCCACCTGCGCGTCGCGGGCCCAGAGCAGCAGCCCGGTCGCGGCGCGCTGCAGTTCGTCGGTGCGCAGCCGGACGGTGCGGCCCTCCATCTCGTGCCCGGTGATCCCGAGCGGGGCGAGCGGCGGCAGATCGCCGGGCAGATAGCCCTCGGGCAGTTCGAAGGAGATGTGCGAGGGCTGCGCGGCGACGACCTCGGCGACGCGCCCCTCGGCTGCGATCCGCCCCTCGTGCAGGATCGCGAGCCGGTCGGCGAGGTCCTCGGCCTCTTCGAGGTAGTGCGTGGTCAGCAGCACGGTGGTGCCCTCGGCACGCAGCCCGCGCACCAACTCCCAGGTCTCCCGGCGCCCTTCGGCGTCGAGCCCGGTGGTGGGTTCGTCGAGGAAGAGCACCTCGGGCCGCCCGAGCAGCGCGAGCGCCAGGTCGAGGCGCCGCTTCTCGCCGCCGGACAGCTGCTTGACCCGGACCGTGCCACGGCCGCCGAGTCCGACCATCTCCAGTGCTTCCCCGACGGGCCGTGCCCCGCTGGTGCAGCCGGCCCACATCCGGACGGTCTCGGTGACGCTCAGCTCCGAGGGGAATCCGCCCTCCTGGAGCATCACGCCGATCCGCGGCCGCACCCGGTCGCGCTCGGTGTACGGGTCGTGCCCGAGGATCCGCACCTGTCCGGCGGCCGGGGCCGCGAGCCCTTCGAGGAGCTCGACGGTGGAGGTCTTGCCCGCGCCGTTGGTGCCGAGGAGTGCGAAGAGTTCGCCGCGCCCCACGGAGAAGCTCACTCCGCGAACCGCCTCGAAGGAACCCCGTTCGTCCCCGTACACGCGGCGCAGATCAGTGACGTCGATCACGCGCTCGTTGTTGGTCATGACTCAAGCCTTCCGCCGGCCGGGGCCGGGCGGCAGTGCGCGCTGTCATCGACGTACATGACAAATGTCAGAGGGCCAGAAGGAGCGGCGGGGAACGCCGAAGGCCCGGATCCCTGGGGGATCCGGGCCTTCGGAACTGGAGCGAACGACCGGGTTCGAACCGGCGACCTCAACCTTGGCAAGGTTGCGCTCTACCAACTGAGCTACGTTCGCACTGCATCCGATCAGCTCTCACTGAGCGGCGCGAGCATCAGCCTACCGCACCCCCAAGGGGGTTCGATACGCGATGCGGAGCGGGTGACAGGAATTGCACACTGCGCCTTCCCCCTGGAAGGGGGATGTTCTACTACTGAACTACACCCGCATGTACTCCGTGGGGTCCGGCCCTGCGGCCTTGCCCCTCGGCGTGCTCCGAACTGTAGCCGACCGTCGGGGGTGCAGCGCAAGTCGGTTGCCGCGAGGGGCATCTGACGGGGTGGCCGCGGGCCGCGCCCCGCCCTCAGTTGGCCTTGGCGAACTCCTCGTAGATCCGCTTGGGGATGCGGCCGCGCGGCGGCACGTCCAGCTGGTTCGAGCGGGCCCAGGCGCGCACGGCGGCCGGGTCCGGGCTCACGGCTGTGTGCTTGAACACCTTGGCCGCCCTGTCCGGCCTGCCCGCCTTGCCGTTCCGCTTGCGGCCGGCCTGGAGGTACGGGGCCAGCGCCTTGCGGAGCTGTTTCGCATTGGCCGGGTTCAGGTCGATCTCGTACGACTTGCCGTCGAGACCGAAGGCGACCGTTTCCGCCGCTTCTGAGCCGTCGATGTCGTCAAAGAGAGTGACTACGACACGCTGCGCCACGAATATCGGTCCCTTCGTCCGGCATCCCGCTTTGACGTGCGGAGATGTCGACTGTTCCGGTCTGTTTCCGGTTTCTGCCCATTCCTTTTTACCCTGTCCGGCAATGTAGAGGGAAGACCATTTAAAAACCTCCGCGTGTCCGCCCTCGTGGATATGCCAGGGTCTTTCGGTGTCTTTCCCTTAATTTTCCGTGCGGATCTCATGTCGTTGCCGTAACGTGATCCGGCTCTCGTAGATTCCTACCGTCTACGCGAGTAGAAGATTTGGGCGGGTACTCTGAACGGACCTGCTCAGCACCACACACCGGGAGTGCCAGTGGCACGCGTCGTAGTCGACGTCATGCTCAAGCCGGAGATCCTCGACCCCCAGGGCCAGGCGGTGCAGCGTGCGCTGCCGCGCCTCGGTTTCGACGGCATCTCCGACGTCCGCCAGGGAAAGCGTTTCGAGCTCGAAGTGGACGGGCCGGTGGATGACGCCGCGCTCGCCCGTATCCACGAGCTGGCGGAAACCTTCCTCGCCAACACCGTGATCGAGAACTTCACCGTCAAGGTCGAGGAGCTTGTCACGGGAGCCGAAAAGTGACCGCTCGTATTGGCGTCGTCACCTTTCCGGGCTCCCTCGACGACAGGGACACCCAGCGTGCGATCCGCCTCGCGGGCGCTGAGCCGGTCGCTCTCTGGCACAAGGACAAGGACCTGAAGCAGGTCGACGCGGTGGTCCTGCCGGGCGGTTTCAGTTACGGCGATTACCTGCGCGCGGGCGCCATTTCGCGGTTCTCGCCGGTCATGGAGACCTTGATCGACCAGGCGAAGGCCGGCCTCCCGGTGCTGGGAATCTGCAACGGGTTCCAGGTCCTCACCGAGGCCCACCTGCTCCCGGGCGCGATGCTCGGCAACGACCACCTGCACTTCATCTGCCGCGACCAGAAGCTGCGGGTGGAGAACGCGGGCACGGCCTGGACGTCCGACTACGAGGCGGGCCAGGAGATCCACATCCCGCTGAAGAACATGGACGGCCGCTACGTCGCCGACGAGCACACGCTCGACATGCTGGAGGCGGAGGGCCGCGTCGTCTTCCGGTACGTGGACGTCAATCCGAACGGCTCGCTCCGCGACATCGCCGGCATCACGAACGAGGCGGGCAACGTCGTCGGTCTGATGCCGCACCCGGAGCACGCCGTCGAGCCCCTCATCGGGTCCGGCCGCACCGACGGCCTCCCCTTCTTCACCTCGATCCTCAAGAAGCTGGTCGCCGCCTCATGAGCCTCGACACCGTAGAGAACGCAAGCAAGACCCCCGACGTCGAGCTCCCCTGGGCCGAACTCGGCCTGAAGAAGGACGAGTACGAGCGCGTCGTGGAGATCCTCGGCCGCCGCCCGACCGGCGCCGAGCTCGCCATGTACTCGGTCATGTGGTCCGAGCACTGCTCCTACAAGTCGTCCAAGGTGCACCTGCGCCAGTTCGGCGAGAAGGCCCCGCAGTCCGACGCGATGCTCGTCGGCATCGGGGAGAACGCGGGCGTCGTGGACGTCGGCCAGGGCTACGCGGTCACCTTCAAGGTCGAGTCGCACAACCACCCCTCCTACGTCGAGCCCTACCAGGGCGCGGCCACGGGCGTGGGCGGCATCGTGCGCGACATCATCGCGATGGGCGCCCGCCCGGTCGCGGTCGTGGACCCGCTGCGCTTCGGCGCGGCCGACCACCCCGACACCAAGCGCGTGCTCCCGGGTGTCGTCGCGGGCATCGGCGGCTACGGCAACTGCCTGGGCCTGCCGAACATCGGCGGCGAGGTCGTCTTCGACTCCTGCTACCAGGGAAACCCGCTGGTCAACGCCGGCGCGATCGGCGTCATGCGGCACGAGGACATCCACCTCGCGAAGGCGTCCGGCTCGGGCAACAAGGTCATCATGTACGGCGCCCGCACGGGCGGCGACGGCATCGGCGGCGCCTCCATCCTGGCCTCCGAGACCTTCGACGACGCCAAGCCGTCGAAGCGCCCCGCCGTGCAGGTCGGCGACCCGTTCCAGGAGAAGCTCCTCATCGAGTGCACCCTGGAGGCGTTCGCCGAGAAGCTCGTCGTCGGCATCCAGGACCTCGGCGCGGCCGGTATCTCCTGCGCCACGAGCGAGCTGGCGTCGAACGGCTCGGGCGGTATGCGCGTCGAACTGGACGACGTACCGCTGCGCGACTCCACGCTCTCTCCTGAGGAGATCCTCATGAGCGAGTCGCAGGAGCGCATGTGCGCCGTCGTGGAGCCGGAGAAGGTCGCCCGCTTCCTGGAGATCTGCGAGAAGTGGGACGTCATCGCCACCGTCATCGGTGAGGTGACCGACGGCGACCGCCTGGAGATCTTCTGGCACGGCGAGAAGATCGTCGACGTCGACCCGCGCACGGTCGCGCACGACGGCCCGGTCTACGAGCGTCCCTACGCCCGCCCCGAGTGGCAGGACGCGCTCCAGGCGGACGACGCGAACAAGCTGCCCCGGCCTTCGTCGAGCGACGAGCTGAAGCGACAGGTCCTCGCGCTCGTCGCGTCGCCGAACCAGGCGTCCAAGAAGTGGATCACCTCGCAGTACGACCACTTCGTGCAGGGCAACACCGTCCTCGCGCAGCCCGAGGACTCGGGCATGATCCGCATCGACGAGGAGTCCGGCCTCGGCGTCGCCATCGCGACGGACGGCAACGGCCGGTTCGCGAAGCTCGACCCGTACACGGGCGCGCAGCTCGCGCTGGCGGAGGCGTACCGCAACGTCGCCACCACCGGCGCCAAGCCCCTCGCCGTCTCGGACTGTCTGAACTTCGGTTCGCCCGAGGACCCGGCCGTCATGTGGCAGTTCGCGGAGGCCATCCGTGGTCTCGCCGACGGCTGCCTCCAGCTCGGCACCCCGGTGACCGGCGGCAACGTCTCGCTGTACAACCAGACGGGCGAGGCGGCGATCCACCCGACGCCGGTCGTCGCCGTCCTGGGCGTCATCGACGATGTCGCCCGGCGCACCCCGGTCGCCTTCCAGGAAGAGGGCCAGCTCCTCTACCTGCTCGGTGACACGAAGGAAGAGTTCGGCGGTTCGGCCTGGTCGCAGGTCGTGCACGACCACCTCGGCGGGCTGCCCCCGCAGGTCGACCTGGAGCGCGAGCGCCTGCTCGGCGAGATCCTGATCTCCGCCTCCCGCGACGGCATGATCGATGCCGCGCACGACCTGTCCGACGGCGGTCTGATCCAGGCCGTGGTCGAGTCGGCGCTGCTCGGGGAGAAGGGCGCGCGCCTGGTCGTCCCGGACGGGCTCGACGCGTTCACCTTCCTCTTCTCGGAGTCGGCGGGCCGCGCGGTCGTGTCCGTGCCGCGCAGCGAGGAGCTGCGGTTCAACGACATGTGCGGGGCGCGCGGGCTGCCCGTCACCCGCATCGGTGTCGTGGACGGTGCCGGCGACGACGCGGCGGTGGACGTGCAGGGCGAGTTCGCCCTGTCGCTCGCCGAGCTGCGCGTGGCGCACGAGGAGACGCTGCCGGGCATCTTCGCCTGACGGCTCTGCCGCTTGTACGTGGTCGAAGGCCCCGCCCGGTTCGTTCCGGGCGGGGCCTTCCCGCCTTTCTTCGGCCACGGCTGTGCTGTCAGTGGCAGTTGATAGCTTCGGCGGTGCAGGGGACCACGGGGGACGGGGGAGCGGTGCGGGTACCGGAGCGTGCGCGGAAGTTCGTCAATGTGCTGTTCTGCCTGGTCGCCGTTGTCGGCATCGGCTGGAGCGGCAAGGAGATCTGGCAGGTCCTGAGCGCTCGGCACCAGATCGACGAGGCGTGCGCGGGCCTGGTGCCCGCCGGCCGCGTGCTGGCCCTGTCCCCGGCGGGCGGCACCGTCACGCACCGGGTCGCCGACGAGGGCACCGTGCAGCTCGACAGCCTGATATCGGGCGAGGACTGCGAGATATTCAGCACCGAGGCCGGGGAGAAGTCGGGCACGAGCAGCGGCGAGCGCTGGTTCTTCACCGGGGCGATGGGGTCGGTGGTCCGGGAGTCGCCCTACACCCCCGAGGATCCCTGGGACGACCTGCTCGATGCCGGCGGCCCCTACACCTCTCACGTCTACCCGGACCAGCCGCTCGGCGGCGGCATCGCGGGCACCGTCAGTGACACCGGGGTGACGGTCCAACTGCCGTGTTCCAAGGGCTGGTTGAACGGGGAGCCGGTGGGGTCGCTGTGGGCGTCGGCAGGTCTCATGGAGCCCGACTCGCCGTTCGCCGACGAGGGCCAGCTGACCGGCCACGACCGGGCGGTCCTCGCGGACACCGCCGTGATCACCGCCAACCGTCTCGCCGAGCGCGCGGGCTGTGCCGACCGGCTGCCCGACGCCCCGGACGACATCCCCGCGCTCACCGAGGGCCCGACGCCCGCCGCCGAGGCCGACGGCACCTGCGCCTGGTACCGGAGCAGCGGTCTCGCGGAAGGGGGCGAGTCCGCCGACCAGATCCTGGAGAGCCGCACCGACGCCAGGGCCTGGGACGAGCGGTGCGCCCTCGTGTTCTCCGCGCAGCGGGCGAACACCATGTGGAAGGTCCGGGGCGACGGCCTGGACAGCGTCTACTCCCCGGACCGTCCCGGCAAGTACTTCGTGTCCTTCCACACCTACTCGGGCGACGCCGCGCGGAACGTCCGGTTGCGCAGATCGACCGCTTCGCACGCCTCGGCCGAGGCCGAGCCGGGCGAAGCGGGCCGAGACGTAGAGGAGCCGGTCTGGTGGGCCTCCTCGGTCTGCGCCGGGAAGCCCCGGATCCACACCATGACCATGTCCTTCGGGTTCGGGAGACTGGCCTCGCGCCAGTACGAGCGGATCTTCCGGACCTACATCGACGACCAGGCCCGCCGCCACGGCTGCACCGACATCACCTTCCCGGACACCGCGACCTTCGACGAGGAGTACTGAGCCGGGCTCAGCCCTGTCCGGCGACCGCCGGTGCCGCCTTCGTGAAGCTCACGGTGTCAAGCGGCCGCCGCCGACCGCGCCGAGCGGGCGTTCGCCCTGGTCGAAAAGGGCCTGAACGGCTTCGCGGTACGGGCGTAGGGTCACCGCCATGGCCCCGCCCAGGACACCCAAGAAGCGCCCGCGCACCTACGATGCCGCCAAGATCCGCACGGCGGTCCTGACCCAGTTCGGGCACGTACGGGAAGCGGCCGCGGAGCTGACGCCGCAGCAGCTCGACGCCCCGACGCGGCTCGACGGGTGGACCGTACGGGACCTGCTCGCGCACACCTCGATGGCGCTCGGCGCGGTCGACCGGTTCCTCGCGCTGCCGGAGCCCGCCAAGGCGGAGAAGGCCGCGCTCGACTGGCCGTTCGCCACGGCCGCGAACGCGCCGGGCATCGCGGACCGCAGCCGCGAGATCGCCGCCGAACACCCGGATGTGACCGCCCTGCTGGCCGCCACCGAACAGCGCTTCGCCGAGATCCTGGCCGCGACCGCCGACACCCGCGTGCTCCCGGTGCAGGCCGGCCCCATGACGCTCGCCGACTACCTGGTCACCCGCACCGTCGAACTCGTCGTCCACACCGACGACCTGAACGACGCGGTGCCCGGCCTCGACGTCCCTCTCGATCGCCAGGCGCTGGCCGCCTGCACCCGGCTGCTCGCCGACGCGCTCGCCACCAAGGCACCCGGGGGCTCCACCGAGGTACGGATCCCGCCGTTCGCGGTCGTCCAGTGCGTGGAGGGCCCCCGGCACACCCGCGGCACCCCGCCCAACGTGGTGGAGACCGATCCGCTCACCTGGCTCCGCCTGGCCACGGGACGTACGTCGTGGAAGGCGGCGCTCGACGACGCGCTCGTCAGCGCCAGTGGCGAGCGGGCCGATCTGGAAGCCCTGCTGCCGATCATGGCCTGAACCGGGCAGCCGGACGGAACCGATCGGCGGGGCGATCCCGTCGAATCGGCATGTTCACGCAACGCAAACCCCGCGCCCCCCGTTTCCTGCTCCTCGCGGCCCTGCCCGTGGCCGCCCTCGGCACGGTCACGGCCTGCGGAAACGAGAAGGCTCCCGGCTCGGTGAAGGTCGGCGGAGCCCCGGTCACCGGCGTCCACTGGACCGTGCGGAGCATGACGGTGGACGGGACGACGACCAAGGCGCCGAACGGCGCGTACCTGCAGTTCGTCTCGGACGACCGTGTCAGCGGCAACTACGGCTGCAACCGGTTCGACGCCCCGGCCACCGTCACCGACGCCAGCGTCGAACTGGGCAGGTCCACCGCCACGAAGATGTACTGCGAGGACGCCAAGCAGCGCGCGTTCGAGAAGAGCCTCGCCCACGCCCTGGCCGCCGAGAACACCGTCAAGTCCTCCGGCGACCACGCCCGGCTGACCCTCACCGGCCCGGACGGCGCCACGATCTCGCTGGTCAAGCAGCGCGACGCCCGGCTCGTCGGCACCCGGTGGACCGTCACGGAACTGGGCGCTAACGACGACGCCGCCCAGGCCCTGCCGAAGGCCGCCGAGGGCCGGGCCCGCCTCGTCTTCGCCAAGGACGGCACGGTCAGCGCCCGCCTCGGCTGCAACAGCGGCGACGCCAAGGCCACGGTGGCGGACGGCCACATCACCTTCGGCCCCCTCACCTCCACCAAGATGGGCTGTGTCGGCGAGGCGTCCGACGTGGAGCAAACGATGCGGACCGTCCTCAAGGGCAGGACGACCTACGACATCCAGGGCGACGCCCTGATCCTGACGGGGGCCGACGGCACCGCGATCACCCTGACCGCGGGCACCTGACGGCGGGCACCCGACCGCGGGCACCTGACGGCGCCACCGGCTCAGGACGGGTATGGCAGCAGCGTCTTGTCCGTCTTCTCCCACACCGCCTTCAGCTCGGCCAGCAGCGCGGGCTCGTCGGCGGCCCGGTCCGCCTGCTCGCGCCGGTCGGCCGCGAGGTCGAACAGCTGGTCGGTGCCACTCTTGCCCCGGTAGTACTTCCAGTCGCCCCGGCGCACGGCCCGCTCCCCGCGCACCCGCCAGAACAGGTCGCGCTCCTTCAGCTCCGCGCCGCGCAGCAGATATCCGGCGAGGCTGGTGCCGTCGAGCGGGTGGGCCGGGTCGGGCCGGGCGCCGCCGATCTCCAGCAGCGTCGCCGTCCAGTCCGGCGTGAAGACCGGCTCGTGGCTGACCTGCCCGCCGTCGATCCGGGCCGGCCACCGCACGATCGTCGGCACGCGGATGCCGCCCTCCTGGAGCGACGCCTTGTTGCCGGACAGCGGCCAGTTGTACGAGAAGCGCTCTCCGCCGTTGTCGGAGGCGAAGAAGACCAGGGTGTCCTTCTCCTGGCCCGACTCCTTCAGCGCGGCGAGCACCTTGCCCACCGACCGGTCCAGGTCCTCGACCATCTCCGTGTACTTCTCCACGGACCCGCCGTCGGTGTGGAAGAGCGCCCGCGCGTCCCCGGCCCTGATCTTCCGCGCGACCTCGGCGCTCTCCTTCTCGTCCCCGTCGGCGATCCACGGCCAGTGCGGGGTGGTGAAGTTCAGGTTGAGCAGCCACGGGGTGTCCCCGTGGTCGCGGCGCACGTACTCGCTCGCCCGCTCGGTCAGGATCCGCGTGTAGTACCGCAGGTCCTTGTACTCGGCGTCGCCCTCCTTCACGTCCCCCTCGAACAGGTCGTACTCGCCGCCGAGCCCCAGCTTCGAGTAGTACTCCAGGGCCCCGCCGAAGTTGCCGAAGAACTCGTCCCAGCCCGACTTGGTGGGCGAGTAGTCCGGCAGATAGCCGCAGTGCCACTTGCCGATCAGCGCGGTCGCGTATCCGGCGCCGCGCAGCAGCGAGGCGAGGGTGGGGTGGTTCGGGTCGAGCCCGACGGACCGGTCGGCGATCGGCTCGGCGAGCCCGCCCTTCGTGCGCCCCGGAAAGCGGCCCGTATACAGGCTGAAACGGGTCGGCGAGCAGGTCGCCGACCCGCTGTAGGCATCGGTGAAACGGACACCCTGCCGGGCCAGCCTGTCCAGGTTCGGGGTCTTGATGTGGGGCGCGCCGTACGAGGACAGATCGGCCCACCCCAGGTCGTCCCCCAGGATGAACAGAATGTTGGGCCGCCGGGACCTGCGGTGATCGGCGGCACGGAACGGCCGCTCCTGAGCGGACGCGGAGGGGGCTGAAACCCCGAGTGCGGCAACGGCGGCCCCACCCAGGGCAGCACGACGGGACAAGGCATGCGGAGGCATAGAAGGAACTCCGGGGGAAGTGGCGCCCCGTAAGGGGCGCGGGGAACGGCGCGAGCAACCACGGAAAACCGGCAGCCCGGCACAAAGAGGACGGGGCACGTGGAACCGGCCCCAAACAGCCCTCAGCCGCGCATCACGGCCAAGGGAAAAAGATCAGGCGACGAGCGGAGCTCACACGCAGCGACAGATGGCGCTCGCGACACGGACCAGGTCGACGTGGCGGCGCTCCACAAGGGTGACCGTGCGATCACTGAGGGGCTGCATGACCCGGAACCTTGCCGAGAGTGACGTGCCACTGTCAACGGGGCGTCCGCACTCCGGACCGCGGCCCCGCCGTGGGCAGCGACATGGGTCACATTCGGCGCCGCGACCGCCCGGCCGCCGTACTCATGGAGTTCGTGCTGGTCAGAAGGGTGGGCTTGGATCTTCGTCCAGCTTCGGACGGCACCGCCGACACCACCGCGAACCGGTGCACCGACGCGCTGCCACGGCCTGTCAACGGTCAAACCCCATGTCCCCAATTCGGACCAGTGGTCGATCACGTCTACACTCGGTCGCGTGCCACGTGGTGACGGTCGACTCAATCATGATCTGCTCCCCGGCGAGAAAGGCCCCCAGGACGCTTGCGGCGTCTTCGGTGTCTGGGCTCCGGGTGAAGAGGTCGCCAAGCTCACTTACTTCGGGCTCTACGCCCTCCAACACCGGGGTCAGGAATCCGCGGGAATCGCGGTCAGCAATGGCTCCCAGATCCTCGTCTTCAAGGACATGGGCCTCGTGTCCCAGGTCTTCGACGAGACTTCCCTAGGTTCCCTCCAAGGTCATATCGCGGTCGGTCACGCCCGCTACTCGACCACCGGGGCCTCCGTGTGGGAGAACGCCCAGCCGACGTTCCGCGCCACCGCGCACGGTTCGATCGCGCTCGGTCACAACGGCAACCTGGTCAACACGGCGCAGCTCGCCGAGATGGTCGCCGACCTCCCCAAGGAGAACGGCCGCGCCACTCAGGTGGCGGCCACCAACGACACGGACCTGGTCACGGCGCTGCTCGCCGGTCAGGTCGACGACGACGGCAAGCCGCTGACCCTGGAGGAGGCGGCCGGCAAGGTGCTGCCCCAGGTCAAGGGCGCCTTCTCGCTCGTCTACATGGACGAGCACACGCTGTACGCGGCCCGCGACCCGCAGGGCATCCGCCCGCTGGTCCTCGGCCGCCTGGAGCGCGGCTGGGTGGTGGCCTCCGAGTCCGCCGCCCTCGACATCTGCGGCGCCGCGTACGTCCGCGAGATCGAGCCGGGCGAGTTCGTCGCCATCGACGAGAACGGCCTGCGAACGTCCCGCTTCGCCGAAGCAAAGCCCAAGGGCTGTGTCTTCGAGTACGTGTATCTGGCCCGCCCGGACACCGACATCGCGGGCCGGAACGTCTATCTCTCCCGAGTGGAGATGGGCCGAAAGCTCGCCAAGGAAGCTCCCGCCGAGGCCGATCTCGTCATAGCGACTCCGGAATCGGGCACTCCCGCCGCGATCGGATACGCGGAGGCGTCCGGCATCCCGTTCGGCGCGGGCCTGGTGAAGAACGCCTATGTGGGCCGTACCTTCATCCAGCCCTCCCAGACGATCCGCCAGCTCGGCATCCGTCTGAAGCTGAACCCGCTCAAGGAAGTCATCAAGGGCAAGCGTCTGGTCGTCGTCGACGACTCGATCGTGCGCGGCAACACCCAGCGCGCCCTGGTCCGCATGCTCCGCGAGGCCGGCGCGGCGGAGGTCCACATCCGGATCTCGTCCCCGCCGGTGAAGTGGCCCTGCTTCTTCGGCATCGACTTCGCGACCCGCGCCGAGCTGATCGCCAACGGCATGTCGGTCGAGGAGATCGGCACCTCGCTCGGGGCGGACTCCCTCTCCTACATCTCCATCGACGGCATGATCGAGGCCACGACCATCGACAAGCCGAACCTCTGCCGCGCCTGCTTCGACGGCGAGTACCCGATGGATCTCCCCGACCCGGAACTGCTCGGCAAGCAGCTCCTGGAGACGGAACTGGCCGCGGGACCCGCTGCCACGGCTGCGGCCGACGCGATCCGTCGCCCGTAGACCCGTATTTTCACCAACCCGAAAGATCCCAGGCAATGTCTGAGACCACTGGTGCCAGCTATGCGTCCGCAGGCGTGGACATCGAAGCCGGCGACCACGCCGTAGAACTCATGAAGGAGTGGGTGAAGAAGACGCGGCGCCCCGAGGTCCTCGGCGGCCTCGGCGGCTTCGCCGGCCTCTTCGACGCCTCCGCACTCAAGAAGTACGAGCGCCCGCTCCTCGCCTCCGCCACGGACGGCGTCGGCACGAAGGTCGACATCGCCCGGCAGCTGGGCGTCTACGACACGATCGGCCACGACCTCGTCGCGATGGTCATGGACGACATCGTCGTCTGCGGTGCCGAGCCGCTCTTCATGACCGACTACATCTGCGTCGGCAAGGTGCACCCCGAGCGTGTCGCCGCCATCGTGAAGGGCATCGCCGAGGGCTGCGTGCTCGCCGGCTGCGCCCTGGTCGGCGGCGAGACGGCCGAGCACCCGGGCCTGCTGGGCCCCGACGACTTCGACGTCGCGGGCGCCGGTACGGGCGTCGTGGAGTACGACAACCTGCTGGGCCCGGACCTTATCCGTACGGGTGACGCGGTGATCGCCATGGCGTCCTCCGGTCTTCACTCGAACGGGTACTCGCTGGTCCGCCACGTCCTCTTCGACCGCGCGGGCATGACGCTCGACCGGCACGTGGACGAGCTGGGCCGCACGCTCGGCGAGGAGCTCCTGGAGCCCACCAAGATCTACTCGCTGGACTGCCTGTCGCTCACCAGCACCACCCAGGTCCACGCCTACAGCCACATCACGGGCGGCGGCCTCGCGGCCAACCTGGCCCGGGTGATCCCGGACGGCCTGCACGCCACGGTCGACCGCGCCACCTGGACCCCGGACCCGATCTTCGACCTCGTCGGCAAGGCCGGCCAGGTGGAGCGTCTGGAGCTGGAGAAGACGCTGAACATGGGCGTCGGCATGATGGCGATCGTCCCGCAGGACTCGGTGGACGTCGCCCTCGCGACCCTCGCCGACCGGGGGGTCGACTCCTGGGTGGCCGGCGAGATCACCGAGCGCGGCGACCACGCGACGGGCGCCGAGCTCACGGGTACGTACGCGAGCTGAGGCGCCGCGAGGCAGCACAAAACCCGGTCCGGCGTGGTGACCACCCTGGACCGGGCAAGTGCAGCGTTCGCCAGCAGCGGGTTACGCGCTGAGAACGCTCAATGTGATCAATGTATTCAATGTGCTCTGTGCTCGATGTATTACGAGGTCAAGCGCCGCGGCGCTGCGACGAAGGGCCTGACTCGTCAGAGTCGTCTTCCTCGTCGTCGTCGTACATATCCGCATAGCGGGCGTACGGGTCGTCTTCCTCGTCGTCGTCCTCGAAAGGCTCGCCGTTCGGCGGCTGATTCGATACTGGATCCGACGTCGATGCGCCCAGCTCATTGGCCAGACGCGAGAGGTCAGTCCCGCCGCTGCTGTACTTCAGCTGGCGGGCGACCTTCGTCTGCTTGGCCTTTGCCCGGCCGCGCCCCATGGCTCGACCCCCTCGGTGATGGGGCTTCACGGCCCCAGAGTCTTGACACGCGTTCATGATCTGGAACGGGCTCTCCGCAGAGAGACCGGTCCGTAGGGCTTCCACGGTACCTGAGCCCACGCCCATACGGTACGTCGCCCGCAGGACGCGCCTGTGCACAGGACCAGCCAGGAGCCCCGTCCTCGCTGGTCAGCTGCGATTTTAACCTCTTCTCGGCGGGCGACCCGCCGATCGGCGTGACTCTTCTTACGCGAGGAGCCGCGATCACCCCCTGCCGCGTGCCTCCGCCATCCGCTGTTCGGCGATCCGGTCGGCCGCCGCGGCCGGCGGAATCCCGTCAGACTTTGCGCGAGCGAAGATTCCGAGCGTGGTGTCGAAGATCTTCGCGGCCTTCGCCTTGCAGCGGTCGAAGTCGAAGCCGTGCAGCTCGTCGGCGACCTGGATGACGCCGCCCGCGTTGACCACGTAGTCCGGCGCGTAGAGGATCCCGCGGTCGGCGAGGTCCTTCTCGACGCCCGGGTGCGCGAGCTGGTTGTTGGCCGCGCCGCACACCACCTTCGCGGTCAGGACGGGCACGGTGTCGTCGTTCAGGGCCGCACCGAGGGCGCACGGCGCGTAGATGTCGAGACCCGGCTCCCGGATCAGCGCGTCCGTGTCGGCCGCGACCCGCACCCCGGGGTGCTGATCGGTGATCCGGCGCACCGACTCGGGGCGCACATCGGTGATCACGACCTCGGCGCCGTCGGCCAGCAGATGCTCGACCAGGTGGTGCCCCACCTTGCCCACGCCCGCGATGCCGACCGTGCGCCCGCGCAGCGACGGGTCGCCCCACAGGTGCTGGGCGCTGGCCCGCATCCCCTGGAAGACGCCGAAGGCGGTGAGCACGGACGAGTCGCCCGCCCCGCCGTTCTGCGGCGAGCGTCCGGTCGTCCAGCGGCACTCGCGCGCGACGACGTCCATGTCGGCCACATAGGTGCCGACGTCGCACGCGGTCACGTAGCGCCCGCCGAGCGAGGCCACGAACCGGCCGTAGGCGAGCAGCAGTTCCTCGCTCTTCACGATGTCCGGGTCGCCGATGATGACGGCCTTGCCGCCGCCGTGGTCCAGCCCGGCCATGGCGTTCTTGTACGACATGCCGCGGGCGAGGTTGAGCGCGTCGGCGACGGCCTCCGCCTCGGAGGCGTAGGGGTAGAAGCGCGTGCCGCCGAGGGCCGGGCCCAGGGCGGTGGAGTGGATGGCGATGACGGCCTTGAGGCCGCTGGTCCGGTCCTGGCAGAGAACGACCTGCTCGTGGCCCCCTTGATCCGAGTGGAAGAGGGTGTGCAGAACGTCAGCAGGCGCGCCGGTCACATCGGTCACTGTGGTGACTCCCAAGTACATAGCGGCGGTTGAGCGGATTCCCGTGCGGGTGGCGGGCGTCCGTGGTGGTGCGTGAGCAAGAGATTAGAACCTGTGCGGGCCCGCCACGGGCGCAGTGCCGAGGATCACTCTCTCGCGTCGTGGGCCCGCGGACGTACCGTCGAATCCCGCCGTGTCCCGGCGCCGGGGCGGGTGGGACGATATGCAGTGCTTTCAGGGTTTCCAGCCTTCGGGCGGGGGAGGGAACAACCGTGCCCAAGGTGTCGTCGGTGACCGTCCCGTACGCGGCGTATCTGCGCGTCTATGAGCCGCTCGCGGCGTTCCCGCAGCCGGAGCGCGGCCACTGGGAGCGTTATGCGCGCCGTGAGCGCCGTCCGTCGTACCAGGACGAACTCCGGCGCTCTTTGGCCGACTTGCTCCCCACGCCGCCCGTCGCGGTGCCGGTGCACGAGAGCGACGACGCGTTCGTGATCGAGGTCGGGGGCGTGCTGTGCGTGTGCCCGTGGCGGACCCGGCTGCGCGGCTGGCAGGCGCTCGGCGAGCTGCCGGAGCAGCTGCCCGCCCCGGTCCTGGACGCGGTGCTGCCGCCGGTGGTGCGCCGGCAGGCGGCGGCCGACTACGAGCGCTGGCTGGAGCGCAACCCCGACGCCCGTCCCTGGATCCGTACGTCGATCTGGCAGGTGCCTCTGAACTGGTTCGTGCTCGTCGCGGACGAGGAGCGGGAGTACGAGCCGAAGGGCGGCGAGGGCGGTGAGGGCGCCGAGGCCGGAGCCGCCGCCCCGTATCTGCGCTACCGGACCCCCATGGTGCAGGCCCGGCGGCGGGTGGCGCGCGGGCTGCGGGCGCTGCGCGAGGCGATCGACGAGGGGCCGCTCATCGACGGCCTGGTAGATGTGGGGCGCTGGCTCGAGGAGTTCCACCCGCGTTCGTACGTCGAACTGGACTACGGCGGTCTGGTGCACGCGCTGCCGGCCGGGCTGCTCGACGAGGACCACTCGGCGGCGGACGTGGCCGAGGGCATCGCGGCGCTGCGCTCCGGTGACGGGGACGGCGCGGGCGAGGCGTACACGCGGCTCGTGGAGCGCTGGCGTGCGGTGCGGGACCGGCAGTACGCCAACTGACGCCTTGTGCGGAGGTCTTAGGACCTACGTCCTGATCCGGGCTTATGACTCAAGCGTGACGGACCGCACTTACAGGGCTCTTGCGCCCATCACCCCTCCTCGTGCCAAAATAGGACAAGGAGTCCGGGGAGGGCTCCATCCGTCCATCTAAGTCCAACCATGGACGGATTACTCAGCATTGCACTGTCTGTGGGGGGTCTGACGACTCCTGATCGCTCTGTGACTGATCGTCACTGTGGCGTGACTGTCCGCTATGGCATGGTCCATCGGCTTCCGTCGCTGATGAACACCTGGGAGGGCAATTCCATCGGTTTGGCCGACGCGGCTGGACGGATGGTGTAGTTGTAGTGCCGAGGACAAGCCGTTCGTCCTATAACCGACTCGACCCGTGTCCGCCATATCGGGCAACGCGGGTCAAGGTGCAGAATTTAAAGGAAAGAACCGAGAAGGTTCGGTTCTCCCGAGGAGGCCGCTCATGACCGCTCGCACCCCTGATGCCGAGCCGCTGCTGACCCCGGCTGAGGTCGCCACGATGTTCCGCGTCGACCCGAAGACGGTCACGCGCTGGGCGAAGGCTGGCAAGCTCACGTCGATCCGCACGCTCGGCGGACACCGCCGCTACCGCGAGGCCGAGGTCCGCGCACTGCTGGCGGGCATCCCCCAGCAGCGCAGCGAGGCCTGAGGCATCGCATATCGCTGCATTACCGGGCGTTTCGGGTCCCCCAACCCGTACCGCGCCCACCCCTAGCTCCACTTGACGCGGGTCTGCCCCAACAGACCCCCTTCTTTCGAAGAGCCCGCTGAAGCGTCATCTCCACAGCATCACGGGCGCGTCGTCGATCGCGCTGGACTCCGCCGGGTCCAGCGCGATCTTTTTTGTGCGCCCGGCCCGGCCTGCGGCGGGGATCTGTGCGTGCTCTTGTCGGACCTTGATCGGTCCCTGGGGGATGCCTGTGAAGGTAGTGCAATTGCACATATTAAATTGAGCAGTTGTAGGAGGGGTGTAAGAAACGGTGTTTCCAAAACTAGTTCGGTGACACCCGTCACACGCCCGGCGGCTTGTTGAGGATGACACGGGTGCGCTAGAGGAGGTTCCGGTGCCTCCGTGCCGCTCCCGCTTCTCCCGACTCTCCTCAGGCTCCCACCAGTTGAGGGGCTCGTGGGTCGGCTTTGGTCATGCCTTCGGGGGACTTTCGTCCCCGCCGCCCTCTGGGGTGCTCTCACGGCCCTCCAGGGCCTCTCCCGCGGCACCCCTGGCCGGATCCGCCGGATGATCCGCCGCCGGGGCCATGGCGAGCCGCAGGAGGCGGTGGCAGACCGGGCAGTGGCGGGTGAGGTGGCGGTGACCGGACGCGGCGGAGAGGTGGGCGCGCAGCAGGGCGCGCGTCTCGTGCCCGGGTTCGTGCCTCGCCGCCGTCATGTGCCACCTCCTGGCCTCGGCCGGCTCGTGGTTCCGGCCTACCGGGAGGGCGGAACGCCGTCAAGAGCGCCCCGGGCAACGCAAGAAGCCCCGCACCAACGGTGCGGGGCTTCTCTACTGCGGTCCTGACGGGATTTGAACCCGCGGCCTCCACCTTGACAGGGTGGCGAGCACTCCAAACTGCTCCACAGGACCAGGCTTTGCGGCGCTTTGTTCGTTCCCTGCGCTGCGAGAAGGACTCTACAGCAGTGCTGGCCCAGCGGTCGAACTCACCCACCGTGCCTGCTCCGTCACGGCACTTGGGCGTCGATCGCCTTCACGATCCGCTTGTCCGAGACCGGGTACGCGGTGCCCAGCGCGTGCGCGAAATAGCTGACCCGCAGCTCCTCGATCATCCAGCGGATGTCCAGGACCTCCCGCGGCACGGGCCGGCCCTGCGGCATCTGCTCCAGCAGCCACGCGTACTCGTCCCGCATCTCGTGGACCTTCTCCATGCGGGAGGTGTCCCGCTGGGCGCCCGTCGGCATCTGCTGAAGGCGCCGGTCGGCCGCGACGAGATAGCGCATCAGGTCGCCGAGGCGCCGCAGCCCGGTGGCCGTGACGAAGCCGGGCTTCACCAGGGCGTCCAGCTGGGCCCGCACGTCCTGGAGGTTGGCCAGCAGCGTCGGGCTCCGCATCGACTTCAGGCGGCGCTCGCAGGCCTGCCAGGCGGCGAGCACCTGCCGCACCTGGTCGACGGTGTGCACGGTCGTGTCGACGATCTCCGCGCGCACCTTCTCGTACAGCTTGCGGTACGACTCCTCGTCCCAGGCCGGGCCGCCGAAGTCCGCGATGAGCTTGTCCGCGGCGGCCGTCGCGCAGTCCTCGAAGAGGGCCTGGACGGAGCCGTGCGGGTTCGCCGACAGGGCCAGCTTCGCCGCGTTGTTCAGCTTGTCCGAGGCGAACTTCGCCGGGTTCACCGGGATGGAGCGCAGGATGAGCCGGCGGGTGCCCTTCCACATGGCCTGCGCCTGCTCGGCCTCGCTGTCGAAGAGCCGTACGGACACGGTGTTCGCCGTCGGTCCGTCGTCGACCAGGGCCGGGTACGCCTTCACCGGCTGGCCGGCCCGCCGGGTCTCGAAGACCTTCGACAGGGTGCCGATCGTCCAGTCCGTCAGGCCCTGCTGCTCGACCGACGGGCCGCCCGCGCGCTCGGCCGTGGCCGCCGCGGCCTTGGAGATGGCCTGCCGGGCCTTCGGCCGCAGCTGGAGCTTCAGCGCCTCCAGGTCCTTGTCCTCGGCGAGGTTGCGGCGCCGCTCGTCGACGATCCGGAAGGTGATCTTCAGGTGGTCCGGTACGCGCGTGAGGTCGAAGTCCTCGGCCTTCACCGGCACCCCCACCATCCGCTGCAACTCGCGCGCCAGCGTGAGCGGCAGCGGCTCCTGGAGCGGTACGGCGCGCTCCAGGAACGCCTTCGCGAAGTTCGGCGCGGGCACGTAGTTGCGCCGGATCGGCTTGGGCAGCGAGCGGATCAGCTCCACCACCACGTCCTCGCGCAGGCCCGGGATCTGCCAGTCGAAGCCCTCGTCCGTGACCTGGTTGAGCACCTGGAGCGGGATGTGGACGGTGACACCGTCGGCATCCGCGCCGGGCTCGAACTGGTACGTCACCCGGAACTTGAGCCCGCCCTGCCGCCAGCTGTCCGGGTAGTCGGCCTTGGTGACCGCCTCCGCGGACTCGCGGATGAGCATGGAGCGCTCGAAGTCGAGGAGTTCGGGCTCCTCCTTCTGCTTGTGCTTCCACCACGAGTCGAAGTGCGCGCCCGAGACGACGTGCTCGGGGACCCGCTGCTCGTAGAAGTCGAACAGGGTGTCGTCGTCGACCACGATGTCGCGGCGCCGCGCCCGGTGCTCCAGCTCCTCGACCTCGGTGAGGAGCCGGCGGTTGTCGGCGTAGAACTTGTGGTGCGTACGCCAGTCGCCCTCCACCAGCGCGTTGCGAATGAACAGTTCGCGCGAGACCTCGGGGTCGATCCGGCCGTAGTTGATCTTCCGCTGGGCGACGAGCGGGACGCCGTACAGCGTCACCTTCTCGTACGCCATCACGGCGGCCTGGTCCTTCTCCCAGTGCGGCTCGCTGTACGTGCGCTTGAGGAGGTGCTCGGCGAGCGGCTCGACCCACTCGGGCTCGATCCGCGCGTTCACCCGCGCCCAGAGCCGGGACGTCTCGACCAGCTCGGCCGACATCACGAACCGCGGCGGCTTCTTGAAGAGGGCCGAGCCCGGGAAGATCGCGAACTTCGCGTTGCGCGCGCCGATGTACTCGTTGCGCCCGCGGTCGCGGCCCGCCTGCTTGGGGTCCTTCTGCGCGGACTCCTTGGTCTCCTTCACGTCCTTCATGCCGATGTGCGAGAGCAGGCCGGCGAGGAGGGAGACGTGGATGGAGTCGCCCGGGGCGTCGTCCTCGTTGAGATGGATGCCCATCTGCTTCGCCACGGTCCGCAGCTGCGTGTAGATGTCCTGCCATTCGCGGATGCGCAGGAAGTTCAGGAACTCGCGTTTGCACATGCGGCGGAACGCCGAGGAGCCCAGCTCCTTCTGCTGCTCGCGCACATGGCGCCACAGGTTCAGGAACGCCAGGAAGTCACTGGTCTCGTCCTTGAAGCGGGCGTGCTGCTGGTCGGCCTGCGCCTGCTTGTCGGAGGGGCGCTCGCGCGGGTCCTGGATGGACAGCGCGGCCGCGATCACCATGACCTCGCGCGCACAGCCGTTCTTGTCGGCCTCCAGGACCATCCGGGCCAGGCGCGGGTCGACGGGCAGCTGGGAGAGCTTGCGGCCCTGCTGCGTGAGGCGCTTGCGGTGGTCCTTCTCGGCGGGGTCGAGCGCTCCCAGCTCCTGGAGGAGCTGCACGCCGTCGCGGATGTTGCGGTGGTCCGGCGGGTCGATGAAGGGGAACTTCTCGATGTCGCCGAGGCCGGCCGCGGTCATCTGGAGGATGACGGAGGCCAGGTTCGTGCGCAGGATCTCGGCGTCCGTGAACTCCGGACGTCCGAGGAAGTCGTCCTCCGAGTACAGCCGGATGCAGATGCCGTCGCTCGTCCGGCCGCAGCGGCCCTTGCGCTGGTTGGCACTGGCCTGGCTGACCGGCTCGATGGGCAGCCGCTGCACCTTCGTACGGTGGCTGTAGCGCGAGATGCGGGCGGTGCCCGGGTCGATGACGTACTTGATGCCCGGGACGGTCAGCGAGGTCTCCGCGACGTTCGTCGCCAGCACGATCCGTCTGCCCGTGTGCTGCTGGAAGACGCGGTGCTGCTCGGCGTGCGACAGCCGCGCGTACAGCGGCAGCACCTCGGTGAACCGGTACTTCTTCTTCTCCAGCGCGTCCGCCGTGTCACGGATCTCGCGCTCGCCGGAGAGGAACACGAGGATGTCGCCGTCGGCGCCCTCGGCCATCAGCTCCTCGCACGCGTCCGTGATCGCGGTGATCTGGTCGCGGTCGGAGTCGTCCGAATCCTCTTCGAGGAGCGGGCGGTAGCGCACCTCCACCGGGTACGTGCGGCCGCTGACCTCGACGATCGGGGCGTCGCCGAAGTGCCGGGAGAAGCGCTCGGGGTCGATGGTCGCCGAGGTGATGACGACCTTCAGGTCCGGGCGCTTCGGCAGCAGCTGGGCCAGGTACCCCAGCAGGAAGTCGATGTTGAGGGACCGCTCGTGGGCCTCGTCGATGATGATCGTGTCGTAGGCGCGCAGCTCGCGGTCCGTCTGGATCTCGGCGAGCAGGATGCCGTCGGTCATCAGCTTGACGAACGTACCGTCCTGGTCGACCTGGTCCGTGAACCGGACCTTCCAGCCGACCGCCTCGCCCAGCGGCGTGTGCAGCTCGTCGGCGACGCGCTCGGCGACCGTGCGGGCCGCGATCCGGCGGGGCTGGGTGTGGCCGATCATGCCGCGTACGCCGCGGCCGAGGTCCAGGCAGATCTTGGGGATCTGCGTGGTCTTGCCGGAGCCGGTTTCACCGGCCACGATCACGACCTGGTGGTCGCGGATCGCGTCGGCGATCTCGTCCTTCTTCTGGCTGACCGGAAGCTGCTCGGGGTACGTGACGGCGAGGGCCTCGCGGCGCTCGCGGCGCACGTCGGTGCGCCGCGAGGCCTTCTCGGCCTCGGCGTCGATCTCCGCCACGACGGCGGCACGGGCCTCTGGCTTACGGATCTTGCGGGCACCCTCGAGCCTGCGCCCGAGCCGGTGCGCGTCGCGGAGGGACAGCTCGGACAGCCGCCGCGCGAGGGCGGCGAACTGATCGGCGGCGGCGGGAGCAGGCTGCGTAGACATACGTGCTCCAGGATCTCACCTCGGGGAAATCCGTGGCGAACGGTTTTGGCTGCGTCCGAGTTACGTGCCGCTCTCGGGATGTATGCGGCTTATGACTGAATTAGCGTGCAGGTATGTCGCACTTGCCCGACGAGGAACAGCCGCGCCCCCACCCGCCGCACGACGAGGGCGGTGCCCCCGGCGATCAGGGCGCGCACGACGCACACGGCGGGCACGGTGCGCACGGCCGTCCGCCGACCCGGGCGGACCGCTGGGCGGGCTTCAAGAAGTCGCCGTTCCTGCCCGCGCTCGTCCTGACGTTCATCCTGGCGGCGGCAGCGGCCCTGTTCGCGGCGTCCTATACGTACTCCATGGCGAACCCGACCCCGCACCACATCCCGACCGGCGTCACCGGCGAGCGGGACGCGGCGCGACGCAGCGCGTTCGTCGGGGCGATGGAGAAGGCGCTGGACGCCCAGCTCGACCTGAAGCACTACGACACCCGGGAGGCGGCCCGGAACGCCATCGACGAGCAGCGGATCTACGCGGTCCTGGACGTGCGGGACGACGGCGCCCGGGTCGATCTGGAGGTCTCCGGCGCGTCCGGGGTCTCGGTCGCCCAGGTCTTCACGGAGTCGGCGCCCCAGGTCAGCAAGGAGACCGGGATCCCGGTGACGGTGAAGGACCTGAACCCGTTGCAGAGCGGCGATCCGCGCGGCCTGGCGATCTTCTACATCTCGCTCGCGGCCGTGATCATCGGCTTCGTCGGGGCGATCCAGCTGAGCGTGCACGCGCGCGGCCTGAACCCGGCGGAGCGGATCGTGGCCACGGTCGCGTACGCGCTGCTCGGCGGGTTCGCGGTGGCGGCGGTCGTCGACTGGGGGCTCGGCGCGCTCGATCTGCCGTTCGTGGAGTCCTGGCTGATCCTCGCGCTGACGATGTTCACGTGCGGAATGGTCTTCACGATGTTCAACACGTTCTTCCACCGCTGGGCGATGATCCCGACCTGGGGCCTGCTGGTCCTGGTCGGCAACCCGGCGTCGGGCGGCGCGGTGGCGCCCCCGCTGCTGCCGACGGTCCTCGGCCGCATCGGCCAGTGGCTGCCGCCGGGCGCGTCCGTGAACGCGCAGCACACGGCGGTCTACTTCCAGGGCCACCAGCACGCGTTCCCGTTCCTGGTGCTCGGGGGCTGGGCGCTGCTCTCGTCGGGCCTGTTCTGGTTCTGGCGGCACCGGCATCCGGGCGGCCGGGGCACCCAGCCGCTGCACGCGGCGGCCGTCTGAGCCGTCCCAGGTGCGGCCTGGTAACGCCGAAGGCCCCGTCCGCGGACGGGGCCTTCGAGGAAGTGGCTGGGGCCGGGATCGAACCGGCGACCTATCGCTTTTCAGGCGATCGCTCGTACCAACTGAGCTACCCAGCCACGCAGTTCACAAGAAACTGCAGCGGTCCTGACGGGATTTGAACCCGCGGCCTCCACCTTGACAGGGTGGCGAGCACTCCAAACTGCTCCACAGGACCAAGCTTTGCGTGCAACAGTGTCGCACACGGTTTTACGTGCCCCCAACGGGATTCGAACCCGTGCTACCGCCTTGAAAGGGCGGCGTCCTAGGCCGCTAGACGATGAGGGCTATCGGCCCGCCTGCGCGCTTCGCAGCGCGTCGGGGACGTGAGAAGCATATGGGATGCGGGGAGCTATCGCCAAAACGGTTTACGGGGACCCGCTGGGCGCGCTCGGCGAGGGGGTGGCGCCGGGCTGGTTCTCCTTGGGGAGATGGCGGCTGACCTCGGCCTTCGTCAGGCCCAGACCGCCCAGCCGGATCTCGTCCCAGGCCTGGAGGCGCTTGGTGTCGCGGTCCAGATAGAGCACCGACGCCTCGACCGGATCGGGATGGCCGCCCGCGTTCTCGACGGCGCGCAGGCCGCTGCCGCCGGTCGAGCCCTCGATGCGCAGCCGGGTGCCGAGCGGGAGGATGTCCATCTCCTCGTGGTGGACGTGCCCGGCCAGGACCAGCGGGACGGTGCCGTCGACCTCCTTCGCGGCGGCCGGCTCGTGCGCGAGGGCGATGTCGACCGGGGTGCCCGCCGCCTCCTGGTCGCGGATGGCCGAGGCGAGGCGCAGCCCCGCCATCCGTTCGGCCGGGTCGCCCTGGGCCACGGTGGAGCGGTCCGGGGTGTACTGCGGGTCGCCGGTGCCGGCGAAGCGCAGACCGGCGACCGTGGCCGCCTTCCCGTCGTCGAGGACGTGGACGTTCTTGAAGCGCTTCTTGTCGGAGAGGTACTTCTGCGTCGCCGTCTTCGAGTCGTGGTTGCCGCGGATCCAGACGTAGGGCGCGCCGAGGTCCTTGATGGGGTCGAGGAAGGCGTTCTCGGCGGCCGAGCCGTGGTCCATCGTGTCGCCGGTGTCGACGATCACCGAGATCTTGTACTGCTCCACGAGCGACGCGATGATCTTCCAGGACGCCGGGTTGAGGTGGATGTCCGAGACGTGCAGGACGCGGATGGTCGAGGGGTCCGGCTGGTACGTGGGCAGCGTGGACGTCACGTCGTAGAGCTGGGTGACGTTGGTGACGAGCCGGGCCAACTCCTTTTGGTAGACGTCGAATTCGGTGACGATCGAGCGCGCGTTGCCGACGACGGACGGCGCCGAGGAGAGCAGTCCGGAGAACTTCGGCTCCAGGACCGACTTCGGGTTCCAGGTCGCGTACGCGGTCGCGCCCGATGCCGCGAGGAGGGCGAGGGCCAGTCCGCCGGCGGCCAGGGCGCGGCGCGGGCGGCGGTAGACCGCGAGGCCCAGCGCCGTCGCGCCGGAGACCACCGCCACGCAGGAGCGGATCGCCAGATCGGCGGTGCCGTGCTCGACGTCGCGGGCCACCTCGTCCTGGAGCCCCGACAGGCGCTCCGGGTGGTCGACCAGTGCCTGGGAGCGGGCCGGGTCGAGCTGGTCGACGTCCACGTCCAGACGGATGGGGGCCGTGTGGGAGTCCAGCTCCAGGGCGCCCAGCGGGGACACGTTGATCTTGGTGCCGCCGGTGAGGGACGGGCGCAGGGTCATCTTGGTGTCCATGGGGCCCACCGGCGCCCGCACGCTGCCGACGATCAGCAGGCCCAGCCAGGCGCCCAGCAGGACCACGGCGACGAGGCCGAGGGCGCGGGCGAAGGGGTGGGGCTGGTGGACCAGTTCCAGGGTGAGGCGCGAGGGGCGGCGGGCCCGCGATGATCTCGGGCCGCCGGCGGTCTCCTGTGCGCCGCGGACCGGGCGGAGCGCTCGGATCCGGCGGAGGGCTCGACGTGTCGCTGCTGCGGGCGAGCGGGCCATTGCTCCCGTATGCCCAAGTGGACGGGTCGATATGCGGGTTGTACCGGACAATGGACGGGTGCTGGAGATGACGCGCGAGGAGTTCGAGGAACTGGTGGCCGAGGCGCTCGACCGGATTCCGCCCGAGTTGACGCGGCTCATGGACAACGTCGCGGTGTTCGTGGAGGACGAGCCGCCCGCGGACGATCCCGAACTGCTCGGGCTCTACGAGGGCACGCCGCTGACCGACCGGGGCGAGTGGTACGCCGGGGTGCTCCCGGACCGGATCACGGTCTACCGGGGGCCGACGCTGCGCATGTGCGCGTCCCGGGAGGAGGTGGTCGCGGAGACCGAGATCACCGTGGTGCACGAGATCGCGCACCACTTCGGGATCGACGACGCGCGGCTGCACGCCCTGGGATACGGCTGACGGTCGCCCGTGACTCGCCGCGCGACCCGCTCCGCGTCGCCGCTCGTGCCGGGTTTGTGTGGTGCTCGTGACGGGCGTGTCCCGTCCGTGTGCCGCTGCGTGTCCTCCCGAGGGGCGTGCCAGTTGGGGACGGTGACCTCGTCTCCTGCCGGATTCCCCGGAGGTGCTCGCCCGTGCGCCAGCTGTCCGTTCCCCGCGATAGTTCCCGCGATACCCGTTCCCGCGATCCCCGCGCGCTGCTCCGGTCCGTCGGCCGGCTCGCCGTGACCACGATGGCCGTCGCCGCGGCCGCCGGGTGCATGAGCGTCGCCGACGACGGCCGTCCCGCGGCGCCGTCGCCGTCCGCCTCGCCGCGGAGCGCGGGCACCGCCCCGGACGGCGGGACGGTGGTCTCCGACGGTGGGGACGGGGTGGGGACGCAGGCCGGCGCGTCCTCCCCGTCGCCGGGCGAGACCTCCGGCGCCGCCACCCCGACGCCCTCGGCGACCGGGTCGGGGCCGGCCCACGCGTCGCCGAGCCGGGGGGCCGTGACGTCCGCGCGGGCCTCGGCGTCGTCGGCGAAGCCTCCGTCGCCGCGCGATACGCCGTCCTCGCCGGAGCCCACCCAGGAGCCGCCGACGCCGTCGCCGACCCCGTCGCCCACGACCGCCGAGCCCTCGTCGTCCGCCCACGAGCAGTCCGGGCCCGCGGCGGACGGGGTGCCCGAGCCCCGGGCCGGGGACCCCGTCTAGGCGGGATTCCGGGGGTCTGTGACCCGAGTCTCAGGGAGGCGGTTTGCCTTGGGGGGTGGGGGGTGCGTATGGTGGTAGATCGTTTGATCCCATTTGCCCGGCGCCGTTAAGAGAGCGCCGTGTGGCGCGTACTCTCCCTTGCCGTGGCTGGACCGCATTGAGGCGGTCGACTTGCGAAAGCGCAATTACACGGAGTTGACGGGCGCGTGCCGAAACTCCGGAAGGTTTCGCATTTCGCATGTCCATTTCCACTGAAAACACCGTGTCCGAGCAGGCCGAGTCCGAGCAGCCCGTCGTGGCTGTCGAGACCGCCGTCGCCATCGACACGAACGACGGCACGACCGTCGAGAACACCGAGAACACCGAGATCGTCACCGACGAGGCCGTCGAGTCCGACGAGGACGCCGAGCCCAGCCTCACCTTCGCGGACCTCGGCCTGCCCGAGCCCGTCGTGCGCAAGCTCGCGCAGAACGGTGTGACGACCCCCTTCCCGATCCAGGCCGCGACCATCCCGGACGCCCTGGCCGGCAAGGACATCCTCGGCCGTGGCCGCACCGGCTCCGGCAAGACCCTCTCCTTCGGCCTCCCGGTCCTGGCGCGCCTGGAAGGCGCCCGTTCCGAGAAGCACAAGCCGCGCGCCGTCATCCTCACGCCGACGCGTGAGCTCGCGATGCAGGTCGCGGACGCGCTCCAGCCGTACGGCGACCAGGTCGGCCTGAAGATGAAGGTCGTCTGCGGCGGTACCTCGATGGGCAACCAGATCTACGCCCTGGAGCGCGGCGTCGACATCCTCGTCGCCACCCCGGGCCGCCTGCGCGACCTCATCAACCGCGGCGCCTGTGACCTGAGCAACATCGAGGTCGCCGTGCTCGACGAGGCCGACCAGATGTCCGACCTGGGCTTCCTGCCCGAGGTCACCGAGCTGCTCGACCAGGTCCCGGCCGGCGGCCAGCGCATGCTGTTCTCCGCCACGATGGAGAACGAGATCAAGACCCTGGTCTCGCGCTACCTGAACAACCCGGTCAGCCACGAGGTCGACAGCGCCCAGGGCAACGTCACGACGATGTCGCACCACATCCTCATCGTGAAGCCGAAGGACAAGGCGCCGGTCACCGCGGCGATCGCCGCCCGCAAGGGCCGCACGATCATCTTCGTCCGCACCCAGCTGGGCGCCGACCGCATCGCGGAGCAGCTGCGCGAGTCCGGTGTGCAGGCCGACGCGCTGCACGGCGGCATGACGCAGGGCGCGCGTACGCGCGTTCTCGAGGACTTCAAGAAGGGCTACGTCAACGCGCTGGTCGCGACCGACGTCGCCGCCCGAGGCATCCACGTCGACGGCATCGACCTGGTCCTGAACGTGGACCCGGCCGGCGACCACAAGGACTACCTGCACCGCGCGGGCCGCACCGCCCGTGCCGGCCGCACCGGCACGGTCGTCTCCCTGTCGCTGCCGCACCAGCGCCGCCAGATCTTCCGCCTCATGGAGGACGCGGGCGTCGACGCCGGTCGCCACATCATCCAGGGCGGCGCCGCGTTCGACCCGGAGGTCGCCGACATCACCGGCGCCCGTTCGATGACCGAGGTCCAGGCCGAGTCCGCGGGCAACGCCGCGCAGCAGGCCGAGCGCGAGGTCTCGTCCCTGACCAAGCAGCTGGAGCGCGCCACCCGTCGCGCCGCCGAGCTGCGCGAGGAGGCCGACCGCCTCACCGCTCGCGCCGCCCGTGACCGTGGCGAGGACGAGGAGGGCGTGGCCGCGGCCGTCGCCGCCGCGACCGAGGCCGCCGCAGCGGCCGTCGCCGCCGCCGAGGTGCCGCGTCAGGAGGAGCGCACCGAGCGCTCGAACTCGTACGAGCCGCGCCAGCGTCGTGACGAGCGGGGCAACTTCGAGCGCCGTGACCGTCGTGACGGTGACCGTGGCGGCTTCCGCCGTGACAACGACCGGGGTGGCGACCGTGGCGGTCGTTCCTTCGAGCGTCGTGACGACCGTGGCGGCGACCGTGGTGGCCGTCCCTTCGAGCGTCGTGACAACGACCGTGGCGGCTTCCGCCGCGACGACCGTCGTGACAACGACCGGGGTGGCGACCGTGGCGGTCGTTCCTTCGAGCGTCGTGACGACCGCGGTGGCGACCGTGGTGGCCGTCCCTTCGAGCGTCGTGACAACGACCGTGGCGGCTTCCGCCGCGACGACCGTCGTGACAACGACCGCGGTGGTTTCGAGCGTCGTGACAACGGCGGCGACCGGGGTGGCGACCGTGGTGGCCGTCCCTTCGAGCGCCGTGACAACGACCGTGGCGGCTTCCGCCGTGACGACCGCCCCGCCGGCGGTCACCGGGGCAGCGACCGCCCGTTCAACCGCGACCGCCGCGACGACCGCCCCGCCAGCGGCCACCGTCCCTACGGCCGCCGTGACGACCGCGCCGGTTCCGGCTCGGGTGCCGGTGCCGGCTCGTCGTTCCGCCGCGACGACAAGCCGCGCTGGAAGCGCAACGGCTGACACGTACTGATGTGAAAGGGCCGTGGCCCCCACCCTCGCGGGGTGGGGGCCACGGCCTTTTCCGTGGACCGGGGCGGGAGAGCCGGGGCGGGAGCTAGGATCGGACGACTTCTGGGGAGGAAGCGACGGCCGGGGGTCACGAGGCCGTTCCGCTGCACCGCACACGCGCCTCCCTGCGCCCTGGGGAGGGAACTCGTGGTTCGTCACGTCCTTGTACGTCGCCGTGGAGCGAGACGGTTCGGCGTCGCCGTGGCCGTCGCCCTGGCGGCCGGAACGATTCCGCTGCTGCCGACGGTGTCCGCGGCGGCGGTGCCGCTCGCCGAGGCGGTGGTCCCCGCGACGCCACGCACCGCCGACCTGGCGGCCACGCTCTTCGCTCCCGAGCAGCTCAAGGGAGCGGACGGGGCGGGCGCGCAAGGGGTCTTCCACCGGATGGAGACCGCCGAGGACACCCGGGCGTCGGAGATCTACTGGACGCGCTACGCGGACGGCAGGTCGTTCCCCGTCCCGGCGGCCTACACCACGACCACGGCGAAGCCCACCGGCAGCGACCTCCTCGCGAGAACGCGGGACGACGGGGCCGTCGAGCTGTGGGACGCGACGGACGACACCACCCGCATCGTGCAGGTGCCGGAAGGGCAGACGTTCCTCGCCGTCTACGGGTCCACGGTGGTGACCTACACGAAGACCACCGCGTCCGACGGCACCTCGGTCAACACCCTGCACCTGCTGTCGCCCGGCTCGGACGGGGCGGCCCGGGACGTGTCCGTGCACGGGCTGCCCGACGGCAGCACCGTCGGCGCCCCGGTCGGCGGCGACGAGAAGTCCGTGTTCTTCCTCGCGCGGGTGGACGGCACTCCGCGCGTCGTCGAAGCGGATCTCACCGACGGCGAGGTGACGGACCGGTCCGGTGCCCTGCCGGACGGTTACACGCTCGCGGCGCTCTCGTCCGGCCGCGTGGCCATGTTCAGCCGGAGCGCCGCGGAGGTGCTGGTCCTCGACCGCGACGACCTGTCCGCCGCTCCGGTGTCCGTACTGCTCGACGGCGGCGCGGTGAAGCCGGCGTACGACCTCGCGGTGGTCGGCGACCGGCTCCTGTACCGCCCGTACACCGGCGCCAACGCCGGGACGGTGCGGGCTGCGCCGATCGCGGGCGGCAGCCCCGTCACGCTCGTCACGAAGATGAACCGTGCCGCCATCTCGGCGGGCCCCGGCGGTACGGCGGTCGTGATCGCCAAGACCGGCGCCGACCAGGCGATCCAGCGCATCGTGGCCGACGACACGGGCCGCCCGGTGGTGAAGACGGCCAAGACGCTGCCGCGGCCGGTGTCGGAGATCCGTGGAGTGGCCCTGAGCCAGGGCAGGCTGCTCGTCACCGACACGTCCAGTGGACGGCGCGACGACTACGTCCGCACCGTGGACGGCCTGCCGTCGACCGGCACCCCGCAGTTCGGTGGCCGCTCGGACTTCACGCCCGGCTCGAACATCGTGATCGGCACCGACTGCCAGGCGACGGACGCCGCGTGTTCCGCGATCCACAGCACGACCGACGGCCGGATCGTGTGGCAGGAGCACCAGCAGACCGACGATCTGATCCGGGTGGACGGGCCGGGAGACTACGACTTCTTCCAGTACTCCGTCCCCGCCGGCGGCACGATCACCGACGTGTCCGGCGACTACATCGTCTACACGACGGACACCAAGCAGTACGTCCAGCGCATCGGCAACTCCGCCGCGCCCACGGTCACCCGCGCCGCGGGTGCCGCCGCCGTCTGGGGCGATGTGCTCTGGACGCCGGGTGACACCCCCGGCACGGTCACGGGGTACGACCTGACGGCGAAGAAGACGGTGGCGACCGTTTCGACCGGGGCCGACTGCGACCCGGCCGAACTGCAGGCCCTGGGGCGCCTGTTGTACTGGAACTGCGGTCCCGCCGGTCCTGCGGGGGTGTACGACCGTACGGCGGGGACGACGGCCTCCGTTCCCTCCGGCGAGGCCCTGCTCGGGGACGGTTACGTCGTCACCCACGACAAGAAGGCCGGAAAGCTCGAACTGACCACGGTGGCCGGTGCGGCGACCTCGACCCGCGCCGTCGGGGACCTGCCCGACACCGGTGTCTCCCAGCGCCATGTGCGCTGGACGGTCGACAAGTCCGGGTCGACGATCGCCTATGTCGACGCGCAACAGCAGGTGCACCTCGTCGCGTCCGGTCAGCCCACGCAGAACCTCGCGCTGATGGCGTCGCCCGAGAACGCGACGGCCGTCGACGCGACCACGGACGACGTGACGCCCGACACGCTCACGACACTGCTCCTGTCCAAGCCCACGGCCGACTGGACACTGACGGTCCGCTCCCGTGTCACCAAGGCGGTGGTGGCCTCCAGCACCGGCAGTTCGGCGCACGGTCGCCTGACGGTGGGCTGGCACGGCCGGGACAACCGCTACATCGGTGATCGGTTCCTGCCGCGGGGCATGTACGACTGGACGCTGACGGTGCGGCCCGCCGACGGGACCGCCGGGCTGGAGACGCGGGGCTCGGTGGAGCTGCGCAACGGCGCCGCCGTCCAGCGTGACCACGCGGGCCCCAACGCCGCGCCCGACGGCATCGGCGACCTGCTGACGCTGAACTCCAGCGGCACCTTCACCTTCCAGCAGGGCAACGGCGCGGGGGCGTTCAGCGGCAAGACGTACGCCTCGGGCTGGGCCACCTCGGCGGTCGCCGTGCCGTTCGGGGACCTGAACGGCGACAACTGCAACGACGTGCTCGTCCGCCTCTCCAGCGGTGAACTGCGCGGCTACCGGCCCGGCTGCGGCAAGGCGCTCACCACGTCGACCGCGTACACCAAGCTCGGCACCGGCTGGAACGCGTACGACGTCCTCACCTCGCCCGGCGACCTGAACCGCGACGGCCTGCCCGACCTGCTCGCCCGCAAGACGTCCACCGGAGACATCTACGTCTTCGCGGGCAAGAGCGACGGGACGCTGGCGGCGGGCAAGAAGATCCGCTCCGCCTGGACGACGTACACGCACATCGTGGGCGTCGGCGACCTGAACGGTGACGGGATCGGGGACGTCCTCGCCCGGCGCGAGGACGGCACGCTGTTCCGCTACGACGGCGCCGGGGACGGGACGCTGAAGGACCGGGTCACCGTGTTCACCGCCTGGGGGTCGACGTACAAGACGATCGTCGGGGTCGGTGACATCACCGGCGACGGGAAGAACGACCTCGTCGTGCGGGACACGTCGGGGAACCTGTACCGCAATGACGGCAAGGGGAACGGTTCGTTCACGTCCCGGACGAAGATCGCGAGCGGCTGGAGCACGTACAAGGGCGTTTTCTAGCCGCACAGTTGGGGCTTGATCGCCCGCATGTCACGCCCCCGGCGAGGGAATCGCTGGGGGCATGACAAGAGATGCAGGCGACGCCGCTGACGTGAAACCGCCCCCGGAGCAGTCCCCGAACCAGCCCCCGGCACCGCCCGGCTCCGACGAGGAACGTCTCGCTCAGCTCGGGTACACCCAGGTCCTCGCCCGCCGGATGTCGGCGTTCTCCAACTACGCCGTCTCCTTCACGATCATCTCGGTGCTCTCCGGCTGTCTGACGATGTACCTGTTCGGCATGAACACGGGCGGCCCGGTGCTGATCACGTGGGGCTGGGTCGGGGTCGGCCTGATGACGCTGTTCGTCGGGCTCGCGATGGCCGAGATCTGTTCGGCCTACCCGACGTCCGCCGGGCTGTACTTCTGGGCGCACCGGCTGGCACCGGAGAAGAGCGCCGCCGCGTGGGCCTGGTTCACGGGCTGGTTCAACGTGCTCGGGCAGGTCGCCGTGACCGCCGGCATCGACTTCGGCGCGGCGTCCTTCCTGGGCGCGTACCTGAACCTCCAGTTCGACTTCGGGGTGACGCCGGGCCGCACGATCCTGCTGTTCGCGGCGATCCTGGTCCTGCACGGCCTGCTCAACACCTTCGGCGTCCGCATCGTCGCGTTCCTGAACGCGGTCAGCGTGTGGTGGCACGTGCTCGGCGTCGCGGTCATCGTGGGCGCTCTCGCCTTCGCGCCGGACAGTCACCAGTCGGCGTCGTTCGTCTTCGGCGAGTTCGTGAACAACACCGGGTGGGGGAGCAGCGCGTACGTCGTCCTCATCGGTCTGCTGATGGCGCAGTACACCTTCACCGGCTACGACGCCTCCGCCCACATGACCGAGGAGACGCACGACGCCGCGACGGCCGGGCCGAAGGGCATCGTCACCTCGATCTGGACATCTTGGATCGCCGGATTCGTCTTGCTCCTGGGCTTCACCTTCGCGATCCAGTCGTACAAGGGCGCCCTCGACTCACCGACGGGCGCGCCTCCGGCGCAGATCCTGCTCGACGCGCTGGGCGCGACGGCGGGCAAGCTCCTGCTCCTGGTGGTGATCGGCGCCCAGCTCTTCTGCGGCATGGCGTCGGTGACGGCCAACTCCCGCATGATCTACGCCTTCTCGCGCGACGGCGCCCTGCCGTTCTCCCGCGTGTGGCACACGGTCAGCCCGCGCACCCGGACACCGGTCGCGGCGGTGTGGCTGGCGGCGGCGGGCGCGCTGGTCCTCGGCCTGCCCTACCTGATCAACGTGACCGCGTACACGGCGGTGACGTCGATCGCGGTCATCGGCCTCTACATCGCGTACGTCATCCCGACGCTGCTGCGGCTGCGCAAGGGCTCGTCCTTCGAGCGCGGGCCGTGGCACCTGGGCCGCTGGTCCGGGGCGGTGGGCGTGGTCGCGGTGACCTGGGTGGCCGTCATCACGGTCCTCTTCATGCTCCCGCAGGTCTCCCCGGTGACCTGGGAGACCTTCAACTACGCGCCCGTCGCGGTGCTCGTGGTGCTCGGTTTCGCGGGCGTGTGGTGGCTGGCATCGGCCCGCCACTGGTTCCTCAACCGCTCCTGACCCGCGCCGGAACACCGATACCCGATCGGTGTTCCGGGCCCGGCGGGCTATGCTCGGGAGTGCGTCGGCCCGGGCCGGCGTGTGGACCGTTAGCTCAATTGGCAGAGCAGTGGACTTTTAATCCATTGGTTGTGGGTTCGAGTCCCACACGGTCTACGGGTGCGGGGGAGGGGATGAACCCCCTCTGACCTGCTGAGCAGCGCCTGAGTCGGCTTCGGTCGGCTCGGGCGCTGTCTCGTTTCCGGGGCGGGTCCTCAGGAGCCGAGGACCCGCGCCTTCTCGGTCTCGAACTCCGCGTCCGTCAGCAGTCCCTGGGCCTTGAGGTCGGCGAGTGCGGTGAGCTGCGAGACCCGGTCCGTCGCCGGGGCCGGGGCCGGGGCGACTTCCGGCGCGGGCGGGGGCGCGGGCGCGGCCTGGGCCTGCTGGCGCATGTCGCGCTCGGCCATGCCGCGGTTGACGCGGTTGGAGACCGCCGAGGCCGTGCCGGAGATCACCGCGGTGCGTGCGATGGTGCCCAAAAGGCCGGGCCGTCCGAATCGCTGGGGCATGTCGATCCTCCCTCTGTTTGGCTCGCCGTCACTCGTCGCCGAGCGCGGCGACGGCTTCGGCGACGGCATCCCGCGGGACGCGCTCGAAGAGCAGCAGTTCGCCGCTCGATTCCCGCACCGCCGTCGCGAGCCGCGCGGCCCAGGTGTTCTCCCAGGCGACGACCAGCGCCGACGAGTCCGGGGGGAGGTTGTCCGCGACGGTGCGCAGGTCCTCGTCGCTGAGCAGGTCGAACTGTGCGTCGGTGACCTCTCCGAACGCTTCCGCCACTTCGTCGTCGGCCAGTTCGACGACGTCGACGGAGCCGGCGCCGGTCTTGTGGATGAAGCTCAGGTCCAGGATGCGTACGGTGCCGCTCTCTTGCAGCTCCCGCAGTGCCGGAGCGACGTCACCGTTGAAGCGGTTGCCTTCGAAGGCGACCACGGCGACATCGACCGGTCCGACGGCGTCGGCGTTCAGGTCACTGGGCACGAGCGGGACCGCCTTCCCTGAAGTGCATAGAAGTGCATAAAAGTGCACAACTGACAATTCGCAGCATAAGGCGACGGGTGTGGGTGGCGCGAGCCGCGCCCAGGAGGTGTGCGCAGGGGCCGTGGCCGACGTCGTCGTGTTGTTCCGCGTCATATCCTCGCGGCGGTCCTGCCGGGACGCACCGCCATTCCGCGCCACCTGCTGATCGTCCCGGCGGCGGGGCGGTGTGGCCGGTCAGACGAGGACGGGGACGGTCTCTGAGGGGTCGGTGGACCAGTTGGTGACGATGGGCTTGTCGACGGTGGCGGTGCGGGGGAGCTTCAGCTCGGCCGGGTTGGGATCGGCGTCGGTGAGGGAGACGATGACGTTCTCGAACTGGACGCCGCCGTTGGTGTCGGTCGACTTGGGGCTGATGCCGGTGTACGCGACGGCGGACCCGCTGAGCTTGATGGGGTCTTCGCCGCCCTGCCCGACGGGGGAGGCGACACCCTCGGTGCCCGAGCCGAAAGCCACGCTGGGGGTGTTGACGTCCAGGTAGCAGCTGATGCCGGACTTCGCCCTGGCGGCCACCTGGTAGTAGCCGCCGGCCTGGGTCTCCTCGGTGAGCGTGAAGGTCAGGTCGTTGGTGCCGCAGGACTGTCCGTAGCCGCTCTTGCCGTCGCCGGTCCCGGACCCCGTCCCGGTGCCGGAACCGGTCTTGTCCTTGGACGCGGTCGAGCCGGAGCCGGAGTCGCCGGACGGGCTCTTCTCGGAGAGCGTCCCGGTCCTGCCGCTGTCCGCGGAGGTGGGCGAGGAGGCGCCGGCGCTCTTGGTGTCGTCGGGGCCGCACGCGGTGGCGGTCGCCGCGAGGGCCGTCACCGCGACCGCGGCGAGGACGAGGCGGGTGGACCGGGCGGCACGACGCGAGCGCATGAGGATCTCCAGGACTGTCGGTGGTGGTGGCTCCTGCTGACACCACCGACATTAGGTCCGCCGTGATCTTCAACTGATCCTGAGAGTGTCTGCGTTCTGTACCAGCGACCACGCTGCCGCGAAGTGGTGTTGGTGCGGTGATCCGGACCCGTCCGGCAGGCGTGTGGCAACGGATTACCAGTGAGAGCCCCTGCGGCACCGGTGAGGTGAGTGCGATGACGAAGGAAGAGTTCAGGCGGCTCATGGAGCAGGCCCGTGCGGAGGCGCGGCGTACCGCCTTCGTGCGGCGGGATGTCAGCCCCGGCGATCTGTACGAGGCGCGGGCGCGGCACGCGGAGTTCGGGGCCGGCGCGCACTGAGGCCGGTCCCTCGGGGCCGGTACGCACGGGCGGGGGCGGTGACACCGGTTGCCCGGTCGTCACACGCCCCCTCCCGCCGGACACGACCGGCCGAGCAGGCACCGCAACCCGCCCGGCCCGTCCCCGCCTGCCTCTGTGCCCCGGACTCCCCAGGAACCGTCCGGGGCGGGCACGTGTGGGGGCCGTTCGACGCGGACCGGCCCGCCGGCCGGTCCGCGCGGTCGTGTCAGCTCTCGGGCCGTCAGCCCTTTGGCATCAGCCCTTTGGCATCAGCTCCATGGCAGTCAGCTCTTGGGCATGAGGACCGAGTCGATGATGTAGACGTTGGCGTTGGCCGTCTTCACGTTGCCGCAGACGACGTTGGCCGAGTCGTTGACCTTGTAGGACTCGCCCGAGCCGGACGTGGTGAGCTTCGACTTCTCCAGGGTGTCGAAGGAGCCGTTCGCCAGGTCCTTGGGCGCGAGCTTCTGGCCCACGACGTGGTACGTGAGGATCTGGGTGAGCTTGGCCTTGTCGGCCAGGACCTTGTCCAGGTCGGCCTTCGGGATCTTCGCGAAGGCGTCGTTGGTGGGCGCGAACACGGTGATGTTCTTGGCGTTGTTGAGCGTGTCGACCAGGCCGGCCTTCTTCACGGCGGTGACCAGCGTCGACAGGGCCGGGTTGTTGGACGCGGCGGTGGCGACCGGGTCCTTGGCCATCCCGTCGAACGAACCCGCACCGTCCTTGGGCACGGACGAACAGGCCGAGCCGAACGGCTCGTCCGCGGTGTTCGTGTCGCCCGACGGGCTGGCCATGTCCGACCCCTTGGAGGAGGCCGCGGACGAACTGTCGGACGCCTTGTCCTTGGAGTCGCTGTCGGAGCACGCGGTCAGGGCCAGCGGCAGCATGGCGGCGGCGGCGACGGCTACGGCAACACGACGAACTCGACTCTGCATGGAAATCCCTCGACGATCGGCTCTGTGAAGGCCATCCGCCTCCATCGCCGGGAATCCGGTGCGGTCGCCGGTGCGGATTGGTGGAGTTCTCGAAAGAGTGACGCCGTGGTGACAGAGCCGCTCTCGGGGCGCCGTGGCCCCGGATCCGAAGAAATTCGCAAAAAAGGGCAATCCATACCAATCCGCCTCTCGTGCGGTGACGAATTCCTGATGTGAGGGCGTGAATGACGCGCCGGCCCCCGGTAGCCCGCGCCCTCACCGGCCCCGGGCCGCTCGGGGGCCCGGCGGGTCCGCAGCCCGCCGCAAAGGAGTGTTGATCATGACCGCTCATCGAGTAAGCACCCGGATCCTGGTCGGAGCGGCGGCGCTCACCATGCCGCTCTCGCTGGCCGTACTGGCTCCGTCCGCCTCCGCCGACGACATGTCCGGCCCGTTCGGCCCGGCCTGTTCGTCGGTGCCCAAGGACGGTGCCGGTTCGTTCGACGGTATGGCCAAGGACCCGGTGGCGACGGCGGCGTCCCACAACCCCGACCTGTCGACGCTGGTCACAGCGGTGAAGAAGGCCGGTCTCGTGGACACGCTGAACAACGCCAAGGACATCACGGTCTTCGCGCCCACCAACGAGGCGTTCGCGAAGATCCCGAAGGCCGACCTGGACAAGGTCCTGGGCGACAAGGCCCAGCTCACCAAGATCCTCACGTACCACGTGGTGGGTGAGAAGGTCACTCAGGACAAACTGGCCGACGGCAGCTTCAAGACGCTGGAGGGCAGCAAGCTGACGACCTCCGGCTCCGGCGCCACGTACAAGGTCAACGACACCGCGAACATCGTCTGCGGCGACGTACAGACCTCGAACGCCACCGTCCACATCATCGACAGCGTCCTCATGCCCAAGAGCTGACCGCCTGACCGCCTGACCGAAGCCGAGGGGTGCGCCGTGGCCGTGGCGCACCCCTTTTCACGTGCGCGAGAAGACAGCCCGGCTCAGTCCACGGTGACGACGACGGAGTGCCAGCCGGAGGCGCCGTCGGGGATGGTGTTCGTACGCTTCTCGGTCTGGGTCTCGCCGGTGCGGTCGGTGGCCCGCACGGTCAGGGTGTGGCCGCCCTTGGTGGCGTCCCAGGGGTAGGACCACTGGCGCCAGGTGTCCCGGGTGTCCTCGGTGGCGAGCCGGGCCTCCTCCCACGCCCCGTCGTCGACGCGCACCTCGACCTTGTCGATGCCGCGGTGCTGGGCCCAGGCGACCCCGGCGACCATGACCGTGCCGGACTTCGGGCGGCCGAACGGCTTGGGCGTGTCGATGCGCGACTCGGTCTTGATCGGCGCCTTGCGCGCCCAGTCCCGCTTGACCCAGTACGAGTCGTAGGAGTCGAAGGTGGTCAGCTCGATGTCCTGGATCCACTTGCAGGCCGATACGTAGCCGTAGAGACCCGGCACCAGCATGCGCACGGGGAAGCCGTGCTCGAAGGGGAGCGGCCGGCCGTTCATGCCGAGGGCGAGCATCGCGTCCCGGCCGTCCATCACGTCCTCGACGGGACTGCCGATGGTCATGCCGTCGACGGAACGCGCGACGAGCTGGTCGGCGGGGCCGCCCTTCGACGGCGGCTTCACTCCGCACTGCTTGAGCAGGTCGGCCAGACGGACGCCGATCCAGCGGGCGTTGCCGACGTAGGGGCCGCCGACCTCGTTGGAGACGCAGGTCAGGGTGATGTTCCGTTCGATGAGCGGCATCTTCAGCAGGTCGGCGAAGGACACGGTCAGCTCGCGGTCGACGCCCTTGCCGTGGATCCGGAGCTTCCAGGTGGTGGCGTCGACCTTGGGCACGACCAGGGCGGTGTCGACGCGGTAGAAGTCGCCGTTCGGCGTCATGAACGGGCTGATGTCCTTGATCCGCAGGGCGGCGCCGCGCGGCACCGGGGCCGCCGCCGACGCTGGTGCGGGCAGTACCACCTTGTTGCGGGAGGCGACGGCGCCCTGTCCCTGCGAACTGTTCAGCGCGCGGCCCGCGAGCCCCGCGCCGGTGGACGCCGCCGCGGCCGCGGTCGCGGCGAGGATGAAGCCGCGCCGGTCCCACCCGGATTCCGGCGTGTCCGCCACCGGCTCGGCGGAGTCGCTGTCCGGTGCCGAGGCCCGGCGTCCGAGCCGCCCGACGAGCCAGTACAGCAGCCCCGCGCCGACCAGACAGCCGATCACGGACGGCAGCGCGTCGGTGACGCTGGTGGAGTCGGGCCGGCCGGTGGCGGCCAGCGCCCCGACCACGCCGAACGCGAGCACCCCCAGCGACCCGGCCAGCCGCCACCGCGTCGCCAGCATCCCCAGGACCAGCGCCAGCACGGTGAGCACGGCCAGGATGCCGAGTTGCAGGACGAGTTTGTCGTTGGTGCCGAAGTGCCGGATCGCCCAGTCCTTCACCGCCGGCGGCGTGCGGTCGATCGCCGCGCCGCCCACCGCGATGACGGGCCCGGACTCGGGCCGTACCGCGGCCGAGACCAGCTCCGCCACGGCGATCGCCGCGTAACCGGCGAGCAGGCCGCTCAGCGCGCCCAGGGACAGGCGCTTGAAACCGCGCGCCGGTTGGTGTGATGCGTCGTGGTCCATGCCGGGAATCCGTCCTGCCGACCCGTTCGGATTGGTCGTTCACGCCAACGGGGCATGAAACGCCTCGCCGAAGCAGTACCAACCCGGAGCATCGATCCGCCGTGACGGCTCCGCCGGGCAGGGCCGGTTCCGCTGATCGGACGCACTCCGGGCCCCGGCCGTCCGGATTCAGTCCGCGTCCCCCGCGGGCAGTTCGAGCCGCAGCACGAAGCCGCCCTCCGGCGTCGGCCCCGACGTCACGCTCCCGCCCAGGAGTTCGGCGCGCTGGCCCAGGCCGATGAGGCCGTGGTGGGCGCCGGGCAGGCGCAGGGCCGGGCGGGTGGGGGTGGTGTTCGTGACGGTGACGCGCAGCCGCGGGCCGCGGCGCTGGATGCGGACGGTGGCGGCGGCGCCGGGCGCGTGTTTGCGTACGTTGGTGAGGGCTTCCTGGACCGTGCGGTAGACGGCGCGCTGGAGTCTCGGGGGCAGCTCGCCGGAGAGGTTGGTCACCACTTCCGTCTCGATTCCGCTGGCCCCGATCAGCTGATGGAGATCGGCGAGGGAGGGCTGCGGGGTGAGTTCGGTGGGGCGGCTGCCGGAGGCGCGCAGCACCCCGATCATGTGCCGCAGCTCGTCCAGGGTCTGCACGCTGAGCCGCCGGATCGTGGCCCCCGCGGCCCGGGCGTCGGAGTCCCGGCTGCTCACCTGGAGCGCCCCTGCCTGCACGGCGATCAGGCTGACCTGGTGCGAGACGACGTCGTGCATCTCCCGGGCGAGCTGGGCGCGCTCCTTCGCCAGCACCGCCTGAGTGGTGAGCAGTTGCTGGTGCTCACGGGCCTCGGTGATCTCGGCGAGGCGGAGCGAGAGCTCCCGGTGGGCCTGGACGAGCTGGCCCAGGAAGACCGGGGCGGCCGCCGTGGCCAGGGTGTACGTGATGTTGACGAGGACATGGGGCCGGCCGAGATCGCCGGTCTCCAGGGACGACCACGGCCACGGCATGAAGTCGCAGACCGTGAACGTGAGGGCGCAGCCCACCAGCAGGCTGCGGTGCCGGGAGAGCGAGGAGAGCGTGTAGAGCGCGGCCAGGGTGGCGAAGACCGCGTCGGTGAGCAGGGCCGTGGGCAGGGTCAGCGCGAAGGCGAGGAGGGGCTGGTACCGGCGCAGGGTGAGCGCGGCGACTCCGAGGAGCGCGGCGGCGACGGCGCCCCGGTCCCCTTGGTCGACATTGGCCCATACGTCCGCCAGGGCGACGGCCACGAGCGCCGCGTCGGAGGGCTTCACCGCTCGTCCCGGCCCCGGTCGCGGCAGAGGACGCCCGCACGCTCGGCGAGCAGCGCCGCCTGCACCCGGCTGCCGACCTCCAGCTTCTCCAGCAGGGCGCTGACGTGCCCTTTGACCGTGCCGACGCTCAGGTGCAGCCGGTCACCGATGTCCGCGTTCGCGAGCCCGTCGGCCATGAGGACCAGGACGTCCCGCTCGCGCTCGGTCAGCCGTCCGACGAGCAGGGCGGCGCCCGGCTCGCGCCCGCCCTGGCCCAGGAACCCCTTCACCACCGTGCGCGTCACCCGCGAGGACAGCACGGTCCCGCCCTCGGCCAGCGTCCGGATCAGGTACGGCAGTTGCTCCGGATCCGTGTCCTTGAGGAGGAAGCCGGCGGCGCCCGAGCGCAGCGCGGCGTCGATGTACTCGTCGGCGTCGAACGTGGTGAGCATGGCCACCACCGGAGGGCTCTCCAGTCGGCGCAGCTCGGCCAGCACGGTGAGCCCGTCCACGTCGGGCATCCGGATGTCCAGGAGGACGACATCCGGATCAAGCTCCCGCACCGATGGCAGGGCTTGCCCGCCGGAGACCGCCGCCACCACCTCGACGCCGTCGGTCGCGTCGAGGATGTGCGTGAAGCCCGTACGGACGAGTGCCTCGTCGTCGACCACCAGAACCCGGATCATGCGCGCTCCACTCGCCACCGGCCGTCATCCGATGCGTACCACGCGCGCGGGCGGCCGTCTGCGGTGTCCGTGGATACGCGGGCGGGTGGACCGCAGAAATCCGGCCGGTCGGCGGGCGGGTCCCCGTCGACCGGCCGGAGAGGCTTCGGCCGGTCGACGGGTGGGGCCGGGCGGGCCGAGCGCCCAACCCTGGGAGCCATGACAGATGAAAGCTCTCCGGTCTTGCCGCTCGCGGCGCTGCGCGAGGCGGCGGCGGTCCCCTCTCCTCTCTCCTCCGCCGCCGCCTCTCCCTCTCCGTCGGCCTCACCCCCGACGCCGACTCCGGACACGACATCGGTCCCGGCCGCGAAACCGGTGCGGGCCTCGGCCCAGCCGGGCCGCCTGATCGGTGTCGATCTGGCCCGTGGCCTCGCTGTCTTCGGCATGTTCGCCGTCCACATCGGTCCCGAGCCCTCGGTGGGCGGGCCCATGGGCTTCCTGATGGAGGCGGCGCGCGGCCGTCCGGCCAACCTGTTCGGCGTACTCGCCGGGTTCTCGCTGGTCATCATCATGGGCAGGCCCCGCCCGCACACGGGGCGGGCCGGCCGGCGGGCGGCGGTGCGGATCGTGATCCGCTCCGTGGCGCTCATCGCCCTCGGCTACGCCCTGACGGCGCTGGACACCGACATCGACGTGATCCTCAGTGCCTACGGACTGCTCTTCCTGATGGTCCTGCCGCTGTACCGGTTGCGGGCCGCGACACTTGCGCTCCTCGCCGCCGCCGGAGCACTGCTCCTGCCGCAGATCCTCTACGCGGTACGGGTGGCCCTCGACGAGGGATCGTGGGGAGACACGCTCATCTCCTGGGACCCGCTGGCCCGGCTCACCGGCACGGACGGCTTCGTGGAACTGCTGTTCACCGGCGAGTACCCGGTCCTGACCTGGGCGCCGTTCCTGCTCGCGGGCATGGCGGTCGCCCGCCTGGACCTGAACCGCCCGGGGATCCGTGCCCGGCTCGCCATGGTCGGCACCGGCCTCGCGGTCGCGGGCTACGGCCTGTCGTGGCTGGCCCTGCACCTCGTCCCCGGCGCGCTGAACATGATCGCCTCGGCCACGGACGGCGGTTCGGCGTCCTCGGCGTGGTGGTCCGACACGGTCGGCGAGCCCTACAACGCGGCGAGCACCCCGCTCGCCTGGCTGCTGGTGGCCGTCCCGCACAGCCAGACCACGTTCTCCATCGTCGGCAACACCGGTGTCGCGCTCGTGGTCCTGGCCGGCTGCCTGTACATCGCCGACCGTATGCCGCGCCTCACCCGGGCCACCGCGCCGATCGCGGCGGTCGGCAGCATGGCGCTGACCGTCTACACCCTGCACGTCGTCGCGCTCTGGCTGCTGACCGAGGTCTGGTACGTGCCCGCGGCCGACAGCGACACGATGGCGGCGCTCCCGACGCTGCTCGCCTTCATCGCGGGCGCGGCGCTGCTCGCCGTCCTGTGGTCCGCCCGCTTCCGGCGCGGCCCGCTGGAATACCTGCTGCACACCGCCACGCTCCCGGCGCGCCGCGTCCGGTGACCCCGCTAGGGCCTGTCTTCAAACTCCCCTCTGCCTCGCGACGCCTGGCACGCACTCTCGCCGCACCGGGCACAAGGCCAAGTACGTCCAGTACGAGGCCTTGCACCCGGCGCACCGAGAGCACGCACCAGACGCCGCGAGGCCGCCCTCCGGGCGACGAGGGGAGTTTGAAGACACGCCCTAGGGCCGGACCGGCCGGCCCGGACACACGTGTCCGCTGTCAGCGGCCGCACGCGGCGGCGCTGACAGCGGACACGCGAGCTACGGTGTTTAGCCGTTCACGCAGGCGTTGCCGAACGCCGGGTTGAGCAGGCCGATCACGTCGATCGAGTTGCCGCAGGCGTTGATCGGAACGTCGATCGGAACCTGGACGACGTTCCCGGACAGGACGCCCGGGCTGTTCGCGGCGAACCCGGCGGCGGTGGCCCCGTCGGGACCGTCCTGCGCGGAGGCGACGGCAGCGGAGCCCAGAACAGCGGTACCGGCGAGGACCGCGGCGGCTGCGAATGCGCGAAGACGCATCGTTTCTCCCTAAAAGGTTGAGGGAATATGACTCGCCAATCACACCGCCGCCGGGCGCGCGGAACAGCGAATTGAGCCGTAGGCGGGCGTGTCCCGCCGGCGCTCAGTGCCCCCGGTGCGCCGCCGGATCCACCCGCACCCAGCCGCGCGAGGGCCGGGCCGGCCGGGAGGGCGCGGCCCCTGGCACCGTCCTCCCGTGGGCCTGCCACAGGCGCACCACGGTCTCGTAGATCGGAGTGTCCGACGGATGATCCGACATGGTTGTCGGATCGTTTCTCTTCATCTCCATGGCCTGCTCAACGAAGTGCGGCGGCCGGAAGAACGGACCGTTATCCCGGTGCAATCAAAGTGGCCGACATCCGCCAATGACGGACATCGGCGTCGGTCGTTCGGTCAGTCCTTCTGAAGGAACCGGGCGAGATGCGGGCCGAGCCGGCGCTTCAGTGAGCGCAGCGCACCGCTCCCGTCGACCGCCCTGTTCACCTGGTAGTACAGCCGGGGCGGGACGTGCGGCAGCAGCGGGGAGTGGCGCTGCCCGAGCAGGGCGAACATCTGGGCCGGGGGCAGACCGACGTAGCGCGGCAGGTTCTCGTACCAGGCGGCGCTGTGCCGGGCCGCGCTCTGCACCGGCAGCAGCGCGTGCCGCCGGGTCCGCTCGTAGCCGCCGAGGGCGGAGGCGAGCGGGGCGTCGCCGTGCAGGGCCCGCGCCAGTGCCATCGCGTCCTGCATCGCCAGGGTGGTCCCCGCGCCGATGGAGTAGTGCGTGGTGTGGGCGGCGTCGCCCAGCAGGACCAGATTGCCGCGGGACCAGGTCCGGTTGGTGACCGTGCCGAACCGCTGCCACTGCGCGGGGCCGTCCACATCGGTCCGGCCGATCAGGGGGTGCCCGCGCAGCGGTTCGGCGAAGAGGCCGCCGAGCAGCTTCAGGGCGACGTCCCGTTCCAGCGTGTCGAGGCCGAGGCCCTCCCAGGTGGCGGGCGAGCACTCGACGATGAAGGTGCTGTGCTCGCCGTCGAAGCCGTACGCGTAGGCCCAGATCCAGCCGTGGTCGCTCTCCACGAAGGCGAAGGTGAAGGACCGGAACACCTGGGTCGTGCCGAGCCAGACGAACCGGTTGTGCCCCGGCACGACCCGGGTGCCGAAGTGCTCGGCGTGCGCGTCGCGCAGCACGCTGCGGGCGCCGTCACCGGCCACGATCAGATCGCCGTCGAGGTCGGGGTCCCCGGGCGCGACCGTCCGGTCGAAGGACACCTCGACGCCCAGCGAGGACGCCCGGTCGCCCAGGATCTCGAGGAGGCGGCGGCGCCCGATCGCGAAACCCGTGTCGCCGTGGTGGACCGTGGTCCGGCCGCCGATGTGCGCCACGCCGTCGGTCCACCGCACCGAGTGCTCCTCGATGGCGCGCGCGGACACCGGGTCGTGCTCGGTGAGGGTGGCGAGCATGTCCGGCCAGTAGGTGACGCCCCAGCCGTACGTCGCCCCGGCGGGGTTGCGTTCGTGGACGGTGACCTCGCGGCGCCGGTCCTGCAGTTTCAACAGGATGGACAAGTACAGCGACGCGGGCCCTCCACCGGCGCAGACAACCTTCATACGTCCTCCTCCACTGCGGGCGACTACGGGGGATACCCGGGAAACGACGCGGCGCCCGTCTGGTTCCTGATGCACAGTGGGACGGGGGCGACGGAAAGGCGTACCCAAGGATGTTCCTCACTCGGTGTGCGGCCCTGCTCGCGGCAGCGGCCCTCGCCTGGCTTCCCGTGTCCGCCGCGGCGGACCCCCAGAACGACCAGGACCCGCCGGCGCTGCTGACGGCGGCTCAGTGCCGGGCGCAGGGCGGCGCTCCCGCCTTCCGCGTCTTCGGCGGCGGCGACGCCTACCGGTGCGTCAAGCACGCCGAGGGAGCCGGTCCCACCGCCGGCGGCACGGACACGGGGTTCGCCTATGTCCGTCGCCCGCGCTTCGACCTGGACTATCTGGCGCCCGCCGAATGCCAGGCCGGCGGTGGTGTCCTGCGCTGGGAGGACGACGGCGACGCGGGCGGCGGGGCGCAGATGTGCCGGGGCGGCGTGTACGACAAGAAGACGGTGGCTCCCGCCTTCTGAGGTGCGCAGGCCGCCGAATTCCTGCCCTTTTCAGGATGTATCCGCGTAAAAGCCGTTACTGCTCATGGGGCGCGGCCGTTGAGCACGCCGACGGCTGCGACCACGCGGCCGCACTGCCAAGCAGAAGGAGAACGTGATGTCTCGCATCGCGAAGGCAGCCGCTGTCGCACTCGGCACGGGTGCCGTGGTGATCAGCGGCGCCGGTCTGGCCATGGCCGACGCGGGCGCCCAGGGCGCTGCCACCAACTCGCCCGGCGTCCTGTCGGGCAACCTGGTCCAGGTCCCCGTCCACGTTCCGGTCAACGCCTGCGGCAACACCGTGGACGTCATCGGCCTGCTGAACCCGGCGTTCGGCAACACCTGCGTGAACAGCGACGGCGGCGACGCCGGCTACGGCGGCTGATTCACCGCAGCGTACGCGGACTGACGAGGGCCCCCGGCACACGGTGCCGGGGGCCCTCGTGCGCGTACCCGAGGTGAGGCGTCGTCAGCGGGCCCTACACGTACCGGTACAGGCTCTTGTGTTCGAGCATGTCGCGGATCGGTGTGCCCCAGGGCCGCATGGTGTCCTTGGCGGCCAGGACCCGGTTGCGCTGCGCGTCGCCGAGCCCGGGGCGCTCGGCGGGCAGATAGGGCGCCGCGTCGGGGTTGCGCTGCCGCCACCGCGACCAGCACAGGTCGACGAAGGCGTGGTGCAGCCAGAACACCGGATCGTTCACCGAACCGGCGCCCAGCATGTGCCCGCTCACCCAGCGGTGCACCCGGTTGTGGTTGTACCAGGTGCGGTCGCCGAGACGGCTGGGCCATCCCTCGAACGCGTTGCGGAACCCGCTGGAGGACGTCGAGTTCCACGGTGACGCGTCGTACGCGGACTCCCGCATCGCCGACGCCAGCTCGGCGCTGCTCGGCAGCTCGACCGGGGCCTGCGGCCGGCCGAAGTCCCGCATCAGGAAGTCCCCGTCGGTCACGGCCACCGTGACGGTCCAGTGGCCGTGCCCGCGCGCGAACGGCCCGGTCGTCACCCGCCGGTCGCCGCCGCTGCCGTTGCCGCCCAGGAAGTCCTCGCTCCACAGCGACGCGGCCGACGTACGGTCCGCCGTCCAGTCCCAGTACGGGACGGTGACCCCCGAGTCCACCTTCTGCAGGGCCCTTTCGAACTCCAGCAGGAACTTGCGGTGCCAGGGGAAGAACGACGGGGCCATGTGCGCGACGCGCAGACCGCCGTCACCGTCCCCCTGGTAGAACTCGATGTGGGTCTTCACGAACTCGTCGTAGCGGCCGCTCTTCTTGACCGCCAGCACGGCGTCGACGAAGCGCCGCTTCTGCGCCTTGGTGAGCGTGTTCTGGTTCTGCCGGGTGTGCACCATCGGTCCTCACACCTCCCCGACGTGGGGGCGGAGTTGCTGGCCGCCGAGCTCGGCCACGGCCCCTCTCGCCGCGGCGAGAGGGGTGGCGTACGAGTCGTAGTGGTCGACCATGCTCAGGTACGAGCCGTCGGCCCGGCGCATCAGGTGCAGCGGCCGGCCGTCCACCATGACCTGCCAGGCGCCCGCGGTCCGGCTCCCCGTGATCCGCCGCCCCCGGTACATCTCGTCGAACACCTCGGCCGCCCCGGCCCCCGCGGCCCCCGCGGCCTGTGGGGCGGACGGCTGCGGACGGGGACGCATCCGCAGGACGGCGGCGGTGGCGGAGAGCGCGCCCAGAAGGACCAGGCCCGCGCTGCGCCGGGTGAGCAGTGCTCTCCCGGTCGTCGTCCGGCCCGTGGCCAAGGGAAGTTGGGGTTTCACGACCATGTCCTCCTGGAGTTCCGGGGGCCGGGGGACCGGCCCCTCTCGGTTCAGCCCATCGCCAGGTCCGCCCCCGGCTCGGCCTGGACGTCGGGGGCGCCGAGCGCGGCCTGCGGGGCCGACACCTGCGGCAGCCCGAGGCGCTCGGGCCGGGGACCGCTCAGCGGCGGGTTCACGGAGGCGCCCGGCGTCAGGGTGTGCACGGGGGACCCCTCGGTGCTCAGCCCGATCCGGTCGGTCCGCTCGGCGGGCAGAAGCTGAGGCACCGTCATACCGGCCTCGGTGGCGGGCAGATCGGTGCTCACCGGCAGCCGCGGCAGCGTGTGCTGCGGCAGTACGTGGTCCTGGGAGTAGCTCGGTCCCTCGGGAGCCCCCGGGATCGGGACGGGAGCCTCGGTGCGCAGCTCCGGCAGGTCCGTGTGCAGCGCGCTCTCCACGCCGCCGAGGGGTACCTCGATGGGCACGTTCGCCGACGCGAACGCGGGCGTGGCGCCGGTTGCGGCGGCGAGGCAGCCGGCCAACACAGCGATCGTTCCTCGTACGTTGATGCTCATTTGGGATGCTGTCTCTTTCCATTCGGGATTGATGACGCATCAGGGACAACGAACCTTCTTGCGTATCAGTGCAGAATTCCCTCAGGGGGACTAATCCGCAGATAGTGCACCTCCCGAACCGCCGATCTGCAGGACAATCAATCTGTCGGCGCGGCGGAAAAGATCGAGGTCTTCCAAAGTGAAAATTCTGCTGATCGATGAATGCGCCTTGGGCATCAAGGCGTTGGAGGCGGCGCTCGTCCCGCTGGACGTCCCGACCGCCAGTGCCTCTTCCAACGACGCGGCGCTCAAGTCGCTGATACGGGGCGGCGTGGGCCTGGTCGTCCTGGCGATGGGGCGGCCCGGGGCGGACCGGCTCGAAGTCGTCCGGTACATGCGGCGGATCGGCCCCATGCGCTGCATCCCGGTCATCACGGTGTCCGACCGCCGGTATCTGCCCGGGTTCGTGGTCGAGGCGGCCCAGTTGGAGGTCGCGGACGTGCTGACGACGCCGCTGGACCCGCAGGCGCTGCGGTTCAAGGCCCGCTACCTCCTCACGGTCCACGGACGCTGCGCGACCGATCACCCGTCCTGTCCCTGAGGGCCGTCAACTGGCCGCGAGCAGGGGCGATTACATGGAGTCACGATCTGTGACGCTCGGCGCGACAAGGGCGGGTCGCGGCATTAGCGTCGCTTGTGTCCCGAAAGAACACAGATTGGACTTCCCTCATGAAGCAGATCGTCCGGCGGACCTCCGTGGCCGCCCTGATCGCTGCCGCCGCCCTCGTGCCCCTCTCGGGTGCCGCTCAGGCGGCCACGTCCGAGGCGCCCGCCCGGTCGGTGGCCGCCGCCCACCCGTGCGACGACCACTGGGGCTGCCACGACCACTGGCACCACCACGGTCTCGACCTGGGTCTGGGCCTCGGTCTGGGTCTCGGCTGACCGAGTCACAGGGAAGCAGTGCGCCGCGGTGCGGCGGGGCAGGCCGTCGATCGGCCCGCCACCGCCGCACCGCGGACGCGTGTGTACGGCCTCAGTTGCGGATGCGCCGGATGGGCAGGATGCAGTGGGCGGCCGCCGTCAGGGTCTCCTCGGCGCCCGCGAACTTCTCCAGTTCGCCCTCGGCGACCGGCTGTCCGGGGGGAGCGGTCGGCCAGGGGCGGGTGGTGAAGACGAAGTACGCGCTGCCCCGGGCCTCGGCGGCCTCCAGCCACTCGGGGGGCACCTGGCACTGGGCGTTCAGCATCGGCATCGTGACGACGGCCTGGCCCGCCTCGACGAGCAGCGAGACCGGGAAACTCGGATGCCGGGAACCGTCGTGGACCGTGGTGCCCACGGTCAGCCCGTTGTTGAGCAGAAGCGCCCGCACGGCCGCCTCCGAACCTTCGGGGCCCGCCGGGGAATCCCCCATGGAGTAGGCGAGGAGGAAGGGCATGTCGTCTTCCTCACCGACGTGTTCCCCACTCCAGGCGATGACAGCGAGTGTCCCCAGATCCGCTGCCCGAAACGTGGTGTCAATACTCGACGTTGAAGTCACCGAGGAAGCCTAGCGAGACAAAGACCGCCGCTTGCCGCGCTGTCACTCCATTGGTGGAACGCGGTGCACTCGAATTGATGTCGGAGAACGCCGAAGGCTGGTTCGGGAACAGGTGAGTTCCGAACCAGCCTTCGATACGTGGCTCGACGTGCGCGGGGAAGACGCTGCGTCGTGACGTCGTCTCAGTTGTTGGCGGCCGTGTTGCCGAAGGCCGGGTTGAGCGCGCCGATCACGTTGGCGGTGTTGCCGGAGACGTTGACCGGGACGTGGACCGGGAGCTGGCCGAGGTTGCCCGAGGCGACACCGGGGGACCCGATCGCGGCACCCTCGGCACCGGCGTCGGCGAAGGCGGCACCGGAAGCGGCACCCGCCGCGAGGCCGGCGGTGGCGAGGACGATGGCGGCCTTCTTGGCAGTGTTCATTTCACGAACCTTCCTTCGGGGGGTTTCCGGGATCGTATGGGCGCGCTCCGTGCGAAAAGCCGCAAAGACACACCCTCGTGGACCCTTCGCCCGTTCGGATCAACGGACGGGGGGTGCTCAGTTGCCGAGCGGGAGACCGCCGAGCAGGTCGCCGGGGGCCGCGGCGCCACCCGGGTTCAGCTGGTCCGCGGCGCCCGTGACGGTGTCCACGGCGCCGCCCTTCGGGTCGAGCAGGTTGCTGCTCACCGGCTGGGCGTCGAGCGTCGGCTGGCTGGCGATGGTGTCCAGGGCGCCGTTCAGGCTCATCGGGGTGAGGTCCGAGGCAAAGGCGGGGGCGGCGGCACCGGCGATGACCATGGAACCGGCGATAACGGCAGCGGCCTTCAAAGACTTCATTGTTTACCCTTTCTTCGATGACTTCTTCGCCATCGGCGTGGAATATTCACCGCAGGGCATTCTGAATGCGCGGTGTCCGGCTTCTGCTTGCTCAACGATCGTCTTCGCCGACGGAAACTCCGGTGTGCGCCTGTTCATTGATCCCCACTCGAAAGAACGGTTCAGCGCCGTAAATATGAAGGTACGTGCGCATGCCAAAAACCCCGCCGGGGCAGGTCGTGTGACCTGCCCCGGCGGGTTCTGTGGACCGGGGTTACGGGAGGGCGGGCGCCTGCGGGAGGGCGGCCGGCGCCTGGGGGAGGGCCGGGGCCGCCGGGACGGCCGGCGTCTGCGGCAGGGACGGCGTCTGGGGGAGCGAGGGGGTGCTCGCGGCCGGCAGCGTCGGCAGCGCGGGCAGGCCCGGCAGGTCGGGGGCCGGGAGCGCGCCGCTCAGCAGCGTGGCGGCGAGGAAGTTGACCAGGCCGGTCACGACGGCGGGCGCCTGCGTGGCGATGGCGGTGACATCACCGGCCGTCGCCGACTTCACCAGGGCGTCGACCGCGGACTGCAGTGCGGTCAGGGCGTCGCCCTTCACGTCGAGCGGTGCTTTCGAATCGTCGGGGACGGCCTTCTCGGGAACCTTCGGCACCGGAGCCGCGGCGGCCTGTGTCTTCGCGGTGTCGATGGCGGACTTGATCGCGTCGGCGTGCTTCTGGGCCTCGTCCGCGGGCAGCTTGCCGTCCTTCGTCTTGAGGACGGCGTCGAGCAGGCCGGTGACCGGGGTCAGGACGCCACCGGTGTCCTGAAGGGTCTTGACCTGGTTCAGCAGGGCGGCGGCGTCGGGAACGGCGGCGGATGACACAACCGTGCGGCTGGCGCGCTCATCGTGGGAGTCCGTGGCGAACACGGGGGCCGCCGCACCGATCAGGAGGGACGCGCAGAGAGCGGAGGTCGCGAGGCGCCGTACGGGCAGAGCAGGCATGTCTTTTTCCTTTGCGAGGGCGTGTTGGTGCTTGAGATCACCGTGGGATGACCCGCGACAGCCCGCAACCGAGTGACTGCCCTGCGTGATCACCACTGCCCTGCGTCCATGCCGTTCTTCCTGGTGGGGCGCCTGCGGCCAGCTGTTCGACCCTGCGTCCGAATGGGGCAGGGAACGAAGCAGCCGCCCCTGGGAAAGGGGCGGCTGAGGAAGAGTCAGGCTCCGCGGGTCAGCTGTTGACGCAGCTGTTGCCGAAGGCCGGGTTCAGCAGACCGATCACGTTGACGGTGTTCCCGCAGACGTTGACCGGCACGTGCACGGGCACCTGCACGACGTTGCCCGACACGACGCCGGGGGAGTTGGTGGCGGCACCCTGCGCGCCGCTGTCGGCGGCGGCGATGCCGGCGGATCCGGCCACGGCGGCGGCGGCCATGGCGGAGAAGACGACTGCCTTCGCGGTACGCGACATGAACATGCTCCTTGGTTCCATACGGCCGGGACAGGTGCCCGGCTCGTGGTGCAACGGGCGACGCGCCAAGGAGTTTCGGCTCCGAACGGGTGAATACCGATTGGTTCGTTGAAGTGGCTCGCGGAGTGTCGACACCGGGGGACCGGGAATTTCACAACTCCAACACACATCGTGTATGAAGTGAAACTCACTTTCTGGCCGCTATTGTGGGCCGCTCCCTGAGCAAAGGGTCTGGCCCCCGTAGGGCGGTTGGATAAGTGTGACTTTCTTATTTCCTGGGTGCTGTAGACGTCTGCTCATTCCTGAAAGGGACGCCGGCCGTGCGTAATTCGAAAGGTTGTTTCCTGCGTCGGGTGACAGTGGGTCTGCTGTCGCTCGCGGCGCTGCCCTCGCTGTGCCAGACGACGGCGACGGCCACCCCCACGACGGACAAGCCCGCGGCGGAGAAGCCCGCCATCCCGTTCACCAGCCGCTACGACGCGGTGCTGCACGGCGGCTTCGTGCGCGCGGCGAACTCCGCCATCACGTGCCGGGGCGCGGCGTCGGCCAAGAAGGTCGGCTGCTCCGCGGCGCGGGCGGGCGCGACGGCGGCCAACGGCGACTTCGACATGTTCTACACGGACGTCGACCGCGATCCGAACACCTACAACTCGACCCGCGCGGAGGTCCGCGTCCCCGAGGGCGCGCGCGTCACCTACGCGCGCCTGTACTGGGGCGGCAACCTCCGCGTCGGGGAACAGAAGCCCGCGCGCGACAACGGACGCGTCCTCTTCGCGGAGCCCGGCGGCGAGTACAAGCAGGTGCTCGCCGACACCGTGGTCGGCCACCGCGTCGCCAACGGCGCGGACGCCTACCAGGCCTCGGCGGACGTCACCGATCTGGTGCGCTCCAGCGGGGCCGGGCTCTACACCGTGGCGCAGCTGAACGTCGCCATGGGGCGTACCGCCGCGGGCGCCTGGGGCGGGTGGACGCTCGTGGCCGCGTACGAGAAGCCGTCCGAGCCGCTGCGCCATCTGTTCCTGCGGGACGGCTTCGACACCTTCACGCGGCAGCACTCCGCCGAGAAGCTGCACGTCAAGACCGCGTTCGCCAAGGGGGCGCGCGGCTACGCGGGCCTGGTCGCCTACAACGGCGACCGCGGCCGGACCGGTGACTCCCTGACCGTCTCGGCGGGCCGGGGCGTTCCGGTGGCGCTGTCCGACCGGGCCAACCCGGCGCACGACGTCCTCAACTCGACCATCAGCCAGCCGGGGACCCAGCCGGAGCGTGTCCCCGCGCACGACAACACCCTCGGCTACGACTCCGACGTGTTCCCGCTCGACCGGGCCGTGGCCCGCGGCGGCGAGGCGCTGGACTTCCGTCTGGCGTCGACCGGGGATCCGGCCTGGGTCGGGGTGCTCTTCGGCGCCGTCGACGCCGACTCCTAGGCCGGGCACGACCCGGCCGCTCTCTCCCAGTTCTGCCAAAAGAGGCGATGCATGTGACGTCCCCACCCTTGCCGCCGCACGTTCTGCACGTGACCCAACCGGTCGACGGCGGAGTGGCGCGTGTGGTGGCCGACCTGGTGCGCAGCCAGCGCGCCGCGGGGATGCAGGTGTCGGTGGCCTGCCCCGCCTCGGGCGAGCTTCCCGGCCGTCTCGCCGCCCTCGGCTGCGAGGTCCTGGAGTGGGAGGCCTCGCGCGCGCCGGGCCGGGGAGTGCCGGGCGAGTGCCGCCGGCTGGCCCGTGTCGTGCGTCGTACCCGGCCGCAGATCATCCATGCGCACAGCGCCAAGGCGGGCCTGGTCAGCAGGCTCGTCGTGCGGGGCCGGATCCCCACCGTCTTCCAGCCGCACGCCTGGTCCTTCGAAGCGGTCGGCGGGCTCGGCGCCCGCCTCGCCCTGACCTGGGAACGGCGGGGCGCGCGCTGGGCCTCCCGGCTGATCTGCGTCAGCCGGGCCGAGCAGCGCACCGGCAGCGAGCACGGGATCGAGGCGCCGTGGCGGCTGGTCCCCAACGGCGTCGACCTCAAGCGGTTCAGCCCCGAGGGCCCCGCCGCCGACGCCGCCGGAGCGGGTCCGCTCGTCGTGTGCGTGGGGCGGCTGTGCCGGCAGAAGGGCCAGGACGTCCTCGTCGAGGCGTGGCGCGACGTGCTCGCCGACGTGCCCGGGGCGCGTCTTGTGCTGGTCGGCGACGGCCCCGACCTGGACCGGCTGCGGGCCGCGGCGCCGCCGTCGGTGCTCTTCGCGGGGGCGGTCGAGGATCCCGCCCCCTGGTACCGGGCGGCCGACCTGGTCGTCCTGCCCTCGCGGTGGGAGGGCATAGCGCTCGCCCCGCTGGAAGCCATGGCCTGCGGGAAGCCGGTGCTTCTCACGGACGTGGACGGCGCCCGCGAAAGCCTGCCGCCCCCGCTGGCACCCCGGTGCCTCGCCCCGCCGGACGACCCCGCGGCCCTGGCCCGGGCCCTGTCCGGACTGCTGCGCGACGCCGACGCGCTGCGCGCCCTCGGCCGCGCCGCCCAGGGCCATGTGCACGCGCACCACGACGTCCGGCGCACGGCGGGAGCCGTCACGGACGTCTATCGCGAACTTCTGGGTCTGGAGACCATCGAGTGCAGAGAGCCGGTCGCGACGTGACCCAGGAACGAACCGTGTCCGCCACCGCCGCTCAGCGGCGCGCCGTGGACGACACCGGACCGCTCGCCACCGTCATCGCGCAGCGGACCGCCGTCAGCAACCGGATCACCTTCATCGGGGGCCCCGCCCAGGGCCACTCCTCGCGTGCCTTCCTGCTCGCGACGGACAGCACGGCCGCACTGCTCGGCACCCTCGTCCTGACGCCCGTACAGCGCCATCCGCTGCTGGTGGCCGCGTTCGTCGTCCTCGTCCTCGCCCTGTACCGCAACGCCGGTCTCCACCGCCGCTTCGACGAGCGGTACATGCTCGACGACCTGCCCGTCGTCGCCGGCCGGCTCGCGGTGGCGTGGTGCGTGCTGATGGCCGCGGCGGCTGCGATGCCGTCGCTGGAGCGGATCTCCCCGCACGCGGTGCTCACGGGCTTCGCCGTGCAGGGCGTCCTCACCTTCCTGGGGCGCTCCGTCGTCTACCGGCAGCGCAGGGCGACCCTCGTCCGGCGGCCCTGCACCACGCTCCTGGTGGGTCCTGAACAGACCGCCGCGCGGGTCGCGGCCGCGCTCCAGCGCAGCCCGCGCAGCGGTGTCAGCCTCGTGGGCATCGTCAGCGACGGCGCCGCCGAGCAGCCGCAGAAGCAGCAGCAGCGCGCGGACGACCCGGCGCCCCTGCCGGTGCTGACGACCGTCGGCGACATGCGGCGCGCGGTGATCCAGAACGGGGTCCGGCGCGCGATCGTCCTCGGCAGCGCCAACGCCCCCGAGCAGCTGCCCTGGGTCCGCAGCCTGAGCGAACTGCGCTGCGAGATCTGGGAGTTGGACCCCGAGCCGGCGCCGTACGTCCCGCAGCACCGCGAGCCGGGCCGGTACCTGGCGGGATACCGCTGCCGGCCGCTCGTGGCGCCGCCGTATCCGCTGCACCCCGGCAAGCGCGTCCTGGACCTGGCGATCTCCGCCGTCCTGCTGGTGCTGGCCAGTCCGGTGCTCCTGACGTGCGCCGTGTGGCTGCGCCTCAGCGAGGGGCCCGGTGTGGTGTTCCGGCAGGAGCGCATCGGCAAGGACGGCCGCCCCTTCACTCTGCTGAAGTTCCGCACCCACCGCCCGGCCGACCCGCTGGAGTCCGCGACCCGCTGGAGCGTCGCCAACGAGCACCGCATGCCGTGGTTCTGCCGGTTCCTGCGGCGCACCTCGATGGACGAGCTGCTCCAGCTGTGGAACGTCTTCCGCGGGGACATGAGCCTGGTCGGCCCCCGGCCCGAACGCCCGTACTTCGTCGTGCAGTTCAGCGAGACGCACCCCGGCTACGGCGAGCGGCACCGGATGCCGACCGGCATCACCGGACTCGCCCAGATCAACGGGCTGCGCGGGGACACCTCCATCGAGGACCGCTGCCGGTTCGACAACGCGTACATCGACAACTGGTCGCTGTGGCGGGACATCAGCATCCTCCTGCGCACGGCGTCCGAGTTCTTCCGCCCGACGGGAAGCTGATCCGTGACCGTCCTCCCCGCCGTCACCGGCCCGCGCGCCGGCGCCGCGGCGCCCGTCCTCCGGGCGGCGCGCCGCCACTGGCCCGTACTCCCGGTCCTGCTGCTGATCGCGATGCTCGCCCTGCCCCTGGGAGCGGGCGCGGAGCAGGAGGGCAGCGGGGGCACCGGCGGCCTCGCCGACGCCGTCTCCGGGCTCGTCGTGCTGTTCTGCGCCGTGCGCGCCGTGCGGTACCGGCAGCGCCCGCTGACGCGTACCGCCCTCGTCGTGCTCGGGCTGCCCGTCGTCGCCGTCGCGGTGGCCGCGCTCGGCGCCGACTCGGTGTCCAACGCCCTGGTGGGGATGGCCCGTTACTACCAGATCCTGGTGCTCGTCCCGGCCGCCGTGCTGATCCTCGTCCGCGACCGCGACGACTTCCGGCTCGTCGCCTGGGGGCTGGTGGCGCTGGGCCTGTGGCAGGGCGCGATCGGCGTCTACCAGTACCTGACCGGGACCGGCGCCAGCTACGCGGGCGAGGACATCCGGGCCGTCGGCACCTTCGGCGCCACCGACGTGATGGGCATGTCCACCGTCGTCGCGTACGGGCTCGTGTGCGCGGTCGCCCTGGCGCTCGGCGGCGGGACGCCCCGGGTCCGGCTCGGCGCGCTGCTCTGCGCGGCCGGGCTCGTGGTGCCCCTCGCGCTCTCCTTCAGCCGCGGCGCCTGGATCGCGACGGCCGTGGTCTGCGTGCTCCAGATCGGCTGTGCCGGACTGCGCCGGGCCGTCCGCCTGGTCGCGATCGGGGTCGCCGCCGCGATCGTCCTCGTCGGCGGTTTCGGCGTGGGCACCTCGATGCTGGAGGAGCGCCTCAGCAGCATCACGCAGGTCACCGCCGCCCCCGACCAGTCCGTGACGGACCGGTACACGATGTGGGCCGCGGCGATCGACATGTGGGAGGAGCACCCGGCCACCGGCGTCGGGCTCAAGAACTTCCCCGCCTACCGCGACAGCCACGCCTCCATCGCGCTGTCCGCGGGCAGCGACGTGGCCGGCGCCGGCGCGGCCTTCCGCCGCCAGCCGCTGCTCTCCCCGCACAACATGTACCTCCTCGTCCTCAGCGAGCAGGGGCTGCTCAGCCTCTGCGCCATCGCGGGGGCATGGCTGGCGATGCTGGTCCTCGGGGTGCGGCGGCTCGGCACGGCGCACCGCGGGGCCGACGGGCTCGACTGCGCGCTCATCGCCTGCGGACTGCTCGTCTGGCAGCTCATCGACTTCGTGTACGCGGACATCGGCGGGCCCTCCACGGTGCTCACCTCCGTCGTGTTCGGCCTGGCCGCATGGTGGGCCCTCGCGCCCAAGGCCGGAAGCGCCCTCGACGATGCGGCGGCCGGGCGATGAAACCGACCCTTCCCGCCGACGGCGACGAGACCGTACGCCCGCACGCGGTCCCGGCCCAGCAGACGGCCGAGAACACGGCCGAGCAGAGCCGCGAGTCCCACGGCACGTCGAGCAACTTCCTCGCCAGGGCCGCGCTCCTGACGGCCGTGCTCTCCGCCGCCGGCTCGCTGCTTGGCCTCGTCCGCGACCAGACGCTGGCCCACCTCTTCGGAGCGGGCAGCGAGACGGACGCCTTCCTCGTGGCGTGGACCGTGCCCGAGGTCGCCGCGACCCTCCTCATCGAGGACGGCCTGGCCTTCATGCTCGTGCCCGCCTTCAGCGCGGCGATCGCCCTGCGCGGCAGCCGGGCGGGACACGGGCAGGACCCGGTGCGGGCGCTGGTGGCCGGCTCACTGCCCCGGCTGACGCTGGCCTTCCTCGCCTCGGGACTGGCCCTGATGGCCGGCGCGCCCCAGCTGGTGGAGCTGCTCGCGCCGGGCCTGCCCGATCCGCAACTCGCCGTCGACTGCACCCGGCTGACCGCGACCTGCGTCCTGACCTTCGGGCTCACCGGATACTGCAGCGCCGCCCTGCGCGCCCACAGCAGCTACCTCGCCCCGGCCGCCATCTACGTCGCGTACAACGCCGGCATCATCGTCACCCTCCTCGTGCTGGCCGACCGGTGGGGCGTGCGCGCCGCGGCGGCCGGGGTCGCGGTGGGCGGCTGCCTGATGGTGCTGGTGCAGGCGCCGGTGCTGCGCCGCTGCCTGACCCGCGCCGAGGCCGGGGAGCAGGCGGGCAAGGGGGCGTCCGGCGACAGCGGCCCGGTGCAGAAGCAGCGGCTGAACATGATGCTGATCTGGACCGTGCTGCTCTTCGCGCTGTGCCGTCAGTCGCAGGTGTTCATCGAGCGCTTCCTCGCCTCGTCCCTGCCGTCCGGGGCCATCTCGCACCTCAACTACGCCCAGAAGGTCGCGCAGTTGCCGATGGTGCTGTCCCTGATGCTGTGCACGGTCACCTTCCCCGTGGTGGCGAAGGCGCTGGCGCGCGGCGACATCGAGCGGGCCCGCGACCGGGTCGAGCGCGACATCGCGCTCGCGGCCTGCATCGTGCTGTCCGGCGCGGCCGTGGTCTTCGCCTGCGCCCCGCAGATCATTCAACTGCTGTTCCAGCGCGGCGCGTTCACCGGCGCGGACACCGCCGCCACCGCGTCCATCATGCGCATCTACTCGCTGGGCCTGCTCGGGCATTGCCTCGTCGGGGCGCTGGTGCGCTCCTACTTCTCCGCGGGCCGGCCCACCTGGTACCCGGTGGTCTCGATGGCGCTCGGGATGACCCTCACCGCCGGGGTCGGCACCCTGACCGTCGGCACCTGGGGCGTCGGCGGCATCGCCGCGGCCAACGCCCTCGGCATCACCTTCACCGCCGTGCTGCTGCTGACGGCGATGGACCGGCGCAGCGTCCCCGTCCGGCTGCCCGTGGTGCTCCTCGAACTCGGCAAGACGCTGCTCGCGGCCGTGGCCGCCACGGCCGCCGGCCTGGTGTGCGCGGCGCGGGTCGGGCAGCCGCTGGGATCCCTCGCCGCCGGGTGCCTGGCCATCGGGACCGTGTTCGGCCTGCTCCTGTGGGCCCTGAACGTCCAGGCGTTCGTACCCGCCGTCCGCTTCGCGACCAGAAAGCTCCGCCATGTCCGCTGAAACAGCGCTGAAGGAAACCCCGGGACTCAGATCGAGAGAACTGCTGCCGGGCCGCTCCCCCTGGGTGGCGATGTACCACTCGGTGGACGACTGCGCCGACGACCCGTACAACGTCACCGTCACCCCCGACCGGCTCCAGCAGCAACTGCGCTGGCTGCGCTCGCGCGGGCTGCGCGGCGTCAGCGTCGCCGAACTCCTGCGGGCCCGCGGCCGGGGTGCCGGGCGCGGCCTGGTCGGCCTCACCTTCGACGACGGCTACGGCGACTTCGTCGAGAACGCGCTGCCGCTGCTGCGCCACTACGAATGCTCGGCCACCGTCTTCGTCCTCGCGGGTCGCCTCGGCGGCGAGAACGCCTGGGACACCGAAGGCCCCCGCAAGCCGCTGCTGACCCCGCAGGGCATCAGGAAAGCGGCCGCGGCCGGCATGGAGATCGGCTCCCACGGGCTGATGCACGTCGACCTCACGCACGCCGACGAGGACCAGCGCCGGGCCGAGATCCAGCGCAGCAAGGCGCAGATCGAGGAGATCGTCGGCGCCGAGGTCCTCGGCTTCTGCTACCCGTACGGATATGTGGACTCCGCGACGGTGGAGGCGGTCCGCCGGGCCGGCTACCGCTACGGCTGCGCCATCTCCCCGGGCCCGCTGACCAGCGTGCACGCCATGCCGCGCGTCTACGTGGGGCAGCGGGACACCCCGTGGCGGCTCGAACTCAAGCGCCGGGCCCACCGCGTGCTGCGGCGCCCCTGGCAGGTCGGGGAGTGCGCGCGGTGAAGGTGCTGCACGTCATCACCGGTCTGGGCGCGGGCGGCGCGGAACAGCAACTGCGGCTGCTGCTGCGCCATCTGCCGGGCACGCACGACGTCGTGACCCTGACCAATCCGGGCCAGGTCGCCGACGGGCTGCGCCGCGACGGGGTGCGCGTCACCCACCTCGGCATGGCCGGCAACCGCGACGGCCGCGCGCTGCCCCGCCTGGTGCGGCTGATCCGCGCCGGCCGCTACGACCTCGTCCACACCCACCTCTACCGGGCCTGTCTGTACGGCCGGATCGCGGCCCGCCTCGCCGGGGTCCGGGCGGTCGTCGCCACCGAGCACTCCCTCGGCGACACCCAGATCGAGGGGCGCCCGCTGACCCGCTCGGTGCGCGCCCTGTACCGGACGGGGGAGCGGCTCGGCCGCACGACCATCGCCGTGTCCCCCGCGGTGGCCGACCGTCTCGCCGCGTGGGGCGTGGCCCGGGACCGGGTGCGGATCGTCCCCAACGGCGTGGACGTGCCGCGCTTCGCCTACGACCCCGAGGCGCGCGCCGCCGCCCGGAAGGACCTGGGCCTGCCCGCCGACGCGTACGTCGTCGGCGGGGTGGGCCGCCTCGTCGAGGGCAAGCGGTTCGGCGTCCTGATCGAGGCGCTGCGCGAACTCCCCGACGACGTCCACCTGTTGCTGGTCGGCACCGGCCCGCAGGAGGAGACCCTGCGCCGGGCCGCGCGGCACGCCGGAGTGTCCGGCCGGGTCGTCCTCGCCGGGGAGCGTCCGCACATCGAGGCGGAGCGCACCGGCGCGCTCGACCTGCCCGCGCTGCTGTCCGCGATGGACCTGCTCGCCTCCCCTTCGAGCGACGAGGCGTTCGGCCTCGCCGTGGTGGAGGCGCAGGCCAGCGGGCTGCCGGTGCTCTATGTGACCTGCCCCGCGGTCGACGACCTGCCCCCGGGCACGGGGGCTCGCGCCGTCCGTGTCCCGGGTGACGCCACCTCGTTCGTCCGTGAGATCCGCGAGACCTGTGAGTTGCCAAGAAGCCGCGCGGAACCGGGCGGCGCCAGGCAGCCGTCACCGGCCGCTCTCCACTACAGCATCGCCCGTAGCGCCGCACTGCACCACGACGTGTACGTGACGGCCGCGGGCGCACCGACATCAGGAGTGAGTACGTGATGACCGAAGCCGCCCAGGACAGGAGTGCCCCGCGCGCCCCGCTCGCCCGCGCGACCGCCCGCGGCAGGAGGCTGCCCCGGTGGTGGCCGCTGCCCGTGGGCCTCGTTGTCGGCGCGCTGGCCGGCGGGGTGTACGGCGTGGTCAGCACGCCGCAGTACACGGCGACCAGCTATGTGATCGCCGTGCCGACGAAGGACTCGGACTCGATGTCCGCGCTCGGCTTCGCCCAGGCGTACAGCCGGGTCGCCACTCAGGTCGCGGTGCTCAGCGACGCCCAGGTCGCGGCGGGCGTGCCGATCAGCACGCTCCAGGCGAACGTGCGGGCGGAGACCTCGCCGGACGCGCCCATGGTCTCCATCTCGGCGTCCTCGGCGCGGCCCGCGCAGGCGATGGAGATGGCCAACGCGGTCGCCCGCGCGCTCACCGCCAACGCCAGCCACACCAAGGACGACACCCACGTGGAGCTGCTGCGCTTCACCCGGGCCGTGAAGCCGACCGAGCCGTCCTCGGCCTCCGCCGCGCTGACCACCCTCGTCGGCGCCAGCGCGGGCGGGCTGCTCGGCGGGCTCGCGCTGCTGGTCAGGCCGCGCAAGGCCGTCGCCCCCGCCACGGCCACGGTGCCGGCCCCCGCGGTCGCCTCCGAAGTGCGCGGCGCCTGATGCCGAGCGGCGCGGCGGCCCCCGTCGTCTCGGTGTGCGCGGACCAGGCCGCGTTCGGGGCGCTGCGCGAGGAGTGGAACAGGCTGCACCGGTCCTGCACGACCGCGACCCCGTTCCAGAGCCACGCCTGGCTCCACTCGTGGTGGCTGTCCTACGGCAGCGCGGGCCGGCTGCGCGTCGTCCTCGTACGCCGGGACGGGCGGCTCGTGGCGGCCGCGCCCCTCATGCGACGGCTGCGCCCCTTCCCGACACTGACGCCGCTCGGCACCGACATCTCCGACTTCAGCGACGTCCTGGTCGACGCCGACCCGCCGGGCGGGGCCGACGCCGTGCTCGACGCGCTCGGTGCCGGACTGTGGCGGCTCGCGCGGACCGCCGTCATCGACTTCCGCGAGGTGCGGCCCGGCTCCACGGTGGAGACCCTGCACGACCGGTGGCGCGGACCGCGGCGCAGGCTGGACGACTCGGCGTGCCTGGAACTGCCCGCGCTGCCCATGGACGACCTGGTGCAGCGGCTGCCCCGGCCGCGCGCGCAGCGGGCCCGCGCCAAGATGCGCAAGCTGGACGCGACCGGCATCGAGCGCCGGGTCGTGCCCCCGGCCGAGGTCGGCGCCTCCGTACGCCGCCTGCTGGAACTGCATCAATTGCAGTGGCAGGAGCGGAAGGTGACGACGGAGCACGTCAAGCCGCGGTTCGCCGAGCACCTGAGCCGCTCGGCGACGCTCATGGCCGAGACCGGCGACGCCGTCGTCACCGAGTTCACCCTGGACGGCGCCGTCGTCGCCGCCGACCTGACCTTCGTCTCGCCGCGGCTCGCGGGCGGCTATCTCTACGGCGCGCACCCCCAGCTGCGCGAACAGAAGATCGACGTCGCCACGATGCTGCTGCGCAGTTGCGCCCAGCACCTCCAGGACGGCTCCCCGGCCGGGGTGCTGAGCCTGCTGCGCGGCACCGAGCCCTACAAGCTGCACTGGCGGCCCGAGCGGCTGGTCAACCAGCGGCTGCTGCTGGCGCGCGGCGGTTCGGCACCCCAGCTCGCGGCCCTGCTCGCCGACGTGCGCGCCCGGTCGCTGGCCCGGGCGGCACGGCGGGCATGGAAGGAGCGCGGTGGCGACGGGACCTCGACGTAGAGGACCGGCCGCCACCGCGCTCAGCGGTTCCGGCGGCTCAGGAGCGGCGCTGGAACCAGTCGAACCGCAGGCACAGCTTGCCGCCGAGCCAGTGCTCGACCCAGTCACCGAGGTCGACCGGCGAACACTGCGGAGGCGTCGTCGGGTTGGTGGGCTCGGTCGGGACCGTGGGCTCCGTCGGCTGGTCGGTCGGCGCGTCGCGGCCGGTCAGCGCCGCCCGGTAGACCTCCGCCGCCTTCGGGTTCTTGTCGCACTGCCACACACCGTGCGGGCAGTAGTCCGTCAGGGTGTTGTAGAGCGGCTTGTGCTCGTCCATCCAGTCGAGCATCCGCTTCATGTACTCGGAGTTGTCGCCGTTGCGGAACAGCCCCCACTCCGGGTACGAGATCGGCTTCTTGTGCTCCGCTGCGAAGTCGACCTGGGCCTGGAGCCCGTACGGCTCGGAGACCTGCTCGTCGAAGGACTTGCCCTCCGGCTGGTCGTAGGAGTCCATGCCGACGATGTCGACGACGTCGTCACCGGGGTAGCAGTCGGTCCACGGCACGGCGTCCCGGCCGCGGCTCGGCGTGAAGTCGAAGCGGAACTTCTGCCCCGGCACCGACCGCATCACCGTCACGATCCGTTTCCAGTACTTCTTCCAGGACTCGGGATCGGGACCGCAGCGGTGCGTGTACGTCGTGCCGTTCATCTCCCAGCCGAGCACGACCACGGTGTCCGGCACGTCCAGGTCGACCAGGTTCTCGGCCAGGGCCCGGTAGTGCTGGTCGAAGTCGCCCCGCGCGCCCTGCTGGAGCAGATTGCGCACCTCGGCGTCCGGCACGCCCTCCTCGTTGCGCTCCAGCATGGGCACGTTGAGGACGAGGAGCCGGTCGTCGCGCTCCTTGCGCCACTTGGCCCAGCTGTCGAGGAACGACTGGCCGCCCTCGATGTTGCTCCACTTGTCGCCGGGCAGATAGGTGTGCCCGACCCGCAGATCGGCTCCGCCGAGCCACTGGGACAGCTGTGTCATCCGGGTCACGCCCCGGGGCCCGTAGTCCAGGTAGGCGCCGAACGCGGGGAACTTGTCCGCGCTCTTGCCGGGCTCCTGGCTCGGGGACGCCTCCGCGGCGGGTGTCCCGGTCGGTTCCCCGGTCGGTGTGGCGGACGGTACCGGGTCCTGGCTGCCTGACGGGCTGGCCTGCGGCGCGGGCGGTTCGCTCGCCGCGGCCGGCTCCTGGGCGGGGGGACTGGGGTCCTCCGAGCCGGCCGGCCACCACGGGACGGGGCCCGTTCCGGTGGTAGGGGCCGGGTCGGGGCGTGGGCTGGCGTCCGCGGGCTCCGTCGTCACGGATCCTGAGGCGACCACCAGCGAGACCAGGACTCCCGCCGTGATCAGTGGAAGTCGTCCGTGCTTCGTCCATCGGCGTTCTGCGGCCATGCCTGCTCCTCGTGCGCGGTTACTCCATTTCTGACAATCAGTCATATATATGCCCAATGCGCCAACCGTGGACCGGCCGATGGCCGTCCTTCATCACCCTCGCGGGCTAGTTCCTGGAAAGGAATCGACACGTGCTCGAACCCTGTGTCCCGGTTGTGCTGCTGAGGATCGACCCCAACCCCTTCCACCACGGCACCCTGGGGGCGGTGAGATCCCTGGGGCGCTGCGGCGTGGAGGTCCACGTGGCGGCGGAGTCGGACCGCAGCCCGGTCGCCCGCTCGCGCTTCGTCAGCCAGATGCATCCGCCACCGCCACCCGGGGCCCCGCTGAGCGAGATCGCCGCGTCCCTGCGGCGCACCGCGGCCCGGATCGGCCGGCCGGCGGTGCTGATCCCGATGGACGACGCCGGAGCCATCGCGGTGAGCAGGCTGCGCGAGGAGCTGTCCGGCACGTTCCTCCTCCCGGAGCAGCCCGGGGACCTGGCCGAGCACGTCGCGGACAAGGCGCGGCTGCCCGAGCTCTGCCGCGGCGTCGGCATCGCCCACCCGGCCACGGTGCTGCCGCGCGACGAGCAGGAGGCGGCCGCCGCGATCGGTGAGCTCGGCCCGCCCGTCGTGGCCAAGTGGAGCCGCCCGTGGCTGCTGCCCCCCGACGCGGGCCTGCGCAGCACCTGCCTGATCAGCACCCCGCAGGAGGCCAGGAGCCTGTACCGCAGGGGCCTGGGGACCGGCAGCACCCTGCTGCTCCAGAAGCACCTGGCGGCCGGCGGCGGCGACTGGTTCTTCCACGGATACGTCGACCGGCTCGGCCGGCTGCACGGCGGCGGCGCGGGGAGCAAGCACCAGGCGTGGCCCCGCGGCGCGGGCCTGACCGCGGTGGGCCGCTGGGCCCCGGTCCCCGAACTGCGGGCCGTGGTCGAGCGCCTGGTCGGGGAGTTGCGGTACCGGGGCATCTTCGACATCGACTTCAGGGTGGATCCGGAATCGGGCCGGTACTGCCTGCTGGACTTCAACCCCCGGCCCGGCGCGCAGTTCCGGCTGTTCGCGGACGGCAACGGCCTCGACGTCGTACGCGCCCAGTACCTCGACCTGACGGAGCAGCCGCTGCCCGCCGGGCACGCCCTGCCGGGACGGACCTTCGTCGTGGAGAACTACGCGCCGCTGACCGCGCTCAAAGCCCTGCTGACCGCCGCCCTGCCCAGCCGGCGACGCTCCCCGCTGCGCGAGTTCGCCTGGCACGCCCAGGACGACCCGGCGCCCGCCCGGAACATGGCCGCCGAGTGGTCCCGGCACGCGGCGCGCCGCCTGCTGCGCCGGCCCGCGCCGACGCCGGTCCCGGTCCCGCTCGACCACCGCACCGAACCCGCTGTCCCCGCCCGCACGACTCCGGCTGAACGAAAGGCGAGCTGCTGATGTACGACCTGTTGATCGTGGGGGCGGGCCCGTACGGCCTGTCCATCGCCGCGCACGCCGAGGCCAGGGGACTGCGCACCGCGGTCTTCGGCAGGCCGATGCAGTCGTGGCGCCACCACATGCCGCGCGGCATGTTCCTCAAGTCGGAGCCGTGGGCCTCGAACCTCTCCGCGCCCGGCACGGCCTTCCGCCTGGAGCAGTACTGCGCCGGCCTCGGGACGACCGCGACGCACGGGCACCCCATCCCCGTGGAGACGTTCGCGTCGTACGGACTGTGGTTCGCGCGCCAGGCGGTGACGCACCTGGACGAACGGATGATCACGCGCATCGACGCGGCGCCCGAGGGATTCACGCTGGAGACCGAGGACGGCGAGACCCTGCGCGCCAGATCGGTCGCCCTGGCCACCGGCGTACTGCCGTACATGCATCTCCCGGAAGCCCTGCGCGGACTGACGGAGGATCACGTCACGCACAGCAGCGGCCACAGCGACCTGGACCGCTTCGCCGGGGCCGACGTCACCGTGGTCGGCGGGGGCCAGGCCGCCCTGGAGACCGCGGCGCTGCTCGCCGAACAGTCCACCCGGGTACGGCTGGTCGCCCGCGCCCCCGGCCTGGTGTGGAACAGCGTCCCGCCGCCCTGGGAGCGCCCCTGGTGGAAGAGCCTGCGCGCGCCGCACAGCGGCCTCGGCTGCGGCTGGCGCAACTGGTTCTACGCGGAACGGCCGGGCGCCTTCCGCAGGCTGCCGGAGCGCACCCGGGCGGGCATCTCCGCGACGGCGCTGGGCCCCGCGGGCGCCTGGTGGGTCAGGGACCGGGTGGCGGCGGCGGGCATCGACATCCGGCTGGGGCGGACGATCGTGGAGGCCCGGCTCGCGTCGGGCCGGGTGCGGGTGCGCACGGCGGGACCGGGGGCGGACGTGGAGGACTTCACGACCGATCACGTCATCGCGGCCACCGGCTTCGAGGCGAGCTGCGCCCGGATGACGGTGCTCGCGCCGCGGGTGCGGAACCTGCTCGCGCCGAACCCCGAGGGCGCGCCGCGGGTGCGCCGGGGCTTCGAGTCCGCCTACCCGGGGCTCTTCCTCGCGGGCCTGGTCACGGCGGCCGACTTCGGTCCCTCGATGCGGTTCGTCCACGGGGCGACCTATACGGCGCCCGCACTGGTGGACGGGGTCGAGCGGCATCTCGGACGACAGCCGCTGCGGGGCGGCCCGGTGGTTCCCGGGGGCCGCAGGCACTCGGCGGACACCGTCCCGGAGACGGTCGCGGCGGCGTCCGACGGCGGGCGGCCGGGGGCCGGTGGCCCGTTGGGGTGACGTTGCGTGCGAATGGGTGAACCGGTTCTTCAGGGGGGAACCGGCGGTGGTGCACTGGACGTCGTCATGAGAATCGCCGCGCTGCCTTCCTCCCAGCCGTCGGCGTCACGCCGTGGGGAGGCAGCCTGTGTTCGCGGCTTCCTCTGTGGGTCGGGAAGAGCTTTTGCGTAGTTCTTCCCGACCCGGCACTCGGCCCTTCTGACACTCAGCGCCGCGTGGCACTCGACCTGCGGTACAGGATTCCGCCGCCGACGAGCAGCCCGGCGCTGGCGGCCGCGGCGGCCAGCAGGTTCGGATCGGCGCCCGTGTCGGCCAGCCGCTCACGCGCCCCCGGCGCCCGCACCTCGGCCGGCGCCGCCGCCGGGGACAGCACCTCTCGTCCCGCCTCCGGCCGGTCCACGTGGACCGGCGCAGGTACGGGAACGGACCGGCCGGTGGGCGGCTGCACGGGGGTGCTGGGAGCCACCGGGGTGACGGGAGTCGCGGGCGTGGCAGGGGCGCTCGGCGGAAGGTGCTCCTCGGCGGGCGCGGGGGCGGCCGACGCGTCACCGGAGCCCGCACACGCATTGCCCGTCGACGGGTTGAGCGCGCCGACCACATCGGCGGTGTTCCCGCAGAGGTTCAGGCCGATGTCCACGGGGGCCTGCACCGTGTTCCCCGACAGCAGCCCCGGGGAGTTCGCGGTGGTCTCGGACGGCGACGTCTCGCCGTAGCCGTGCTCCTCCGGTTGAGTGTCGGCCGCGGACGTGGACGCGCCCGCGTCCCCCTCGTCACCGGTCAGGGCCGCGGCGCTCGCGCCGGGCATGGAGAGCATGCCCGTCGCGGCCGCGGCGGCCATGACACCGATCTTCAGTGCCTGCCTCAATGCGTTTCCCTTCCTGCTGAAGTGCTGCGTGAAGTCGTGCTTGGCGTCGTGTCGTGAAAGTGCGGCCGGCCCTGGATCCCGAGGGTGTCCAGGGCCGGCCGGTGGCTGAGTGCCGGGGTATTTCAGACGTTGGCGCAGGAGTTGCCGAACGCCGGGTTCAGCAGCGCGATGACGTTGACGCTGTTGCCGCAGACGTTGACCGGCACGTGGACCGGGACCTGCACGACGTTGCCGGACAGGACGCCCGGGGAGCCCACGGCCGCACCCTCGGCGCCGGCGTCGGCGAACGCGGGGGCCGCCATGCCGAGGGCCATGATGACGCCGGCGACAACGGTGGCGCTCTTCTTCATGGACATGTGTCTCTCCTTATTTCTGAGAAATATGAATGAGGTGCCTGTTCGAAAGGGGATCACTTTCTCGCCCGGCCCCTCGGGAAAGAAAACGAGGCAAGTGTGGGCGAGGAAACTGTGGGCCCACTTAATTGATGAAACGGTGCGGCCATTCGGGCACAAAAAAACCCGGGCCGCCCGCGATCCGAAGAAGCGGGCGGCCCGAGCTGTCCGTGCGGCGGCCGATCAGCCGTTCGCCACGCCGTTGCCGGCGAGGACCGGGATGTCGCTCAGGATGTGCGACAGCGGCTCGTCGCCCTTGGCCTGCGTCGAGTTCTCCGTGCACTGCTGGTTCTGCGGGGCCGACAGGACCGGGATGTCCTGGACGGCCACCGGCACGACGCCGACGAGCGAGCCGACGTTGCCCTTGACGGGCAGGCCGATGCACGGCTTGTTCAGCGACCCCTGGACCAGGCCGAGCTGCGGGCTCATGTCACCCTCGGTCATGGAGTTGCCGAAGGCCTGCTTCGCGCCGTTGCCGCTGAGCGAGGTGGTACCGCCGTCGTCACCGATGGCGAGGGCCGGGGAGGCCGCGGCCGCGGAGACACCGACGACGGAAACGGCGACTGCTGCGGCAGCCATAGCCTTCTTGAGCATTGATGTGTTCCTTTTCTGACAGGCACCGGTTTGCTGCGCAGGGAACAACTACGGCTGGGTGCGAATAGTTCTTCAGGTTCACTCGTTTGCCCGCAGGGCGCACGACGGGTCCGGATCCCCCGGTGGGTCGGATAGTCATTTCTTCTGCCCCGGGCCGGGCCCCCGTCCGGGTGAACGTGGACAACCGATCCGAAGAAACGGAGTTGTTCACGGTGCTCCCAAAACGCAAATGAAGGGGAACTTCTCATGATGAAGAAGGCTATGGCTGCCGCAGCGGTCGCCGCCTCCGTCGTCGGTGTCTCGGCGGCCGTGGCTGCGCCTGCGATGGCGATCGGCGACGACGGCGGCACCACCTCGCTCAGCGGCAACGGCGCCGAGCAGGCGTACGGCAACTCCGCCACGTACGGCAGCATGAGCCCGCAGATGGCGCTCATCCAGGGCTCGCTCAACAAGCCCTGTGTCGGCCTGCCGGCCAAGGTCAACGCCGGTTCGCTCGTCGGTGTCGTGCCGGTGTCGCTCCAGGACATCCCCGTCCTGTCGGCCCCGCAGAACCAGCAGTGCACCGAGAACTCCACCCAGGCCAAGGGTGACGAGCCGCTGTCGCACATCCTGGACGACATCCCGGTGCTCTCCGGCAACGGTGCTGCCAACCACTGACGCAGCACGCATTTCCCGTTGGGCCGCCGTTTTCCGGCGGCCCAACGTCTTTTCCGGCCCATGAGGCGAAAGAGTTGTTTTCGCTCCGGCGTGCGCGGGCTGCCCGGAGGGAAAAGAAGATGTGCCTACGATCCTGGCGCATCGACCCCTTCGCCAGTGGAGTGCACGATGAGGAAAAGGTTTCTTCGGGGCGGCCGCAGCAGGATCGCAATCGGCGCTCTCGCGCTCGGATTCCTGGCCTTTTCCGGCGCGGCGGCCGGACAGGTGGCGGGTGCTCTGCCCGCACAGGTGGACGCTTTCAGCGGTCTGCAGAATCGTCCCGCCGGTGGCGCGGGCACCAATATTCTCCTGATGGGAACAGACAGCCGCGACACCATCACCCGTGCGGAGAAAGAGAAATTCCACGCCGGCGGAGTCGCCTGCAATTGCAGCGACTCGATGATGCTGGTTCATCTGTCGCAGAAGCACGACCGGGTCAGCGTCATCAGCCTGCCACGGGACTCGTACACGGAGATTCCCGCGCACGAGGAGCCCGACGGCACGACGCGCGAGGCCCACCCGGCGAAGATCAACGCCGCGTATGCGGAGGGCGGTCCCTCGCTCGCCGTGGCGACGGTCGAGTCCATGACCGGGCTGCGCATCGATCACTTCCTCCAGATCGACTTCCGCCGGTTCATCGACAGTGTCGACGCCGTCGACGGCGTGACCGTGTGCACCAAGCGCCGGCTCTCGGACCAGGCGACGAAGCTGAACCTCGCTCCCGGGCGGCACCGCCTCGCTGGGGGCCCGTCCCTGCAGTACGTGCGCTCGCGCCATGTGGACACCAGCGCCGACCTGGGACGCGTACAGCGCCAGCAGCGGTTCCTGGTCAACGCCCTGCGCGGCGCCGGGCTGAAGTCGACTCTCGCCGACCCGGTCAAGGCCGCGCGCCTGGCCAGGACCATGCTCGGATCGGCAACGGTCGAACAGGGCTTCACCGCGTCCGATCTCGTCGCCCTGGCCCGGGAACTGCACCGCATCCCGCTCAAGAACATGGAGTTCGGGACGGTGCCCATCGGCGGGTTCAACGACGTGATCGAGAACGTCGGCTCCACGCTCCGCTGGGACGAGGAGCGCGCCGACCGGCTCTTCACGACGCTGCGGGAGGACCGCCAGGTGACGTCGCCCGGGTCCCGCACCGAGCCGCTCGACCCGCCGCGTCTCCAGGACCAGCCCGTCGTGCGCGGTGACAAGTACGCCTGCGCCTGACGCGCGGCGTACTGGGCCGAACGGGTCGCGCTCCGCAACTGTCCGAATCCTCATCAGTTGACCATGTGTGGCTCCGCAATCGGAGTCGTTCATCGAAGGGAAAACACATGAACCAGAAGCTGTGGGCGACCGCAACGCTCGCCGTGTCCGTCGCCGGTCTGTCCGCCGTGGCCGCCCCGCAGGCGCTGGCCATCGGTGACGACGGCGGCACGACGTCCATCAGCGGCAACGGCGCGGAGCAGGAGTACGGCAACTCCGCGACCCACGGCGACATGAGCCCGCAGCTCGGTCTCGTGCAGGGTTCGCTGAACAAGCCGTGCATCGGCCTGCCGGCCAAGGCCAACGTCGGTTCGCTCGTCGGCGTCGTGCCGGTCTCGCTCCAGGACATCCCGATCCTGTCGGCGCCGCAGAACCAGCAGTGCACCGAGAACTCCACCCAGGCCAAGGGCGACGAGCCGCTGTCGCACGTCCTGGACGACATCCCGGTCCTGTCCGGCAACGGTGCCGCGAACCACTGAAGGACCTGAGGGGGCAGTCGCCGCGCGCGGCTGCCCCTCTCCCGTTCGCGGACACGACGACGGCGGCGGATCACCAGTGATCCGCCGCCGTCGTCGTGTCGTGGGGGACTGCCGCCCGGGCCCTACTGGACCGAGGGCAGCACGCCGGTGACCGGCGCCACCAGGTCCGTCAGCTGGTGCAGCTCGTCCAGCCGGTTCAGCCCGCCCAGCTGGGACGTGGCGCTGGGCACCTCGGCGCGGCGCTCCTCCGGGATCGCCATCGTCGACACCGAGTCGAGCGTCGCGGCGGGGGAGATGGCTTCGCCGTCAGGGGTCAGCGGAAGGGGAGCGGCGCCTGCCGTCGGGACCGCGATCGCGGTGGCACCGACGGCGAGCAGGACAGCGGTCAGGGCACGTCGAGTTGAGGTCATGCCTCTACAACGGTGCGCCCGTCCGAGCAGATACGGGGGCCGAAGGGCGCCCACCCGTCAGGTCTAAGAGGCGTCCCGTCCGTTCGATCCCGGTGGCCGGTCCTTCTTTCCCAACAGGCAGCGTGCCGATGTCCGTTGAGGCACGCTGAGGGTGCCGATCCGGATCTTCGACGTACTGGGAGACACCCGCATGACCACGATAGGCATCGTCCTCGGCAGCACCCGCCCCGGCCGCGTCGGGCCGCAGATCGGGGAGTGGATCGAGAAGGCGGGGCGGGCGCGGACGGACCTGGACGTCGAGGTCGTCGATGTCGCCGCGTACGGCCTGCCGCTGTTCGACGAACCGCGCTCGCCGCGGCTCGGACAGTACGAGCACGAGCACACCCGCGCCTGGGCCGCCAGGATCGACTCGCTCGACGGGTTCGTCTTCGTCACGCCCGAGTACAACCGGTCGATCCCCGCCGCCCTGAAGAACGCCATCGACTTCGTGTACAACGAGTGGAACAACAAGGCCGCCGGGTTCGTCGGGTACGGCAGCAACGTCGGCGGGGCCCGCGCCGTCGACCACCTGCGGCACATCGCCGGGGCCGTCCAGCTGTCGGCCGTGCACACCCAGCTCCACCTGTCGTTGCAGAGCGACTTCGAGCAGTACGCGACCTTCGCGCCCGCCGAGCGCCACGAGGCGGCGCTGCAACAGATGCTCACCGAAGTGCTCACCCTGAGCGAGGCGTTGGCGCCGATGCGACAGGGCTGAGCCGCGCCGTGGTGAGCGAGGTGGGGCTGGCTCTCGTCGTCGCGGTCGCGGGATGCGTCCAATGGCTGACCGGGATGGGGTTCGCGCTGGTCGCCGCGCCCGCCCTGGTGCTGCTGCTCGGCCCCTCCGACGGGGTGCTGCTCGCCAACTGTGCCGGGGGAGTGGTGAGTTGTGCCGGGCTCGTGGGCGGCTGGCGGCGGGTGCGGCCGCGGGACATGGTGCCGTTCGTGGCAGCGGCCGTGTGCACGGTGCCGATCGGTACGTGGACGGCGGCGCGGCTGTCCGAACCGGTGCTGATGATGGTGTTCGGCTCGCTCGTGTGCGCGGCCGTGGCGCTGGTCGCGCGGGGCGCGCGGATGCCGGGGCTCGGCGGGACCGGGGGCGCCGTGGTCGCCGGGGGCGCGGGCGGGTTCATGAACGCGGCGGCCGGGGTGGGCGGGCCGCCGTTCTCCCTGTACGCCGTGAACGCGGGCTGGCCCATGCGGGAGTTCGTGCCGAACGCGCAGTTCTACGGCGTGGTGGTGAACGTCGTGTCGGTCGCCTCGGGCGGGCTGCCGGGGCTCGGGGCGCGGGCGTGGGGTGTCGCGGGCGGGGCGCTGTTCGTGGGGGCCCTTGTGGGGTGGGGGCTGGCGGGGCGGGTGCCGGAGCGGGGGATGCGGTGGCTTGTTCTGGGGTTGGCGTTGGGGGGCGGGGTTGTGGCCGTGGGGAAGGGGGTGTGGGGGTTGTAAGGAGCCCGGGGGTGGGTGGGATCTCCATCGGCGCAACAGATACTGCGGGCCCCTTGCGTACAGGTCAGGCTGCCAATGACCGGACGTAGGCGGAGGTAGGGCATGGCAGCGGCGTGGGTGCGACGCGTTCTTCTGGGGGGACTGGTGCCCCTCGTCACCATCGCGGCGTCGGGCTGCGGCTCGGGGCCGGCACAGGACAGCGGTGCGGCGCGGGCCGTCGCCGCGCCCCGGGCCGCGGGCGGGGCGTTCACCCACCCCGGGGTGCTCGTCGGCAAGGACCAGCTGGCGGCCGCCCGCGACCATGTGGCCCGCAAGGAAGAGCCGTGGCTGTCGGCGTACCGGGGGATGAGCCGCAGCAAGTACGCCGCGCTCGACTACAAGCCCAAGGCGTACGAGACGGTGGAGTGCCCGCCCGACACCCGCCCTGGGCAGGGCTGTGTGGAGGAGCGCGAGGACGCCATCGCCGCGTACACCCAGGCCTTGCTGTGGAACATCACCCACGACAAGACCCACGCCGAGAAGGCCGTCGAGATCATGGACGCCTGGTCGGACAAGGTGAAGCGGCACACCGAGGGCAACGCCGGGCTCCAGACCGCCTGGGCCGGCAGCTCCTGGGCGAAGGCCGCCGAGCTGATGCAGTACACGTACGGCGGCTGGCCGGACGGGCAGGAGCTGAAGTTCCAGCGGATGCTGCGCGAGGTGTACCTGCCCGTGGTGCAGCCCGGCTCCGCCGACTTCAACGGCAACTGGGACCTGGTCATGGCCGACGCCACCATGAACATGGCCGTCTACCTCAACGACCACAGCGCCTTCGACAAGGCCGTGCACCACTTCCGCGCCCGCGTCCCCGCCTACTTCTACCTCTCCTCCGACGGAGCGCTCCCGGTGAAGCCCGAGGGCAGCGACATCGACACCCCGGCGAAGCTGCGGACGTACTGGTTCGGGCAGAGCACCTTCAAGGACGGCCTCGCCCAGGAGACCTGCCGCAACTTCAAGCACGCCAGCTACTCACTGGCCGCCACCTCGCACATCGCCGAGACCGCCTGGCACCAGGGCGTCGACCTGTACGGCGAGGTGAAGGACCGGCTGGCGGCCGCCCTCGAGTTCCACTCCAAGTACCAGCTCGGCGCCGCCGCCCCGTCCTGGCTGTGCGGCGGCAAGGTGCAGCGGGACATGGGACCCGACACCGAGGTCGGCCTCAGCCATCTGCGCGGCCGGCTGAAGATGGATCTTCCGCAGACCGAGAAGCTGACCCGCAAGGAGCGGCCCGAGGGCACCGACGACCTCTTCGTGGCCTGGGAAACCCTGACCCACGCGAGCGCCGCGTAGCCGATTCGCGTTCTCGTCCCCCGATGGCGTAGAGTCAGGTTTACCGACGCGGGGTGGAGCAGCTCGGTAGCTCGCTGGGCTCATAACCCAGAGGTCGCAGGTTCAAATCCTGTCCCCGCTACTGAAGGCCGAGGCCGGAATCTCATCGAGATTCCGGCCTCGGTTCTTTTGCGCGTCCGCCACCCGTACGGCCCACACCAGGTCGCCTCCGCCGCGCTCCGCGGGAACCCTTGACGAGACGCCGGAAACCGGGCGCGGACGTGGCAGGAGACGAACGGTGGGGAAGCGCGGAGGGCGGCACAGATCGGTGGCGGACAGCGTCGGCACCCGGTGGTTCCTGCGCGTGCTGCCGGTTCTGCTGATCGTGGGCGGCGCCTGCTACGAGTACGTCACGCCCTCCGGCTTCTCCGGGGCTCCGCTGTTCAGCGCGGCGCCCCTGGTCGCCGCCCCGTTCTTCCCGCTGCGCAGCACGATCCTGGCCGGGCTCGGGTCGATCCTCGCCATCCTCGTCGTGCACTTCAGATACACCCAGCGGGTCGGCACCGACATCGTCACCGAGATGGCCACCGTGGCGACCGTCTGCGTGCTCGCCTGCTTCATCAACCAGATCGTGCGGCGCAGCAACGAACAGCTGGACTCCGCCCGGCGGATCGCGCAGGCCGCCCAGTTCGCCGTCCTGCCCGAACCGGCCGACCGGATCGGCGGCCTCGCCATCGCCGCGCGCTACGAGGCCGCGCAGGCCGGCGCCTTCATCGGCGGTGACCTGTACGCCGTCCAGGACACCCCGCACGGGGTGCGCATCGTCGTCGGTGACGTCCGGGGCAAGGGCATGGGCGCGGTCTCCGCCGTCGCCGTCGTCATCGGGGCGTTCCGGGAGGCCGCCGAGCAGGAGGGCAGCCTGGAGGCGGTCGCCCTGCGCCTGGAGCGGGCCCTGGCCCGCGAGGGCACCCGGCGCGACGGCATCGACGACTTCGAGGGCTTCACCACCGCGGTGCTCGCCGAGATCCCGCACGGCGACTCCCGCGTCCGCGTCGTCAACCGCGGCCACCCCGAGCCGATCCTGCTGCTCGACGACGGCACCGTACACATGATCCCGATCGTCGACGGCGTGGGGGCGCTGCCGCTCGGGATGGGGGAGCTGGGGTCCTGGCCGGACCGGGTCGCCGAGGCCGAGTTCCCGGCGGGGGCGACGCTGCTGCTCTACACCGACGGGCTCTCCGAGGCGCGGGACGCCGCGGGCGTCTTCTACGATCCGGCGGCCCGGCTGTCGGGGCGGATCTTCCCCGGGCCCGAGGAACTCCTCCTCTCCCTCGCCGCCGAGGTGCGCGCGCACACCGGGGGCGGCGCGACGGACGACATGGCGCTCCTCGCCGTACGGCGGCCGTGACTCTCCGCAGATGCCGCGGATAACAATTGACGAACCGTCAGAAACGTGGCCGGTTCACACCGTCGGTCAAGTCGACCCGTTCCGCCCGGCCTTGACCCGTTAAATCCCGGGCCAGGACGTGAACGATCAGTAGGAAGAGCTTGGAATTACTGTCGGCTGTCTATTAACGTTCGATAACGCAGCGCGGTCGTCCCAGCCGTCACCAGCGATGGCTCCGCGCGCACGCGCTTAATCCCGCAAGGGAGCCGGGGAACCACCAACTTGGGGTGAATCGGGCATCTTTTGGTGCTCGTAGGAGACCTTCCTGCTCCGAACCCGTCAGCTAACCCGGTAGGCGAGAAGGAAGGAAAGGAGAGCGCCCCCGTGGCGTCGAACCGGCCTGCCCCCGAGTTCTCCTCATTGAAGGATCCGTCGAACGACGCGTTCGGCCCCCAGCCGGAGAGCTGGGAGGAGTGGAACCCCACCGAGGAGTCCGTCCGCCCCGTCCGCGGCAGGCACCGCGTGGCCCGCCAGCGCGGCGGCCTCGCACGCAGCTCCACCGTTCTCGGCGTCGGCGTGATCGCCGCCGTCGGCGCGGGCGGCATCGCCACCGCGCAGGGCGGCAAGCCCGCCGTCCACATCTCCATGCCGGACCTCTCGGCCGTGAAGGACTCGCTGCCCGCGGCCAAGTCGCTGCCCGGCGTCGGCGCGCTCATATCCGACGGCTCCGACAGCTCCGACTCCGGCGCCGCCGCCACCCCGCTCACCACGGTCGGCAACGGCACGTCGGACGCGGGCGAGGCGCTGCGCACCCGGATCCTGGCCCAGGCCGAGACCCAGCAGGACGCCGCCGACGCCGCCGCGAAGAAGGAGGCCGAGGAGGCCGCCGCCAAGAAGGCCGCCGACGAGGCCGTCGCGAAGAAGGAGGCGGCCGACAAGAAGGAGGCCGCCGCCAAGAAGAAGGCGGAGGAAGAGGCCAAGAAGAAGGCCGAGGCCGAGCGCCTCGCCAAGCTGGCCAAGAGCTTCAAGCTCCCCGTCGCCTCCTACACGATCACCGGCACCTTCGGGCAGCCCGGCGCCATGTGGTCCTCCGGCTATCACACGGGCCTGGACTTCGCCGCTTCCACAGGTACCCCGATCTACGCCGTCCACTCCGGCACCGTCACCGAGGCCGGCTGGGCGGGCGCGTACGGCTACCGCACGGTCATCACCCTCGACGACGGCACCGAGCTGTGGTTCTGCCACCAGTCGTCGATCAATGTCAGCGCCGGCCAGAAGGTCACCACCGGCGATGTCATCGGCCGTGTCGGCGCCACCGGCAACGTCACAGGCCCCCACCTCCACCTGGAGGTCCACCCCGGCGGGGACGCCACCGGCATCGACCCGGCCGCCTGGCTGCGCGAGCGGGGCCTGACGCCCTGAGGGGCCTTCTCCGAGAACTCCGGCGGTCCTGGCGGCAACCCCCCGACGCCAGGGCTGCCGGTTTTGCCTGCCCTTGAGACGCGTACCGCCGTCCCCACGGAATTCCATGCTCCGGAAGGGTGTTGGACTGGAGCATGACTTCTTCCGTACTTCGCCCCCTCGGCTCCTCCGGCCTCGACGTCTTCCCGCTCTGCCTCGGCGGCAACGTCTTCGGCTTCACCGCCGACGAGGCCGCCAGCTTCGAGGTGCTCGACGCCTATGTCGCGGGCGGCGGCAACTTCATCGACACCGCCGACTCGTACTCGTCCTGGGCGCCGGGCAACAAGGGCGGTGAGTCCGAGACCCTCATCGGCCGGTGGGCCAAGGCGCGCGGCCGGCGCGACGACGTCGTCATCGCCACCAAGGTCGGCCGCCACCCCGACTTCCCCGGCCTGCGCGGCGACAACATCAAGGCCGCCGCCGACGCCTCGCTGCGCCGCCTCGACACCGACTACATCGACCTCTACTACACGCACTTCGACGACGACGAGACGATCCCGGTCGACGAGATCATCGGCGCGCTCGACGAGCTGGTGAAGGCGGGCAAGGTGCGGCACATCGCCGTCTCCAACATCTCGCCGGAGCGGCTCCAGGAGTCGCTGGACTTCTCCGACCGCGAGGGCCTGGCCCGTTACGTGGCCATCCAGCCGCACTACAACCTCGTCTCGCGCGACACCTACGAGGGCGCCCGCCAGGACATCGCCTCCCGCGCGGGCCTGGGCGCCGCCCCGTACTGGTCGCTGGCCTCCGGCTTCCTCACCGGCAAGTACCGGTCCGGCGTGAGCGTCGACAGCGTCCGCGCCGACAAGGCCGGCCCCCATCTGGAGACCGAGCGCGGCCAGAAGGTCCTCGTGGCGCTCGACGAGGTCGCGCAGGCGCACAACGCCGAGGTCGCCACCGTCGCCCTCGCCTGGCTCGCCTCCCGGCCCACCGTCACCGCCCCGATCGCCTCCGCGCGCACCGCCGCGCAGCTGCCGGCGCTGATGGCCGTCGCCGAGCTGGAGCTGACGGAGGCCGAGCTGGCGCGGCTGACCGAGGCGTCGGCCTAGGGTGCGCAGCTAATACCGGTACGGGTTGTACGCGGGGCCGTGCGTCATCGGCGGGCCCGCGTACACCGGCGGGCGCCACATCGGGGCCGCGGACCGTGAGCCGTACGCGAGGGCGGGCCGGGCGGCGGCGCGCCGCTCCCACAGCGCCTCGAGCAGCTCCCGCTCCCGTACGACGAAGTCGGCGCCGGCCCGGCCCCGGCGCCCGCGGCGCCGCAGCAGCGCCAGGGACGTCGCGTACGACTCGTACGCGGCGACCGACTCCGCCGCCTCCCTGCCGCCGTAGTGCGTGGCGAACTCGCGTGCCAGGCGCCGCGCCTTGAGCGAGCCGAGCGCGAACGGCTCGGGCGGGGTGAGCCAGCCCGCCGCGACATACGCGGGCAGCTCCTCGCGCACGGTGCGCAGCTCGCGCTGGCGCACGTACACCGCGAGCCAGGTGATCAGGCCGAACACCGGCACCATGAAAGCCGCGTAGACGGCGAAGAAGCCGTACTCGCCGAGCGACGACGAGCCGTTCCAGAAGGCGTGCATGCCCATCGCGGCGAGCAGGCCCGTCAGCGGCAGCAGGAGGCGGCGGACCGGGCCCCGGTCGCGCGCGGTGACCGCCGCGATGCCGAAGCCGATGCCGGTGAGCACGGTGAAGAGCGGGTGCGCGAACGGGGACATCACGACGCGCACGAAGAAGGTGGCGGCGGTGACCGAGCTGAGGCCCGGTCCGGTACCCGCCAACTGGTCGGTGCCGAAGGCGTTCCCGAGATAGAGGATGTTCTCGGTGAACGCGAAGCCGGTCGCGGTGACCCCGGCGATCACGATGCCGTCGACGACGGAGCTGAAGTCCCGTCTGCGGAAGAGGAAGACGAGCAGCACGGCCGCCGCCTTCGCGGACTCCTCGACGATCGGGGCGATGACGGTGGCGCCGAGGGTGTCGGCGCCGGTCGGGTCGGCGGTGGCGGTCTCTATCCAGCGCGTCGCGAAGCTGTTGGCGACGATGGCTATCAGGGCCGCGGCACAGGCGCCCCACGCGAAGGCGAAGATCATGTTCCGCCAGGGACCGGGCCGCACCCGGTCCAGCCAGCGGAACGCGGCTATCAGGAGCGGGACGGGCACGACGGCGAGGCCGAGCCCGACCAGAAACCCCTCGGTGCCGGTCTGTTCCCGCACCAGCGCCGCGATCACCACCCCGGACACCGCGAGCAGCGTGGCGAGCGCCGTGACCCGTACGCCCTTCCGCTCCCACCAGCGCGGGTGCCGGACCGCGCCGCCCGGGGGTGTGCCGAGGGCGTGGTCGTGGTGGGGCTGGTAGGCGGGATACGGATCCACAGGTTGACCCTAACGAGGGATGACGGTCCGCGCGACGGGGTCCTGAGACAGGCTGCTACTTCCGCCGGAACAGCAGGTCGTGCACCACATGACTCTTGTCCAGGCCCTTGCCCTCGAAGCGGGTCAGCGGCCGGAACCCGGGGCGCGGGGCGTACCCGCCGTCCGCCACCGTGTTCTCGTAGTCGGGGTGGGCGCTGAGCACGTCGAGCATCTGCTCGGCGTAGTCCTCCCAGTCCGTCGCGCAGTGCAGGACCGCCCCGGGCTTCATCGGGCCCGCGACGAGGGAGAGGAACTCCGGCTGGATCAGGCGCCGTTTGACGTGCCGCTTCTTGGGCCAGGGGTCGGGGAAGAAGACGCGTACCCCGTCGAGGCTGTCGGCGGGGAGCATCGAGCGCAGCAGGATGATCGCGTCGCCGTTGGCCACGCGGACGTTCGTGAGGCCGTTCTTGTCGGCCAGGTTGAGCAGATTGCCCTGGCCCGGGGTGTGCACGTCGACGGCGAGGATGCCGGTCGTCGGGTCCTCCGCCGCCATCTGCGCCGTCGCCTCGCCCATGCCGAAGCCGATCTCCAGGACGATCCGGTCGACACCGGGAGCGCCGTCCCGCGCGAAGAGCGCGGGGAGGTCGAGCACGCGCTGTCCGTCGACGTCCAGGCCCCACTGGCCCCACAGCCGCTGCAGCGCGTCGCTCTGCGCGGTGGTGACCCGGCCGCGGCGCGGCTGGAAGCTGCGGATGCGCCGCTCGTGGTGCGAGTCGGCGGGATCGGGCTTGGGGCCGTCGGGGAACCGGGGCTCGTTCGGGCGCGCGGGCGGCGCCGACTGCTCGGCCGGCTCGCTCGGCTCGGGCGTCACGGACGTGGGGTGCTCAACAGACTCAGACACAGTGGGGAGATTTTACGCGTCCGGCGCTCGCGGCGCGGATCGCCGCCGCCCGCCCGGACGGCCCCCGGTCCCCGCCCGGACGGCCCCCGGTCCCCGACCGGCCGGTCACAGCGCGCCGAGCGCGTCCAGGGCCCGCCGGGCCACCTCTCTGCCGATGGGGAGCGAGGCGGTGGCGGCCGGCGACGGCGCGTTCAGCACATGGACCGTGCGGGCGCCCTCCCGGATCAGGAAGTCGTCCACGAGGGTGCCGTCCCGCAGGACGGCCTGGGCGCGCACCCCGGCGGGGGCGGGCCGCAGATCGTCCGCCGTGACCGCCGGGACCAGCCGGCGCACGGCGGCGGCGAACGCGGACCGGGACGCGGAGCGCCGCAACTCCCCGGCCCCGTACCGCCAGTGCCGCCGGGCGATGTGCCACGATCCGGGCCAGGCCAGCGTCCGGGCCAGCTCCCGGGGCTGCACGACGCCCCAGTCGTAGCCCTCACGGGCCAGCGCGGGCACCGCGTTCGGCCCGACGTGGACGCCGCCGTCGATACCGCGGGTCAGGTGCACGCCGAGGAACGGGAACGCCGGGTCCGGCACCGGATAGACGAGCCCGCGCACCAGCTCGGGCCGGGCCAGTTCGAAGTACTCGCCCCGGAACGGCACGATCCGCATCTGCGGGTCGTCCCCGGCGAGGCGGGCCACCTGGTCGCACTGCAGCCCCGCGCAGTTCACCAGGACGCGGCCGCGCACGATGTCCCCGGTGCTCGTGCGCACCGCGACACCGCGGTCGGGGCGCCGGTCGATCTGCAGGACCTCCGCGCCGTAGCGGATCTCCGCGCCGGAGGCCTCGGCGAGCCGCTCGGCGACCGCGCGGTAGTCGGCGATGCCGGTGGTGCCGACGTGGATGGCGGCGAGGCCGCGCACCTCGGGCTCGTACTCCCCTATCTGGGCGGGGCCCAGCTCGCGCACCGGAATCCCGTTCTCCCTGCCGCGCTGGACCAGGGCGTGCAGGCGGGGGAGCTCGGCGCGGCCGGTCGCGACGATCAGCTTTCCGGTGACCTCGTGCGCGATCCCGTACTCCGCGCAGAACTTGACCATCTCGGCGGCGCCGCGCACCGCGAACTCGGCCTTGAGCGACCCGGGGCGGTAGTAGATCCCGCTGTGGATCACCCCGCTGTTGCGTCCCGTCTGGTGCCGGGCGGGGCCGGACTCCTTCTCCAGGACGACGACCCGGGTGCCCGGCGCGATCCGGGACACGGCATAAGCGGTGGACAGCCCGACGATCCCGCCGCCGACCACCACCACGTCCCCGTCATACGCGACCGTCCCCACCGGGCCTCACCTCCACTCCCAGCATCTTGCCCGACGCCACTGACAATGCGGCGGGCCGCCCGTCCCCGGCCGGTCCGCCGCTCCGCGCCCACCCGCCGGGCGCCCTTACGCCGGTGCCACCAGCAAGGGACGCGCCCGCTCCCGCAGCTCGGCGACCCTGGGCTCGTCCCCGTAGGGCTCCAGGCGGTGCAGCAGATCCCGCACGTACTCGGTGGTCCGCGCCGAGGAGATCCGTCCGGCCACCTCCAGCGCGCGCGTGCCCTGCTCGCAGGCCGCGTCCAGGTTCCCCGACTCCAGCTCCGCGACGGCCGACACCACGAGCCGCAGCCCGTGCGAGCGTACGAACTCCTCCGTCGGACGCGAGAGCGCCTGCTCCGTGAATCTGCGTACTTGCCGGGGCGCCTTCAGGTCCCGGTAGCACTCGGCGGCGTCCGCGGCGAAGCGGTCGTACGAGTAGAAGCCCAGCCACGAGGGATCGCTGTCGCCCTCACGGGCCCGCTCCAGCCAGCCTTCGGCGGCCCGCAGCGCGGTGCCCGCCGCCTGCGCGTCTCCGGCGCGCGCGTGCGCGCGTGCCTCCACGAGGCGGAAGAAGCTCATGGTCCGCGCGGTGGAGAGACCACGGTTGCGCTCCAGGGCGGCCTGCGCCAGGTCGACGCCCTCGTCCCCGAAGCCCCGGTAGGTGGCCTGGAGGGACATGGAGGCGAGCACATAGCCGCCGAGCGGCACATCGGCGGCGGCCCGCGCCAGCCGCAGCGCCTGGATGTAGTACCGCTGGGCCGCCTCCTGCTGCCCGGTGTCGAACGCCATCCAGCCTGCGAGCCGGGTCAGCTCGGCCGCGGCCCCGAACAGCGAGCGCCCCACCTCGTCCGAGTACGAGCCGAGCAGCAGCGGCGCCGCCTCGACCCGCAGGCACTCCGGCACCATCGACGAACGCCAGTCGCCGCCGCCGTACTTGGAGTCCCAGCGCCGCGCGTCCTCCGCCGCCTCGCGCAATTTCTGTACGTCGCTGTGGCCGACCTTCTGGACCTTCGAGCCGTCCTCGGTGCTCTCCGCCCCGGCGGCCACGTGCGGCTCGCGCGCGACCGACGAGTCGGCCGGTGTTATCAGCCACCGGGAAGCGGGCGTCGCGTAAGCGCTCACCGCGAACGATCCGGCCAGCGACTGCCAGATCCCGCCGCTGCCGGCCCGCCGCCCGGCGAGGTCGAGGCGGTACAGCTCGGTCGCCGACTTCACCGCCGCACGCACGTCGCGCGGGAAGGCGAGACCCACTTCGGGCGCGGGGTCGGCGTCGGCGAGCCCGATCTCGTGCAGCGGCACGGGACGGCCCAGCTTCTGCCCGATGGCCGCGGCGATCAGGTGTGGGGCGGCGCCCTGCGGCACCATGCCCTTCGACACCCACCGCGCCACCGACGTCTTGTCGTAGCGAAGCGTCAGACCGCGCTGGCTTCCTAAATCGTTCACGCGCCGCGCGAGTCCGGCGTTGCTGATTCCCGCGAGGGCGAGAACGGCGCCGAGTTTCTCGTTCGGCCCGCGTTGCTCCCTGGACATGCGCCACCCCTCGACACAGACGGCTGCCGCGTCAGGCGTCACCCAGACTGATACTGACCACTTCGGTGTGGCATAACCGCGCGGCATTCGTACACCCAGCGTAGTTCGCCGAATCCCAAGCGTTAAGGGTCGCTATTCCGGATGGCGGGATTGTTGTCCGCACTGAAGTACGGCGCAGGCCACGCCGTGTGACCGTGTGCTCCGTGCGTGGTGCCGTGCGCCCGTGCGTGCGCTCTTACTCGGACACCCGCGGAGGGCTTCCATGGAACCTGCGTGGGTCGGCCCGCTGTACTGGATCCAGTGGGCTGGGGGACACCGCCGCCTTCATCCCCGCGGGCGGCGGACCGGTCCGGGAGGCGGTGTGCGCCTCCCGGACTGTGCGTTGCACAGTGCGTTGCGCGCTGTGGCCGAAGCGGGGTGTCCACCTCCGGCCATCCCGGGCCGATTTGGCCGAAAGTCGCCCCTGCCGTCCTATGCGGGCCAGGTAGTACCACGGTTCAACCACGGCTCGAACAGGGCGCATTGGGGGGAGCGTACGCCATCTCGCGCTCTGCACTTGCCCCTTCACTTGGCCCCTCCTGAGCGCCTCCTTCGTGGCAGCATGGGGACCTCTTGGTTGTCCACAGCTTGTGGAGGCGGCGATGCGGTGGTTGGTGGGGTGGAGCAGTACCGCCCCTGGAGCCGTTGCCTTCGACTCCGCGGGGGCCATGGGCAAGGACGGCGAAACGGTACATCCGGTGGGCTCCCAACTCCTGTGGGGCGACCCGGATCCGCTGTGGGCGGTGGGTGACTGGCGCGCCGACGAGGTGCGCGTCGTCAGTGCCGACGACCGGACGCGGATCGCGGTGCTCGGCGTGTGCGGCGCCACCGACGAACAACTGAGGGTGGGCCTGTTCGCCGCGCGGGGCGGCGCCCTGCGCCACCTGACGGCCTGGCCCGGCAGCTACACCGCGGTCGTCCAGGTGGGCCGCCGCGTCATGGTCGCCGGCGATCTCGCGGGCGCCCGCCCGGTCTTCTACACGCCCTGGGCGGGCGGCACCGCCTACGCCACCGCCGCGCTCCCGCTCGCCGACCTCATCGAAGCCCACCTGGACGTCGGGCACTTGGCCGCGCTGCTCGCCGCCCCCGACGTCCCGGAGGCGCTGCACGACTCGACGCCGTACCAGGGCGTGCGCCGCATCCCGCCGGGCCACGCGCTGATCCTGCGCGCGGGCGCCCGCGAGATCGCCGGTTACGAGCCCGTGGCGTCCCTCGCGGTGGCCGCGGCACCCGCCGACCCGGACCGCGCCGTGGACGCCGTCCGGGAGGCCCTGGTGGACGCCGTACGGGCCCGCCTCGCCGCGCCCCGGCACATCCCCGGCACCGACCTGGACCCCGGACCCGTGCCCGGCATGGGGCCCGCCGCGCGCCGGGCCGCCCGCGGCATGCCGGTGCCCGGCATCGGCGCCGACCTCTCCGGCGGCCCCGCCTCCGGCACCCTCGCCCTGCTCGCCGCGGGCCTGCCCGGGATGCCCGGCACGGTCCTCGGGCACGGCACCGGCGCGGGCGAACGCCTCCTCGCGGTCACCTTCAACGACCTGTCGACCACGACGATCCACCGCGAGGCCGAACTCGAACGCGCGGGGGCGATCGCGTCCAACCCCCGCCTGCACCACGTGGTGGTGACCGGGGGCGAGGAGACACTGCCCTACGCGGACCTCGACGGCCCGCTCACCGACGAACCCAGCGCCACCCTCGTCTCCGCCTCCCGCCACCGCGCGCGCCTCGCCTCCGGCAGCGCCGACCACTTCACCGGCTACGGCGCCCGCCAGGTCCTGGACGCCCACCCGGCCCGCCTCGCCGACCTCCTGATGGACCGCAGGCGCCGCCACATGGTCCGTCCCGTGGCCGCGCTCACCAAGGCCGAGGGCGGCTCGCTCCGGGTGCCGGCGCGCGTCTACGGAGCGGCCAGAAAACTCGCCCGCACGCCCTACAAGACGGGCCTGGACCACCTGGCCGACCGCCTCCTGCAACGCAGCTTCGACGAACCCGGCGGTGCCGTCGGCGCCTCGCTCGCCGCGCTCGCGTGGGCCAGACCCGGGCCCGCCGCCCGCTGGCTGACCGGCGAGGCACTGGCTGAAGTATCGGTTCGCCTCCAGGAGGGCAGGGTCCGCCCCGGCATGAGTCCCGGGCAGCGTCCCGGCGCGTTCCGGGCCCGCGCGGCCCTCGCCCGGCACGCGGCGGACCTGCGCATCCTGGAGCAGGCCGCCGAGGTCCGCTCCCAGCGCCTGCACGCGCCCTTCCTCGACAACGCGGTGGTCCGCGCCTGCCAGGCCCTCCCCGAGGCGCTGCGCGTCCAGCCGGGGGCCCGCGCGGTCATCCTGCGCACGGTGCTCGAAGGCGCGGGCGTCAGGGACCTGCCGCACGGCTGGGGAGCCCCCTCGCACGCGACGGCGGCGGCCGCGGCCCGCACCGGCCTTCGCGTCTCCGCCGACCACCTCATCACCCTCTTCGACACGCCCCTGCTGGCGCAGACCGGCCTGATCGAGGCACGCGTGGTCCGCAAGGCGCTGCGCGCGGCGGCCGACGGCGAACCCCTCCCGCTCGACGGCCTCGCCGACCTCGTCGGCCTGGAACTGTGGCTGCGCCGCCTCATGGCCCGCCGAGGCACCTGCTGGACCGGCACCCCGGCCCGCGCCCGCGCCGTCCCAACGGGCAGCGTGGTCCCGGAACGAGCCTTGGGCGCGGGCCCGCGCTGACGCGGCGCCTTGCTGCGTCCGCCGCGGCTTTACCTGCTTGCCCCGCCGCCTTGGGCAATCTGCCGCCAGGGGCGGCAGGGTGGGCAAGGCGGCCCCCCAGCGCGGGGCGAGCGCTTCGGCAGGCCCGAGCCCCAGCCCCGCCCGCCCGGCCCACGGCCCCGCCCGACCACCCCACGGCCCGGCCCCGCAGAACCACCCCAGGGCCGCGCCTCGCCGAGCACCACAAACCCCGAGGCACAGCCCCGCCCGCCCGGCGACAATGTCCCGGTGCAGTACACAATCCTGGGAACCACAAAGGCGTACGACAACGAAGGCACCCCCGTCCCCGTAGGCGGCCCCCGCCTCCGCGCCCTCCTCACATCCCTGGCCCTGCACACCCCCCGCCCGGCCCCGGTCACCACCCTCATCGACGACGTCTGGGAGGACGCCCCGCCTGCCGACGCCCCGGCCGCCCTCCAGGCCCTGGTGGGCCGCCTGCGCCGCGCCCTGGGCAAGGACGCCGTCACCTCCGAACCGGGCGGCTACCGCCTCACCGCCTCCCGTGACGACATCGACCTGTACGTCTTCGAACGCCTGGCCCGCCAGGGCACCGCGGCCCTGGCGGCACACGACCCGGAGACCGCGGCCCGCACCCTGCGCGAAGCCCTCGCCCTGTGGCACGGCCCGGCCCTGGCCGACCTGCCCGGCCACACCGCGGCCACCCGCCCCGAGGCCCAGCGTCTGGAGACCACCCGCGCGCGGGTCCAGGCCGACCTGGATCTGGGCCGCGCCCCCGACCTCGTACCGGAACTGCGGGAACTCACCACGGCGCACCCCTACGACGAGCCGCTGCACGCCCTCCTCATCCGGGCCCTGCGCGCGACGGGCCGGCGGGCGGACGCGCTGGCCGCGTACGAGACGGCCCGCCGCACCCTGGCGGACGGCCTGGGCACGGACCCGGGCCCGGAACTGACCGGTCTGCACACCGAGTTGCTGACGGAACCGGCGGCACCACTCGCCACACCCGAACCACCAGCCCCCGCCGCCACGGAGAGCGCCCCCCGCCCAGGAGCCCGCACCGGCAACCTCCGCCCCCGGCTGAATTCGTTCGTCGGCCGGGAACCCGAACTCGACGCGATCCGTTCCGACTTGCGAGGAGCACGCCTGGTCACGCTCACGGGCCCGGGCGGCTCCGGCAAGACCCGCCTGGCCGAGCAGGCAGCAGCCCCCGAGCCCCAGGCCTGGCTGGTCGAGCTGGCGCCGCTGGACGACCCGCGGGGAGTGCCGGGCGCGGTCGTCAGCGCACTCGGCCTGCGCGAGACGGTGCTGATGACCACCGAGCTGTCGGGCCTGCACGACGACCCGACCAGGCTCCTCCTCGAGCACTGCGCCCATCGCGGCCTGCTCTTGATCCTTGACAACTGCGAGCATGTGATCGACGCGGCGGCGGAGCTCGCCGAGACCCTGCTGACGCACTGCCCGGGGCTCACGATCCTCGCCACCAGCCGTGAACCCCTGGGCGTTCCGGGGGAGTCCGTGCGCCCGGTCGAGCCGCTGCCCCCGGACCCCGCCCACCGCCTGTTCGCCGAGCGGGCCGCCGCGGTCCGCCCCGGTTTCGATCCCGCTCAGGACGCCGACGCCGTCGCCGAGATCTGCCGCCGCCTGGACGGCCTGCCGCTCGCCATCGAGCTGGCGGCGGCCCGCCTGCGGCTGCTCACCCCGCGCCAGATCGCCGACCGCCTCGACGACCGTTTCCGCCTGCTGACCAGCGGCAGCCGCACCGTCCTGCCCCGCCAGCAGACCCTGCGCGCCGTCGTCGACTGGTCCTGGGACCTGCTCGACGACAGCGAGCGCACCGCCCTGTGCGAGCTGTCGGTCTTCGCGGGCGGCTGGACCCTGGAGGCCGCCGAAGCCGTCTGCTCCCCGCCCGGTGGCGCCGAAGCCGTCGGCTCCCTCGTGGACAAGTCCCTGCTGATCGCGGCCCCGGGCGACCGCGGGCTGCCCGGTATGCGCTTCCGCATGCTGGAGACCATCCACGAGTACGCCACCGAGCGCGCCGCCGAGGCGCCCGAGCTGCGGCTGGCCGCCGAGCGCCGGCACCTCGCGTACGTGCGCGCCCTGGCCGCGCAGGCCGACCCCAAACTGCGCTCGGGGGAGCAGCTTCCGTGGATCCAGCGCCTGGAGACGGAGCTGGACAACATCAGGGCGGCCCTGACCCGGGTCACGACCCAGCCCGCCCTCGTCGACGAGGAAGCGGCGATCGACCTGGCGCTGCACATGGGCTGGTTCTGGTGGCTGCGCAACTACCGCCCGGAGGGCGGCGGTTGGGTGCAGACCATCCGCGGCATGCTGACGGACGACATCGAGCCGGGAGACCCCGAGGACCCGCTCTACTGGCCGCGGATGAAGCTGCGGCTGCTCGCGCTCTTCCTCGTCACCGAGTCCACCCCGCAGGAGGTCATCCGCAGCGAGGACGACCGGGCGTACATGGTGCGGGTGCGGACCGCCTTCGAGCCGCCGAGCCCGCAGGGCGCCACTTTCCCGGGGATCATCTGGCCGTTCACGCTCTTCGTCCTCGAAGGAATGGTCGATGTGCGCGAGGCGCTGGACCGGGCCGTCGCCAACTGCCGTCGTTTCGGCGGGGACTGGGAGGTCGGCGTCACGCTGATGTTCCGTACCCACACGGTCGTGGACATGGCGGGTCAGATGGAGGGCGTCGACGAGGACCTCGCCGAGCTGCGGGACATCAGCCGCCGGGTGGGCGACCGCTGGATGCGCGCCCAGGTGTGCAGCGCGGCGGCCGAGGTCGCCATGGGGCGCGGCAGCTACCGGGAGGCGCAGGGCGAGTTCGAGGAGGCGCTGCGGCTCGCCTACGAGGTGGGGGCGTACGCGGAGACCCCGTTCCTGATGGCGCGGATCTCCGAGATCGCCTACCGGGAGGGCGACCGGGACGGCGCCCGCAAGGCGCTCGACGCGGCGAGCGAGGAGGCGGATCGGTACGGGATCGCCGACACGGCGGCCTTCATCGGGGTGCTGCAGGCCCATCTGGCCCTGGCCGAAGGGGAGGTGGCCCGCGCGCGCGAGCTGTGCGACAGGTCCCGCGCGGTGGCCGAGCAGAGCACACCGCCCCCGCAGTTCGGCGCGTCCCTCGGTCTGATCGACGCCCGCGTCACGGCGGCGGAGTCGGGCCCCGAGCCCGGTCTGACGCTCCTCACCGACGCTCTGCGCGACGCGCTGGCCGGGCGCTGCGCGGAGAGCGTCGTCGCGGGGCTGGTCGACGTCGGGGCCGAGCTGCACGCGCGCCGTGACGACGTGGCGCGCGCGGTCCGGCTGTTCGCGGCGTCGGACGGGCTGCGCGACGGCAAGCCCCGGCCGCTGCCGGAGCGCGACGAGTGCGCGGCCGTGGACGCCCGCGCGCGGGCCGAGCTGGGCGACGCGCGGTACGAGGCCGAGCGCGCGGCGGGCGCGGCGCTCACTTCCGAGGAGCTCCTGGCCGAGGTGGCGGTACCCGCCGGAGAAGGCTGACCGCCGGGCACGACAGCCGCCCCGAAGAGCCCGGCCCGCGCCCGGTCAGCCGCAGCTGAACCGGGACTCCGCCCAGTCCGCGACCGCCACCGCACCGCCCGGCCCCTCCGGTTCGACCACGAGCCGGATCGTCCGGTGCCCGCTGAGGTTCACATGCACCGGCACCGCCGGATCATGGCCGTGGACCACCGGCGACTGCCAGGCGCGCGCCCCGTCGACGTACACGGAGAACCGGACGGCGCCCAGGCCGAGCGTCACGTCGTCGACGCCGACGAAGGCGTCGTACGCGGTGCAGGTGCGGTTCAGATCGACGGTGACCGAGGACCGGGAGTGCACCGAGACGCCGTGCGCGTACTGCTTGCGGGCGATCGACATGCCGTAGCGCTGCCAGACCCAGCTGCTCTCGGCGAGCCGGATCTCCGGCTTGTCGCCGTCGCCCGCGACGCCGTAGGCCAGCGTGCTCAGCTGGTAGACGGCGGGGGCGGGCGGGGGAGTGGGCTTCGGCCTGGGCTTCTGCGGGGTGGGCTTCGGTGTCGGTTTCGGCGTGGGCCTGGGCTTGGCCGGTTTCGGCTCGGGCTTGGGCTTCGCCGATGGCGTCGGTGTGGGCTTGGGGGTCGGAGTCGGCGTCGGCGTGGGGGTCGGCTTCGGCTCGGGCGGAGGCGGCTTGGGCGTCGGCTTCTGCGGCGCCGGCGTGATCGGCTGCGAGACCGGCGGCTTCTCCTTCCGCGCCTCCGGCTCCTGCTTCGGCTCACCGCCGGTGAGCGCGATGGCCAGCGCGGCGGCGGTCGCGGCCGCCACCACCCCGGCGGCGATCCCGGCCTTCGCGGGCGCGCCGAGCCCCTCGGACGCGGCGGCGCCGGCCGCGCCGCCGGACGTACCGCCGCTCGCCGCGGCGGCCGCACCGGCGCCCGCCGCACTCGCGGCGCCACCGCCGATGAAGGCGGCCGCCTTCGCGTACCCGGCGGCGCCGAACCAGCCGATGACGGCGATCGGCACGACCCCCGGGATCCCGCTGGCGACTTCCTTGATCTGCCCGGCCGCGAGGCGGCACTTGGCGCACTCCTCCATGTGCTTGCGCAGGCCCCGCTCGGCCCGCGTGCGCAGGCTGCCGCGCGCGTAGGCGCCGAGCCGGTCCGCGTACCGGGAGCACTCCTCGGACTCGGTGAGGGTGGTCGAGACGTGCGCCTGGAGGTAGGCCTCCTTCAGGCCCTCGCGGGCGCGCTTGGCGAGCACCCGGGTGCCGTTGGCATCGAGTCCGAAGAGGGTGGCGACGTCGCTGGGCGACTCGTCCTCGACCTCGGTGTGCCACAGCACGGCCTGCCAGCGCTCGGGCAGCGAGCGGAAGGCCTGCATGGCCATCGACTGCTCGGCCTCCTGCATGGCCCGTACGTCCGCGCCGAGTTCGAGCGTGTCGTCGTCCAGGACCTCGGTCGACCGGGAGGCCTGGTCGGCGAAGAGGGCGAAGTCGTCGACGAGCTGCTCGCGCTTGGCCGACTTCGTCCATGACGCGGCGACGCGCCGCACGGTGGTCAGCAGATAGGCGCGCACCGCGTGCTCGGGCCCGCTGCCGCCGCGCACGGCCTGCAGCATGCGGGCGAACACCTCGGCCGTCAGGTCGTCGGCGGTGTGCCCGTCGCGGCAGCAGGTGCGGGCGTAACGGCGCACGGCGGCGGCGTGCCTGCGGTACAGCTCCTCGTACGCGCTGTCGTCGCCCGCGCGCATCCGCCCGATCAGATCGGCGTCGGACGGCGGCCTGTCACCGCCGTCGGCGGCGGCGGACACGACCTCGCGCTGAGCGGGTACGGACACATCGGCATCTGTCAGGGGAACCGCGGCGGGTCCGCCGCGGGCCCGCTCGGGGCCGCCCTGGCTCGGTACCTGCTGCGCGGTGAGGTCCTCCGCGTCCGTCCCCCCACCGTCGGGCCGCTGCTCGCCCTGCCCGTCAACGCTCATCGCGGAAGCCCCCGCCTGCCCACTCACGGCCGATCACCGGGAAAGCGTGCCACACGGGAAGTGCGCGGCGGATGTGTCTGCACGGCAACCACTCATCCGTGGAGATTTCCCGTACCCGAGCACTACGTGTCACCCGGCCGGGGCGACGCAACCAGCCGTTTTCGCACATGAGTTGACCGCGGGTGACCTGATTCGGTCACCCGCGGTCCAGGCCGTTCGACGAAGCCCTCGGCCTCTGCCGTCCTGTGAGCGGACGGGACGCGCTATGCGGGCCGCGAGCGCAGCCCTTCGAGCAGGATGTCGAGCAGCCGGGCCGAGGCCGCCGCCTGCTGCGCGGCGTCCGGCAGTGACGGCGCCGCCGTCGCGATGACGAGCAGCACGTCCGACACGGTCACATCGGCCCGCAGCTCACCGGCCTCCCGGGCCCGGTCCACCAGATGCCCCACGACCTCCAGCAGCGCCGCGGCCCCCGAGTCGTCGGGGCCCAGCGCGTCCACGGCCTCGTCGCCCGGTGTCGCCCGCCGCTCCACGAGCCGCAGTTCGGGCGCGCCGCTGCGCTGTTCAGGAACCCGCGCCTCGCCCCGTACGGCATCCTGTGCGGGCTCGTCGGCCACGCCCACCCGCAGCACCTGCGGCGGAAGCAGCCGGCCCGCGCCGGAGGCGACCGAGGTCCGCAGGAAGCGCGAGAGCGCCGACCACGGCTCGTCCTCCTGCCCGAGTGCCGTCCGTGCCTGGTCGGTCAGCCGGGAGGTCTCCTCCTCGGCTATCCGTCGCACCAGTACGTCCTTGCTGGGAAAGCGCCGGTAGACCGTGCCCACGCCGACGCGGGCGCGCCGCGCCACGTCCTCCATGGGTGCGCCGTACCCCAGCTCGCCGAAGACCTCGCGGGCCGCCCGCAGCACATGCTCCAGATTGCGCTGGGCATCCACCCGCAGCGGTGTCGAGCGCGAACTGTCGCCCGCCGCCCGTCCGTTGGCCCCACCCGAGGCGCCCGACGGCGCGACGGCTGACGCAGAGGTCCAATGAGTGTCCTGAATGTGCATATGCGTTCCCCCGGTAATGACGTCTCCCCCCGGAGACACTCCCCGCCATTGTCCGCCGGAGCGTGAGGAACAGACAGTGATTTCCGGGCCCGACCCTGCGGGCCCGTCAGTGCATCCCCCGACACCCCGACAGCACACGAACATAGTTGAGCCGGAGTCAATTCAGAAGGGGCAGGTTCCGCACGGAGCGCCCCCCGAACGGAGTACGCGCCGATTCCGCCCCGATTGCACCCCTCGCGCCCACCCCCGTGCCCCGCGCTGACCTGCGGATATTTCCAAAAGCCCGTACACGCGCGGGATCGGTACGGCGCGTTCCGCCGCCATCCACAGGCCACACAATTTGCCGGGGCTGTGGACAAAATCAAGGGTCCGATGCGTCATGGGACGGTGACGATGCCAAGGACGCCATCCCCGGAACCCGCCCGCATCCTGGTCGTCGGTGGCGGTTATGTCGGGATGTACACCGCCCTGCGCCTGCAGAAAAGGCTCAAACCCGAACTGCGCGGCGGCGCCGTGGAGATCGTCGTCGTCACGCCCGACCCGTACATGACGTACCAGCCGTTCCTGCCGGAGGCCGCGGCCGGATCCATCTCCCCGCGCCACGTGGTCGTCCCGCTGCGCCGCGTCCTCGGCCACTGCAGAGTGATCGTCGGCGAGGTCTCCTCCGTCGACCACGCCAAGCGCACGGCGATGTACACCACCCTCGCCAGCGACGAGGAGGGCACGGGCCCGGCCCCGCTGCGCTACGACGAGATCGTCCTGGCCCCCGGTTCGATCTCGCGCACCCTGCCGATCCCCGGACTCGCCGACCACGGCATCGGCTTCAAGACGGTCGAGGAGGCCATCGGCCTGCGCAACCACGTCATCGAGCAGCTCGACATCGCCTCCTCCACGCGCGACCCGGCGATCCGCGACGCAGCCCTGACCTTCGTCTTCGTGGGCGGCGGCTACGCGGGCGTGGAGGCGCTCGGCGAGCTGGAGGACATGGCCCGGTACGCGGCGAAGTACTACCACAACGTCAAACCCGAGGACCTGAAGTGGATCCTGGTCGAGGCCAGCGACCGGATCCTGCCCGAAGTCGGCCCGGAGATGGGGCAGTACACGATCCGCGAACTGCGCGGCCGCAACATCGACGTACGCCTCGAAACCCGCCTGGAGTCCTGCGAGAACCGGGTGGCGGTCCTCTCCGACGGCTCCCGCCTTCCCACCCGTACGGTCGTGTGGACGGCCGGGGTGAAACCGAGCCCCCTGCTGGCCGCCACCGGCCTGCCGCTGACCGACCGGGGCCGGCTCCGGTGCACCCCCGCCCTCGCCGTCGACGGCGCGCCGCACGCCTGGGGCGCGGGCGACGCCGCGGCGGTCCCGGACGTCACGGCGCCGGGCAAGGAGTGCGCGCCCAACGCCCAGCACGCCGTCCGCCAGGCCAGGACACTCGCCGACAACATCACGGCGTCCCTGCGCGGCGAACCGCTGACCGACTACCGGCACGCGTACGTGGGATCCGTGGCCTCACTCGGTCTGCACAAAGGTGTCGCACACGTCTACGGACGGAAGGTGAAGGGCTACCCTGCCTGGTTCATGCACCGCGTCTACCACCTCAGCAGGGTGCCCACCGCCAACCGGAAGGCCCGCGTCCTGACCGAATGGTCCCTGTCCGGCCTGTTCAAACGGGAGATCGTCTCGCTCGGCTCGCTGGAACGGCCACGCGCCGAGTTCGAACTGGCAGCCGGTGACGTCCCCCCTGAGGATCCTTCCGCTCCACCCTCCGGAGGCCCGAAAGGGTCCCCCTGATCTCAGCCGTCCCTCAGCCGACGCCCTGCTCACCGGAGCGCGGAACTCCCGCCCCCACACCGGCGTCTGACGTTTGTCAGTACGGTCGGCCAGACTGGTCCACGACCATGGGCGGGCCAAGCGCCCTCCCTCGACCCCACGAGGCTTTTCCCAAGTGAACTTCACGCGCTGGAGCGCCCGACTTCCCGGAACGCAGCGCCGCGCCGCAGCGCGGGCCGACCACGGCGTAACCCAGCGAGGCGACGGCGCGGTGCCGTCCGCCCGCGCCGAGCATCTTCCCGACGACGACCAGCAGACCGCGCAGGGCACAGAAGGCACAGAAGGCACGGAGAACGCAGAGGGCACAGCGGCCACGGGCACCGGCGTGACGAGCGGCGCGGGGGTGGACGGGCTGCCGGTCCGCGCCGTCCTCGACCGCATCCCCGGTCTCGTCGCCCTGGTGCACGGCCCCGAGCACCGCGTCGCGTACGTCAACGACGCGTATGTCGCGGCCTTCGGCGACCGCCCACCGGGCGAGCCGGCCCGCGAGGCCCTGCCCGAACTCGACGAGCTGAGCCTGCTCCCGCTCCTCGACCAGGTCCTGCGCAGCTCCAAGCCCCGTACGGTCAAGTCCCGCAAGACGTCCGGCGGCCGTTCGTACACGGTGACCTGCACCCCGCTGGAGACGGCCGAGGGCCCCGGCGTCCTGGTCTTCGCGGCCGACGTCACCGACCACGCGGAGGCGGCCGAGCGCCTGCGCACCAGCGAGCGCCGCCAGCGCGAGACCGCGGTCACCCTCCAGCGCTCCCTGCTGCCCCAGGAGCTGGAGGAGCCCGACGACCTGCGCATCGCCGCCACGTACCAGCCCGGCGGCACCGAGGCCGCGGTCGGCGGCGACTGGTACGACGTCATCACCCTCGGCGGCGGCCGCACCGCCCTGGTCATCGGCGACGTCATGGGCCGCGGCGTCCGCGCGGCGGCGGTGATGGGCCAGCTCCGCACGGCGGTCCGCGCCTATGCACGCCTGGACCTGCCGCCGCACGAGGTACTGCAACTGCTGGACGGTCTCGCTACGGAGATCGACCCGCAGCAGATCGCCACCTGCGTCTACGCCGTCCACGACCCGAACGAGGGCCGGCTCGTCTACGCGTCGGCGGGCCATCTCCCCATCCTGGTAAGGGACGAGAACGGCACGATCCACCGCGGCGACGAACCGACCGGCCCGCCGCTCGGCACCGGCGGCTGGCTGCACGCGTCGGGCTCGGTGCCGCTCGGCCCCGGCTCGACCGCGGTCCTCTACACCGACGGCCTCGTCGAGCGCAGGGACGAGGACATCGACGAGGGCGTGGCCGCGCTCGAGAACGCCCTGGCGGGCGCGACGGGCACCCCGCAGGTGATCTGCGACCGGCTGATCCGCGCCGCGGGCGTCACCGCCGACCACGACGACGACGTGGCGGTCCTGGTCCTCCAGCACCCGGCCCGCAAGGGCTCCGACGGCGAGCTGTTCCGCAACGCGGCGCTCGAACTCCTCGGCGGCATCGAGGCGGCACCACGCGCGCGTGCCTTCGCGTCCGGCGTCCTGACCAGCTGGCGCTTCGCCCCCGAACTGCACGACCTGGGCGTCCTGGCGGCCAGTGAACTCGTGGCGAACTCGCTCCAGCACGGCATCCCGCCGATGCGCCTGCGGCTGCGCCGCACCGACCGCCGCCTGATCATCGAGGTCACCGACGGCGACGACCACCTCCCGCGCCGCCGCCGTGCGGAGCCGGCGGACGAGACGGGCCGCGGCATCGCCATCGTCGCCACCATCGCCTCGAACTGGGGCTCGCGCCGCACACCGGGCGGCGGAAAGGCGGTGTGGTGCGAATTCGTGCTGCCGGACAGAACGTAGGCCCGGCGCGGGACCCCTGGGCAAGTCGGCCCCCGGCTGCTATCAGCTCCGTATGACAGACGCAGCAGATGCCGCACCCGTCTCAGGTTTCCGCCCCACCGGCAGCGCGCCCGAGCGCTACGAGAGTTACGTCGCCCCGCTCATGGCGCCCTTCGTCATCGCGCTCGTGGACGCCGCCGCCCTGTGCCCCGGCGACACCGTGCTCGACCTGGCGTGCGGTACGGGGTTCACGGCCCGGCTCGCCGCGGCCCGGGTCGGCCCGGCAGGCCGTGTCCACGGCACCGATGTCAGCGCCGGGATGCTGCGGGTGGCGGTGGCGCACCGGCCGCACCTGTATCCCGACATCGAGTTCACCGAGGCTCCGGCGGACCGGCTGCCGCACGAGGACGCCACGTTCGACGTGGTCCTGTGCCAGCAGGGCGCCCAGTTCTTCCCCGACCTGGCGGCCGTGTGCGCGGAGGCGGCCCGGGTGACCGCGCCGGGCGGCCGCTTCGCCGCCACGACCTGGAGCCACCTGGACCGCTCCCCGTACTTCCTCGCCCAGCGGGAGACCCTCGCCGAACACGCGGGCGAACAGGCGGCGGCCGATTTCACCCGCGCCTTCGCCGTCACCGGCGACGTCCTCACGACAGCGCTGAACCGGGCGGGTTTCCACGAGGTGGAGTCCCGCCCGGTGACCCTCGACGTGTCGCTCCCGCCGCTCGTCGACTACGTACCCGGCCATTTCTCGGCGCTCCCCTGGAGCGCGCTCGCGGAGCCGGACGCCCTGCGCACGGCGGGGCACCGCTTCGCCGCCCGCTTCGCGGACCGGGCGGCCCCCGACGGCTCGGTGACGCTCCCCTTCACGGCGACGCTGACGACAGCGGTCCGCTGACGTCAGCCCCGCTCAGGCGTCGGCCGCCGCCGGCTCGGGCTTGCTGACCATCACCACGCGGGTCCCGGCCAGCGACGGCTGGTCCTGCAGCGGGGTGAGCCGCTTCCCGAGCCGCAGCGCCAGCACGGTGATGCCCAGCGAGAACAGCAGGAAGGTCACGATGTACGGGCCGTGCAGCGCGGCGCCCATGGGCCCGCCGACGGCCGGACCGACGGCGAGCGCGAGCTGCTTCACCAGCGCGAAGGCCGAGTTGTACGAGCCGACCATGCCCGCGGGGGCGAGGTCGGCGACCAGCGGCGCGACGGTCGGCGACAGCATCGACTCACCGAGCCCGAAGAGCGCGTACGTGGAGATGAAGGCGGCGGTGGCCATGGTCTGGCTGCCGTGCCCGAGCCCCGCGTATCCGGCTGCGGCCCACGCGACGGCCCAGATGAGCCCGACGCCGGCGATCACCCGCGACCGCTTGCGCCGCTCGACGAACTTCAGCACGGCGAACTGCGCGACGACGATCATCGCGGTGTTGGCGGCGAGCGCGATCCCGAGCGTGGACGCCGAGATCCCGGCAGCCTCCACGCCGTAGGCGCTGAGCCCCGACTCGAACTGCCCGTAGCAGGCGAAGAACAGTACGAACCCGAGTCCGCACAGCTGCACCATCGCCCGGTGCCCGAGCAGCGTCCGCAGTCCGCCCTTGGCGGCGTCCTTCGGCTTGGCCTCGCCGAGCGCGGCGCCCTCCGGCATCCGCACGGTCCACACGATCGCGGCGAGCACCAGGAACATCACGGCCTCGATGGCGAACAGCCGCAGGAAGCTCTCCGGGCGGCTCTCGTCGACGATCTGGCCGCCGATGAGCCCGCCGATGCCGAGTCCGAGGTTCTGCAGGAAGAACTGCGTGGCGAAGGACCGCGTCCGGGTCTCCGGCGTCGAGCACCACACGATCATGGTGGCGAGCGCCGGCTGGAGCACCGCGGTACCAGCGCCGAGGACGGCGGCGGCCGCGATGGCGGCAGGCTCACTGCCCGCGAGTCCGAGCCCGAGAGCACCCACGGCCGCGACACCCGAGGCCACGAGCAGTACGGGCATGGGGCCGCGCCGGTCGATGGCGCGACCGGTGAAGGGCAGGACGACCAGGGCGGCCATGGCGAAGGCGGCCAGCACGATCCCCGCCGCACTGGCGCCGAGATCCCGCACTTCCGCCACGTAGACGTAGAGGAACGGAACCGTGAAACCCACGCCGAACGAACTCAGCGCGCTACCCACCTGCACACGCCGCATCGCGGCGCCCATCGCCCTGGTCACTTTCACCTGCCCTTTCGTGGTGCTCACACAAGGAGTGCTCGCACAAGAAGAAGCCCCCAGGGAGCGGCCAGCGCTCAACCCTGAAGACTTCGAAGCTAAAGTTAGAAGCTAAACAGTACAGCGCGAAGGACTTCAATGCCAACCGACGTCGTGCCATACTTCGCCGCATGGCAGCCGAGCCGACCATCGAAGAGCAGATCGCCGCGTACCAGCGGGAGTTCCAGGACCTCGACCCCCAGGTGGAGCAGATCGTCTCGGCACTGGGCAGACTCAACCGCCGGATGAACGTCGCCTACGGCAGGCAGACCTCCGAGATCGGCATCAGCAACGCCGAGTGGGAGGTCCTCAAGGCCCTGGTCCTCTCCGGCGCTCCCTACCGCATGGGCCCCGGCGAACTGGCCAAGCGGCTCGGCCTCACCCCGGCCGCGATGACCCACCGCATCGACCGCATGGTCCAGGAGGGCCTGGTCACCCGGGACCGGGACGAGAACAACCGGGTCCGCGTCATCGTGGAGCTGACCGCCGACGGCCGCGAGAAGTGGCTCGACGCCATGCGGCTTGCGACGGTCTTCGAGGAGGACCTCCTCCAAGACCTCTCCCCGACGGAGCGCACCGCCCTCGGCGAGGTCCTGACCCGCCTCCTGCGCCGCGTGGAGCACGCCCAGCCGGACGCCGGCGGCCGGCTCAACGACCTTGATTGAGCCGCTGCCTGAGACGCCGACGGGGGCGACCCGGGTGGGGGTTGACACGGGTCGGCCGAGTCCGTAAGGTTCTTCGGGTTGCCACGGAGCCGTAACGGTTCTCCGGCAGCAACTCCAGCCGCTGATGCGGCACTCAAACACCAGCACGATCTCCCCAAGGGATTGCTTTCGGCTTGCCCGAATTCAATTCGAAATTGGGTGGCGAGCGTCCCGATCACCTCGATTAGGAACTGCCGCCGGGATCCGCTAAAGTTTGAGACGTCGGAACGGCCCAACAGCCCGGAAGACAAGCCCCGCTGACTGGGAATCAGGCCCGAAAGGATCTGATAGAGTCGGACTCGCCGGAAAGCCGAAAGGCCGGAAAGCGAAGCAAGACCCCGAGGAAATCGGCCGGTGAAACGGTCTGATAGAGTCGGAAACACGAAATACCGAAGGGAAGCGCCCGGAGGAAAGCCCGAGAGGGTGAGTACAAAGGAAGCGTCCGTTCCTTGAGAACTCAACAGCGTGCCAAAAATCAACGCCAGATATGTTGATACCCCGTCTCCGGCCTTCATGGTCGAAGATGAGGTTCCTTTGAAAAAGTCCTGCCGGTCATCTGACTGGTAGGCGCACAGCGAGGACGCTGTGAACATCGGGATTATTCCTCCCGGTGTTCCGCTCTCGTGGTGTCACCCCGATTACGGGGAAACATTCACGGAGAGTTTGATCCTGGCTCAGGACGAACGCTGGCGGCGTGCTTAACACATGCAAGTCGAACGATGAACCACTTCGGTGGGGATTAGTGGCGAACGGGTGAGTAACACGTGGGCAATCTGCCCTTCACTCTGGGACAAGCCCTGGAAACGGGGTCTAATACCGGATACCACTCCGCAAGGCATCTTGTGGGGTTGAAAGCTCCGGCGGTGAAGGATGAGCCCGCGGCCTATCAGCTTGTTGGTGAGGTAGTGGCTCACCAAGGCGACGACGGGTAGCCGGCCT
>NZ_JBHVIX010000007.1:0-113932 GCF_042799415.1 Streptomyces sp. NPDC057694
TGGTACTGCAGGGGGGACCCTGTGGGAGAGTAGGACGCCGCCGAACAAATTTTGAGAAAACCCCCGTGCCATCGGCACGGGGGTTTTCTGCGTTTAAGGGGCTGGTCGGTCCACAGCCCCGTTATACGAGGCCGTGGTGGATCAGTGGGTGGGTTAAAGGCGGCCGGCCGATTTCAGGGACAGATAGGCGTCTGCCAGTGCCGGGGCCAGTTCTGATGGTGTCGCGTCGACGACGGTGACGCCGTGGCGGGTGAGCTTTTCCGCGGTGCGGAGGCGTTCCGCCGTGGCCTGGGCCGCCGATGCCGCGTCGTAGATCGCGTCCGTGGTGCCTCTGGCCGCCGCCATCGTTTCGATGGCCGGGTCGGCGACCGAGGCCACCACCACTGTGTGGCGCTTGGTGAGGCGGGCCAGGACAGGGAGCAGGCCCTCCTCGACGGGGGCTGCCTCCAGCGACGTAAGAAGAACGATGAGGGAACGGCGGGGCGCCGAGTGGAGGGCCGTCGCCGTGAGGCCTCGGGCGTCGGTTTCGATCAGTTCGGGTTCCAGCGGGGCCATCGCGTTGACCAGGGCCGGGAGGACCTCGCCCGCGGTGCGGCCCTGGACCAGGGCGCGGACGCGGCGGTCGTAGGCGAGCAGGTCGACGCGGTCGCCCGCGCGGGACGCCAGGGCGCCCAGGAGGAGCGCGGCGTCCATCGAGGCGTCCAGGCGCGGGGCGTCGCCGACCCGGCCGGCGGACGTGCGGCCCGTGTCCAGGACCAGGAGGATGTGGCGATCGCGTTCGGGGCGCCAGGTGCGTACGGCTACGGACGACTGTCGGGCCGTCGCGCGCCAGTCGATGGAACGGGTGTCGTCCCCGGGGACGTACTCGCGGAGGCTGTCGAACTCGGTGCCCTCGCCCCTGGTCAACACGCTGGTGCGGCCGTCGAGTTCGCGGAGGCGGGCCAGCTTGGAGGGGAGGTGCTTGCGGCTGTGGAACGGTGGCAGGACGCGGACCGTCCACGGGACGTCGTGCGTGCCCTGGCGGGTGAAGAGGCCCAAGGGGCCGAACGAGCGGACCGTGACGCGGTCCGCCCGGCGGTCGCCCCTGCGGGTGGGCAGGAGGCGGGTGGTGACCCTGCGGCGTTCGCCCGGCGGGATCGTCACCTGGTGGCGGGACGCGTCGTGCTCCATGCCCTTGCGCCAGGTGCTGGGCGGCCAGGCGTCGCGGATCTGCGCGCGCAGCGGACGGCGTCCGGGATTGGTGACCGTGAGCGTGACATCGGCCGGATCGCCGAGACGTACGGACGTGTCGCCGGAGCGCGTCAGGCGCAGTGAGCGTACGGGGGCGGCCAGCGCGAAGTCGCAGGCGCAGGCCAGGGCCAGGGGGGCGTTGACGGCCAGGATGCCTGTCCAGCTGGGCTCCCAGATTCCGATGGGGAGGGAGCCCACTGCTGCGAGCAGGGCCGTGCGTCCGGTGAGGGCCATGTCGTCCGGTCTCTAGCGGGGGACGGGGACGTGGGTGAGGATCGCGTTGATCACCGAGTCCGTGGTGACGCCTTCCATCTCCGCCTCCGGGCGCAGTTGGACGCGGTGGCGGAGCGTGGGCAGGGCGAGGGCCTTGACGTCGTCGGGCGTGACGTAGTCGCGGCCGGTCAGCCAGGCCCAGGCACGTGCGGTCGAGAGCAGGGCCGTCGCGCCTCGGGGGGACACGCCGAGCGTGAGGGACGGGGACTCGCGCGTCGCGCGGCAGACGTCGACCACGTACGCGGTGACCTCGGGGGAGATGGAGGTCTTGGCCACCGCGGCGCGGGCCGTCTCCAGGTCGGCGGACGTGGCCACCGGGCGGAGGCCGGCCGACTTGAGGTCGCGCGGGTTGAAGCCGGACGCGTGGCGGGTGAGGACGTCGATCTCGTCCTGGCGGGTGGGAAGAGGAACGTTCAACTTCAGCAGGAAGCGGTCCAGTTGCGCCTCGGGGAGCGGGTACGTGCCCTCGTACTCGACCGGGTTCTGGGTGGCGATCACCATGAACGGGTCGGGGAGGGGACGCGGGGTGCCGTCCACCGTGATCTGACGCTCCTCCATCGCTTCGAGGAGGGAGGACTGGGTCTTGGGCGGCGTGCGGTTGATCTCGTCCGCGAGGAGGAGGTTCGTGAACGCCGGGCCCGGCTGGAAGGAGAAGCGCGAGGTGTGGGTGTCGTAGACCAGGGAGCCCGTCACGTCGCTGGGCATCAGGTCCGGGGTGAACTGGATCCGCTTCGTGTCCAGTTCGAGGGACGCGGCCAGGGAGCGGACGAGGAGTGTCTTGGCCACACCGGGGACGCCTTCGAGGAGGACGTGGCCCCGGCACAGAAGGGCCACGACCAGGCCCGTGACGGTGGAGTCCTGGCCGACCACGGCCTTGGCGATCTCGGCGCGCAGTGCTTCCAGGGAAGCCCGTGAGCTGCGGGGATCGCTCGTGGGCCCGGCGTTGTCAGTGGTCGGGTCCATCATGAATTCCGTACCTCTCTTTCGAGGGCGTCGAGGTGGTCGGCGAGGGCGATGAGTGCCGCGTCGGTCGTGGGGGGCGGACCGAAGAGGAGAGCGTGCAGGTCCCGGCCGGGCGTGGGGAGTTGGCGGGCCAGGGCCGGCAGGAAGGTCTCGGGCGTGTGGGCCTGGGAGACGGGGATGCCGATGAGGGGGGCGAGCTTGGTGCGGGTGGAGATACGCAGGGCGCTCGCCGCGCGGTCGCGGGCGTTGGCCTTGCGGTAGAGGCGGGCGCGGCCTTCGGTGGTCTCGGAGGCGCGGATCGCGACGGGGAGACGCTCGGGGACCAGGCGGCCCAGACGGCGTGCGCGCCAGAGGGCGGCGAGGGCTGCCGCGACGAAGAGTTGGAGCGTGCCCCAGAGCCAGCCCTTGGGGATCAGGTCGAAGAAGCTGCGGTCGTTCTGCGCACCGGAAGCCGCGGATTCGTCGGAGAGGGAGGGGAGGTACCAGACCAGATGGGGGCGGGTACCGAGGAGTTGGAGAGCGAGCGAGGCGTTGCCCTGCTCGTCGAGGCGGTCGTTGAGCAGGATGTCGGGGGCGCCGATGATCACCGTGTCGCCGGTGGCCGCGGGCAGGCGGAGCAGGGTGGGGATGCCGTCGCTCGGATAGCAGGAGTCGGCTTCGGACGACGCCGTGTTGTAGCGCTCGCCGCCGGTGTCGGCCGTGCCCGCGCTGCGGGCCGCCGGCAGGGAGCAGTCGGGGGCGAGGGTCCTCTCGGCGCTGGGCCCGGGGTCCGCGGTGACCCCGGGGGCCAGCTTCTCCACCGACGCGGCGCTGGGGGCCACCAGGACCGTACGGCCGCCGGATCCGGTGGTGGCCTCCGCGATCCCGCGCTGCTGGTGGGCCGTGAGCAGGTCGGGGACGGCGACGAGGAGGGTGGTGTCCGATCCGGTCGCGGCGCGGGCCTCGGCCGCCGTGGTGACGACCCGGGTGTCGACGCCGCGCTCGGCGAGGAGTGCGGCGACGGCGCGGCTGCCGTACGGGTCGGCGGAGCGCGGGTCGAGCTCGCCGTGCTTCTCGCCGGAGCGGACGGCCGCGATGGCCACCGCGGCGGCCAGGAGGAGGACCAGGGCGAGGGCGATGCCTCGGGTGCGGGTCCACACCTGGCGGACCGTGGGGGTGGCCGAGGTGGCCCCAGGGGCCGGTTCGGGGGCCTCAGGTGGTGGCGGTGGCGCGGTGAGGGTGGCCGTGCCGGTGCCGGTCGGGGGCGTGGCGCGGCCGGGCTTGGAGAAGTCCGGGGTGGGGGACGGCGGCGCCGGGGGTGGCGTGCTGCCCGGGGAGGGGTCGGCGTGCGGGTTCGGGGTGCTGGGGTCGGTCACCGTGCGGCCCCCGGGGCGGCGAGGGACGGGGCGGTGCGTTCCGCCTCGGTGTCCAGGGCGGTCAGGCGCTGGTACATCTCCGGGGTCGCGGAGCGGCCGCCGTATGTGACGTCGTCGAAGTCGCGGGCCGCCGCGCGGAGCCCGTCCGTGTGCTGCGGCAGCGCGCGGGAGGCCTCGGTGGCCGCCTCGTCGGCGGTGCGGCCGGGGCGCGGGTCGAGCAGGGCGCGTTCCTCCAGGGAGCGGACCAGGGCCCGCATCCGCTCCTGGACGGCCTGGTTCCAGTGGCCCTGGGCGGCGTGCGCCTCGGCGGCCGCCCGGTGTTCCGCCGCGCTGCGCGGGCGGTCGTCGAAGAGGCGGGCCGTGGAGGTGGGCGCGCGGTGCGGTGTGCCGAGGCGCCACCACAGTGCGGCCGCGACGGCGACGATCGCCAGCACGATCACGATCAGGCCGACGGCGCCGCCCGGTGTCGCGCCGGAGGCGGCGGAGAGCAGCTTGTCGATCCACTCCCAGAACTTGTTCAGGGCCCGCATGTACCAGCTCGGATCGTTCTGGTGGTACGCGGGCTTGGACAGCTCGTGCTCGGCCGCTTCCCGCGCGGGATCGCGCGAGATCGTCACCGGCGGCTCGTCGCCGCCGGCGCGCGTCAGCCAGGCCGCCGCCATGAGCACTCCCCCGGGCGCGCTCACCGCATCAGCCCCCCGGGGTGGCGCCGGGGGCGGTCCCGTAGCCCTGCAGGCCCGCGGCGCGGGCGAGTTCGAGGTCGAGGGCCTCGCGACGGATGCGCTGGTCGATGTAGAGCAGCACGGTGACGCCCGCGGTGATCGGGAAGGTGAGCGTGGAGCCGATCACCGAGCCGATGCCGCTGATGATCAGGAAGGCCCAGCCCGAGTCGCCGGTGCTGTCGAGGAGCCCGACGCCGCCCCCGCTGACCGCCGCGGCGACGAGGGTGAAGGGGATCAGGATGATCGAGGAGACGATGTTGGTGATGATCGTCGCCAGGATCTGAATGCCGAAGACCCGCCACCAGGAGCCGCGGACGAGCTTGCTGGACCGGCCCATCGCCTTGCGGACCGTCTGCTTCTCCAGCATCAGCGCGGGCGAGGCCAGCGAGAAGCGGATCATCAGCCAGACCGCGACGACGAAGCCGGCGATGCCGCCGATGACGGCGAGCGCGATGCCCCCGTCGGACGAGCCGAAAGCGGCGAGGAGGATGCCGGGGACGGTGCCCACGCAGACGATCGCCCCGACGATCAGCGGCAGCAGCAGCGTCAGACCGAGCAGCCGCAGGACCTGCGGACGGGCGTCGCGCCAGGCCTCTCCGGTGGTGACGGACGTGCCGAGGACCGCACGGCTGGTGACGGTCGTGAGCAGCGCCGTGGCGATGATCGTGCCGAGCAGTGTGACGACGAGGACGGCACCGGCGCCGATGAAGATCCCGCCCACGGCGTTGAGGACTTCGCGGGGGGTGGCGTCCGGGTTGTCCAGCGCGGCGTTGGTCGCGGAGTCGTCGAGGAAGAAGCCCTGGAGGAGGACCGCCAGAAGTTCGGTGACCACGGCGACGGTCAGCGAGATGCCGAGGACGGTGCGCCAGTACGTGCGCATCGTCGATACCGCGCCGTCGAGGATCTCTCCGACGCCGAGCGGGCGCAGCGGGATGACACCGGGCTTGGCGGCGGTGGGCGGGCCGCCCCATCCGCCGTTGCCCCAGCCGCCGGGGCCGCCGCCCTGCGGGGGAGCGCCCCAGCCGCCTTGACCGGGACCGCCGGGGCCCTGGCCCCAGCCCTGGCCGGGAGCCGGCGGGGGCGGTGGCGGGGTCTGGCCGGGACCGGAAGGGCCCGGAGAGCCGGACGGGGCGGACCACTGTGCGGGCGGCGGCTGCTCCTTGGACCACTGGGGGCCCTGGCCCGCGGCGTCCTGGGGAGCGGCGTCCTGAGCGTCGCCGCTCTGGCTCGTGCCCTCCTGGCGCTTGTCGTCGGGGCCGTCGGAGGGGGCAGATCCGGGCGAGGCCCAGCCCGGAGTGTCGTTCATCGTCGCTCCTTCAAGGTGCCCGTCCGCGGTCGCCGCGGCAGGTTGGCTGCCATCGTGCCATGGGGTGGGTTCGGCGTGACCTGGCCCCGTAGTGCCTTGACACCTTCAATTGTCGGGGCCGCAAAGGGCAGACTGGGCGGATGGCTGATCAGTACGCGCAATCCGGCGAGGACATACAGCTCAGCGAGGACAAACAGCCCAAGACCATCGACGTACAGGCGATCCGCTGGGAGGAACCGGCGGAGGGGCCCGTTCTGGTGTTGCTCGACCAGACGCGCCTTCCGGCAGAAGAAGTCGAGCTGGTGTGCACGGATCCGCAGGCGTTGGTGCAGGCGATCCGGTCCCTGGCCGTGCGCGGGGCTCCGCTGCTCGGCATCGCGGGGGCCTACGGGGTGGCCCTGGCCGCCGCTCGTGGGTTCGACGTGCAGGAGGCCGCGGACGCTTTGGCGAACGCGCGGCCCACCGCGGTCAATCTGGCGTACGGCGTGCGCAGGGCACAGTCGGCGTACCGGTCGGCGTTCGGGAACGGTGCGGGGGCGGACGGCGCGGCCGTCCGGGAGCGGGCCGCCGCTGCCGCGCTCGCCGCCGCGCGGGCACTGCACCAGGAGGACGCCGCGGCGAGTGCCAGGATGGCGGAGCACGGAATGCGGCTGCTCGACGAGCTGTTGCCCGGCGGGAACCACCGGATCCTGACGCACTGCAACACCGGGGCCCTGGTCTCCGGCGGTGAGGGCACGGCGTTCGCGGTGGCGCGCGCCGCGCACCGCGCCGGGCGGCTGCGCCGGCTGTGGGTGGACGAGACTCGTCCGCTGCTGCAGGGGGCGAGGCTGACGGCGTACGAGGCGGCGCGCAGCGGGATGGCGTACACGCTGCTGACCGACAATGCGGCGGGGTCGCTGTTCGCCGCCGGTGAGGTGGATGCCGTGCTGATCGGGGCGGACCGGATCGCCGCCGACGGTTCGGTGGCCAACAAGGTGGGGAGCTATCCGCTCGCGGTCCTGGCGCGATATCACCATGTGCCGTTCATCGTGGTGGCGCCGGTGACGACGGTGGATCTGGCGACTCCCGACGGTGCGTCCATCGAGGTGGAGCAGCGGGCCGGACATGAAGTGACGGAGCTCACGGCGCCGCAGGTGCCGTTGGCGGGAGTGGAGGCGGGTGGCGGGATTCCGGTGGCACCGTTGGGAACGCAGGCGTACAACCCTGCGTTCGACGTGACACCGCCGGATTTGGTGACGGCGATCGTCACGGAGTGGGGCGCGTTGGCGCCTGTGACAGGTGAGGGCCTGAGTGAGCTGTGTTCCAGGTCACGCCAGGTAACGATGAGCTAATGGGATGATGTGGTCCATGAAGGGACGAGTCCTTGTCGTCGACGACGACACCGCACTGGCCGAGATGCTCGGCATTGTGCTGCGTGGTGAAGGTTTTGAGCCGTCGTTCGTAGCTGACGGCGACAAGGCGCTGGCCGCTTTCCGTGAGACCAAGCCCGATCTGGTTCTCCTCGACCTCATGCTGCCCGGCAGGGACGGCATCGAGGTGTGCCGCCTGATCCGGGCGGAGTCCGGGGTTCCGATCGTGATGCTCACGGCGAAGAGCGACACCGTCGATGTGGTGGTGGGGCTCGAATCGGGCGCCGACGACTACATCGTGAAGCCCTTCAAGCCGAAGGAGCTCGTGGCCCGTATCAGGGCGCGGCTGCGGAGGTCGGAGGAGCCCGCGCCCGAGCAGCTGGCCATCGGTGACCTGGTCATCGACGTGGCCGGGCACTCGGTCAAGCGGGACGGACAGTCGATCGCGCTGACGCCGCTGGAGTTCGATCTCCTGGTGGCACTGGCCCGCAAGCCGTGGCAGGTGTTCACCCGCGAGGTGCTGCTCGAGCAGGTGTGGGGCTATCGGCACGCGGCGGACACGCGCCTGGTCAATGTGCATGTGCAGAGGCTGCGCTCGAAGGTCGAGAAGGATCCTGAACGGCCGGAGATCGTGGTGACCGTCCGCGGTGTCGGCTACAAGGCAGGGCCGAGCTGACATGTCCCGTAACAGTGCCGCTCCGGCGCCCGGGAAGCCGGGATCCCGCGCGGAGCGGCCTGTGGGACAGGCGGCCGGGCGGGATTCCTGGTCGCGCCGCATGCTCGACGGTGGTCTGCTGCTCCAGGGCGGAATGAAGGGCAGTCCGGTGCTCCGGCTGTTCACGCGCTGGGTGCGGCGGCCGCTGCTGCCTGCGATGCGGCTGTGGCGGCGCAACATCCAGCTGAAGGTCGTCGTCACCACGCTGGTGATGTCGCTGGGTGTGGTGCTGCTGCTCGGCATCGTCGTCATCGGTTCGGTGAGCAACGGACTGCTGGACGCCAAGGTGAAGGCGTCGCAGAGCCAGGCCGAGGGCGGCTTCCGGGCCGCCAAGGACAAGGCGGACTCGGCCACGGCCGGGACCTCGGACGGCGCGTCCGAGGAGAGCCGCACCAGCGTGGAGCCCAACGCCTGGAAGACCGATCTCGTCAGCCAGCTCTCCAGCGGCGGCAAGGGTGCTTTCGACGTCGTCACGCTCAGCTCCGGCGACGCCGACAGCGGCAAGGGACGGGCCCTGCGCGGCTCCGGCAGCGTGCAGCCGGTGCGCAGCGTGCCCGAGGAACTGCGGGAGCGGGTCGAGCGGATGACCGGCGCCTCCCAGGAGTACACGCGGATCATCTACGAGGAGGGTCAGGCCTCGCAGCCCGGCCTGGTCATCGGCAAGCGCCTCAACGATCCCGAGGGCAACCCCTACCAGCTGTACTACCTCTTCCCGCTCACCCAGGAGGAGAAGTCCCTGGGCCTGGTGAAGGGGACGCTCGCGACGGCGGGCCTGTTCGTGGTCGTGCTGCTCGGGGCCATCGCCTGGCTCGTCGTGCGGCAGGTCGTGACGCCCGTGCGGATGGCGGCAGGAGTGGCCGAGCGGCTCTCCGCGGGCCGCCTCCAGGAACGTATGAAGGTCACTGGCGAGGACGACATCGCGCGCCTGGGTGAAGCCTTCAACAAGATGGCGCAGAACCTGCATCTGAAGATCCAGCAGCTGGAGGATCTGTCGAGGATGCAGCGCCGCTTCGTGTCGGACGTCAGCCATGAGCTGCGGACGCCGCTGACGACCGTACGGATGGCCGCGGACGTCATCCACGAGGCGCGGGTCGACTTCGATCCGGTGACCGCGCGGTCCGCGGAACTGCTCGCCGATCAGCTGGACCGGTTCGAGTCGCTGCTCGCGGACCTGCTGGAGATCAGCCGGTTCGACGCGGGGGCCGCCGCGCTGGAGGCCGAGCCGATCGACCTGCGCGAGGTCGTGCGCCGGGTCGTCAGCGGCGCCGAGCCGCTCGCCGAGCGCAAGGGCACGCAGGTGCGGATCGTCGGCGCCGACCAGCCGGTGGTCGCCGAGGCGGACGCCCGCCGCGTGGAGCGCGTCCTGCGCAACCTCGTGGTGAACGCCGTGGAGCACGGTGAGGGCCGGGACGTCGTCGTGCGGCTCGCCGCCGCCGGTGGCGCCGTCGCCGTCGCCGTGCGCGACTACGGGGTCGGGCTCAAGCCGGGCGAGGCGACCCGGGTGTTCAGCCGTTTCTGGCGGGCCGATCCGGCACGCGCGCGGACGACGGGCGGCACCGGCCTCGGCCTGTCGATCGCCCTGGAGGACGCGCGGCTGCACGGCGGCTGGCTGCAGGCGTGGGGTGAGCCGGGTGGTGGTTCGCAGTTCCGGCTGACGCTGCCGAGGACGGCGGACGAGCCGTTGCGCGGGTCGCCGATACCGCTGGAGCCGGAGGACTCCCGGCGCAACCGGGGCCTGGGCGACGGCGCCACGCAGGACAGGAAGCTCGCGACGGTGCCGGCCCAGGCGCCGCCGGCGCCCGCGCAGGCACCGATAGCGCCGCGCCTGCGCCAGGCCGCGGTGCCCGCCGACCCCACGGCGCTGCCGGGCAGCGGCGCGCGCGTGGTCTCGCGCGGTGGAGGTACGGGGTCGGGCGGCGGGGCGCTGAGCGTGCCGCGCCAGCCGGGCGACGGCACGCACCGGACCGGCGAGGCCGGTCCGGTCGGTGAAGTGGGTCCGGTGGAGGCCGTCGGGTCCGAGCCGGTGCCCGGCACGCCGTGGCACGGAGACGTCGCCGTCGGCGGCCGCCTCGGTGGACCGGCGGAGCGTGACGAGGGGAGCGACGGCGGTCGTGGATGAGCAGCGGGCGTCGCGTCGGCGGCGCGGGGTGCGGGGCGGTGCGCTGGCCGGATGCGGCGCCATCGTGCTCGCCGGGTGCGCGTCGATGCCGGACAGCGGCGGACTCGAATCGGTGGAGGCGTCGCAGCGCCCGGACTCGCAGGTCCGTGTCTTCGCGCTGCCGCCGCAGGACGACGCGGCGGCCAAGAGCATCGTCGAGGGTTTCCTCGAGGCGCTGACCGGCGACGACCCTTCGTACGCGGTGGCCCGCAAGTATCTGACGTCCAAAGCCGCGAAGACCTGGCATCCCGAGCGGCAGACCGTCGTGCTCAAGGAAGCCCCGGGCGCGACCTCGACGGACCGGGCGAATTCCGGGGACGACGGGCACGGCTTCGAGCTGACCGGGACCCAGATCGCCAGCCTCGACGAGGAGCAGGCGTACCGGCCGGCCGACCACCGTTACGAGGGTCGGCTGCATCTGAGCCTGGTCGAGACCGCCAAGGGCAAGCCGAAGCAGTGGCGGATCGACACCCCGCCGGACGGCGTCGTCCTGGGGAAGACCGACTTCCAGCGGATCTATCAGTCCGTCAACAAGTACTACTACGCGGTGGATTCCGGCGCGGCGTCCGCCGGCGGAGCCAGTCAGAACCGGCTCGTCGCCGACCCCGTCTTCGTCCGCAGGTGGGTGGATCCGCTGACGGAGACCGTCAGGGAAGTGCTCGCGGGGCCCACGCGCTGGCTGAACCCCGTGGTGACGACGTCGTTCCCGCTCAAGGCGGGGCTGCGCGCCGGTACGAAGTCGCTGGCTCCCGACGACGCGAACAAGCTGACGGTGCCGCTGAACAAGACCGCGGACTCGATCGGTTCGGCGCGGTGCAAGAAGATGGCCGCCCAGATCCTCTACTCGCTGCGGGACCTGTCGTCGTCGAGCGTGGACGATGTCGAACTGGAGCGCGCCGACGGCCGGTTGATGTGCACCCTCGCGAAGCCCGCGGCCGACGCGCTGGTGGCGCCGCGGTACTCGGAGGGGACCGAGTACCAGTACTTCCTGGACGACAAGGGCCGCTTGGTGCGGATGCCGGGTACCAGCGGCTCCCACCAGAAGCCCGAGCCGGTGGCGGGGCCGATGGGCGAGGGTGAGCGGCGGATGCGCTCCGTCGCGATCTCGCGCGACCAGGAGCGGGCGGCGGCGGTGTCGGGCGACGGGCGCTCGCTGTACGTGGCGTCCATGGTCACCAACGCCTCGCTGGGGGACGCGCTCGCCCACAGCGGCGCCAAGGCCGAGAAGGACGGTTTCACGACGCCCAGTTGGGACGGGAACGGCGACCTGTGGGTGGCCGACCGCGATCCGAAGAACCCGCGCCTGCTCGTGTTCGGGCAGGGCCAGGCCGACCGGATGCAGGAGGTCCGGGTCGGCGACCTCGGTGACGAGGCCCGTATCGAGGCGGTGAAGATGTCCGCCGACGGCGCGCGCATCGCCCTGCTGGTGAACGAGGACGGCAAGACGCGGCTGAAGGTCGGCCGCGTCGAGCGGGAGCACGGCACGACGGACGGCGACGTCGAGATCTCGGTGGCCGACCTGGGCCTGGCCGCACCGGAGATGGAAGAGGTCACCGCCGTGTCCTGGGCGGGCGGCAGCCGGCTCGTGGTGGTGGGCCGGGAGCCCGGCGGGCTGCAGCAGATCCGGTACGTGCAGTCCGACGGCTCGACACCGACCGGTCAGGCGCTGCCGGGGCTGACCCGGGTGAGCGAGATCGCGGCGGCCGACACGGATCTGCCGCTGCTGGCGCACTCCGACGACGGGATCGTGCGGTTGCCCTCCGGGTCCGCCTGGCAGTCCGTGCTGAAGGACGGGACGGCGCCGGTCTACCCGGGATAGCCGGTCGGTCCGGAGCCCCCGGGGCCGCTCTCACCTGCGCTCTCACCTGTGCTTCACCTGCGGAGATTCGGGCGCCGGTCAGTACGGTCCAGTTGTCCACAGGCCGTTGTCCACAGGGGTGGTCGCGCAGCGCGCATGTTGGCACAGTGGTGGGTATGCGGGGGTGGTGGCAGGACCTCTCCGACCTGGTGCTGCCGGCCCGGTGCGCAGGCTGCGACAGGTCGCGTACGCCGCTGTGCGCGAGGTGCACACAGGCGGTGCACGGTGCTGGGCCGGGGCGGGTGCGGCCACGGCCGAAGCCCCCGGGGCTGCCCGTCGTGCACGCGGCGGCGCCCTACCAGGGGCCCGTGCGGGCCGTGCTGCTCGCGCACAAGGAGCGTGGGGCGCTGGGTCTGGTCCGGCCGCTGGGCGAGGCGCTCGCCGGGGCGGTGCGGGCCGGGCTGCCGGTGGACGGCGCGGGAGCCGTGGCCCTGGTGCCGGTGCCCTCCGCGCCCTGGGCGGTGCGGGCGCGCGGGCACGATCCGACACGCCGACTGGCTTACGCGGCTGCGGCCGGACTGCGCCGTGACGGCGTTTCGGTCAGGGTGCTCGCCGTGCTGCGGCAGCGGCGCGCCGTGGCCGACCAGTCGGGGCTCGACGCCCGGCAGCGCCGGGCCAATGTGTCCGGCGCGCTGGCCGTGGTGGGCGGTGCGTCCGCCCTGCTCGGGGAAGTTGGCCGGATCGTGCTGGTCGACGACCTCATGACGACGGGCGCGTCTTTGGCGGAGGCGGCGCGTGCAATACGCGCGGTCACGCGTTCTCCGGCGGGCGCGGGAGAAGCCGCGACGGGTCCGGGAATGGCAGGACCGATCGCTATGGGCGCAGCCGTGGTCTCCGCATCTCCGGATTCCTTCGAAATAAACCGGAACTGACCGAGGATCTGCATCGTTGCAGGTAGAGAGAGGGTTCATTCACTTGAATGGAGGTACGCGTCAGTAGAGGGTGACGACATCCGTCCGGGCGAGATATGTTCAGTTGTGAGGAACTCGGCAGGAAAGACGGAAGCCGCACCTCGCATATCGGAATGCCATGCGGGAGATTGCGCAGAGTTTTTGACAATCACCCGTCCCGGTGGGGTGGAGATCTCGTCCACGGGGGAGGAGGAGGTGGAAGTCACCGAGTCCGAGGCTCCGGAAGTGGCCGGAGTCGTGTGCAAGAGGGAGATGCTCCGCCGAGCGAGCGGAGTTATCCGGGAACGGAGTTCTGCGTGGACATCGTCGTCAAGGGCCGCAAGACCGAGGTACCGGAGCGGTTCCGCAAGCACGTGGCCGACAAGCTGAATCTGGAGAAGATCCAGAAGCTCGACGGCAAGGTGATCAGCCTCGACGTGGAGGTGTCCAAGGAGCCCAACCCCCGGCAGGCCGACCGTTGCGACCGCGTGGAGATCACGCTGCGTACGCGCGGACCGGTGATCCGGGCGGAGGCCGCGGCGAGCGACCCGTACGCGGCGCTCGACCTGGCCACGGAGAAGCTCGACGCGCGGCTGCGCAAGCAGCACGACAAGCGGTCGACGCGGCGTGGCACGAAGCGGATCTCGGCCGCCGAGGTCGCCGAGCACGTCCCGGACGCCGCCACGCTCAACGGGGACGGCTCGATCGCCCAGTCCGGCGACGACGCCGAGGCCGGCGGAGTGCAGACCACCAGGATCGGCTCGCTGGAGGTCCAGGGCGAAGGCCCGCTGATCGTCCGGGAGAAGACCCACGTCGCGGCACCGATGACGCTCGACCAGGCGCTCTACGAGATGGAGCTGGTCGGGCACGACTTCTACCTGTTCGTCGACGCCGAGACCAAGGAACCCAGCGTGGTCTACCGGCGCCACGCCTACGACTACGGCGTCATCCACCTCAACAGCGATCCCATGGTCGCCGACGTGCGCAGCGCCGACGCCGGGGACGCGATCGGCGGCTGAGCCCGCCCGGTCAGCCCCGCCGGCAGGCCCCTCCGCAAGCAGGACGTCCCGTCGGCAGACTGTCCGAAAACCCACTCATCCGGTGCCCCTGGAGCGTGCGTGCGCCCCCGGGGGCACCCTTGTGCGACCCCTTCGTGCACCGCTCCGTCGACGCGCGGACGCCGAGGCATGAAATCATGGCCGTGCCGGGTCAACCGGTGTGCCGGCGCCTCGGGTTGGCCCGGTACAGGAAGACGGGGCCACGGCCTTCAGGGGGAGGAACGATGGCGGACAGCTTCGGACCGATGCGGGGCGAGGGCGCCGACGCGGCCGATGGCGGCGCCGGCACGGGCCCGGACGAGGGCTCACCGCGCAAGGAGCCGATCCGGGTCCTTGTGGTGGACGACCACGCTCTGTTCCGGCGTGGTCTGGAGATCGTCCTCGCGGCCGAGGAGGACATTCAGGTCGTCGGTGAGGCGGGCGACGGCGCCGAGGCGGTGGACAAGGCGGCCGATCTGCTGCCGGACATCGTCCTCATGGACGTACGCATGCCCAAGCGCGGCGGCATCGAGGCGTGCACCTCCATCAAGGAGGTGGCGCCGAGCGCCAAAATCATCATGCTCACGATCAGCGACGAGGAAGCGGATCTCTACGACGCGATCAAGGCGGGCGCGACGGGATATCTGCTGAAGGAGATCTCGACCGACGAGGTGGCCACGGCCATTCGCGCCGTCGCCGACGGTCAGTCGCAGATCAGCCCTTCCATGGCGTCGAAGCTGCTCACCGAATTCAAGTCGATGATCCAGCGCACCGACGAGCGCCGGCTGGTGCCCGCGCCCCGGCTCACCGACCGGGAGCTGGAGGTGCTCAAGCTGGTCGCCACCGGGATGAACAACCGGGATATCGCCAAGGAACTGTTCATCTCGGAGAACACCGTGAAGAACCATGTGCGCAACATCCTGGAGAAGCTGCAGCTGCACTCCAGGATGGAGGCCGTGGTGTACGCGATGCGCGAGAAGATCCTGGAGATCCGCTAGCTGGAGATCCGGCGGCAGGGGATCGGCCGGTGGGAGATCGGCGGGCGGGGGATCCGTCGGTCGGGGCGCCGGGCGCTCTAGTCGAGGGCTCTGACGAGGTCCTGCTTCAGGGCCGGGTCCGTCATGCGCTCCACCCGGACGCTGTCGCAGCCCACCCAGCTCGCCGCTTCGACCAGGGCCTGGGCCACCGGCGCGACGGCCTTCGGGCCGTCCAGGGAGACCTGCCGGGCGACCAGGGTGGTGCCCTCGCGTGCCGGGTCGACGCGGCCCACCAGCTGCCCGCCCGCCAGGACCGGCATCGCGAAGTAGCCGTGGATCCGCTTCGGCCTGGGGACGTACGCCTCCAGGCGGTGCGTGAAGCCGAAGATCCGCTCCGTGCGCGCCCGCTCCCAGATCAGCGAGTCGAACGGGGACAGGAGCGTCGTGCGGTGGCGGCCGCGGGGTGTCGACTCCAGTGCCGCCGGGTCGGCCCAGGCCGGCTTCCCGCCCCAGCCCTCGACCGTCACCGGGACCAGACCGGTCTCCTCGATCACCGCGTCGAACTGCTCGCTCTTCAGCCGGTGGTAGTCGGCGATGTCCGAGCGGGTGCCGACGCCGAGCGCTTGGCCGGCCTGGACGACGAGTCGGCGGACGCACTCCTTGTCGTCCAGGTCGTCGTGGAGCAGATCCGCCGGGATCGCCCGCTCCGCCAGGTCGTAGACCCGCTTCCAGCCGCGGCGCTCGACGCAGACCACCTCGCCGTACATCAGCGCGCGCTCGACGGCGACCTTCGAGTCCGACCAGTCCCACCACTCGCCCTTGTTCTTCGCGCCGCCCAGCTCCGTGGCGGTCAGCGGGCCCTCGGCGCGCAGCTGCTTGATCACCTGGTCGTAGGCGCCGTCGGGGAGGTGGTGGTTCCAGTGCGGGCGGCCTCGGTAGGCGCGGCGGCGGAAGGCGAAGTGCGACCACTCCTCCACGGGGAGGATGCAGGCGGCGTGGGACCAGTACTCGAAGGCGTGGGTCTGCGTCCAGTAGGCCTGCTCGACCTTCTTGCGGCCCACCGCGCCCAGGCGCGCGTACGGGATCAGTTCGTGGGAGCGGGCCAGGACCGAGATCGTGTCGAGCTGGACCGCGCCGAGGTGGCGCAGGACTCCGCGTACGCCCGCGGCGCGGTTCGGGGCGCCTAGGAAGCCCTGGGCTCGCAGGGTGATGCGGCGGGCCTCTGTCGCGGCGAGGGCGACGGGGGTGTGGTGGGTGGGGTGGTGCGGGGCGGGCGTCGGCATGGTCGGAACCCTAGGGGGCGGCGCTGACATTTCTGGGCGGGCCGGGGCCGTGGGGGCCGCTCGGGGCTGGGGCGCGGGTCTGTCGGGGCGCCTGCCCGGCGCTTGGGGGCCGCCTTGCCCACCCTGCCGCCCTTGGCGGCAGATTGCCCAAGGCGGGGGCGGGGCGGGGGTGGGGGTCCGGCGGGTTGCCCAGGGCGGGGTGGGGTGGGGCCGGGACGCGAGAGGTTGCCCAAGGCGGGGTGGGGTGGGGCGGGGCGCGGCAGATTGCCCAAGGCGAGGGTGCAGCAGATTGCCCTTGGTGGTGGGGCTCAGTGGGGGGTTGGGAGGTAGGGGAGGGGGGTGGGGAGGGTCAGGTCCGAGGGGAGGAGGGAGGCCAGTCGGCAGTCGCGGAGGACTCCCTTGTTGAGGAGGCCCGCGCGCAGTACGCCCTCCATGGTGAAGCCGGCCTTCTCGGCGACCGTGCGCGAGCCGTGGTTGCCCACCTCGGCGCGCCATTCCAGGCGGGGGCAGGCGAGGTCCGTGAAGGCCCAGCGGGCCACTTCCAGGACCGCCTCCGTCATGTAGCCGCGGCCGCGGAACTCCTTGGCCGTCCAGAAACCCACTTCCCACGCACCCGCGCGCGGGTGGTGCAGCCCGATCGCGGCGGCGATCGGTCCCTGCTCGTCGGTCCGGACCGCGAAGGTGTACTCGGCATCGTCACGCCAGCCGTCCGCGACCACCCGGTCGATGAAGTATTCGGCGTCCACGCGCGCGTAAGGCGAGGGAATCGTGGTCCAGCGCTGGATGTCGGGGTCCTGGCAGATGGCGTGCACCTCGTCGACGTCGGCGGGGGCGAAGGTGCGCAGTCTCAGACGAGCGGTGGTCAGCGTCACGGGTTCCATCACCCGATTCTGCTCGGTGCGAGGAGGGCGCACCATCACTTTTCGTGGGGTATACCGGCACCTTCAGAGGCACCTGTGCGTTGGACCTGATGGCAGACCTCCCGGCGCGGTGGGGTCCTCGCATACGATGGCCGTTGCTCAGGCTGTCGCCCGAGTAACCGACCGTGCCAGGCCCGACCGGCAAGGAGACCAACCCCCGTGTCCGTCATCCAGAAGATCATGCGTGCAGGCGAAGGCAAGATCCTGCGCAAGCTGCACCGCATCGCGGACCAGGTCAACTCCATCGAAGAGGATTTCGAAAGCCTCTCCGACGCCGAGCTGCGCGCGCTTACGGACGAGTACAAGCAGCGCCTCGAGGACGGCGAGACCCTCGACGACCTGCTGCCCGAGGCGTTCGCGACCGTCCGTGAGGCCTCCCGGCGTGTCCTGGGCCAGCGCCCCTACGACGTGCAGCTGATGGGTGGCGCCGCCCTCCACCTGGGCTACGTCGCCGAGATGAAGACCGGTGAGGGCAAGACCCTGGTCGGCACGCTGCCGACGTATCTGAACGCGCTGTCCGGCAAGGGCGTCCACCTGATCACGGTGAACGACTACCTGGCCGAGCGCGACTCCGAGATGATGGGCCGCGTCCACAAGTTCCTGGGCCTCACCGTGGGCTGCATCCTGGCGAACATGACGCCGGCCCAGCGCCGCGAGCAGTACAACTGCGACATCACCTACGGAACGAACAACGAGTTCGGCTTCGACTACCTCCGCGACAACATGGCGTGGTCCCAGGACGAGCTCGTCCAGCGCGGCCACAACTTCGCGGTGGTCGACGAGGTCGACTCCATCCTCGTCGACGAGGCCCGTACGCCGCTGATCATCTCCGGTCCGGCGGACCAGGCCACCAAGTGGTACGGCGACTTCGCCAAGCTGGTCACCCGCCTGACCAAGGGCGAGGCCGGCAACACCATGAAGGGCATCGAGGAGACCGGCGACTACGAGGTCGACGAGAAGAAGCGCACCGTCGCCATCCACGAGCCGGGCGTCTCCAAGGTCGAGGACTGGCTGGGCATCGACAATCTGTACGAGTCGGTGAACACCCCGCTGGTGGGTTACCTGAACAACGCCATCAAGGCCAAGGAACTCTTCAAGAAGGACAAGGACTACGTCGTCATCGACGGCGAAGTCATGATCGTCGACGAGCACACCGGCCGTATCCTCGCGGGCCGCCGCTACAACGAGGGCATGCACCAGGCGATCGAGGCGAAGGAAGGGGTGGACATCAAGGACGAGAACCAGACCCTGGCGACCATCACCCTTCAGAACTTCTTCCGCCTCTACGACAAGCTCTCCGGCATGACCGGTACGGCGATGACCGAGGCCGCCGAGTTCCACCAGATCTACAAGCTGGGCGTCGTCCCGATCCCGACGAACAGGCCGATGGTCCGCAAGGACCAGGCGGACCTGATCTACCGGACCGAGGTCGCCAAGTTCGACGCGGTCGTCGACGACATCGCGGAGAAGCACGAGAAGGGCCAGCCGATCCTCGTCGGTACGACGTCGGTCGAGAAGTCCGAGTACCTCTCGCAGCAGCTCTCCAAGCGCGGTATCCAGCACGAGGTGCTCAACGCCAAGCAGCACGACCGTGAGGCGCCGATCATCGCGCAGGCCGGCCGCAAGGGCGCCGTCACCGTCGCCACGAACATGGCCGGCCGTGGTACCGACATCAAGCTCGGCGGCAACCCCGACGACCTCGCCGAGGCCGAGCTGCGCCAGGCGGGCCTCGACCCGGTCGAGCACGTCGAGGAGTGGGCCGCGGCCCTGCCCGCCGCGCTGGAGAAGGCCGAGCAGGCCGTCAAGGCCGAGTTCGAAGAGGTCAAGGACCTCGGCGGGCTGTACGTGCTGGGCACCGAGCGGCACGAGTCGCGGCGTATCGACAACCAGCTGCGCGGTCGTTCCGGCCGTCAGGGCGACCCCGGCGAGTCGCGCTTCTACCTGTCGCTCGGCGACGACCTGATGCGGCTGTTCAAGGCGCAGATGGTCGAGCGCGTGATGTCGATGGCGAATGTGCCGGACGACGTCCCGATCGAGAACAAGATGGTCACGCGTGCGATTGCTTCCGCGCAGTCGCAGGTCGAGCAGCAGAACTTCGAGACGCGTAAGAACGTCCTGAAGTACGACGAGGTGCTCAACCGCCAGCGCGAGGTCATCTACGGCGAGCGCCGCCGCGTCCTGGAGGGTGAGGACCTGCAGGAGCAGGTCGTGCACTTCATGGACGACACCATCGACGAGTACATCGGCGCCGAGACCGCCGAGGGCTTCGCCGAGGACTGGGACCTCGACCGGCTGTGGGGCGCCTTCAAGCAGCTCTACCCGATCAAGGTGACGGTGGAGGAGCTGGAGGACGAGGCCGGGGACCGTGCCGGGCTCACCGCCGAGTTCATCGGTGACGCCGTCAAGGACGACATCCACGCGCAGTACGAGGAGCGCGAGGAGCAGCTCGGCTCCGAGATCATGCGTGAGCTGGAGCGCCGGGTCGTGCTCTCCGTGCTCGACCGCAAGTGGCGTGAGCACCTCTACGAGATGGACTATCTCCAGGAGGGCATCGGGCTGCGCGCCATGGCGCAGAAGGACCCGCTGGTCGAGTACCAGCGCGAGGGCTTCGACATGTTCACCGCCATGATGGAGGGCATCAAGGAGGAGTCCGTCGGCTACCTGTTCAACCTGGAGGTCCAGGTCGAGCAGCAGGTCGAGGAGGTCCCGGTGGAGGACGCCGCGCCCGCCACGTCCCTGGACAAGGAGGACGCGGTGCCGGCGCAGGTCCGTCCGGAGATCCGGGCCAAGGGGCTCGACGCTCCGCAGCGGCCCGACCGGCTGCACTTCCAGGCGCCGAACGCCGAGGGTGGGGTCGACGAGGGTGACTTCGTCACCGAGGGCGGGCCTACTCGGTCCTCCGCCGATGGTCTGACGCGGGCCGAGCGTCGTAAGCAGCAGAAGGGGCGGCGTCGCAAGAAGTGACGCTGCTTGTGTGAAGGGCCGGGCGCCGGGTGGTTGGGCGCCCGGCCCTTTGCGTTGTGCTGCGCTCGCTCTGGTTGTTGTCGGGTGCGGGGCTCGTCGTGGCTGGGCGCGCAGTTCCCCGCGCCCCTGGGTTGTCGGTCGGCTGACGGCCGGTGGGGCTTCTCGCGCAGTTCCCCGCGCCCCTGAGGTGGGCGGCTTCGCCGTCACCTCCCCCCTCGCGCAGTTCCCCGCGCCTCTGGGTCGGTGGTCGGCTGCGGCCCGGTGGCCGCTTCTCGCGCAGTTCCCCGCGCCCCTGAGGTGGGCGGCTTCGCCGTCACCTCGCCTTACGGGGCTTCGGGTTCTCTTGGGGTGCGGCCGTCCAGGTCTACTGCTGTGCAGCGCCAGCGGAGGTCCTCGGCGCGGGTCAGGCGGAAGGCCAGGGCGTGCAGGCGGGGGCCGACCGCGATGCGGGCGAAGACCTCGTAGGTGTCGGTGTCGGGCTCGTAGTGGCCCACGTCGTGGATCCTCGGGCTCGGGCCCGAGCGGGCCAGTGGGCGGTGGGCCAGGAGCCAGAGCAGGTCCTCGAAGGCGTGGCCCCTGCTGTGCCGGGCGAACCAGACCGCGGGGCGATGGCCGGCCAGGACCAGCAGGAGCAGGTCGGTGAAGTGTTCGGCGGGGTGCGGCGGCGCCTGCGGCCGTACCCGGGGCGGGGCGGGGCGCCGGGTGTCCCTTCGGGCGGGGGGACGGCTGGTTCGAACGGGGCCTCGCCTGGAAAGCACCTTCTGCACGTCGCCTCCGGATTGATACCAGTCGGTAACTCTTCGTGATCACCTTCTACGAGGTCGGGCAACGGCTCCGCAAGAGTCGGCGGAGGGGCCTGGAGGGGTGCCGGGGATTCACTTATCCGGGTGACGGCGGGGTGCGCGAGGCCCGTGTGGCGGGGTGGGGCCGGGGGGCGCGGTGGAGCAGGGGTGACGGGGGTGTAGGAGGTGGGCGGCAGCCCGAAAGGGGACTCCCGCACGTATCCTGAAGGCCTCCCGGACGATCACCGACGACTACGAAAGCGGACCGTCATGCGCGTGTACGTACCTCTCTCCCTGCCGCGACTCGCTCAGGCGTACCAGGCGGGCGAGCTGGGGCCCGCGCCGCTCACCGCCTTCGCCGTCACGCCCGCGCTGCGCGAGTGGTACCTGTCGGACGACATCGAGGAGCTGGAGTACGCCGCCCTCAACCGGGCGGGGCTCGCCTCCCTGCGGATGCTCGCGGGCGAGCCGGACGCGCCGCGCCGCCGGGTCGTCGTGGCCGTCGACGTCGCGGACCGGGTCGCCGTCGCCGATCCCGACCGGGGCCTCGACCCCGGCGCGCTCGGTGAGGTCACCGTGCGCGAGGTCGTGCCGCTGGCCAAGGCCGCCGCCGTACATGTGGACGCCGACGACGCGGAGGCCGATGTCGCGGCCGCCGCCGACGCGCTGGGCGCGGCCGATCACGGTGACGACGACGCCCAGTTCGTCGTGGACGGCGCCGAGGATCACGAGCTGCTGTGGTTCGCGACGCAGGAGATCGCCAACCTGGTCGGCCAGGGCGACTGAATCGGGGCCGGTCCGTGCGGGGTACGTTTCGCCGTATGGGGAAGCACATAGCCGGGGGCTCGTTCGGCCCGTCCGCCGGACACATCGTCTGGGACTGGAACGGGACGCTGTTCCACGACATCGACGCCGTCATCCACGCCACCAACGCCGCGTTCGGGGAGCTCGGGCTCGCGCCGATCACGCTGGAGAAGTACCGCGCGCTGTACTGCGTACCGGTTCCGAAGTTCTACGAGCGGCTCATGGGCCGGCTGCCCACCGAGGCCGAGTGGCTCGTCATGGACGAGGTCTTCCACCGGCACTACGCGCGGCACTCCGTGGACTGCCGGCTCGCCGACGGCGTGGAGCCGCTGCTCGCCGGGTGGCAGGAGGCCGGGCGCAGCCAGTCCATTCTCAGCATGTACGGGCATGAGGAACTGGTGCCGTTGGTGCGGCAGTTCGGGATCGCCGAGCGGTTCGTGCGGGTGGACGGGCGGGTCGGGCCCTCCGGGGGGAGCAAGGCCGAGCACATGGTGCGGCATCTGGGGGCGCTGGAGAAGGTGGCCGGGATCGCGCCCGAGCAGGTCGTTGTCATCGGGGATGCGGCTGATGACGCGGTGGCGGCGTTGGCTGCCGGGGCGCGGGCCGTGCTTTATACCGGGGGGTCGCACGGGCGGGCCAGTCTTGAAGGGGTGGGGGCGCCGGTGGTGGATTCGTTGGCGGAGGCCGTGCGGGTCGCTTCCGCGGGGTAGCGGGTGGGGGTGGTGGGGCGGTGCGGCTTTCGTCGTGGCTGGTTGCGCAGTTCCCCGCGCCCCTTGCGGGGCTTCTCGCGCAGTTCCTCGCGCCCCTGAAAGATCTGCGTCTGCCTTGTGGGGGTTCGTTGCCAGGTGCGGGACGTGGCCGCTTCTCGCGCAGTTCCTCGCGCCCCTGAGTTGCGCACTTCGTGCGGCATCTCATCCGGCTTCTTGCTCACGCTCCGCTTGTGGCTGCGTACGCTTGGTGGGAGTGGTGGCTTGACGGGACACAGTGGGGGAGTGGGGCATGGGGTTCGGGTTCGGGCAGCGGCGTGGTGGTCAGCTTCCGGTCGAGGTGACCCCGTTCGTCGGTAGGGCGGCCGAACTCGCCCAGGTGCGGGCGGCGTTCGCGGGGGCCAGACTCGTCACGCTCGTCGGGCCCGGGGGTGTGGGCAAGAGCCGTACGGCGTTGCGGGGCGCGGCGGAGCTGGCGGGTGGGTTCGCGGACGGGGTGGTGCTCGTCGAGCTGAGTGCGCTGCGCGATCCCGAGCTGATTCCGGTGACGCTCGCTGCGGTGCTCGAACTGCCCGAGCAGGCGGGGATGGAGCCGCTCGATGCCGTTGTCGCCCATCTGCAGGGGCGGCGGATGCTCGTCGTGCTCGACACGTGTGAGCATCTCGTCGACGCGTGCGCCATGCTCGCCGACGTGCTGCTGCGGGAGGCGGCCGGGGTGCAGGTGCTGGCCACCAGCCGGCAGCCGCTCGACGTGCCGGGCGAGCACTGCGTGCCCATCGCGCCGCTGGAGCCCGACGACGCCCTGGAGCTGTTCGTGCAGCGGGCCGCCGCGGTGGTGCCCGGGTTCGCCGTGCACGACGGCAATCGGGAGCAACTGGCCGCGCTGGCGAAGAGGCTGGACGGCATTCCGCTCGCCCTGGAGCTGGCCGCCGTGCGGCTGCGGGCGGTCTCCCTGGAGCAGTTGGTGGAGCGGCTCGGGCAGCGGTTCGAGGTGCTGACCGGGGGGCGGAGGACCGCGCTGACCCGGCACCAGACGTTGCGTACGGCCATCGGCTGGTCCCACGAGCTGTGCACCCCGCGCGAGCGGCTGCTGTGGGCGCGGCTCTCGGTCTTCGCCGGGTCCTTCGAGCTGCGGGCCGCCGAATTCGTGTGCGCGGGCGAGGAGTTGTCCGGCGGTGAGGTGCTGGAGTGCCTCATCGGGCTCGTCGACAAGTCCGTCGTGCAGCGGCTCGGGGTGGACGGCAGCCGCTACCGGCTGCTCGACACCATCCGTGAGTACGGCGCCGAATGGCTCGTGGAGTCCGGCCGGGCGGACACCGTGCGGGCCCGGCACTTCGCGTACTACCGGGATCTCGGGCAGCGCTACTGGGACGAGTTCCTCACCCCGGCGCAGCCCGTCCTGCACCGGGCGCTGCGCACCGAGAGCGCCGATGTGCGGTGTGCGCTCGACTACGCGTACGGCTCGGCCGAGCTGGCCCCGCAGGGGCTGTGGCTGGCCTCGCAGCTCGGGCCGTACTGGCGGGCGCTCGGCGCGCTGTCCGAGGGGCGGTACTGGATCGAGAAGGGGCTCGCACCCCTCGGTGAGGTGGGGGACGAGCAGGCCTGGGGCCGGTTCATGATGGCGCTGTTCTCGGTGTGGACCGGGGACCTGCCGACCGCGCTCGAACTGTTCCACCGCGCGCTCCGGATCGCCAGGGACGCCGGAAACGACCGCGTCGAGCTGTTCTGCGACGCGTATCTCGGCGGGCTCGGCGCGCTGTGCGGGGAGCCGGACGGGCTGACCGCGCTGGAGGACGCCCGGCAGCGGATCCTGGCGCGCGGCGACGGGCTCGGCACGGCCGTCGTCCACTACGAGGGCGCGCTGGTGCTCGGCGTGCTCGGCGATGCGGAGGCCGCCCTGGAGTGGTGCCGTACCGGGCTCGCCTACCTGGAAGGCACCGGGGAGCGCCAGATGTACGCGTCGACGCTCACCGTGCAGGGGCTGATCCTGTGGCTCTCCGGGGAGCGCGAGGAGGCCGTCGGGCTGCTGGGGCGGGCCCTGGAGGCCGCCGCGGAGATCGACGAGATCCTGGTCGCCGCCATGTGCTGCCTGATGCTCGCCTGGTCCGCGTCGTCCGAGGAGCGGCATGTGCGGGCCGCCTGGCTGCTGGGCTACGCGGAGAACGCGCGGCGGCTCGGCGGCGGCGACCCCGTCGGCATGCTGCCCTCGCTCTTCGACGAGCAGGAGGCCGTGCGGGCCGGGCTGCGGCGGGCGCTGGGCGACGAGGAGTACGAGCGGTGGCACGGGGTCGGGGCGCGGCTGTCCGGGGCGCAGGTGCTGGCCGCTGTGCGGGAGGGGGCCGACGTGCCCGGTGACCGGGTGCCGGCGGCGCGCGGGGGTGGCGTGGACGCTCTGACGCGGCGGGAGCGGGAGGTGGCCGCGCTGGTGGCGCAGGGGTTGTCCAATCGGGAGATCGCGGAGCAGTTGGTGATCTCCAAGCGGACTGCTGATGCGCATGTGGAGCATATTTTGGCGAAGTTGGGGGTGGGGTCGCGGACGGAGGTCGCCGCGATTGCCTCCGGCGGGGAGCGGGTTCAGCGTTCGGGGGGCTGATTTCTGGCGGGGTGAGGGGTGCGTTGTCGGGTGCCGGTTCGTCGTGGCTGGTCGCGCAGTTCCCCGCGCCCCTATCGGGGCTTCTCGCGCCCCGCGGCGGAGCCGCTGATGGATACAGTCCCGCGCCCCTTACGGGGCTGGTCGCGTCCCGCGGCGGAGCCGCTGATGGATGCAGCCCCGCGCCCCTATCGGGGCTTCTCCTAGGTATACCGAGACCGGCCGAGCCCCCTCACATGCGTATACCGGTCTCCCCGGATACCGATGTCGTCGGAGGGCGGGGCCCGGTTAGGTAGGGGTGTGCCGTGGGTTTTCGGGAGATGCGGTGCGGCGGAGCGTCGGGCAGTAATGGTCAACTCCCCACGGCTGTCGTGGCAACGGCCCTCCGTCGTGGCGCCCGGGATACGGCACACCTCGGTGGCTGCCCTCGTCGGCGGGGCAGCCACCGCACAGGCGTACAGGTGGGATCAGACCGCCGGGGCCTTCGCCCGCAGGACCGTCAGGAACTCCCGCATCCACGCCGCGTGGTCCGGCCAGGCGCGGGACGAGACCAGGGTGCCGTCGACGACCGCCTCGGTGTCCTGGAACGTGGCGCCCGCCGCCTGCATGTCCGGTTCGAGGGCCGGGTACGCCGTGACCCGGCGGCCCCGCAGACCGTCCACCGACGCCGTCAGGAGCGGGCCGTGGCAGATCTGGGCGATCGGCTTGTCGGTGTCGAAGAACGCCTTGACGATCTTGCGCAGCTCGGCGTCGCCGCGCAGGTACTCGGGTGCGCGGCCGCCCGGGATCACCAGAGCGGCGTACTGGCCCGGGTCGACTTCGGAGAAGGCCAGATCGGCCGGCCAGGTGTATCCCGGCTTCTCCGTGTACGTGTCGAAGCCGGGCTCGAAGTCGTGGATCACGAAGCGGAGCTTCTTGCGGGTGGGGGCCGCGATGTGGACCTCGTAACCCTCTTCGAGGAGGCGCTGGTACGGGTACAGGACCTCCAGCGACTCCGCCGCGTCGCCGGTCACGATCAGGATCTTGAGTGCCATCGGTCACACGCTCCCGTGTCGGTCGTGCGCTGTGCGGGCCGAATCCGCCCGGTGCCCAACGTGCCGCTGCCTGGGACTCCTGACAAGAGGGGCCGTTCTGTGCAGAGTGTCAAAGTTCGGCCACCGGTTTTGTACACATGCGGCTCATGACGTGCCCCCCGTCAGGAGCGATAGCCTGGTCCCGTGATCAGCGCGATATCTCGCGGGGGCATCGTCGCCCCCTGCCCGCGCCGGGAGAAGACGGACCGCCACAGCGGCCGCCCCCGGCGCTCGGACGCCGATCATTTCCGGCGGATGGCCAGTTCGTTGAAAATGGCGCATTACCGTCCGCTCTTCTCTCAATCCGGCATAACGTCGAAGGCGACCGGACACCCCGCGTCGCGGCGTTACGTCGAGCCAAACACGTCTACGTCACGCAACGGCGCGCGACAGGAGCCAGAGGACAATGCAGACCAAGCTGGACGAAGCCAAGGCCGAGCTGCTCGCGCGGGCCGCCCGGGTAGCTGAGAACAGCCCGGTAGGGGGGCACCTACCGACGGGCGAGAGCACTCCTGATCAGGACACCGTGCTCACGTTCCTCCAGCGCTACTACCTGCACACCGCGCCCGAGGACCTGGCCGACCGCGACCCGGTCGACGTCTTCGGAGCCGCCTACTCGCACTACCGGCTCGCCGAGAACCGGCCACAGGGCACCGCGAGCGTGCGGGTGCACACCCCTACCGTCGAGGAGAACGGCTGGACCTGCAGCCACTCCGTCGTCGAGGTCGTCACCGACGACATGCCGTTCCTCGTGGACTCCGTGACCAATGAGCTGTCGCGGCAGGGCCGGGGCATCCACGTCGTCATCCACCCGCAGGTCGTCGTGCGGCGCGACGTCGCCGGCAAGCTCCTCGAAGTGCTGCCGGCCGGGACCACCGCCGAGGGCCACGACGTGCTCACCGAGTCGTGGATCCATGTCGAGATGGACCGCGAGACCGACCGCGCCGATCTGAAGCAGATCACCACCGACCTGCTCCGGGTCCTGTCCGACGTGCGCGAGTGCGTCGAGGACTGGGACAAGATGCGCGACGCGGCGCTGCGCATCGCCGACGAGCTGCCGAGCGAGCCCACCGCCGGTGACCTGCGCGACCAGGAGGTCGAGGAGGCCCGCGAGCTGCTGCGCTGGCTCTCCGCCGACCACTACACCTTCCTGGGCTACCGCGAGTACGACCTCACCGACGACGACTCGCTCACCGCCGTCCCGGGCACCGGCCTCGGCATCCTGCGGGCCGACCCGCAGCACGACGCCGACGACCACCACCCCGTGTCGCCGTCCTTCAACCGGCTGCCCGACGACGCCCGCGCCAAGGCCCGCGAGCACCGTCTCCTGGTCCTGACCAAGGCCAACAGCCGCGCCACCGTGCACCGGCCGTCCTACCTCGACTACGTCGGCGTGAAGAAGTTCGACGAGAAGGGGAACGTGGTCGGCGAGCGCCGCTTCCTGGGGCTCTTCTCCTCCGCCGCGTACACCGAGTCGGTCCGTCGGGTCCCCGTCGTGCGCCGCAAGGTCGCCGAGGTCCTCCGGGGCGCGGGCTTCTCGCCCAACAGCCACGACGGCCGCGACCTGCTCCAGATCCTGGAGACGTACCCGCGCGACGAGCTGTTCCAGACCCCGGCCGACGAGCTGCGGTCCATCGTCACGTCCGTGCTGTACCTCCAGGAGCGGCGCCGGCTGCGCCTGTACCTGCGCAAGGACGAGTACGGGCGTTACTACTCGGCCCTCGTCTACCTGCCCCGCGACCGGTACACCACCGGTGTCCGGCTGCGGATCATCGACATCCTCAAGGAGGAGCTGGCCGGTACCAGCGTCGACTTCACCGCCTGGAACACCGAGTCGATCCTGTCCCGGCTGCACTTCGTCGTCCGCGTCGCGCCCGGCACCGAGCTGCCCGAGCTGACCGACGCCGACTCGGACCGCATCGAGGCCCGGCTCGTCGAGGCCGCCCGCTCCTGGGCCGACGGCTTCGCCGAGGCGCTCAACGCCGAGTGCGGCGAGGAACGCGCCGCCGAGCTGCTGCGCCGCTACGGCCAGGCCTTCCCCGAGGGCTACAAGGCCGACCACACGCCGCGCGCCGCCGTCGCCGACCTGGTCCACCTGGAGCAGCTCAGCCACGGCGACCGCGAGGGCAAGGACTTCGCGCTCTCGCTGTACGAGCCCGTGGGCGCCGCTCCCGGCGAGCGCCGCTTCAAGATCTACCGGACCGGTTCGCCCGTCTCGCTCTCCGCCGTCCTGCCGGTGCTCCAGCGGCTGGGCGTCGAGGTGACCGACGAGCGCCCGTACGAGCTGCGCTGCGCCGACCGTCCGACCGCGTGGATCTACGACTTCGGGCTGCGCATGCCGATGCCGGGCAACGGCAGCGGCGGCGAGCTGGGCGCCGACGGCCGCGAGCGGTTCCAGGAGGCGTTCGCCGCGACCTGGACCGGGCTCGCCGAGAACGACGGCTTCAACGCGCTGGTCCTGGGCGCCGGGCTGAACTGGCGGCAGGCGATGGTGCTGCGCGCGTACGCCAAGTACCTGCGCCAGGCCGGCTCCACCTTCAGCCAGGACTACATGGAGGACACCCTCCGCAACAACGTGCACACCACGCGCCTGCTGGTGTCGCTGTTCGAGGCGCGGATGTCGCCCGAGCGGCAGCGCGCGGGGACCGAGCTGATCGACGGGCTCCTCGAAGAGCTCGACGGCGCCCTCGACCAGGTCGCCAGCCTCGACGAGGACCGCATCCTGCGCTCCTTCCTCACCGTCATCAAGGCGACCCTGCGCACGAACTTCTTCCAGAGGACGACGGACGGCACCCCGCACTCGTACGTCTCCATGAAGTTCGACCCGCAGGCCATCCCGGACCTGCCCGCGCCGCGCCCCGCCTTCGAGATCTGGGTGTACTCGCCGCGCGTCGAGGGTGTCCATCTGCGCTTCGGCAAGGTCGCCCGCGGCGGTCTGCGCTGGTCCGACCGGCGCGAGGACTTCCGCACGGAGATCCTCGGCCTGGTCAAGGCGCAGATGGTGAAGAACACCGTCATCGTGCCGGTCGGCGCCAAGGGCGGCTTCGTCGCCAAGCAGCTGCCCGACCCGGCCGTCGACCGGGACGCCTGGATGGCCGAGGGCATCGCGTCGTACAAGACCTTCATCTCGGCGCTGCTCGACATCACCGACAACCTCGTCGCCGGTGAGGTCGTGCCCCCGGCCGACGTCGTGCGGCACGACGAGGACGACACCTACCTGGTGGTCGCGGCCGACAAGGGCACCGCGTCGTTCTCCGACATCGCCAACGGGGTCGCGGAGTCGTACGACTTCTGGCTGGGCGACGCCTTCGCGTCCGGTGGCTCGGCCGGGTACGACCACAAGGGCATGGGCATCACCGCGCGCGGCGCCTGGGAGTCCGTCAAGCGGCACTTCCGTGAGCTGGGCGTCGACTCGCAGTCCGAGGACTTCACGGTCGTCGGCGTCGGCGACATGAGCGGTGACGTGTTCGGCAACGGCATGCTGCTCTCCGAGCACATCCGCCTGGTCGCCGCCTTCGACCACCGGCACATCTTCATCGACCCGAGGCCGAACGCGGAGACGTCGTACGCCGAGCGCCGCCGCATGTTCGAGCTGCCGCGCTCGTCGTGGGCGGAGTACGACAAGGAGCTGATCTCGGCCGGCGGCGGCGTCTTCCCGCGCTCCGCCAAGTCGATCCAGCTCAACGCGCACATCCGCGAGGCCCTCGGCATCGCGTCCGGCCAGGCCAAGATGACCCCGGCCGAGCTGATGAAGGCGATCCTCCAGGCGCCGGTCGACCTGCTGTGGAACGGCGGCATCGGTACGTACGTGAAGTCGTCGGTGGAGTCGAACGCGGACGTCGGCGACAAGGCCAACGACGCGATCCGGGTCGACGGCCAGGACGTGCGCGCCCGCGTCATCGGCGAGGGCGGCAACCTCGGCGCGACCCAGCTGGGCCGCATCGAGTTCGCCCGCACCGGCGGCAAGGTCAACACCGACGCCATCGACAACAGCGCGGGCGTGAACACGTCCGACGTCGAGGTCAACATCAAGATCCTGCTCAACGGCCTGGTCTCCGAAGGGGACATGACCGTCAAGCAGCGCAACAAGCTGCTGGCCGCGATGACCGACGAGGTCGGCCACCTGGTGCTGCGCAACAACTACGCGCAGAACACCGCGCTGGGCAACGCCGAGGCGCAGTCGTCGTCCCTGCTCCACGCCCACCAGCGCTTCATGCGCCGGCTCGGCAAGCAGGGCCACCTCGACCGCGGCCTGGAGTTCCTGCCGAACGACCGGCAGATCAAGGAACTCCTCAACAACGGGCGCGGGCTGAGCCAGCCCGAGCTGGCCGTCCTCCTCGCGTACACGAAGATCACGGCCGCCGACGAGCTGATCCAGACGACGCTGCCCGACGACGCGTACCTGCGCCGGCTGCTGCACGCGTACTTCCCGCAAGAGCTGCGCGAGAAGTACGGGGAGGCGATCGACGGGCACGCGCTGCGCCGCGAGATCATCACGACGGTGTTGGTCAACGACACGGTGAACACCGGTGGTTCGACGTTCCTGCACCGGCTGCGCGAGGAGACCGGTGCCTCCCTCGAAGAGATCGTGCGGGCGCAGCTCGCCGCGCGCGAGATCTTCGGCCTGAGCGAGGTCTGGGACGCGGTGGAGGCGCTGGACAACACCGTCGCCGCCGATGTCCAGACCCGGATCCGGCTGCACTCGCGGCGGCTCGTCGAGCGCGGCTCCCGCTGGCTGCTGAACAACCGGCCGCAGCCGCTCCAGCTCGCCGAGACGATCGACTTCTTCCGGGACGGTGTCGCCGAGACGTGGGCCTCGCTGCCGAAGATGCTGCGCGGCGCGGACGCCGAGTGGTACCAGTCGATCTTCGACGAGCTGACCGGCGCCGGAGTCCCGGAGGAGCTCGCGCGGCGGGTCGCCGGGTTCTCCTCGGCGTTCCCGGCGCTGGACATCGTGCAGATCGCGGACCGGATGGGCAAGGAGGCGCTGGACGTCGCCGAGGTGTACTACGACCTCGGCGACCGGCTCGGCATCACCCAGCTCATGGACCGGATCATCGAACTCCCGCGGGCCGACCGCTGGCAGTCGATGGCCCGCGCCTCGATCCGCGAGGACCTCTACGCGGCGCACGCGGCCCTGACCGCCGACGTGCTCGCGGTGGGCAACGGCAGCTCGACGCCGGAGCAGCGGTTCAAGGCGTGGGAGGAGAAGAACGCGGCGATCCTGGGCCGGGCGCGCACGACCCTGGAGGAGATCCAGGGCTCGGACGCCTTCGACCTGGCGAACCTGTCGGTGGCGATGCGCACCATGCGCACGCTGCTGCGCACGCACTCGTGACGCGTCGGGCGTAGCCCGTACGTCCACCAGGGGCGCCCCGGACCGAACCGGTCCGGGGCGCCCTTGTGTCATGTCGTCGCCGTGTCATCTGCCGTTCCACGCGGCGCAGTTGGCGCGCGGCGGGCGTCGCCGACCGGGTTCGTCGCCGTATTCTGCCCCTGTTCTTGGCGTGCTCTTGCCTGCCTCCTGACGTCGTCCGGCTTGATGGACTCCCTGCACCCGGGCCACGTCTCGGGGCAATGCGGGACATAGCGTCTAAAGTGGACTCCGATTGTCTGATGACCGTTCAGGGAGAGCCGATGCCGTCGAAGCCAGCCGATTCGCCGAAGTCGCCGCGGACGGCCGAGCGTGCCCTCGCGCTGCCCGAGACGTGGGCGGCGACGCCGCTCACCGTCGTGATGCCCACCTACAACGAGGCCGGGAATCTGCCCGGCATGGCCGAGGGCCTGATGGGGCTCGAACTGGCCGGCCTGCGGCTGCTCGTCGTCGACGACTCCAGCCCCGACGGCACCGGGGACATCGCAGAGGAGTACGTACGCCGCTTCGGCGCCGACCGGATCGGCGTGCTGCACCGCGCGGGCAAGGAAGGGCTCGGCCGCGCGTACGCGGCCGGGATGGGCCGGGCCGTCGCCGAGGGCGCGCGCTACGTCCTTCAGATGGACGCCGACGGCAGCCACCCGGTCGCGAAGGTCCCCCAGATGCTGGGCGTCGCGCTGGCCACCGGCGCCGGGGTGACCATCGGCAGCCGCTACGTGCAGGGCGGCACCCTCTCCGACGCCTGGGGCGCGCACCGCCGCCTGCTCTCCCGGTGGGCCAACGCCTACGCGGGCACCATCCTCGGCACCCGGGTGCGCGACATCACCGGCGGCTTCAACCTGTGGCGCGAGGACACCCTGCGCGCCATCGACCTGGCCTCCGTCGACAGCGCGGGCTACAGCTTCCAGGTCGAGATGAAGTACCGGGCGCTGCGCCGCGGGCACGGCATCGTCGAGGTCCCCATCCACTTCGAGGACCGCACCGTCGGCGAGTCGAAGATGAACCTGATGGTGCAGCTGGAATCGGTGGCGATGCCGTGGAAGCTGCGCGCGAGGGCCCGTTGACGGCTGCGGAAGCCGCGCGCGAGGGTCCGCTGACCGCCACGCCCGCCCGCATCGCGGCCGGTGCCGCCGCCTGCGGTGTTCTCGTGCTGCTGTTCGCCGTCGTGCTCCGGCTGCCCTGGGCGGGCGATCTCGGCATCCACGCCGCCACCGTCGAACGCCTGCGCCACGACCTGCTCGACCCCGGCGACCCACTGGTCGCGGCCGACGCCGACAGCCCGTACTACAGCCCCTGGACCCTGCTGCTCGGCTGTGTCGCGAAGGCGACCGGGCTCGGGGTGTTCGTCGTGCTGCGCGTCGGGGCGCTTCTCTCCCTCGCGGTGCTCGCAGGCGGGGTGTGGGTGTTCACCGGTACGTTCCTGGAGCGGGCGGCCGCGGGGTGGCGGCGGGCGGCCGTGACCGGGCTCGTGCTGCTGTGCCTGGTCCTGCTGTGGGGCACGACGCTGTTCAACTGGAGCGGCTACCTCGGCCTCAACTCCCTCGCCCTGTGCGTCGCCTACCCGAGCACGTTCGCGCTCGGCGCGTCGTTCTGGCTGTGGGCGCTGCTGCGCCGGGCCGTCTCCTGGGCGCACTTCCTGGGCGCCGGGGTGCTGTGGGCGGTGATCCTGCTCAGCCACCAGTTCACCGGCGTCGTCGCCTCGCTCGGCGCCCTCGCCATGGTCCTCGGCGCGCGGCCGTGGCCCGGCCCCGCGAGCTGGGCCCGGCTCGCCGGGGGACTCGCGGCCGGTCTGCTGCTGATCGGGCTCTGGCCCTACTACTCCTTCTTCGCGCTGTTCGGCGCGGGCGACAACCTGGAGGCCATCCACCGCTCCCTCTACCGGGACCTGCCCGCCCGGCTGTGGCTGGTGGCGCTCGTCGGCGGCGCGGCGCTCGTGCTGCGGTGGCGGCGCGACCGCCGCGACCCGCTGGTCCTCTTCTGCCTGTCGGGCCTCGTCGTGTTCGCGGCCGGCGGTCTGACCGGGCACTGGTCGTGGGGTCGGGTGCTGCCGGCCGTCCTGATCCCCGCGCAGGTCGCGGCCGGCCTCGAAGTGTTCCTCGCCCCGCGCAGGGCGGTGCGGATCGCCCTCGGCTGGGCGGTGACGGCGGCGCTGCTCGCGGGGGCGTGGACCCAGTCGGGGACGCTCGGATACGTGCTGCCGCGCTCCGCGCTGCCCTCGTCCGTCGCCGCCAAGTACCGCGAGCCGTGGGGCGGTTACCACTGGATCACGCCCTGGGTGGCGTACGGGGACGTGGTGCTCGCCAAGACGTTCCCGGCCCGCCAGATCCCCGCCTACGGGGCGTACACGGTCGCCCCCGGCTACCCGGACTTCTTCCTCGACGACGAGGGGGCGCGGGAGGCCGCCGTGGAGACGTACTTCGCGGACCGGTCGCCGCGCCGGGACCGGCTCGGCGTGCTGCGCCGCTACGGCGTGAAGTGGGTGGTGGCCTACCGCAGCGACGGCGGGCTGCCGGCCGGGGACCCGGCCCTGGAGCGGGTGGCCGTGGGTCCCCGGGGACAGCAGCTGTACCGGGTGCGCGTCAGCGGGTGAGGGCCGACACCAGACGCGCGGCCCGCCGCACTCGCCGCGCCACCTGATTGCGGCCCACCCGGCGCGCGACCGGCCGTACGATCCGGGCCGTCATCCCGACCGCGGTCCACCGCACCTGGAGCCGTCCCGCGCCGCGGCCCTCCGGCTCGACCGTGACCCGGTGCTGACGGAACTCGGACGTGAAGGACGGGAAGTCCAGCGGGGCGAGCAGCAGGCCCGTGTTGCGCAGGCCGCCCGGCGCCTGGAGCTGGAGGAGCGGGTGGCGGGTGCCGTCGAAGCCCTGGGCCGGCAGCGCGACCTGTGTCAGGTCGAGGTCGACGCGGCCCTCGAAGACACCGGGGCGCACCGGGTCGAGGCGGAAGCGGACCGTCGTGCGGCGGCGCCCGGGGGAGAGCAGCAGGGCGGCGACCTGCGGGCCGACCGGGAGGCGCAGCGCCGGGTCGTGGGTGCGGACGTGCAGGGCGAGCGAGGCGGGTCCCGGGCCTCGCCGCACCGAGACGATCTCGTGCCGGAACTGGGCGCCGGGGAACGGGCGGGAGTCGAGCGCCAGGTCGTCGAGGGCCAGCTCGCGGCGGGCCTCGGGCGTGCCGGGCAGCGTGGCGCCCCAGTAGAGGCTGCCCGAGGCGTCCGTCGCCACCTCGCGCGGGGCGACCCCGTGCCCGAGGCCGCGCGCGGCGAGCCGGGCCTCGTCGAGGCGGCCGTCGCGGACCAGCTGGAGGACGACGCGCTCGGCGCGCGGCAGCCGTTCGTAGGCGCCGGGGGCGAGGCCCGCCAGATACGGGTTCACGATCTCGGCGAACCCCTCCAGCCAGTCGTCGGCCCGGTAGGGCAGGTCGCCCGCGTACATCCGGAAGTCGTGCTTGAGGAACTTGTAGTCCTTGGCCTCGCGCACCGCGTCGCTGAAGCCGCCCTGCTCCAGGAAGTCGTCGATGAGCGTCTGGACGTGGACGCGGTCGCGGACGTTGGCCAGCTTGTGCCGCTGGTTGGAGATGGAGGCGGCGGACTCGGCCGCGTACGGCGCGATGTACCAGCGGTAGACGGTGTCGGGGACGACCGTGAAGGATCTCGCCAGGCCGTACGCCTGCGCCGAGAACAGCTGGTCCTCGTAGTGGATGCCCTCGGGGAAGCGCAACCGGTGGCGGTCGAGGAAGGTTCGCGCGTACATCTTGCTGGTCGAGAGGTGCTCGAAGAGCAGGGCGGGCTCGGCCTCGATGCCGGGGACCGTGCGGCGCTCGGCGACCAGGTGCGGCATCCAGATCGAGCGGTGGCCCGTGTCGACCCTGATGCGCTGCACCGCGCCCATCGCGAAGTCGATCGCGGGGTTCTCGCGGTGCGCGGCGAGCAGCGACTCGACGGCGCGCGGCGGGAGTTCGTCGTCGCTGTCCAGGAACATCAGATAGGGGGCGCGGGCGATCTCCAGGGCGCGGTTGCGCGGGGCGGAGCAGCCGCCGCTGTTCTCCGGCAGCCGCAGATAGGTGATGCGCGCGTCCTGCGCGGCCAGTTCCCTGGCCACCTCGGGGGTGCGGTCCGTCGAGTGGTCGTCGCTGATGACGATCTCGATGTCGCGGTGCGTCTGCGCCCGCAGCGAGGCGACGGCGCGCGGCAGCCGCTCGGCGTCGTTGAAGACGATCACCGTGATGGTCACGTCGGGGGTCTGCGCGGGCATCAGCCGGTCGCCTCCTCGGGGGTGGGAGCGGGGGTGCGGGACTCGACGGGGAGCACCGGCGGCAGGCTCTCCTCGGGCTCGCCCAGGAAGACGCGGCGCACGACGCGCTCGGCTGCCCGCCCGTCGTCGAACTCGCAGAAGCGGCGCCGGAAGTGGGCGCGGCTCTTCGCCGACGCCTCGTCGCGCCAGGTGTTCGTGGCGAGGATCTCCGTCAGCTCCTCCTCGGTGCGCGCCACGTGGCCCGGCGGCTCGGCGAGCAGGTCGAAGTAGGTGCCGCGGGTGCGTGCGTACGTCTCCCAGTCGTCGGCGTAGCTGATGATCGGGCGGTTCAGGTTGGCGTAGTCGAACATGATGGACGAGTAGTCGGTGACCAGCGCGTCGGCGGCCAGCGCCAGCTCCTCCACCGGGTCGTACGCCGATACGTCGATGACCCGGCCGGTGCGCCGCAGGCCCGCCAGCGGGGACGTGCCGCCGCCGTAGAAGTAGTGGCCGCGCACGAGGAGGACCGTCTCCTCGCCGAGCCGCTCGGACAGGGCCGCCAGGTCCAGGCGCGGGGTCCAGCTCGCCTCGTAGTCGCGGTGGGTCGGCGCGTACAGGACGGCCCGGCGGCCCGGGGCGATGCCGAGGCGGTCGCGGATCGCGCGGATGTCGGCGGCCGTCGCCCGGTAGTAGACGTCGTTGCGGGGATAGCCGTGGTCGAGCGAGGTGTAGTGCGACGGGTAGGCGTGCTCCCACATCCGCGTGGAGTGGCTGTTGGCGCTGACGCTGTAGTCCCACTTGTCGACGCGGGCGAGCAGGGCGTCGAAGTCGAGGCCCCGGGAGGCCGTCGGGTAGGCGAGCTGGTCCAGGCCCATCTTCTTCAACGGGGTGCCGTGGTGGGTCTGGAGGTGGATCGCGTCCGGGCGTTTGACCACGGCGTTCGGGAAGTTGACGTTGTTGGTGAGGTAGCGGGCGCGGGCCAGCACCTCCCAGTAGCGGCGGGTGCCGGGCACGATGTGGTCGGTGCCGGGCGGCAGGAGCGGCTCGGTCGCCTTCGACACCACCCACACCGGGCGGATGTGCGGGGCCAGCTCGGCGAGCTTGGCCGCGATCGCCGCCGGGTTGCAGGCGATGCCGCGGTCCCAGTAGGCGGAGAAGACGGCCAGGTCCTGGTCGACGGGCTCGCGCAGGGCCTTCTGGTAGTAGTGGTCGCGGACCTTGGCGCCCAGCTGCTTCTTGCGGGTGCGCAGGGTCGTCCGCAGGCCGCGCCGCCGCTGGTTGGCGGCCTGGAACGCGCGGTACTTCGGGTACGCGTCCTCTTCGAGCAGTCTGCGCCGGATGCCCTCCATGCCGCCGGGGCGCCGGTGGCCGGCGGGCTTCCAGCGCACGGCGGCCGCCGAGGCGCGGTGGAAGAACTCCCGCGCCGTCGCGTCCGGCATCGACTCGCGGGCCACGACCCGCATCGTCTCGGTGGCCATCAGGTCGTACAGGACCGCGCGCGGCCGGGGCGCGGACTCCTGCCGGCTCAGCAGGCGCTGGAGACGGTCGTAGGACTCGATGAGTCCGTACCGCTGCTCGGCGGTCACCGGGGGCAGGCTTTCGGGCCGCAACTGCCTTACCTCCACGACCACTTGGTCCAGGCAGGCGATCCGGCCGGCGAGCGCCAGGGCGGCGCGGGAGGCGAACATCTCGTCCGGGTCGGCCAGTTCGGCCTCGTGCGCGCGCCAGAAGTCGGCGCGCAGGGCGCGCTTGACGAGCAGCGGGGTGACCCGGAGCAGGTCGGGGGCCGCGTCGAGGGTGACGTCGCGGCGGGCCACCCGGGCCAGCCGCCCGGCGTCGGCGCCGGAGGTGCCGGTGCCGCGCCAGGTCGTACGCACGTGGTCGGCGACCACGACGTCGACCGGCTCCGGCACCTCGGCCAGCCGGTCGAGCAGCGCCCGCACCGCGCCCGCGGGCAGCCGGTCCTTGGCGGGCAGGAACCACAGCCAGGTGCCGCGTGCCCGCTCGGCCCCGGCGGCGCGCGCCGCCGCGTCGTCGGTGTCCTCGGGCAGCGGCAGGACGGTGCCGCCGGAGCGCACCGCCACGTCCTGCGCGTCGTCCCCGACGGCCGCCGTCACGAGCTCGGCCTCCGGCGGGAGCTGGGCCGCCACACTGTCCAGGCATACGCCGAGCAGTCCCTGTATGTCACGCCCGTACACGATGATGCTGAGCAACGGCTCGTCGGTCCGGGATATCTGCACAGGGGCTCCTTGGTCGTCTTCAGTTCACCGCCCAGGCGCCCCATACTTGCACTAAACGGACAAAACGGTAAGCGCAGTTGTGCCCCTGATGGGCCTCATGGGGGAAGAGGCGGGCCGGTGGGGGTCAGGTTCCCTTTGCACCGCTCTTGCCCGGCTTGGCGCCCTTGGGAGTCTTGGGCGGGTTGGTGAATGCCTCGTACGCCGCGAGGACCTCCTCGGTCGGTCCGTCCATCCGCAGTTCGCCGCGCTCCAGCCAGAGCACCCGGTCGCAGGTGTCCCGGATCGACTTGTTGCTGTGGCTCACCAGGAAGACGGTGCCCGCGCGCTCGCGCAGCTCCTTGATCCGCTGCTCGGAGCGCTTCTGGAAGGAGCGGTCGCCGGTGGCCAGGGCCTCGTCGACGAGGAGGACGTCGTGCTCCTTGGCGACGGCGATGGAGAAGCGCAGCCGCGCGCCCATGCCGGACGAGTAGGTGCGCATCGGCAGGGTGATGAAGTCGCCCTTCTCGTTGATGCCGGAGAAGTCCACGATCTCGTCGTAGCGGTCGCGGACCTGCTCGCGGCTCATGCCCATGGCGAGGCCGCCGAGCTTGACGTTGCGCTCGCCGGTGAGGTCGCTCATCAGGGCGGCGTTCACGCCGAGCAGGGAGGGCTGGCCGTCGGTGAAGATCCGCCCGTTCTCCGTGGGCAGCAGTCCGGCGACGGCCTTGAGCAGGGTCGACTTGCCCGAGCCGTTGGTGCCGATCAGGCCGATGGCCTCGCCGCGGTAGGCGGTGAACGACACGTTCCGTACGGCGTGCACCTTGCGCACGCCCGCGCGCCGCTCGACCTTCTTGCGGCCGCGCACGATGCGGCTGAGGGCGGCGGTCGCGGTGCCGCGGCCCGCGCCGGTGCCGTTGACCCGGTAGACGATGTCGACGCCGTCGACGATGACGGTGGGGACGCGCTCGTCCTGGGGCTGCGGGGCCGGGGCCGGGGCCGGGGCGGGGGCGGGGGTCGGGGTCGTGTCGTGGAGGGCGATCGCCTCGGTCTGGGTCTCAGTCACGGCCGTACGTCTCCTCTGCCTTCCAGAAGTAGATGAACCCGCCGATGCCGGCGAGCAGGGCCCAGCCCACGGCGAAGGCCCAGATGTGCGGCGGAAGGTTGTCCGCGGTGAAGCTGTCGATCAGGGCGAAGCGCATCAGGTCGATGTAGACCGCGACCGGATTGAGCTGCACGGCCTGCTGGACGACCACCGGAAGGTCGGTCTTCGGCAGCTTGTCGCTGAGGCTGAACATCACGCCGGACAGGTACATCCACACGCGCAGGATGAACGGCATCAGCTGGTTGAGGTCGGGGGTGCGGGCGCCGAGCCGTGCCATGACCAGTGCCAGGCCCGCGTTGAAGACCGACTGGAGCGCCAGGGCGGGCAGCACCAGGATCCAGGATGGGCCCGGCGGGACGCCGAACGCCAGCAGGATCACGATCAGCGCGACCATCGAGAACAGCAGCTGCTGGAGCTGCTGGAGGCAGTACGACAGCGGCAGCGAGGCGCGCGGGAAGTGCAGGGCGCGCACCAGACCCATGCTGCCGGAGATCGCCTTCACCCCGGCCATCACCGAGCTCTGGGTGTACGTCCAGATGAACACCCCGGTCACCAGGAACGGGATGTAGTCCGGGACGCCTCTGGAGGTCTTCAGGATGACGCCGAAGATGAAGTAGTAGACGGCGGCGTTGAGGAGCGGGGTCAGCACCTGCCACAGCTGACCCAGGCTCGACCTGCTGTACTGCGCCGTCAGCTTGGCGGTGGCGAAGGCGGTGATGAAGTGCCGCCGCGCCCACAGCTGCCGCACATAGGCGGACAGCGTGGGGCGGGCGCCACTGACGCTCAGGCCGTACCGGGCCGCGAGGGCCGCGGAGTCCTCGGTGGCGGCGGCCGGGGGTGCCGGCGTGGGAGGCGTGTCCAGTACCTGACTCACGTCCGCTGCTTCCTTCGATGGCTTCGGTGAATGGAGGACGACGGGCGTTCACCTCCCGTTTACGTCGGGACGGGTCCGTATCGTCGTCACGTGATGGCGATGACGATAGGGCTGATCTACGTCGGAACGCAACCGTTTCGTCGTTACGCCTCTATGCTTTGCCATATGACGACCAACGCCGACCCCGCCCATGAGAAGGCCAAGCCGACGCGTCGCAGGACCCCGGCCGGGGCCGCCGTCCTGCGCGAGGACGTCACGGACGCCATCCGCGGCGCCGTCTTCGAGGAGCTGGCCTCCGTCGGCTACGCCCGCATGTCCATCGAGGGCATCGCGCGCCGGGCCGGGGTCGGCAAGACAGCCGTCTACCGCCGCTGGCGCTCCAAGCTGCATCTCGTCCTCGACCTGGTCTCCGCGATAGCGGTGCAGGGGCTGCCCGCCCCGGACACCGGCTCCCTCCAGGAGGACCTGCTCCTGCTGTACCGGGTGACGTCCCGGGCGCTGCGCCACCCCGTGGCCGGCCAGATCATCCCCGACCTCCAGGCGGAGGCGGCCCGCAATCCCGAGATCGCCGACGCGATGCAGAAGGCGCTGCGCGAGGGCCAGCACGGGGTGGCGAGCGGGATCGTGCGGGCAGCCGTCGAGCGGGGCGAGCTGCGCGAGGGGCTCGACGAGGAGCTGGCGCTCGACCTGATCTCCGGCCCGCTGTACTGGCGCTCGGTGGTCGTGCGCACACCGGAGCTGCCGAAGGGGCATCTGAAGCGGCTCGCGACGGCGACCGCGGCGGCGCTCAAGGCGCTGTGAGGCACGGCGGGACACGGTCAGCAGGATCCCGGCCGAAGTTTCATGAAAGGTAAGGGCGGCGCACAGCCCGGGTAAAAGTTCGGCGGGCAGAGTCTTTGCCATGGGAACTGTGCAGACCGGGATACGGCGCAGGGCGCGCCTGCTGAAGGAGGCGCTGAGCGCGCCGGCACCGAGGGCGGGAGGGCCGGCGGCCCCGCCAGCGAGGCGGCCGCCCAAGCGGACCGTCCCCCTGGAGGTGGCGGTGCCGAGGGCGCCGCGCCTGGTGGAGAGCCCGGTCTTCGTCCTGACGCCGGTCCGCGCGGGCTCCACCCTGCTGCGGATGCTGCTCAACAGCCACTCCCGGGTCCGCGCCCCGCACGAGCTGCACCTGCGCAGCGTCGAGGTGGACCTCGCCCCCGACTTCTCGGGGCGGGCGCTGCGCGCGCTCGACCTCGACAAGGCCGAGCTGGAACACGTCCTGTGGGACCGGGTGCTGCACCTGGAACTGGAGCGCTCCGGCAAGGACGTCGTCGTCGACAAGACCCCGGGCAACGTCTGGGCCTGGCAGCGCCTGGAGCACGCCTGGCCGCGGGCCCGCTTCCTCTTCCTGCGGCGCCACCCGCGGGGCATCGTCGACTCGCTCGACAGCCGCAAGGGCAACACGGCGACCACGGCGGAGAACGAGCGCAACGTGCTGAAGTACCTCGACCCCCTCGAAGAGGCCCGCCGCCGCCTCGACCCGGCGCGCACCCACACCGTCCGCTACGAGGACCTGACCGCCGACCCGGCCGCCGTCACCCGGGGCATCACCGACTGGCTCGGCCTCGACTGGGAGCCCGGCATGCTCGACTACGGCTCCCACGCCGACGAGCACGGCCCGCTGCTGGCGAACCTCGGCGACCGCAGCGAGAAGATCCTCTCCGGCCGCGTCCAGGCGACACCCGCGCCGCCGACCCTCGACGGACTGTCGCCGCGGGTGCGGGAGGTCGCGGAGAACTGGGGATACGGGCACGGGTTCGCCGCCTAGCCTGAATGGGGTAAATGTCCGTTACGCTCGATTTCTATGGCTGTGACGACGGACACCCCCTGGCTGACCCGGGCGCTGCCGCGGCTGCGCGGCCTCGAACCCATCAGGAACTACGGCTACGCCGGTGAGTTGCTGCACGACGACGGCCGCACCGACATGGAGGCGTACGGCGCGCGCGTCGCCGACCTCGCGATCCGGCTCGGTGACGCGCTGCTGATGTACGGCGGTTCGGCGGAGGAGGCCGTCGCCGGAATGCTGGTGACCGCCGAGACGTACGGGCTCAGTTACTGCGAACCCGGCGTCACCCTCTCCGAGGTCTCGCTGTCCGGCTACGCGCCCGGAGAACTCACCCCGCTCCACGCCCGCCGGGTGATCCGCCGATACGGAACCGACTACGGCGCCCTGGGCCGCGTCCACCGTCTCGTGGACCGGATCGGCGCCCGCGAACTCACCCTGGACGAGGCGCGGGCCGAGACCGCGCGGATCCTGGACGCGCCGCCGCGCGGCGGGCGGTGGGCGCGGTGGCGGGTGCCGGTGCAGACCGGGCTCGTCGCCGCGGGCGCCTCCGTCGTCTTCGGGGGCGGGCCGCGGTCGCTGCTCTGCGCGTTCGTCGCCGGGCTGCTCGGGGCGCTGCTGTGCGGGTGGCTCGGGCGGCACGGGGTGCCCGCGTTCTACCGGTTCGCCGTGGCCTCCATGCCGGCCGCGCTGATGGCGCTCGCGGTGAGCCGGGTCGCGCCGCCGTCGGTCGTGCCGGCCGTCGTCGTCGCCGGGGTGCTCGGGCTACTGCCCACGGTGACGTTCGTGAGCGCCGTGCAGGACGCGCTCACCGGGCACTATCTGACCGCGCTCGGGCGGCTGTGCGATGCCGTGCTGATCTTCGCGGCCGTGGTCACCGGGGTGGTGATCGTGCTGGGGGTCGGGGATCTGCTCGGGTTCGCGGTGCCGCTGGTGCCGGCCGTCGGCCGGGCCGAACATCTGGGGCTGCCGGTGGTGGGGGTCGTGGTGTTCGCCGTCGCGGTGGCGGCCCGTGCGCGGGCCCCTCGCCGGGACTGGCTGCCGGCTGCCGTGCTCGGGGTCGTCGGGTTCGTGGTGTCCGTCGAGTTCCGGGTGCTCGGGTTGTCGGCGCTGGTCGGTACGGCACTGGTGGCCACCGCCGTGGGGTGCGCCGGGCATTGGGTGGCCCGGCGCCGTCGGGAGTCGGCCCTGCCGTTGGTCGTGCCCGCGATCGCTCCGCTGCTGCCGGGCGGGGTGCTGTACGGGGCGCTGGGCTCGCTGGCCTCCGGGCGGACCATCGAGGGGCTCGGGGGGATGGTCGACGTGGCCGCCGTGACGCTGGCGCTGGCTGTGGGGGTCGGGCTGAGCGGGGAGGTCGGCCAACTGGTCCGCAGGGTGCGGGGGGCCGGGGGGTAGCCGGCGGGGCGGTGGGGGCTGCGGCCGGGGTGTCGGTCGGGTGCGGGTCTCGTGTGGTTGCTCGCGCCGTTCCCCGCGCCCCTGAAGCGAGCTTCGCTCGCCCTTGTTGTCGGGTGCGGGTCTCGTCGTGGTTGCTCGCGCAGTTCCCCGCGCCCCTGGAAGCGGGCTGCGCCCGCTCTTGTTGTCGGGTGCGGGGTGGTGGCCGCTTCTCGCGCCGTTCCCCGCGCCCCTGGAGCCTTGCGCTGCGCGCGGCTCATCCGCGGGGCGGTGGCCGCTTCTCGCGCCCCGCGGCGGAGCCGCTGATGGACACAGCCCCGCGCCCCCGAAGCGGGCTGCGCCCGCCCAGGGGCGTCAGGGTTGGGGCTCGTCCGGCCAGACGGCTATGTGGTCCTGTTCCAGTTGGAGCAGGACGCGGTGTTCCATCGCGAGGGAGTCGACGTACTCCGACGGCAGTTGGAGGCGGCCCGCGCGGTCGAGCATCGCGTACTCGCGGGCCTCGACCGAGGTGCGGCCGCCCTCGTCGACGGTGGTGCGGCGCAGCGTCTCGGTTGAGGTGCGGCCGTCGCGTATGGCGACGGTGCGGCGGACCTCGTCGGCCACCGCCTGGTCGTGCGTCACCACCAGCACGGTGGTGCCCAGCTCGTCGTTGGCCCGGCGGAACGCGGCGAAGACGTCGGCGGCCGTCGCCGAGTCGAGCTCGCCGGTCGGCTCGTCGGCGAGGAGCAGCGACGGGTCGTTGGCGAGCGCGACCGCGATGGCGACCCGCTGCTGTTCGCCGCCGGAGAGCGCGGCGGGGCGGCGGTCGGCGCGGTCGGCGACGCCGAGGAGGGCGAGCAGGTCGTGCGCCCGTCGCGCGGCGGCGGCACGGGCCTTGCGGCCGCCGCGCCCCGCCAGCCGGATGGGCAGCGCGACGTTCTGCGCCGCGTCCAGGTACGGCACGAGGTTGCGGGAGGTGCGCTGCCAGACGAAGCCGACGGTCGCGCGCCGGTAGGCGAGGCGGTCGCGGGAACCCATGGTCAGCAGATCGCGTCCCGCGACCCGGGCCGCGCCGGCGGTGGGCACGTCGAGGCCCGCGAGGATGTTCATGAGCGTCGACTTGCCGCTGCCGGAGGCACCCACCAGAGCTGTCAGTTCCCCCTTGCGGACCAGGAGATCGAGGCCCTGGAGGGCCTGGACCTCGACGCCGTCGGCGGTGAAGACCCGTACGAGACGGTCGCAGACGACGAGCGCGTCCTGGCCGTGGGCGGGGCGCTCCCGCCCGGCCCGGGCCTCCAGCTCGGCCAGGCTGCTGGGGCCGCGGGCGCCGTCCGAGGGCGGTGGCACGGTCATGAGGACTCCCCTCTCACAGGTCTCACAGGTCTACGGGTGTTCGGTCGGGGTGGGGGCGGCGGTGCCCGGGCGTCGGGCGGGCCGGTCGCCCGTCCGGCGGGTGTGCAGGACCGTCACGACCGCGGCGAGCACCAGCACCGCGACGGCGGGCAGCGCCAGCGCGGCCGGGTCGGCCGGCAGGCCGGGGCGGAACCCCTCCGGGACGGCCGCGCCGTCCTGCCCGGTGCGGGCCGGACCGAGAGCGAGCAGCCGCAGGTCGATCGCCGGGCCCGCGAGGGTGATCGCGGCCCATCCGGTGACGGCGCCGCCGAGGGCCGCGGTCGCCGCGAGCGGTGCCGCCTCCAGCAGAGCGAGCCACCGGCCCTGCCGCACCCCGAGCCCCAGCGTGCGCAGGCGGCCGAGGAACGCGGTGCGGGCGGCGGCGTCGTGCAGCAGGGACAGCGCGAGGGCGAGCGCGGCGAACGCGCCGGCGGCGGCGACCGCGGCGGCGTAGACGAGGACGCTGCCCTTCTGCAGCGGCGACGAGGCGTACCGCGCCCGTACGTCGGAGCGGAGCACGGCGCGCACCTGCGCGGAGGATCCGGCGCGGGCCGCGCGTTCGAGGGCCTGCGCGTCGGCCGGGGCGCCGCTGACCAGCAGGCTCGTCACACCGGCCGGTGCTTTCAGGCGGCTCCGGTCCAGGACGAGGAACGCGCCGTCGGGGACGGCCGGGGTGGTCGTCCGGGCGGCGGTGACGCGCACGGTGACGGTTCTGCCGAACGCCTCGATCTCGTGCGGCCCCGTGCCCAGCCGCCGGGCGAGCCCGGCCGAGGCGACGGCGCCCACCGCACCCGAGCGGCTGCCGAGGTCGTCCGGTTCGAAGCCGCCGAGGCCGGTGGAGCGGGTCAGCCGGGCGTACGCGTCGGCGGGGACGGCGACGGCGGTGAACGCGGCGTCCCCCGCCCGCGCGTCGCGGTCCGCGCCGACCGCCGTGACCGCGCGGACGCCGGGCAGCGCGGCGACGGCCCGGGGCGCACCGGCGGCCAGCCGGCCCCCGCCCAGGACGTCGACGCGGGCGTCGGAGCCGGTGACGAGCACCGCGGCCCGGTCCCGGGCGTCGGTCGTGCCGGCCAGGACCGATCCGCCGAACGCGGCCGTGGTCAGGGCGATCACGAGGGCGCAGAGCGGGAAGGCGGTGGCGGCGGGCGCGCGCCCGGCCCTGGCCAGCGCGAGGAACACCACGGAGCCGCGCAGCCGGGCCGCGGACCGGGCGGCACGGCGCAGCAGCGGCGGTGTCAGACGCAGCAGCAGCAGCGCGCCGAGCAGCGCGGTGAGTACCGGCGCGACGGCGATCGCGGCCGTCGAGTCCGCGCCGGTGGTGCGCAGGGCCACGAGCGAGCCGGCCGTGAGCAGCACGGCCGTCGCCTCGACGACCAGCCGGCGGCGGCCCGGGCGGACGTCGGCGATGTCCTCCCGCTCGTCGTGCACGCGCGGCACCCGGTGACCGGCGAGGACGAGCAGGGGCGGCACCGCGCAGACGAGCCCGGCGGCGGCCGCCACGGCGAGCGCGGCCGGGGCGTCGCGCCCTTCGGGCAGCGCCAGCCGGGCGAGCAGCAGCCCGAGGGCCGCCGCGGGCAGCGCGCACACGGCCGTCTCGGCGGCGGTGCGGGCGGCCAGCGAGGCCAGACCGGCGCCCCGGGCGCGCAGCAGCGCCAGTTCGGGGGCGCGGCGGCGGGTGAGCACGGCGGCCGCGGCGATCAGTACGAGGGCGGCGACGGCGGCGGCTCCGGTGAGGCCCGCCGTGACCAGCGGGCGCAGCGTGTCGCGCAGTTGGGTGTGGTCGGTGACGACGGCGCCGAGCCCGGTGGTGACGGCGGCGGTGGGCCCCGCGACCGAGCGCAGCCGCAGGGCGGCGGGGCCGTTCTGCATCGACGCGGTGGCGCGGACGAGTCCGTCGGCGTCGGCGCCGGTCAGCCCGTCGGTGTCGGGGGCGAAGCGCCAGACCAGTTCCGGCTGGGTCTGGGTGCCGAGCAGCACGGGCGCGGCCTCCGCGGGCAGCAGCAGCGCGGCGGACCAGTACAGCGACGGCGGCTTGCCGCTGGTGGCGGCGAGGCCGGGGGTGCGCAGCTGCGGATCGGCCGACCAGTACGGGCTGTCCGGTTCGAGCGCGCGCAGGATGCCGCTGATGGTGAACACCGGGCCCGGGGCGCCGTTCGCGTGGGCGGTGTGCACCGTGCTGCCGACGCGCAGGTGCAGGGCCTGCGCGGTGGCCTCGGTGACGGCGGCCTCTGCGGTGCGGGTGTTCTCCGTGGCGTCGCGGGGCGCGCGCGGCAGCCGGCCGGACGCCGCCCGGGCGTGCTCGGCGAGGCCGCTCAGCGCGTGCACGCTGAACTGCGGCGGCACGGCCTCCGGTCGGGGCAGGCCGGGGTCGGTGCCGACGAGCTGGTCGGTGGTGCGGACCTCGGTGACGGCGCTGCCCGGGTCGGCGGCCAGCGGCGCGGGGAACAGTCCGGCGGCCCGCTTCGTCACCCGGGCGAGCGCGGCCGGGGCGACGGCGGCCGCGCGGTCCCGCGGCGAGAGCGCCAACGACGGCTGCGGTGCGGTCAGTTCGATGGCGGTGCGCGAGGGGCCGGCCGTGTCGAGGGTGGAGCGCAGCGCCCGGGCCGTGACCGTGTCGTCGGCGCGCGGCAGCCCCGCGGCGAGGAAGGCGACCACGCCGACGAGCGCGGCGAGCGCGAGGGCCGCCCGCGGCGCGGCCCGCAACCGGGTCCGCAGCCAGGGCGCGGGGACCCGGTGCCCGCGCGCCGGGCGCGGCGCGGTGGTGCCGCTTTCTGTTGCGCGGTGCACGGTCATGCGGGCTCCGTTCCGGCGCCCGCCGGGGTGCGGGCCGCGTGGCGGGCGAGCAGGGCGGTGACGACGACGGGGACCGCGGCCACGGCGGCGAGCAGGACGAGGACATGGGCGACGGGCAGATCCGTGACCGCCGTCGGCACGGGCCGTGCGCCGGTGGCGGTACGGACGGTGTACGGGACCACGGCGTGGACCAGCAGCACGCCGAGGACGGTGCCGGTGACCAGGCCGGTCACCAGGTGCGCGGCGTTCTCGGCGACGACCAGCAGCAGGGGCAGCCGGCGTGGTGCGCCGAGGGCGCTCAGCACGGCGAACTCCGGGCGGCGGACCCGGGCGGTGCCCGCGCCGGCCGCCGCGAGACCGAGCGCCGCGAGGACGACCGCGGCGGCGGCCGTGGCCCACAGAGCGCCCCGCACACCGCCGTTGAGCGGATCGGCGAGCAGTCGCGCGGCGACCTCGTCGCGGACGGTCACGGTGGCACCGGGGACGGTGGCCCGCAGGCTCGCGGCGGCCTGTTCCGTATGTCCCGCCCCGGGCGCCGCCCACCACTCGGTCGGGGTGAGCGGGTCGCGGTCGTGGGCGGCCAGCCAGGCCTCGGTGGCGGCGAGGTCGACGACGAGCGCGCCCTTGGTGCCGGTGGTCGGGAAGGTGGGCGCGGTGGCGGCGATCCTGACCCGCAGCGACTCGCCGGAGAGCGTGACGTCGACGGTGTCTCCGGCGTGGGCGCCGGTGGCCCGCAGGTACGCGTCGGTGGCGAGGGCGGGCAGGGCGGCGGGGGCGTGCGGCCGTTCGCCGGGGCGCAGCCGCACGGTGAGAGTGGCGTCGCCGAGGTCGTCCGACCCGGTCGGGTAGGAGAGCGTCACCGCGTCCCCGGCGGCCTTCGGACGCAGGGAGCGGGCCGGATCGTCGAGCGTGCCGCGGGTCACGGTGGACTCGGCGCTCCAGGTCTGTCCCGCGGGCAGGTTCAGGGCACGGGGCTGGTCGCCCGCACCTGTGGTGAGCAGCGCGCCGATGCGCAGGACGGCGGTCCCGCCGTGGACCGGCACGGCACTTTCGAGGCCGATCTCGGCGACGGTCAGCGGGCCCGCGGGGGTGAAGCGCGCGGAGTCCGCGCTGGTGTCGAGCGCGACGTGGAGCCGGTGGGTGCGGCCGTCGGCGGGCAGTTCGCCCGCGGCGAGCCGGTAGGCGGTGCCGTGCCGGTCGGTGACGAGCACGCTCACCCGCCCGGCAGGGGCCCGATCTCCCCGCGACCCCGTCCTGGCGTCGATCAGGAGCGCGCGGGCGTCCTTCGGGAGGGTCACGCGGGGGCCGTCGGCGGCGGGCCGGGCGCGGGTGAGCGGGGCGAGCGCGGTGTCGGCGGAGCCGGGCCCCGGCAGGACGACGGAGCGCAGGGCGGCGGTGTCCGCGGCGAGGACGGTGGCCCGGGCGCCGCCGGAGAGGTCGGTGTCGGCGCGGTGCACGGGCGCCACGGCCCGCAGGCCCCGTACGCCGTCGACGCGGCCGCTCTGCCCCGGGCCGCTCGGGCGCGGGTCGTCGAGGCGCAGCGGCGCGCCGGCCGTCTGGTCGGCCTGGTCGTGCTGCGAGGTGCGCCACGAGGCGTTCTGCCCGGCGGCGAGCAGCCCGGTGGCGACGGCGAGGGCGAGCAGCAGGACGGGGGCGGTGGCGACGGCCGGGCGCCGGGCGAACTGCCGTCCGGCGAGGGCGGCCCCGGCACCGCGGCGCCGGGCCGCGAGGTGCTCGGCGGCGCGTGCCGCCCACGGCAGGAGCCGCAGCATGAGCACGGTGCCGGCGAGGAGGGTGAGGGCCGGGGCGAACGCGGCGACGGGGGTGAGCCGGTCGCCGGAGCGCAGCGGGAGCCAGGCCGCGGCGGCGAGGACGGCCAGGGCGACGTCCGCTCCGGCCCGCACGGGCCCGGGCAGGGCGCGGGCCCGCCCGCTCGCGCTCTCGTCCCGGGCCGGGGTGGCGGTGCCGAGGACGACGGCCGCTCCGGCGAGCGCGGTCCCGGCCGCGACGAGGACGACGGGCAGGGTGAGCGGGGCGTGCGCGGCGTCGGCGGCGAACAGACCGGCCAGCGGACGCGCGGCGAGCACGGCGACGGCCGCCGCGGGCAGCGCCAGGCACACCGCCTCGACGGCGGCGACGGCGGCCAGCCGGCGGGTGGAGGCGCCCCGGGCGCGCAGCAGGACCGTCTCCGCGGTGCGCCGCTCGCGCAGCAGCCGGGCGACGAGCAGCAGGACGCCCAGGGCCAGGACGACGAGGTGCACGGCGGCGGTCAGCAGCGAGGTCGCGGCCACCGAACGGGCCGTCGCCGCCTCGTCGAGGAGGGCGGGCAGCCCGGTCGTGACCTGGGCGGCGCCGCCCAGCGCGGGCGCCTTGCGCAGCGCCGCGCGGGCCCGGACCACCTGGGTGCGCAGGTCGTCCGCGTCGGCGACGGTCAGCCGGCGGGTGTCGGCGGTGACGCTCCACGCGGTGCTGTCGGTGCCGACCCGGCCCGAGCCGAAGGCGGTGGCGGGGGCGAGCAGCGGCCCGTACGTGGTGAAGGAGACGGTGGCCGCGCCGCGCCCGCCCAGCGGGTCGAGCCGCCAGTACGGATCGGCGGTGTCCCGTGCCTCGTACACGCCGGTGACGGTGACCCGCAGGGCGCGGGAGTCCAGGCGGCCGGTGAGGGCCAGGGTGTCGCCGACGCGGAGGCCGAGGCGTTCGGCGGCGATCCGGGGGACGGCCACGGGGACGCCGTCGCCGCTGCCCCCTGAAGGCAGCCGGCCGGAGACGAGGCGCACCCGGTCGGTGTCGAGGGTGGCGAGCCGGGCGAGGTCCGGGTGGTCTCGGTCGCCGCCGGGCAGCGCGTACGTGACGGAGCGCTCGCTCTCCCGGACGGTGGCGGGCAGCCCGGCGAACGCGGCGCGGGCCTGCCGGGCGACGGTGGCGCGGGCCGCGCTCCGCTCGCCGTCGGGGACGTCGGCGGTGACCGTCAGCGCGGTGTCGACGCGGTGGTCGGGGGCGGCGAGCGTGCGGCGCAGGGCGACGTCACCGGCGGCGGTCGAGAAGGCGGCCAGGGCGGTGAGCACGGTGGCCGCGAGCGTCACCGCGAGCACGGCGGCCAGGATCGGCAGCCGATGCGCGAGGACGCGCCGTACTCCCCAGGCCAGCACGCGGACCGCCCCCGTCCAGTCGTCGCACCGCCGACCACCGTTCCCCGGACGGCAGTTCGATACGGAGCGCGAGGATCATAACCCCCGCCCGTCCGGACGATCGGGCGGCCGATGGGCGGGCGTTGTCCCGGACGGCGCGTCCGCATAGGGTGACCGCCCGTCCGGTGACGGGCGCACGGGCGCCCGCCGGGCGGAAGGCGACGGCCGCGACGGGGTGGGGCGATGACGGAGCACAGGGCGGAACACGGAACGGTGCGGACGGCTGTCGGGCCCGACGCCTCGGAGCCGATGGTGCGGGTGGAGGACGTGCACCGCAGTTACGGGCGCGGGCGGTCAGAGGTGCACGCGCTGAGAGGGGTGTCGCTGACGGCCCGGAGCGGGCGGCTGACCGCGGTCCGCGGGCGCTCGGGCGCGGGCAAGACGACCCTGCTGAACATCGTCGGCGGCCTCGACCGGCCGGACCGGGGCCGGGTGCTCCTGGACGGGGCCGATCTCTCCGGGCTGCCGGAGGCGCGGCTGCGCGAACTGCGCCGGGACCGGATCGGGTTCGTCTTCCAGGGCTTCGGGCTGCTTCCCGTGCTCACGGCGGCCGAGAACGTCGGCGTACCGCTGCGGCTGCGCAACCTGCCGCGCGAGGAGCGCGACGAGCGGGTCCGGGTCCTCCTGGGCCTCGTCGGCCTGGCCGACCACGCCAAGCAGCGCCCGGACGAGCTGTCCGGAGGGCAGCAGCAGCGAGTGGCCGTGGCGCGGGCGCTGGCCAACCGCCCCGCGCTGCTCATCGCCGACGAGCCGACCGGCCAGCTCGACGCGCACACCGGCGTGGCCGTCATGGAGCTGCTGCGGGCCGTGGTCGACAGCGAGGGCGTGACGGCCCTCGTCGCGACCCACGACACCCGCCTCCTGGACCTGGCCGACGACGTCTGGGACCTGACCGACGGCACGGCCACACCTCAGCGCGCCCAGGGGCTGTCTCCCGGATAGCCAGGACGAGAGCCGTGCCGGCCGGACCGGCTCAGGTGTGCGGCCACCCCGCCCACGCCGAGGACACCATCTCCGCGACGTCCCGCTTCGCCGACCAGCCCAGTTCGGCGGCGATCCGGTCCGCGGAGGCGACCACGCGGGGCGGATCGCCGGGGCGGCGGTCGTGGACGGTCGCGGGCACGTCCAGGCCCGTCTCGCGGGCGATGGTGTCGATCATCTCGCGCACCGAAACGCCCACCCCGCGCCCGATGTTGAGCGTGAGGTCGGTGCCGGGCGCCGCCCCCGCGAGCCGCTGGGCGATGGCGACATGGGCCTCGGCGAGATCGGCGACATGGATGTAGTCGCGGACGCAGGTGCCGTCCGGCGTCGGATAGTCGGCGCCGAAGATGCGCGGAGCGTCCCCGGCGGTCAGCCGCTCCAGGACCATCGGGACGATGTTGTAGACCCCGGTGTCGGCGAGCGCGGGCGAGGCGGCGCCCGCCACGTTGAAGTAGCGCAGGGAGGCCGTGGCGAGGCCCGTGGCCCGGCCCGTCGCCCGGACCAGCCACTCACCGGCGAGCTTCGTCTCCCCGTACGGCGACACCGGCAGGCACGGGGTGTCCTCGGTGACCAGCTCGACATCCGGCATGCCGTACACGGCCGCCGACGAGGAGAACACGAACGCGCGGACCCCGGCCTCCGTCACCGCGTCGAGCAGCACCCGCAGCCCCTCCACGTTCTCCCGGTAGTAGTGCAGCGGCCGCGCCACCGACTCGCCGACCTGCTTCTTCGCCGCGAGGTGGATGACACCGGTGACGGAACGGCCGGCGAGGGTGCGCTCCAGCAGCGCGCGGTCCAGGGTCGAACCGACCACCAGCTCCACGCCGGCCGGCACCCGGCCGGCGATGCCCGTGGACAGGTCGTCGTAGACGAGCGCCTGCTCGCCCGCCGCGCGCAGCGCGTGCACCACGTGGGCACCGATGTAGCCGGCCCCGCCGGTGATCAGCCAGGTCATGTCGGAGAGATCCCCTCGTGCAGAGAACGCGAAGAACGCAGTGGACGTCAGTGAAGCAGGCGGCCCGCCCTGCGCCGTACCACCGACACCACCCCGCGCAGTCCCGGCGCCGTGCGCAGGGCGAGGGCGCCCGAGTGGGTGGCGTACGGCTGTGCGAGCAGGACGCCGTGGCGGCGGCTCGGGACGGCGACGCGGCGCAGCAGGTCCGGGCGGTTCACGGCGTGCGCGGTGGTGTCGCGGTGGCTGCCGTCGGCGAAGTGCAGCCGGATCCGGATGTCCCAGGTGCCGGCCCGGCCGAGCGCGGAGAGGTCGAGCGGGACCGTCGCCGCCCACTGCTGCTCCGGCTGCGCGGTGACGGCGGCGGTGCGGCGCTGGACGACGCCGCCGCACTCCCGGTCGACGAGTTCCACGTCCATCATCCGCGGCCCGGCGTCGGCGACCCGCCCGTACAGCTCGTGCATGACCAGCGACAGCCGGGTGCCGCGGGGCCCTGGACGCAGTTCGCCCTCGACGGCGACCGGGAGCAGGTGGACGGGCCGGTGCAGCAGATGGTCGAGGGTGACCTGCGGCAGCTCCGCTGACCAGGCGGGGGTGCCGTCGGGCGCGTACGCGTACGGCGGCAGGAGACGGGCCGGGCGGGCGGCGAGTTCCTTGACGCGGGGCAGATCGCACGGCTCCTCGGTGGCCTGCACGATCCGGCCGACGACCCGCCCCGGCGCGGGCGCCAGCTCGAAGTCGGCGGTGTCGAAGGTCTTCAGGTACGTGCGGGTCCTGGTCCACCACTCGGTGCGGTACTCGGGGTCGCGCAGATCGAGTTCACGCGCGTACATCCGCAGCGAGTGGTCGAGGAAGTGGGCCCGGGCCGCCCGCGCGAGCCGCTTCTGCTCCGCGCCGAGCAGGATGTCGACGGCCGTGCGGTGGGCGTCGAGCCGGGCCTGCCAGTTGTCGATGCGGGCCCGGTCGAGGGAGAGGGAGAGCCGGTCGGCGCTGCGGCGCACGTGCCACACGTAGACCGGGTCGGGGACGAGCGCCATGCGCGGCCCGGCGGCCAGCACCCGGGCCGTGAACACGAAGTCCTCGTAGACGAACCGCCCGTCGGGGAAGCGGATGCCGTGCCCGCGCAGGAAGTCCGTGCGGTACAGCTTGTTGACGCAGAGCGTGTCGTGCACGAGGCGTCTGCGGCGCGCGGGGTGCGTGACGACGGACGGCTCCGCGTACAGCTCCGGCTGCCAGGGTGTCTCGCGCCCGGACGGCAGTTCGCGCCGTACGCACAGTCCGGCGGCGACCTCGGCGCCGTGCCGCCGGGCCGCGCCGAGCAGCGCGTCCACGGCGCCCGGCGGCAGCTCGTCGTCGCTGTCCAGGAACATCACGTACGGGGAGGAGGCGCGCGCCAGCCCGTCGTTGCGCGGGGTGCCGCAGCCGCCGCTGTTGTGCTCGCGGTGCACGACCGTCAGGCGCCGCTCGTGGGTGGCCAGTTCGTGTAGCAGCGCGCCGCTGCCGTCCGTCGAGCAGTCGTCGACCGCGATGACCTCGGTCACCGCGGGCCCCTGGGCGAGGGCCGAGCGCACCGCGTCGGCGACATGGGAGACATCGTCGAAACCGATCACGACGACCGTGACCGCGGGAGGTGGCGAGATCTTCACAGCAGAATCTTAGGTGTTATTGGTAAATGTCTGGTAAGCCGGAATTTTTACCTCCCTGTTCCCCTCCGGAGGGAACGGAACGAGACGAAAACCCCTCCGAGGAGAAGGGCGTTGCGCGCTCCCGTCACCGCGCAGCCCGTCCAGGTTCCGGCCAGCACATCGGCGTAGAGCACCGGGTAGGTGAGCGAACTGAGGGCCGCCGCCGCGAGGATCAGCGGGGCCACCCTGGCCTGAGTGGTGTACCGCGAGGTGAGGCAGACGGCGGTGAGGCCGAGCAGCCAGACCAGGTACTGCGGGCTGATCACGCGGCTGGTGACGGTGAACATCAGGACGGCGCACAGCGCCGCGTCGTACGGCGTCGCCTCGGACCACTCGCGGGCCCGCGTCCGCCACCACAACAGCACCCCGAACGCCGCGACGGTGAGCGCGAGGGCGGCGGCCGCGACCAGTTCGACGTGCGGACCGACCACCTCGAACGCCCCGTACTGGTAGCGGACCCGGCCCGGCCACCCGAAGCGACGCGCGATCATCAGCGCGGTTCCGCCAAGTGACTCGATCTGCACCCCGCGCCCGCTCTGCCCACGCAGGAACGACAGTGGCGCGTCGAAGGCGAGCGTCAGGACGAGGAGCATCGCGGCCCCGGACGCGACGGCCGCCGTCCACGCCTCCTTCGCCGAGCGTCCGCGCTCCACGCCCAGCAGGGTCAGCGCCGGCCAGACCTTCACCAGGGTGCCGAGCGCCGCGAGGAATCCCGCGGTGCGCGGCGAGCGACCCCTCGACGGCAGGGCGAGGAGGGCCAGTACGGCGAGGGCGGTGACCTGGACGTCGAAGCGGGCCAGCGGGATGTGCAGGAGCAGCGGCAGCCCCGCCACCCACAGCCAGGCGCCGCGCGGCTCGCGTCCGCCGCGCGCCAGGGCGAACGTGATGAGCGCGTCCGCGGCGAGGGTGAGCGTCACGAACGCCTGGAAGTACGTGAGCCAGGGGAGCAGCCCGGGCGCGAGGAGCACCGGGCCCGCGCCCGGCGGGTACTGCCACAGCGGGTCGCCGGACGGGAACGCGCCCCGGGCGAGGGTCGCGTACCAGTGGGCGTAGAGCCCGTGCGCCTCCCTGGCCACACCGCCGGTGCCGAGTCCGTCCCACGCGAGGAGCAGGACCATCGCGGCGCGGGTGGCGAGCCAGGTGGCGGGGAGGGCGGCGCGGGCCAGCGGGCCCGGGCGGACCCAGGTGGCGAAGACGGGGGCCGGGATGCTCGGCCTGGTGTCGAGTGTCACGGTTCGGGAGCGTATGTCCCGACCGGGGCATCCCTAAATGTCCGCGCCGTCCGCAGAGCTCAAGGTCTTGATGTCCGCGCTGTCCAGCGCCTCGGTCAGCCGGTTGAGCCGTGCTCTCAGGTCGTCCAGCTCGGCCAGGTCGAACCCGGTCGCCGCGCCGATCGCCCGCGGCACCTCGGCCGCCCGCTCCTTGAGCACCACGCCCGCCGCGGTGAGGGTGACGACCACCGAACGCTCGTCCCGCGCGCTGCGCTCCCGGCGCACGAGCCCGCTCGCCTCCAGGCGCTTGAGCAGCGGCGAGAGGGTCCCCGAGTCGAGCCGCAGCCGCTCGCCGAGCCGCTTGACGGGGAGCCCGGCGCCGTCGGCCTCCCAGAGCGCGAGCATCACCAGGTACTGGGGATAGGTGAGGCCCAGGTCCTTGAGGAGGACGCGGTAGACGCCGCCGAACGCGCGCGCCGCGGCGTTCAGCGAGAAGCAGATCTGCCGGTCTAGGCGGAGGTACTCGTCGCGCTGGGTCATGGCTCCAGGGTAATCCCTCGGGCGATTCAGTTGTGCACAATTGAATTGCGTGCTCTACTTGAGCACGTAAGAAACCCGGAACCGCTGGAAGCATCTCGAAGGGCAGGCCCCTCATGGACGCCATCTACACCGCTGTCGCCACCGCCACCCACGGTCGCGAAGGCCGCGCCGTCTCCTCGGACGGTGTCATCGACCTCCAGCTCGGCATGCCCACCGCGATGGGCGGCAGCGGCGAGGGCTCGAACCCCGAGCAGCTCTTCGCCGCCGGTTACGCCGCCTGTTTCGGCAGCGCGCTCGGCCTGGTCGGCCGCAGCGCCAAGGTGGACGTCACCGACGCCGCCGTCACCGCCGAGGTCTCCATCGGCAAGCAGGGCGAGGGCTTCGGTCTCGCGGTCGTGCTCCGCGTGGAGCTGCCGGACACCGTCGACGCCGAGACGGGCCGCAAGCTCGTCGAGCAGGCCCACCAGGTCTGCCCGTACTCGAACGCGACGCGCGGCAACATCGACGTGCAGCTCGTCGTCGAGTAATCCGACGGGCGGCCCGGCGCCGGTCGCGTAGGAACGGGTGACGTTGTGCGGCACATGCCCCACTATCGTCCTGATTAGTCGGCCTGTCGTACAAGCTCGGCACATGTCGCTGATCACGCACCCCGGGCCGGCGCGCGCCCGGGCCCTGGCCGTCGCCGTCCCCGGAGCCGTGGCGCTCGTCCTCGGACTGTGGGGCCTCGACCGGGGGACGATGTGGCGCGACGAGGCGGCCACCGTCATGGCCGCCTCCCGTACCCTCCCGCAGCTGTGGCAGCTGCTGGGCACGATCGACGCCGTGCACGGCCTGTACTACCTGCTCATGCACTTCCTGCTGCCGCTGTACCCGGGCGAGGTGCTGCTCCGGCTGCCGTCGGTGTGCGGCGCCGCCGCGGCGGCGAGTCTGGTCGCCGCCGTCGGCACCCGCCTGGTCCGCCCCAGGACCGGACTGTGGGCCGGACTGCTGTACGCCGTCGCGCCGTTCACCCAGTACTACGCGCAGGAGGGCCGGTCCTACGCGCTCGTCGCGGCCGGCGCCGCGGCCGCGACGCTGCTGTGCGTACGGGCGGTGCGGGAGCCGTCGGGGCGGGCCTGGACCGCGTACGCGGCGGCCGTCGCCCTGACCGCCTGGCTGCACGAGTTCGCGATCCTCGTGATCCCCGCGCACGCCGTGACCCTGGCCGTGACCCGGGTGCCCCGACGTGTGTGGCGCGGCTGGGGCGGCGCCGCCGCGGCCGCCACCGTCTCGCTGCTGCCCCTGGCCCTCGTGACCCGGGGGCAGAGCGCCCAGGTCGGCTGGATCAGGCGGCCCGGCCGCGCCGACGCCGAGGCGCTGCTGCGGATGGCGGCCGGCGGGCACGGACTGCTGTACGCGGCGACCCTCGCCCTGATCGCGGTCGCCGTCTCCCGCCCGCCGGCCCGCGCCGCCAAGGGGGCGCCCGGCCTGGTCGGGACCGCGCTCCCGCTGGCGCTGCTGCCGCCGCTGATCCTGCTGGCGCTCTCCCAGTGGCACCCCCTGTACGCGCCGCGCTACGCGTTCTTCGCCTTCGCCGGGGTGCCGCTCCTCGTGGCGGCCGGCGCCGAGGCGCTCGTGTCCCGGGTGCCCCGCCTGGCACCCGCCGCTACCGCCCCGGCGCTCGCGGGTCTCGGCCTGATCGCGGTCGCCTTCCTCGCCCAGCTCCCGCTCCAGGAGCACCAGCGCTCGACACACGCCCGCCGCGACGACCTCGGCTCGGTGGCCCGCATGCTCAGCGCCGAACTGAAGCCGGGCGAACCGCTGTTGTACGTCCCCAAGACCGGCCGCAAGTACGCCGAGGCCTACCCGGCGTCCGTCGCCGGCACCCGGGACGTGTCCCTGCTGACCTCGGGCGCCCGCTCCGGAACCCTCTACGGCCGCGATGTCGGCGCCGCCGCGCTGCGCGCCCGGATGGCCTGTCTGCCCCGCCTGTGGGTCTACTTCGACGCGGAGGCGGCCCGCCCGGGCTGGCGCTCGCGCACCGCCGCCGACACGGCCAAACTCGACGTGCTGCGCAAGGACTTCAGGCCGGTGCGCCAGGGCCGGCGGCAGAGCGGCACGGTGCGGTTGTACGAGCGGGTGGGCGGCGCGGCGCCGGGGTGCCCGGCGGTCCGGGACGCGCCCGGGAGCCCCCGGAAGTCGCCTTATCCGACACTTCAGCCGATGGGGTGATTGCGTAAAGCGCCGGAAAACTCCGGTCGGCCCGGAGGAGTTGACCTCGCGCCAAGTTGTCATCTCCGGACGGAGTGATGTCAGTGATGTCCACGAGTGGGGGTCCCGCACCGATCCCGCCCGCACGCCCCGTCATCGGGGAGGCCGAGATCGAGGCGGCCGTGCGCGTCCTGCGCACCGGCCGTGTCGTCCAGGGGCCCGAAGTGGCCGCCTTCGAGGAGGAGTTCGCCGAGCTGGTCGAGGGGCGGGCCTGCGTCGCGGTCAACTCCGGGACGTCCGCACTGCAGTTGACGCTGCTCGCGCTCGGTGTCGGCGGCGGCGACGAGGTGATCGTCCCCTCCTTCTCCTTCGCCGCGACCGCCAACGCCGTCCGCCTGGTCGGGGCCGAACCCGTCTTCGCCGACATCGACCCGCGCACGTACTGCGTCGACCCGGACGCGGTCGCCGCGCTGGTCGGCCCGCGCACGGCGGCGATCATGCCGGTCCACCTCTACGGCCACCCTGCCGCGATGGACCGTCTGACCCCGCTCGCCGAGCGGCACGGCCTCGCCCTCGTCGAGGACGCCTGCCAGGCGCACGGCGCGACCCTGCACGCTCGCCCGGCCGGCGCGCACGGCGTCGCGGGCTGCTTCAGCTTCTACCCGACCAAGAACATGCACGCCCTCGAAGGCGGCATGATCACCACGGCCGACCCCGAACTCGCCCGCACCCTGCGCCTGTTGCGCAACCAGGGCATGGAGCGGCAGTACGACAACGAGATCGTCGGCGCCAACATGCGGATGACCGACGTGAACGCCGCCGTCGGGCGCGTCCAGCTCGGCCGACTGGGGGAGTGGACCGAGCGGCGGCGCACCAACGCCAAGCGGCTCGACGCGCTCATCACCGTCGGCGCGGTGACCACGCCGTACGTCGCCGACGGCGCCCGGCACGTCTACCACCAGTACACGCTGCGGGTGCCGGAGCGGGACCGGTTCAAGGAGGAGCTGGCCGCGCGGGGCGTGGGCAGCGCCGCCTACTACCCCACCCCCATCCACCGCCTCGCCCCTTTCAGCACCGGCGACCGGCTCCCCGAGACCGACCGGGCCGCCGCCGAGGTGCTGTCGCTGCCGGTGCACCCCGGGGTCACCGACCGCGAGATCGAGCACATTGCGGACGCCGTCAACTCCGTTGCCGGGAGCCTGTGATGGGCGGCACCCGGCTGCGCGCCGGACTCGTCGGCCTCGGCGCCATGGGCCGCAACCACGCCCGCGTCCTGGGTCTCCTCGGCGGGGTGGACCTCGTCGGAGCGGTGGACCCGGCGGGCGGCACCCTCGCCGACGGCACCCCGGTCGTGCCGACGCTCGACGAACTCCTCGCGCTGCGACCCGACTACGCGGTCGTCGCCTGCCCGACCGCCCTGCACGAAGAGGTCGGCATGACCCTCGCCGCGCACGGCGTCTGCGCCCTGATCGAGAAGCCGCTCGCGCACTCGGTGGTCGCGGCCCGCAGGCTGGTCGACGCGTTCGAGGCGCAGGGCCTGGTCGCGGGCGTCGGGCACATCGAGCGCTTCAACCCGGCGCTACAGAGCCTCCGCTCCCGCCTGGAGGCAGGAGATCTCGGCGAGGTCTTCCAGGTCGTCACCCGCCGCCAGGGACCCTTCCCGCACCGCATCGCCGACGTGGGCGTGGTGAAGGACCTGGCCACGCACGACATCGACCTCACCGGCTGGGTGACGGGCCAGGACTACGCGTCGGTGTCGGCCCGCACCCTCAGCAAGAGCGGCCGCGAGCACGAGGACATGGTCACCGTCACCGGAGACCTCACCGACGGCACCCTCGTCAGCCACCTCGTCAACTGGCTCAGCCCGCTCAAGGAGCGCTTCACGGCCGTGACGGGGGAGCGCGGCTGCTTCGTCGCGGACACGCTCACCGCGGACCTGACGTACTACGCCAACGGCGCCGTCACCACCGAGTGGGAGGCGTTGCGGGCGTTCCGCGGGGTGAGTGAGGGGGACATGATCCGGTACGCGACCGCCAAGCGGGAGCCGTTGCTCGTGGAGCACGAGCGGTTCCGGGACGCGGTGGCGGGCAACGATGCGTCTAACGGCATCGTCACGTTGCGGGAGGGGTTGCGGACGGTGTCTGTCGCCGCGGCTGTTCTCGAGTCGGCCCGGGACCGGGGGTCTGTTCGGCTGCCGGGCGCTCGGCGGGAGACGGCGGGGACGTGACCCGTCGCCGGGGGCGGTCGGGGTTGTCGGTCGGGCGCGGGCCGGTGGGGGCTGGTCGCGCAGTTCCCCGCGCCCCTGGAGCGTGCGCTGCGCGCTGCTCCATCCGGTGATGTGGGACCGGTACCGGTCGGGGTCCCCGTAGCGCCGCCGGGAGGAACGGCAGACCCAGTGCGGCGGGCAGCCACATCAGTACGCCCAGGCGGTCCGACTCCCCGGCCAGGGGGTGGGCTGCGATCTGGGCGAAGCCGACCAGGGCGACGGCGCAGGTGAGGAGTCCCAGGGCGGGGGAGCGGCGGTGGAGGGACCAGGCGGCCGTCGCGGTGAGGGCGAGGTAGGTCGGCTGGGCCGCCTGATCGGCCCACCACTGGTGCCAGAAAGCCGAGTTGAGGTCCCACAGGCGTGACCACGGGTCCGGGACCGGGGCGCTGGTGAAGTGCACGGTGAAGGTGTCCTGGAGTGTGACCTCGGAGGTCGGGAGGGCGAGCAGGGACACGGCCCCGGCGGTCAGGCAGAGCCCCGCCGCGGCGATGCCCGCGGCCCACCAGGAACCGGCGGCGGGCCGGCCCGTGCGGACCCGGGCCGCGCCGTGCGCCGCCGGCGCCGCGGTGAGGGCCGCGCACAGCGGCAGCGCCGTCGAGTAGCGGACCAGGAAACACCCTGCGAGAGCGCCCGCCAGGAGCAGGCCGTACGGAAGCCGTCCCGCCCTGCCCCGGACCAGTCCGACCGCGCCCCACAGCGCCGCCAGGACAGACGCCAGGACGAGCCCTTCGGTGAGGGGCTGAAGCGACCACCAGCCCAACGGCGTTGCCAGCAGGGCGACCTGACCGGCGCAGGCGGCCCGTCTGCCGAGGCCCGCCGCCCGCAGCAGGCCGAACGCCAGCAGCGCACAGCCCGCCGCCGTCACAAGACCGTGCGCCCGCAGCCCGTCCGCGAGGCCGAACCCGGCGGCGAACGGCACGAGCGTCCACGGGTACGCCCAGCGGCTCTCGAAGACCGACTGGTACCGGGGATCGAGGGTGGTGACGTCCCCGGCCCGGCCGTGCTCGCGCAGGCACGCCGCCTCGCGCGCCGCGCGGAAGGACACCGGCTCCGGCGGGCGGGGCCGCAGCGCCGCCTCCCGCGCCGCACGCTCCGCCCGGTCCGCGCAGAACGGGGCGAGCGCGGCGGCGTAGGCGTCGGCCCGTCCGGCGCCCAGGTGCTGCTCGGCGGCGCGGGCGTACCGCGTGGTGTCGGGCCAGACCGTGGGCGCGGTGCCCACGGTCAGCTGGAGCAGGACATAGACGACGGGGACCAGCAGGGGAACCAGGGCGTCACGTGGTCGCGGACACCGGAGGACCTTCATGGGGGGCGACTCCCGGGAGCGGGGACCGGACGGGACCTTGGTCCAACGAGCGCGGGCGGCGCTCCGGGCTGCTCCACCCGGGTGACGCCGCACCGGTCCGCGTAGCGGCCCCGTACCGGAGTCGTTGGAACGGGCAGCCCCGCCCCAGCGAGGAAACAAGGACTGAGCGTGCGACACGACACGGCCCCCGAACCGGCCGGGAACCCCGTACACGGAGGCCGCCGCGTGGTGATGCTCGTCGACAATGCCGTCGACGGCGACTCCCGCGTACAGAAGGCGGCCCGCTCCATGGCCGACGCCGGCTGGCAGGTGACGCTGCTCGGACAGTCGCCGGACAGGAAGCCGCGTCACTGGATGCTCGGCGACGCCGAGGTGCGGCTCCTGCCGCTGGAGCGCCACCTGAACCGCCGCCGCCACGAGTTCCGCCGCGCCTTCGTGCGCCATCCGCTGGCCTACCGCCCCGGCGGCATCGCGGCCTACCGGGAACGGCAGGCCAGGGCCTGGCGCGCCGACCTGCTGGTGCGCCGGGCGGCCGAGGGGCGCAGCCTCTTCCTGCGCCGGCTCGCCGCGAAGCTGCTGGTGCGCTGGACCGGTCTGCGGCGCGGCCAGCTCAGGCGCGCCCAGGAGCGCCGCAAGCACCTCGACACCCTCGGCGACCGGATGTGGACCGCCGCCGTGCGCGCGGTGATGCGCGAGCGCAGCTGGCGCCGGCTCGAACCGTACTTGTGGGACTACGAGTTCGCGTTCGGCCCCGAGGTCGACCGGCTGCGCCCCGACCTCATCCACGCCAACGACTTCCGGATGATCGGCGTCGGTGCCCGCGCAGCCGCCCGCGCGCGCGGCGAGGGCCGCACCGTCAAGCTGGTGTGGGACGCCCACGAGTACCTGCCCGGCATCAAGCCCCGCGCCCAGCAACACCGCTGGCTGCCCGCGCACTGCGCCCACGAGCGGGAGTACGCCGCCCGGGCCGACGCGGTCGTCACCGTCTCCGAGACCCTGGCCGAACTGCTCCGGCGCGACCACCGGCTGCCGGAACTCCCGGCCGTCGTCCTCAACGCCCCCGGCGGCGAGGGCCCCGTCGAGGAGCCGGGCGAGCCCGCGCCCGATCTGCGGGCCCTGTGCGGGATCGGCGCGGACGTCCCGCTGATCGTCTACAGCGGGGCACCGGCGGAACAGCGCGGGCTGCGCACGGTGATCGAGGCGCTGCCACAACTGCCGGGCGTGCACGCCGCGTTCGTGGTGCTCACGGCGCGCAGCTCGTACATGAAGGGGCTGCTGGCCAGGGCCGCCGAGCTGGACGTGGCCGACCGCGTCCACGTCCTGCCGTACGTCCCGCACTGGCAGGTCGTCGGCTTCCTGTCCGGCGCGGACGTCGGCCTCATCCCGATCCACCACTGGCCCAACCACGAACTGGCGCTCATCACCAAGTTCATGGAGTACGCGCACGCCCGGCTGCCCATCGTCGTCAGCGATGTGCGGACCATGGCCGACAAGGTCCGCGAGACCGGCCAGGGCGAGGTGTTCCGCGCCGAGGACACCGGCGACTTCGTGCGCGCGGTCCGCGCCACGCTCGCGGCGCCGGACCGCTACCGCGCCGCGTACGACACCCCGGGCCTGCTGGACGCCTGGACCTGGCAGGCGCAGGCCCAGGTGCTCGACGCCGTGTACCGGAGCCTGCTGTGCCCCGAGGTGTCCGGCAGGCCGGCCGCGCTCACGTCCCCGATCGGAGTCAACTAGTCATGCGTATCTGCGTAGTAGCCCTCGGCAAGATCGGCCTCCCGCTGGCCGTCCAGTTCGCGGCCAAGGGCCACGAGGTCCTCGGCACGGACGTCGACGAGCGGGTGGTGACCCTCGTGAACGACGGGGTGGAGCCCTTCCCCGGTGAGCACGAACTCGACGTCCGCCTGAAGAAGGCGGTGGCCGACGGCAGGCTGAGCGCCACGACGGACACGGCGTCGGCCGTCGCGGTGTCCGAGGCCGTGGTCCTCGTCGTCCCGCTGTACGTCGACGCCGACGGCACCCCCGACTTCGAGTGGATGGACGCCGCCACCCGCGACGTCGCCAAGGGGCTGCGGCCCGGCACCCTCGTCAGTTACGAGACGACGCTCCCGGTCGGCACGACCCGTACCCGCTGGGCGGCGATGCTGGAGGAGATCTCCGGGCTGCGCGCGGGCCGCGACTTCAGCCTGGTGTTCAGCCCCGAACGGGTGCTGACCGGGCGGGTGTTCAGCGATCTTCGGCGCTATCCGAAGCTGGTCGGCGGCGTCGACGTGGCCTCCGCCCGCGCGGGCGTCGAGTTCTACGAGTCCGTCCTCGACTTCGACGTACGCGACGACCTGCCCCGTCCCAACGGCGTCTGGGACCTGGGCTCGGCCGAGGCCGCCGAACTGGCCAAGCTCGCCGAGACGACGTACCGGGACGTGAACATCGGCCTGGCCAACCAGTTCGCGCGGTTCGCGGACAGCGCCGGGATCGACGTCCTGAAGGTCATCGAGGCCTGCAACTCCCAGCCCTACAGCCACATCCACCAGCCGGGCATCGCGGTGGGCGGGCACTGCATCCCCGTGTATCCGCGGATGTACCTGTGGAACGACCCCGGGGCGAGCGTCGTCGCGGCCGCGCGCGAGGCCAACGCCGCGATGCCCGGGTACGCCGTCACCCGGCTCGCCGAGGCGTACGGGGAGCTGGCCGGCGCCGGGGTACTGGTGCTCGGCGCCGCCTACCGGGGCGGCGTCAAGGAGACCGCGTTCTCCGGGGTGTTCGGCGTGGTCGGCGCGCTCCGCTCGGCCGGGGCCGTGCCGTACGTCAGCGACCCGCTGTACTCCGACGAGGAGCTGGCCGCGCTCGGCCTCACCCCGTACGCGGGCCAGGAGGTGACGGCCGCCGTGGTGCAGGCCGACCACGCCGAGTACCGGGAGACGGGCGTCGCCGACTTCCCCGGCGTCCGGGTCCTGGTCGACGGCCGCCGCGTCACCGACCCGGCGCGCTGGCCGGGCGTCCGGCGGATCGTGCTGGGCGCCCCGGCACCCGCGTAGACCGTCAGTCGCCGAGGGCGAGGCGCACGCCGAACCCGGCGATCACCGTCCCGGCCACCCGGTCCAGGGTGCGCCGGGCCCGGGGGAGTGCCAGCCAGCCGCGCAGCACGCGGGCGCAGGCGATGAGCACGGCGGACCAGAGCAGGCCGAGGGCGACGTGGACGCCGGCCAGCGCGAGCCCCATCACGAAGTGGTTCGAGCCCGCCGGGACGAACTGCGGCAGCATCGCGACGTAGAAGGCGCCCATCTTCGGGTTGAGGAGATTGGTGAGCGTGCCCTGCCGCCAGCCGGCGCGCAGCGAGTCCGCGCCCGCCGCGGCGCCGGACTCCGTGGCCTCGGGCGCCGGGCGTCCGCGGAACGTGGCGTACAGCATCCGCGCGCCCATCCAGACCAGGTACGCGGCGCCGGCCCAGCGCAGGATCTCGTAGGCGACGTGGGAGGCGGTCAGCAGGGCCGTCACGCCGAGGGCGCTCAGCGCGCCCCACAGCAGGGTGCCGGTCTGGATGCCGAGGACGACGCCCCAGGCGCGGCCGCGGTGGCCGAGGGCCGAGGTGCGCAGGATCAGCGCGGTGTCGAGTCCGGGGGTGAGGGTGAGGAGCCCCACGACCAGGGCGAATGACCAGAGTGCGGTGGTTATTGCCATGGATGTTCAGCGTACGTCACGGTGCTCAGGCCTCCGTGAGGCGGCCCTGTGCGGGCTCCTCGTAGCGGGCGCCGGTGCGCGGGCACTGCCAGGTGCCGGGCGCGACCTCCTGGAGCCGTTCCCCGGCCCGTCCCACCCAGCCGATCCACCGCGCGGGCACGCCCGCGACGAGCGCGAAGTCCGGGACGTCGCGGGTCACGACCGCGCCCGCCGCGACCATCGCCCAGCGCCCGATCCGGACCGGCGCCACGCACACCGAGCGCGCCCCCAGCGACGCCCCCTCCGCGACCGTCACCCCGACCGGCTCCCAGTCGGCGGCGCCCTTCGCCCGGCCGTGCGGGTCGACGGCGCGGGGGTTGTGGTCGTTGGTGAGGACCACGGCGGGGCCGACGAAGACCCCGTCGGCCAGGGTCGCGGGCTCGTACACGAGCGCGTAGTTCTGGATCTTCACGTTCGCGCCGACGGACACGCCCGTCCCGAGATAGGCGCCGCGGCCCACCACGCAGCCCTCGCCGAGGCTCGCGCCCTCCCGGATCTGCGCCAACTCCCATACCCGGGTGCCGGATCCGAGGGTCGCGGACTCGTGCACCTGGGCGCCGTCGGCGATGCGGACGGAAGTGGTGGGAACGTTCGTCGTCGTCATGGACTGTGCAACGACTGACGTGCGCCGTCGTTTGCACCACATGCAGAACATTCCCGGCCGCGCGCCGGACGCCGCGGACAGCCCGGGTGTCCCGGACGTCAGTGTCGTCGTCGCCGTCTACAACACGATGCCGTACCTCACGCAGTGCCTGACCTCGCTCGTCGAGCAGAGCATCGGGACCGGCCGCATCGAGATCGTCGCCGTGGACGACGGGTCGACCGACGGCAGCGGCGCGGAACTCGAACGGTTCGCCCGGCTGCACCCCGATGTCCTCACCGTCGTCCACCAGGCGAACTCGGGCGGCCCGGCGGTCCCCAGCAACCGGGCGCTCGGCCTCGCGCGCGGCCGGTACGTGCTGTTCGTCGGCGCCGACGACCACCTGGGCCACGAGGCGCTGGAGCGCATGGTGGAGGCCGCCGACCGGCTCGGCTCCGACATCGTGCTCGGCCGGATGGTCGGCGTGAACGGCCGCTGGGTGTCGCAGGCCGTGTACGGCGAGAGCCGCGACGAGGTGACCCTGTACGAGTCGGCGCTGCCCTGGGCGCTGTCCAACACCAAGCTGTTCCGGCGGGAGTTGATCGAGGAGCACGGGCTGCGGTTCCCCGAGGACCTCCCCGTCCTGAGCGACCAGCCGTTCACCCTGGAGGCCTGCTTCCGGGCCGGGCGGATCACCGTACTCGCCGACTACGACTACTACTTCGCGGTGCGCCGCGACGACGAGACCAACGCCACCGTCTCCTTCCGCGCCCTGGCCCGGCTCACCGGCACCCGGCGGCTGTTCGAGCTGACCCGGCGCATGTCGGAGCCCGGACGCGGCCGCGAGTGGATCCACCAGCGGCACTTCACCTGGGAGGTGGCGCGGCTGATCGGCCCCGAATTCCTGGAGCTCGGCGCCGACGAGCAGCGGGAGGTGTGCGACGGGGTCGGCGCGCTGCACCGCGAGTACGCGAGCCCGTACGCTCTGAAGAAGCTGTCGGGGCAGCAGCGGCTGCTGCTCAACCTCGCCGACAAGGGGCATCTCGACGCCATGAAAGGCGTGTTGAGGAGCGCGGCCGGGGGCGGGCCGCCGGTCGTCGTCGACGGGGAGCGCGCCTACGCGGGCTATCCCTGCTTCCGCGATCCCGAACTCGCGCTGCCCGACGCGTGGTTCGACATCACCAAGGGCTCCCGCACCCGGTTCGCGGAGCAGCGGTTCACCCCGGCCGAGACCCGGCTGACGGAGACCGGCCTGGAGATCGTCGCGCACAGCTCGCTGACCGACCTCGCGGACTTCGGCCCCGCCACGGTGCGGGCCGAGACCACCCTGGAGCGGTCCGGCGAGCGGGTGGTGAAGTCCTACGACGCGGCGGTGGCCGCCGACGGCGAGGGCAGCGCCGTCCGGTTCACGCTGCCGCTGAGCGAACTGTTCCCGCACAAGGGCGCGCCCTGGGAGCGGTGGAGCGTGCGGCTGGTCGCGAGCGCGCTCGGCGAGAGCCCGCGGGTGCCGGTCGCGCCGCTGCCGACGGAGGCCCGGGTGCCCCGCCCGCGCCGGCACCGGATGCGGCCCTACGGCGTCGGCGTCGCCACCCCCGGTGCGAGCGAGCTGCGGATCACCGTGCGGCAGCTTCCCGTGCGCGAGCTGCTGCGGGCCCGGGCCTGATCACCCGGGTGGGCCAGTACAAGTGACCGAACGGGCGCTGCGGTGTTGGTCAGTGGATGAAGATCTTGCTGCGCCCTCCCACGGCGACCGCGCTGACCGCATGGACGGCCCGGGTCCGCCCGTCCGCACCCCGGGTGCCCGCCGCCCGCCGCCCCGGTGCCCCGCCGGGCCGGGGGCCCGCGCGCTGGGCCGTCCCCGCCGCCGTCGTCGCCGGCACCGCGCTCGTCGGACTGCGGGCCGCCTCGCTCGGCCAGTGGATCGTCGACGACGCCGCCGTCACCTTCGCCTACGTCCGCAGCGTCGGCGAGGGCCTCGGCCCGGTCCAGCAGGCGGGCGCCGCGCCCGTCGAGGGGTACTCCAACCCGGCGTGGCTGCTGCTCCTGCTCGTCGGGCGGACCCTGCGCCTCTTCGACCGGGGCGGCTGGTGGGGCGTGAGCGACCTCGCGCTCTTCCCGAAGGCGCTCGCCCTGCTCTGCGTCGCCGGCACCCTCGCCTGTGTCGCGGGCGTGGCCCGCGCGGCCCTCCCGTCCCGCGCCTGGATCGTGGTCCTGGGCACGGGAGCGCTGCTCGCCGCCAACCTCAGTTACGTGGTGTGGTGCTTCTCCGGCCTGGAGAACTCCCTGTACGGGCTGTGCGCCGCCGCGCTCGCCCTGGTCCTCGTGCGCGCCGACGGTCTCAAGGGCGCCTGCGCCGCCGCCGGGATCACCCTGCTCGCCGCGCTCACCCGCCCCGACGGCGCCGTCCTCGCCGCCGCCTACCCGCTGGCCGTCCTGCTGCTGCGCCGCCCGCGCGCACTGCGGGCGGCGGCCGTCAACTGCGCGCTGTTCGGCGCCGGTTACGGGCTCTTCCTGCTGTGGCGGCACGCCGTCTTCGGCCTGTGGGTGCCCAACACCGCCGTCGCCAAGGCCCAGCAGCCGCCCGAGCTCGCCGACCTGGCGAAGGTCGGGGAGCTGATCGGGTACGCGGGCTGGGCGCTCGTCCTGCTCTGCGCGGGCTGCGCCGGGCTCGTCCTCGGCCGGCCCGGTCCCGCCCGCCGCGTCCTCGGCCTGCTGTGCCTGCCGCTCACGCTCGGCCTCCTCGCGTACGGGGCGCTCGCGCCGGACTGGATGCCGCTGTACCGGTTCGCCACCCCGGTGTGGGTGCTCGGCTCGGCCGTCGCCGCGCTCGCCGTCACCGCCGCCTGGGGCGCCGCGCCGGTGCGGGCCCGCGCCCTGGTCGCCTGCGCGCTCGGCGGGGCGCTCACCCTGTCGCTGGCCGGACAGGACGTGCGCGACAAGGAGTTCACCGCCGAGCCGACCCTGTCCATGTGCTGGGTCGCCGACCGCTACGGCCGCCTCTTCGACTCCTACGCCGACCGGCTCGGCCTGCGCCCCGGCGCCACCGCCGCCCTGCCCGACCTGGGCGGCACCCTCCTCACCAGCAGGCTGAAGGTCGTCGACGTCGCCGGGCTCACCGACCGGCGCATCGCCGACGCCTACGCCGCCCACGACAGGGCCGCCCTCACCGGCTACCTCCTGAACGAGGCGCGCCCCGAACTCCTGCACGTCCACGCCGCCTGGCCGGGCCGCTCCGGGCTCACCGCGGAGCGGCTGACCGACGCCGGATACGTACGCCTGTACCGCGAGGACAACGGCGGCGACTGGGTCCGCGCCACCGCCGTCCCCGGCGGCATCGAGCGCATCGACGCCGTACGGGCGTGGGCGAAACCCCGCGTCGACCGCATGCGCCACGCCAAGCACCAGCGGCGCGGCGAACTCGGCGACTGCGGCGCCCGCCTGGTGCCGGGACAATCCGCCCGGGCCGCCGTCGCCGAGGTCCCGCCGCCGCGGCCGGGACCGCCCGGCCGGCTCGTTCCCGCGCGGCCCATCCCGCTGGCGCCGCCGCACGCCCCGCAGGCGCCCGCGCCCGCCGTCTTCCGGGGGGTGTGATGACCAGCGCCCTGCTCCCGCAGCAGCCCGCCCTCCGACCCCGCGCGTCCGTGCCGCGCGCCGACCGGCTCGACTCGCTCACGGGGCTGCGTTTCCTCGCCGCGCTCGCCGTGTTCACCCACCACTTCACCGGCGCGAGCCCGTCCGGCGGCGTCGCCCACACGCCCGCCCTCTTCCCGTACTCGACGATGGGCGTCAACGGCGTCGGGTTCTTCTTCGTGCTCTCCGGATTCCTGCTCGCTTGGGGACACCGCGCCGGGACACCCGCAAGGATCTTCTACTGGCGGCGCGCGGGCCGGGTCCTGCCGCTGCACATCGCCGCCACCGTCCCCTGCATCTGGGTCTTCCACCTGTGGGGCGGCGTGCCCTGGGACCTGCCCAGCTTCCTCGCCTCACTGGTGCTCGTGCAGACCTGGTTCCCCGGCGTCGTCCCCATGTTCCCGGGCAACGGCGTGTCCTGGACGCTGAGCGTCGAGGCCTTCTTCTACCTGCTGTTCCCGTTCGTCATCCGCGGCGCCTACCGGCTGCGCACCCGCACCCTGTTCGCCCTCTGCGCCGCCGGACTCCTCGCCATGTGGGGCGTCGGGCTCTGGGCCGCGACGCACCTCTCGCCGTTCCACAGCGAGTGGCTGATGCGCCTGCCTCTGACGCGGCTGCCGGAGTTCGCGCTCGGAGTGAGCCTGGCGCTCGCGGTGGGGCGCGGGGTGCGGATCCCGGTGCGGCCGGGACCGCTCGCCGCCGCCTTCGCCGCGTACACCGTCGTGTACGCCCACCGGGGCGACTGGTTCGGCCCGGCCCTCGTGCAGCAATTCGACTGCTCGGTCAGGCCGTTGGTCGCTCTCTTCTCCGGGCTGCTGATCGTCGCGTACGTGCGGCGCGAGCGCTCCGGGGTGCGCGGCTGGCTGTGCGCGCCGCTGATGGTGCGGCTCGGCGCCTGGTCGTACGCCTTCTATCTGCTGCACCAGACCGTGAACCGGTTCGTCCTCGACCACTGGGGGCGCGCGGCACCCGGCGACCAGAACGTCTTCACCCTGATCGGGGTCGCCACCGTCGTCGCCGGGCTGTCCTGGGCCGCGTACACCTACGTCGAGGAACCCGCCCGGCGCTGGTGGTACCGCCGTCAACCTACTTAGAGTGACGACGAATTGACGGATCGTGACAGGGAGGGTGAATTGCGCGTAGTGTCCCGCCCCATGGCATGGAAGAACGCCGTCAACGGCGCACTCCGCACCCTGACCGGATACCAGCTGACCCGCCCCCAGGTGCCCGCCCCGCGCGCCGTCGCGCAGCCCGCTCCCGCGCCCGCCGTGCCGCCCGCGCCGAAGCCGCCGAAGGAGCTCAGACTCCCGGCCGACTACGACGACGAGGCCAAGGAGATCATCCGCGCGGTGAAGCCGTGGACCATGACGTCCCCGGAGCGGCTCAACGCGTTCGTCCTCGCCACCCGGCACGTCGTCAAGCACGGCATCCCCGGCGACATCGTCGAGTGCGGCGTGTGGCGCGGCGGCTCCATGCAGGCCTGCGCAAGGACGCTGCTGAGCTCCGGCGCCACCGACCGCGACCTGTACCTCTTCGACACCTACGACGGCATGACGCCGCCCACCGACGAGGACCTGCGGCGCGACGGGACCCCCGCGTCCGACATCCTCGCCCGCAACTCCAAGGACAAGGCGATCTGGGCGTACGCGACCCTCGACGACGTCAGGTCCGGCTTCGAGCAGGTGCCTTATCCGGCCGAGCGCATCCACTACGTGCAGGGCAAGGTCGAGGACACCGTGCCCGGCGAGGCCCCCGACAAGATCGCGGTACTCCGCCTGGACACCGACTGGTACGCCTCCACCAAGCACGAACTCGACCACCTCTACGAGCGGCTGGTCCCCGGCGGCGTCCTGCTCATCGACGACTACGGCTACTGGCAGGGCTCCCGTCAGGCCGTCGACGAGTTCCTGGAGGAGACCGGCGAGCGGCTGCTCCTGCTCCGCATGGACGAGGGACGGATCGCCGTCAAGCCGTGACCCCGCCCGCACCCGCCCCCGATCGCCGGCCCCCGCGTCCCGTGACGCGGGGCCGGCCCGTGCTCACCCGAATGGACCAGGTCGGGTGACCGGCGGGGGCGACGCCGGTTGTTAACGAGTGAGCCATCTCCAGCACACCCGGCTCACCACAGCGGTCCGCTGCTGTCCCCAGTCGTTCTCCGTTGTCCTCTGTCGTCTTCTGTCGTCCGGAAGGAATGTGCGCCGCGCATGACACCCCGACTCACCGTCGTCGTCCCCATCTACAACGTCGAGGAGTACCTCGCCGACTGCCTGGAGTCGCTGTCGGCGCAGACCATGCGTGACCTGGAGGTCGTGATGGTCGACGACGGCTCCACCGACGGCAGCGGGGCCGTCGCGCGCGCCTTCGCCGAGCGGGACGCCCGGTTCCGGCTCGTCGAGCAGGCCAACGCCGGGCTCGGCGCCGCCCGCAACACCGGCATCCGGCACGCCACCGGCGCCCACCTCGCCTTCGTGGACAGCGACGACGTGATCCCCGAGGGCGCCTACGAACTGATGCTCGACACCGTCGAGGCCTCCGGGTCCGACTTCGTCACCGGCAACGTCTTCCGGCTGCGCGCCGACGGCTCCACCGCCCAGTCGCCGATGTTCCGCAAGATCATGGCGACCACCCGCACCACCACCCACGTCACCCGCGACTGGGGCCTGCTGGCCGACCGCATCGCCTGCAACAAGGTGTTCCGCCGCGACTTCTGGGACGAGCACTCCCTCGCCTTCCCCGAAGGCGTGCTGTTCGAGGACATCCCCGTCGTGCTCCCCGCTCACTTCCGGGCGCGCTGCGTCGACGTCCTGTCCGACACCGTCTACCTGTGGCGCGACCGCGACGGCTCCATCTCCAACAAGCGCGCCGTCCCCCGCGCCATCCAGGACCGCACCGCCTCCTGCGCCTCCGCCAGCCGCTCGCTCGCCGAGCGTGAGGAGTGGCGCGAGGGCAAGCGGCGCTACGACGCCAGCGTGATCTCCGGCGACCTGTGGATGTTCATGGAGGCGCTGCCCGACGGCGACGCCGCCTACCACGAAGCCTTCCTCGACCACGTCAACTCCTTCGCGGACAGCGTCGATCCGGGCATCTTCGACGACCTCCCGCTCGGCCTGCGGGTGCGCTGGCGGCTGATCCGGCAGCGCCGGACGGCGGAACTCCTCGCCTACATGGCGTACGAGAAGAGCAACCCGGGCGCCTTCACCGCGCGTCGCGGACTGCGCGGCCGCCGGGCCGACTTCCCGGTGCTCGGCGGCCGGCTGCCGCGCTCCGTCGTGGGCCTCGCCAAGAACGACCTGCCGCTCGACGCCCGGATCACCCAGGCCGCCTGGGACGAGGACGGCAAGCTGCGCCTCAAAGGCTTCGCCTACGTGCGCAACCTGCCCGCCGGACGGCTCGGCGCCCGCGCCCGCGTCGCCTGGCTGCGCGCGGGCAAGCGGCGGGCGGTGCCGCTGCGGCTGCGCACCGTCCGCTCGCGCGAGGCGACCCTCGCCTCCAAGCAGGGGCTGCACAACTACGACCGGGCCGGCTTCGAGACCGTCGTCGACCCCGCGAAGCTGGTCACCGCCCGGGCCAGCACCACCTGGAACCTGGAGCTGGGCGCCTGGGCGGGCGGTCTGCTGCCGCGCACCGGACCGGTCCGGCTGAGCGGCTCCGGCACCGTGCCGCTGCGCCACCTCGACGACGATGTGCGGGTCGTGCCCACCCTCAGCGACGGCCGGCTGCGGCTGCGCGTGGAGCGGCTCCAGGCCCGGCTCGCCGAGCACAGCAGCGATGGCGAAACCATCCGCCTGACGGGAGCGCTGGCCGACGGCGCCCCCGGCACCCCGCTCGCCGTCCGCGTCGAGAACTGGCGCACCAAGGAGTTCCACGACTTCTCCGTGACCTGTGACGGGCGCGCCTTCACCGCCCGGGTGCCGCTCGCCCTGTTCGGCGGCACCCAGGACGCCGCCGACCCGTGGGGCGTCGCCCTGGTCCGCGAGGGCGGCACCCCCGGCAACCCCGGTAACTCCGGCAAACCTGCCAAGGCCGTCTCGCTGCCGGTGCGCCCCGACATCGCCCCCGGCCGCTACGGCCTCGGCGGCGGCCGCGAGCTGATGGTGCTCGCCAACCCGTCGGGCAACACCGAACTGCGCGACCAGATCGTGCGCCCCGTCGTCGACACCGTCCGCTGGGAGGAGTGCGGCGCGGGCGAGACCTGCCGGATCTGCGCGGACTGCCGCGAGCCCGGCGGCCATCTGCTGCTCGCGGGCAGCTACCCGCTCGGCGGGGAGCGGGAGCTGGTCCTCGCCCACGACGGCCACGGCGAACAGGCCGTCACCCCCGTCACCGTCGCCGACGGCCGCTTCGAGGCCGTCGTGCGCCCGCACGCCGTCATCGGGCAGGCCGGGATCCTGCCGCTCGCCGAGGGCACCTGGCAGCTGTATCTGCGCGCGCCCGGCGACAGCGACCCCGACCGGCGCGTCCCGCTGCTGCTCGCCCCGGCCCGCCACGCCGACCTGCCGCTCGTGCGGGCCCTGCGCGGCCGGAACTTCACCGTGCAGCGCCGCCACCACGACCAGCTCGTCCTGCACTCCGGCTCCGCGCTGCCCGAGGCCGACCGGGGCCGCGCCGCCCAGAGCGCGCTGCGCGAGCGCTACGCCGCCCAGCGCACCCTGCCGCGCCGCGACGCCGTCCTCCACATCAGCTTCGACGGCCGCCAGTACTCGGACTCCCCGCGCGCCGTCCACACCGAACTCGCCGCCCGCGACACCGGACTCGAACACCTGTGGGTGGTCCGGGACCAGCAGGTCGAACTGCCGCCGGACGTCACCCCGGTCACCCTGTGGAGCGCCGACTGGTACGAGGCGCTGGCCCGCTGCCGCTACGTCGTCACCAACACCCATCTGCCCGAGTGGTTCGAGCGCGCCGACGGCCAGTACGTCGTCCAGACCTGGCACGGCACCCCGCTCAAGCGCATCGGCCGCGACCTGCTCGGCAGCGCCAGCGCCGACCCGAAGTACATCGCCACGCTGCCCGCCCGCGCCGACCAGTGGTCGCTGCTCGTCTCCCCGAACAGCTTCTCGACCCCGGTGCTGCGCGAGGCGTTCGGCTACACCGGCGACGTCCTCGCCTCGGGCTACCCGCGCAACGACCTGCTGCTCGCCCCCGACCGCGAGAAGCACGCCGCGTCGGTGCGCGAACGGCTCGGCGTGCCCGACGGCAAGCGCGTCATCCTCTACGCCCCGACGTGGCGCGAGAACCAGCCCCGCACCGGCGGCAAGTACGGCCTCGACCTCCAGCTCGACCTCACGGCGGCCGAGGCGGCCCTCGGCGACGACCACGTGCTCCTCGTGCGCCGCCACTACCTCGTCGGCGGCGCCGTCCCCACCACCGACTTCGTCCGGGACGTCTCCCGCCACCCCGACGCCGCCGAACTCCTGCTGATCGCCGACGTGCTGGTGACCGACTACTCCTCGATGATGTTCGACTTCGCGCAGACGGGTCGGCCGATGCTCTTCCACACCTACGACCTCGACCACTACCGCGACACCCTGCGCGGCTTCTACTTCGACTTCGCGGCGAAGGCGCCGGGACCGCTGCTGCGCACCAGCGACGAGGTGATCGCCGCGCTGCTCGACGCGGACGCCGCCGTCGCCGGTCACCGTGACTCCTACCAGCGCTTCCGCGAGGCGTTCTGCGACCTGGACGACGGCACGGCCGCCGCGCAGGTCGCCGACGCGATGCTCGGTCACGACGTGCTCGGGGGCGGTCGATGAGCAGCGTGGACCCCCTCGACGTCAGCGTCGTCAGCGTCGTCGTCGACTGCCCGCCGGGCACCGCCGCGGCCGCCCTGCGCGACAGCGTCCGCTCGGTGCTGGACCAGACCCTGGCCGCCACCGAGGCGGTCCTCACCGGGGCGGGCGCCGCCGACGCGGGCGCCGCCCTCGTCGCCGACCACCCGCGCCGGGTGCGCACCGGCGCCCCGCAGGGCACCTTCGTCCTGCCCCTCGCCCCCGGCGAACTCCTGGAGCGCAACGCCTGCCGCAACCTCTTCGCCGCCGCCCGCCGCACCGACGCCGACCTGATCGCGGGCCGCTGGACCCGCCGCACCGGCAACGGCACCAAGGAGCAGGCCCCCGCCTGGCAGCAGGAGCTGTACGGGCGCACGCGCCTCGTCACCGATGTCGCCGACGCCCCCGAACTGGTCGTGCGGGACGCGCTCACCGCCGGATTCGCGGTCCGGCGGCCCCGCTGGGCCGACGGCGGCACGGGCTTCGACCTCGCGCTCACGGCCCGCCGGATCGCCCTCGTCCCCAACCTGATCACCACCCGGCGCCCCGCCCCCGACCCGCTCGGTGAGCTGCCGGCCGCCGCCGCGGCGCAGCGCCACGCCCTCGCCCTGCTCACCGACCCCGCGCTGCGCGCCGCCCGCGCGCACGCCTTCCTCACCGACCACGTCGTGCCGTGCGCCCGCGCCTTCCTCGGCGCAGCCCCCGCCCGCCGTACCGAACTCGCCGCCGCCTACGCCCCGTTGCTCGACGGCCTGATCGACGAGCGGGCGCTGCGGGACCTGGAGCCCCTGGAGCGGGTCGCCGCCGCCCTGCTCGTCGACGGCGACGCGGCCGGGGTGCACACCGCCGCGTACGCCCTGGCCAGGCCCGGCACCGTCGTCACCGCGCAGGCCGTCCATAACGGGCGCTCCTACTGGACCCCGGAGCACCTGCACCCCACGTACGACCTCACCGAACTCGGCGATTCGCAACGCCCGTTGAGCGGCCTCAAGCTGCTCAACCGCGTCACCCGGTGCGCCCGCGAGAACGGGCGCCTGGTCGTCGAGGGCGCGGCCGTGCTCCCCCCGGCGCTGCGCGACAGCGACCGCACCCATGTGCTCACCGGGAGCCTCGAACTCACCCCGCGCGCCGCCGGCGCCCGGCCCGTCACCGTGCCGCTGGACGACGTACGGCTGCGCGGCGACACCATCACCTGGCGCGCCGCCGTCCCGCTCACCACCGGCCTGCGCCCCCGCGGCATCGGCGACCGGAACTGGGACCCGCGCCTGCTGCTCGGCGTCGACGGCGAACAGCTCGCGCCGCTCGACCTGTTCGCCGAGAAGGCGGCCGTCGACACCAAGGCGACGGCCCTCCCGGCCCGCCCGCGCCTCGGCCTCCTCACCGCCGACACCTGGCAGCCCTACGTCACCGCCGGACACCATCTGGCGGTCTGCCTGCTGCCCCGGCGCCGTCCGGCCCGCGCCGCGAACAAGGTGGCTCGCTACGCCACGAACTTCCGCCCGGCCCGCATGATCAAGCAGCGCTGGAAGAAGCTCCGCAAGACGATCGCCGCCCTGCACTCCCAGCGCACCAAGACGAGCGTCTACCGCCATCTGCTGCGCCGGCTGCCCGTCAGCCGCGGCACCGTCGTCTTCGAGAGCCACATGGGCAAGTGCTACGGCGACAGCCCCCGCGCCGTCCACGAGGAACTGGTGGCCCGCCGCCGCGGCGCCCGCGTCGTGTGGTCCTACGCCGACGACCCCGCCGGGTTCCCGAAGGACGCCACGCTGGTGCGCCGCTGGTCCTGGCGGTATCTGTGGGCGCTTGCCCGCGCCGAGTGGTGGGTCGACAACCAGGGCTTCCCGCACGCCCTCGACAAGCCGAAGCACACCACGTACCTCCAGACCTGGCACGGCTCCGCGTACAAGCGGATGGGCTACGACGAGATCCGCCACAAGATGCAGAACGCCCCGCAGCGCGAGCAACTCATGCGCGCCGTCGGCCGGTTCGACCGGTTCCTCGTCCGCTCCGAGCACGACGTGACCACGCTGGCCCGCGCCTACCGCATCCCCGAGGAGCGGCTGATGCGCGTCGGCTACCCGCGCAACGACCGGCTCGTCGCCGCCCGGACACGCGACGAGCGCGAGGGCCGCTTCCCGCGCCCCGCCCTCGCCGCCGCGCTCGGCATCCCCGACCACCGGACGGTCGTCCTGTACGCGCCCACGTTCCGCGGCACACCGAAGAACAAGAAGGCGCAACTGCTTCTGGACGTGCGGGAGTTCGCCGAGCGGTTCGGCGACACGCACACCCTGCTGGTGCGCGCCCACTACATGGAGGCGGCGACCCTGCCCGTCACCCCGTCCGGCACCGTCCTCGACGTCTCCCGGCACCACGACGTCAGCGAACTCCTCTGCCTCGCCGACGTGCTGGTCACCGACTACTCGTCGATCATGTTCGACTACGCCCTCCTTGACCGCCCGATCGTGCACTTCGCCCCCGACCTCGACACGTACACCGCCGAGCGCGGCAGCTACTTCGACCTGCGCGCCCGCTCCGGCGGCCCGGTCGTCGACACCCAGGAGGAGCTGCACCGCACCCTCGCCGGGATCAAGGAGACGGACGGGGACTGGCAGGAGGCGCGGCGCGCGTTCGCCGCCGAGTTCGGGACCTACGACGACGGGGGCGCCGCCCGCGCCGTCGTCGACGCCCTCTTCACGCGAAAGGCGGGCCGCTGATGACGACGTCCTCGACGACGACGGCCGGTACCCGGGAGCGGGACCTCTACCTCGTCGCCAACAGCACCGACGAACTGGGCGGGGTCACCGCCTGGACCCACCAGATGGCCCGCCTGTTCCAGACGGCTGGGCACAGCGTGCACGTCATCGGCGTACACAAGGCCGATCTGAAGATGGCCGTGCCCGAGACCCCCGACTACCCGGTCACCGCCCTCTACCCGGAACACCCGCTCACCGCGCGCCCGATGCGCGGCCGCCGCCGCTTCAGCGTGCCCGCGCGGCGCCGCGAGGCCCGCAGGCTCGACGCGAAGAAGCGGGCCATCGCCGAGCTGGACACGATCCTCGGGCAGGCGCGGCCCGGCTCCGTCCTCGTCGTCACGCAGGTGTGGCCGATGGAATGGCTGCGCGAGACCGACACCTCGCACCTCACGGTCATCGGCATGAGCCACGAGTCGTTCGCGTACTCGCGTGCCTGCCACCGCTACCACTGGGTGAAGCGGCACTATCCGCACGTCGACCGCTGGCTGGCCCTCACCCAGGAGGACGCCGACATCTGGACCGCCGAGGGCCTCGACAACGTGGGCTTCATGCCCAACGCCCTGGCCCACCTGCCGGCCGTGCCCTCGCCGCGCACCGCGAACGTCGTCTGCTCCATCGGCCGCCTCGCCGACCAGAAGGGCATCGACATGCTCCTCGACACCTGGGCGAAGGTCGCGCCGCAGCGCCCCGACTGGGAGCTGCACCTGTACGGGGCGGGCACGGATGAGCCCGAACTGCGCGCGCAGGCTGCCGAGTTGGGCATCGAGGGCTCCGTGCGCTGGCAGGGCCGGACGGACGACGTGCCGGGCGCCCTCGCGGAGTCCTCGGTCTTCGTGCAGTCCTCACGCGGGGAGGGGTTTCCGCTCGCCCTGATGGAGGCCATGGCCAGCGGGGTGCCGTGCGCGGCGTTCGACTGTGCGCCGGGCGTGCGGGAGATCGTCCGGGACGGCGAGGACGGGTTGCTCGCGCCTGCCGGGGACCTCGACGCGCTTGCCGACCGGCTGCTGCGGCTGACCGGGAATCCGCGGTTGCGGGACGCGATGGGGGACCGGGCCCGGTCCAACGTCCAGCGCTTCTCGGAGGAGCAGGTCCTCGGCATGTGGGAGGACCTGTTCGCCCTGCTGGAGCGCTAGCCGTCCGCCTGCGGCCCGGTGGGGGCTGTTCGCGCAGTTCCCCGCGCCCCTTATCGGGTTGTCGTTCGTGTGCGGCCCGGTGGGGCTTCTCGCGCAGTTCCCCGCGCCCCTGGAGATGCGCACTGCGTGCGCCATCTCCATCAAGGCGCGCCACCCACCCAAGGCGGAGGTGTGGCCTCTGCCTCAGGTGGAGGGGCGTCCCTTGCCCCGATGGGAGGCGCGCCCCGCTGCCCCGTGTGGAGGCGCGCGGAGCGCAGCCTCCGAGGTGAGGCGGCGCGAAGCGCCTGCCTCAGGGGCGCGGGGAACGGCGCGAGAAGCGGCCACCGGCCGTCAGCTGACCGACAACCCGTTAAGGGGCGCGGGGAACGGCGCGAGAAGCGGCCACCGGCCGTCAGCCGAACGACAACCCGATCAGGGGCGCGGGGAACTGCGCAAAGAGCCCCGCCGGGCCGCGGACGGACTCAGGCTCGCGGCACCGGAGACGACTCCGCAGACTGATGCGGGACCGCCGCCGCGCCGAGCGGCTCCTCGCCGAACACCACCCGCCGAACCACCCGCTCCCCGGCCCGCCCGTCCTCGTACGGACAGAACCGCTCCCGGAACGCCGCCCGCAACTGCGCGGAGCGCGACCCGCGCCAGTGCCCCGTCGCGAAGATGTCGATCAGCTCGTCCTCGGACCTGGCGACCGCGCCCGGCGGGAAGGAGCGCAGGTCGAAATAGGTGCCGCGGGCCGCCTCGTACGCCTCCCAGTCGTCGGCGTGGATGACGATCGGGCGGTCCAGCGCCGCGTAGTCGAACATCAGGGACGAGTAGTCCGTGACCAGCGCGTCCGAGGCGAGGCAGAGGGACTCGACGCTCGGGTGGCCGGAGACGTCGATGAGGCGGGCGGCCGCGACGCCGGTGAGCGGGGCCGCGTAGCTGTGGTGCGCGCGGGTGAGGATCGTGAAGCGCGGGCCCAGGGTGCGCAGCATCCGCTCCAGGTCCAGCGGGAGGCGCTGGGTGATCCGGTAGTCCCGGTGCGTGGGCGCGTAGAGGACCGCGATGGTGTCGCGCGGGATGCCGAGCGTGTCCCGCAGCCGCACGGTCTCCTCCCGCGTCACCGACCGGAAGCGGTCGTTGCGCGGGTAGCCGTATTCGAGGGTGGTGTACGCGGACGGGTAGGCGCGCTCCCAGACCAGCGTGGAGTGCCGGTTGCTGGACAGGACGTAGTCCCATTTGTCGGCGTTGGCCAGCAACTGGGCGAAGTCCGTGCCGCGGGCCGCCGCCGGGTGGTCCTGGAGGTCGATGCCCATCTTCTTCAGCGGCGTGCCGTGCTGGGTCTGCACGAAGACCTGCCCGGGGCGCTTGACCAGGCGGCGGTCGAAGTTGACGTTGTTCACGAGGTACTTGGAGCGGGCGAGCGCCGTCCAGTACGCGGCCGTGCCCGGCGTCAGCCGCCGGGTGCCGGCCGGGATCGTGTGGTGGTGCTCCGGCGCCGCGATCCAGGACGTGCGGATGTGCGGGGCGTGATCGCGGAAGGACTCCTCCAGGGCGCCCGGGTTGCAGCCGTGGCCGCGGCCCCAGTACGACGCGAAGACGGCCTCGTTCTCGCGGACCGGCAGGCGCAGCTGCACGCGGTAGTGGAGCTGGAGCGCGGCGGCCCGGACGGAGCGGCGGGCCGCCTCCAGGGCGCGGGACAGGCGGCGCCCGACCGCCATCGCCGTCCACAGGGTCCGGTAGGTGCGGTGGGTGCCGAGCCGGACCAGGGCGTGCCGCAGCCGGGTGCGGCGGCTCACGCGGGCGCCCGGTGTGCGGTAACGGGCGTAGTGGGAGCGGGCCTTGCGCAGGAACTCGGCCCGGCTGCGGCGCGGGAGCCGGCCGCGCTTGGTGAACAGCGTGGAGAGGTGGTCGACCATCCGCCGGAACATCGCCGGGCGCCACTGCGCGTCCAGGTCCGGGTGCTGGTCGAGGAACTCGAAGACGCGCTCGTACTGGTCGAAGATGTCGAAGTGCCGGTGCGAGGTGGTGCCGAGGATGTTGCCGCCGCGCCGCTGGCGGTAGTGCACGCAGACCCGGTCCAGGGTGGCGAGGGACTCGGCCGCCATCAGGACCGGGTACGTCCAGGGCGTGTCCTCGTAGTAGCCGGGCGGGAAGGTGAAGCCCTCGCGCTCGATGAACTCCCGGCTGTACGCCTTGTTCCAGACCACCATCAGGACCTTCAGCAGGCCCGGCCGGTCGGCGAGGGTGAAGGACGCCGGGCCGTCCTGGGCGAGCAGGTGCGCGAACTGGTTGCGGATCTCGCGGCCGTCCCAGAAGGTGCGCGCGTAGTCGAAGAGCAGGACGTCGGGGGAGCCGGTCTCCTTGACGCGGTCCGCGATCGCCCGCAGCGAGCCGGGGGTGAGGGTGTCGTCGCTGTCGAGGAAGAGGACGTAGTCGCCGCTCGCGTGCTTGAGGCCGGCGTTGCGGGCGCGGCCCAGGCCCACGTTCTCGTCCAGGTGGACGGCCCGGACGCGGGCGTCGCGCGCCGCGAACTCGTCGATGATCTCCCCGCAGGCGTCCGGTGAGCAGTCGTCCACCGCGATCACTTCGAGGTCCGTGAAGTCCTGCTCCAGCACCGAGGCCAGGCATGCGTGCAGATACGCCTGCACCTTGTACGCGGGGACGATGACACTGAACCGGGGCAAGGTGACACATCCAGGGAGTCGGCGCGGGCATTCTGCCCGGGAACGGCCGACACGCAGGGAAGTTACGCGCGATGCGGCATTCGGGGGACACCGCGCGGAGAAGGCCGAAGGGGCGGGCCGGAGAGTCCCGGCCCGCCCCTCAACCCCGCCTGGCGGGCGCCTACTTCACCGCGCCTACTTCAACGCGTCTACTTCACCGCGCCCGCCATCACGCCCGAGACGAACTGGCGCTGGAAGGCGAAGAACACCGCGAGCGGAATGATCATCGAGATGAACGCGCCGGGTCCGAGCACGTCGACGTTGTTGCCGAACTGGCGGACCTGGGTCTGGAGCGCGACCGTGATCGGCTGGCTACCCGCGTCGGTGAAGACCAGCGCGACCAGCATGTCGTTCCACACCCACAGGAACTGGAAGATGCCGAGCGAGGCGATCGCCGGTGCGCCCAGCGGCATCACCACGCGCACGAAGAGCCGCAGCTCGCCCGCCCCGTCCAGCCGGGCCGCCTCCAGGAGTTCGCGGGGGATCTCCGCGAAGAAGTTCCGCAGCAGGAACACCGCGAACGGCAGCCCGAAGGCCACATGGAAGAGGACCACCCCGAGCACCGAGCCGAAGATGCCGATGTCGCCGAAGAGCTTGGCGATCGGTACGAGGGCCAGCTGCACCGGCACCACCAGCAGCCCCACCACGATCAGGAACCACCAGTCGCGGCCCGGGAACTCCATCCACGCGAACGCGTACCCGGCCAGCGAGCCGATCACGATGACCAGCAGGGTCGCCGGCACCGTGATCAGGATCGTATTGATCAGGGACTTCGTGATGTCGGAGTTCTCGAGCAGCTTGCTGTAGCTGTCGAAGGTGAGCTGCGACGGCTTGGAGAACACCTTCCACCAGCCGCTCGCCGCCATGTCGTCGGGGGAGCGCAGCGAGGACAGCAGCAGCCCGACGGTCGGCACCAGCCAGAGCGCGCCGACCACGAGCAGCACGAACTGCACCAGGCCGCCGCTGAGCTTCTCGCCGATCCGGCCCGCCAGCGACCGCTTGGCCCGCACCGTGTCGTCGACGGTCGTCATCGGCGTGCCTCCTGCCTGAGCCGTCGCATGTTGAACCACATCACCGGGATCACGAGGAGCAGCAGGAGCACCGCGATGGCGCTGGCCAGGCCCTCGTTGTTCTCGTTGAACGCCGACAGGTACAGCTGCAGCGCCAGGACGTTCGCGTCGTCCTGGCTGGAGCCCGGCGCGATGATGTACACGAGGTCGAAGATCTTCAGGACGTTGATCATGAGGGTGACGAGGACGACCGCGAGCACCGGTGCGAGCAGCGGCACCGTGACCCGGCGGAACACCTGCCACTCCGTGGCCCCGTCCACCCGGGCGGCCTCCAGCAACTCCCGTGGGATCCCGGCGAGTCCGGCGCCGATGAGGACCATCGCGAAGCCCGCCCACATCCACACGTACGCGACCATGATCGAGGTCGTCACGATGTTGAGGTAGAGGTCGAAGCCGCCCAGATGGATGGTGAAGAACTTCTTGTCGCCGAGCCAGTCGACGCCGTTGTACGCCGCCTTGAAGTTCGCGGCGGGCAGCCGGAGTTTCGCCCCGTCGGCGGCGGCGGGCAGGGTGAAGGTGCCGTCGGCGGCGGCCGTCGTGGACGCCACGACCTTGCCCCCCTTCACGGCCTCGATCCGCATCCCGGGGTAGCCGACCTCGGTGGGGTCGACGCCCTTCGCCTTGCCCACGCCCTTGCCGAGTGTGAAGTCCTGCCAGAGCGTGCCGGTGACCTTGCCCGGCGAGACGGCCGCCGCCTTCGCCGGTTTCGCGCTGTCCGGCATCTGGTCGGCGGCGACCCCGACCAGCGGCAGCAGATAGGACTTGCCCGCCTGTACCGGCTGCTTGGTCAGGTACGGGCCGCCCGCCTTGCCCGCCAGCGGATCATTGGCGCGCGGATGGGCCTTCGGGAACGCGGACGACGAGCTGAACGTGTCGTGGACCGAGGTCCACACCGCGTTCACCGCGCCCTTGCCCGGATCCTGGTCGTACACCAGCCGGAAGATGATGCCCGCGGCCAGCATCGAGATCGCCATCGGCATGAAGACGAGCAGCTTGAACGCCGTGCCCCAGCGGATCCGCTCGGTCATCACGGCGAAGATCAGGCCGAGTGCGGTGGCGACCGTCGGGGCAAGCACCACCCACCAGATGTTGTTGTTGATCGCGGCCTTGGTGTCGGAACGGGTGAACAGCGTCTGGTAGTTGTCGAACCCGATGAACGAGCTGCCCGAGGCGTTGAAGAAGCTGCGCACGACGGAGTACCCGATCGGGTAGACGACGAGCGCGCCGAGCAGCACGAGGGCGGGCAGGAGGAAGGCGAACGCGACGGTCCTGCGGGTACCGGTCACGCTCTTGAAGCGGCGGGGGGACGGGGCGGGCCCGGGTCCCGCCGACGCGGCCTGGTCGGCCGGTGCGTCGGCGGGAGTACCCGGGCCGCCGTCCTTGTCGGGTCCGGCGGCCGGGGTGGTCATCGCCCGATCAGTCCTTGTACGCCTTGACCGCGTCGGCCTCCAGAGTCCTCTGGGTGCCGGCGATGTCCTTGGGGTTGGCCAGGAAGTCCTGGAGCGCCTTCCACTCGCCCTTGCCGGGCGTGCCGCCGAACGCCTGCGGGGTCTGGTCCGACATGTCGAAGCGGAAGCTGTCGCCCGAGTCGACGAGCGCCTTGGCGATGGTGCGCTGCACGGCGTTCGGGTACGCGGACAGGGGCACGTTCTTGTTCGGCGAGAGGTAACCGCCCAGCTTGGCCTGGATGGTGGCCGCGTCGGGGGAGGCCAGGAACTTCACCAGGGCCTGCGCCGCCGGCGAGTCCTTGAAGATCACCGCCGCGTCGCCGCCGCTGACCACGGGCGCCTGGTCGCCGACCGCGGGGAACGGGAACACCTTCGCGTCCGTGCCGACCTTCGCCTTGGTCTGCTGGATGTTGACCTGCACGAAGTCGCCCTCGTAGACCATGGCGCCCTTGGGCTGGTCGCCGCCGGTGAAGGTCTGCTCGACGGACTTGGTGAACTCGGTGCCCAGCGCGCCCTTGTTGCCGCCCGCGAGGTAGTCGCTCTTGCCCCACAGCTGGGCCAGCGTCGTCAGGGCCTGCTTGACCGACGGGTCCGTCCACTTGATCTTGTGCGCGGCGAGCTGGTCGTACTTCTCCGGGCCCGCCTGCGAGAGGTAGATGTTCTCGAACCAGTCGGTGAGCGGCCAGCCGTCGGCGCCGCCGACCGACACGGGCGTCACCCCGGAGTCGTAGAGCGCCTGGCAAGTGGCCAGGAACTCCTTCCAGGTCTTCGGCTCCTTCGCCGCCGCGTTCTCGAAGACCGCCGTGTTGTACCAGATCAGCGACTTGTTGGCCGCCTTGTAGTAGGCGCCGTAACTCTTTCCGTCGACCTTGCCGAGGTCCTGCCAGCCCGTGCTGTAGTTCTTCGCCAGCTCGGCCTGCACGTCCTTGTCGAGCGGCTTCGCCCACTTCTTGTCGACGGCCTGCTTGATGGCGCCGGGCTGCGGCAGCATCGCCACGTCGGGCGGGGAGCCGCCCGCGACCTTCGACCCGATGAAGTTGATGATCGGGTCCTGCGCGGGGACGAACGTGACCTTCGCGCCCGTCCGCTTCTCGAACTCCGCGAGCACCTGCTTGAAATTCTTCTGCTCGTCACCGGTCCACACGGCGGCGATCTCCAGCGTCTTTCCGTCCAGCTTGGGGAGCTGGAGGGAGGAGGCGGGGGACTTCGACGAGTCGTTCCCGCTCGGCTTGTCGCTGTCGTCGTCGCCCCCGCAGGAGGTGAGCGCGAGGGTTAGGGAGCCCACGGCCAAAGCCACGGCTGCTCGGCGGAAGGCGGGTGTCCGAAGGGTGCTGCGCATCACTGCCCCGTTCTCGTCCTGAAGGCTGAACGTACGTACTGAGCGCTGTACTTCTGGCGTGTCGTGCGCTCTGGTCTACGCCCGACCAGGGAGAACCGGCAAGGGTGCCCGTCGCCTCCGGCGGGTGATCGTGACGGGGTCGTGATACGTCAACGATGCCGCGGGGGGCGGGAGTTGGGGGTGCCGGGGTGGGGGTGCGTTGTCGGGTGCGCCTGTCGTCGTGGCTGGTCGCGCAGTTCCCCGCGCCCCTGAAAGGCCTGCGGCCTTCAGGGGAGGCGGCGCGAAGCGCCTGCCTCAGGGGCGCGGGGAACTGCGCGAGAAGCGGCCACCGGCCGTCAGCCGACCGACAACCCAGGGGTGCCTACAGCAGGGACGGCACCTCTTGGGCCGAGACGGAGCGGGCGGCCCGCTCCAGGGCGCTGGCCAGGAGGGCCAGGTCCGTCGGGCCGTTGCCCAGCTCGCGGACCGGGCGACGGTCCGGGGGGTCTCCCATGCGGGCCCAGTCGAGGACGATCACGGTGGGCCGCTGGGTGGCCGTGCGCGGGATACGCCCGGTGACCCGCCCGGACTGCAGCCCCACATCCCGCCCATCGGCCCCGAGCAACCGCCCACGCCCCGGCGCCGGATCCTCGGGCCCGCCACCCCGCACGGCATCGAGCACCACGCGCGGCCGAGCCGACCACCCGGCACCCCCGCCGGAGGCGAACGCCGCGACGAGATGCACCCCGAGCCGCTCCCCGTCCCGAGCCACGGCTTCGAGAGCCCGCACCACGGACCCCGCGGCGGGCCGCCCCGGCGACCCCAGCGGCGGCGCGAGCAGCGCGTCCAGATCGTCGACGACCACCACGAGCCGCGGCAGCGGAGGCGCCGCCTCCGCCTTCTCCCGCGCCGCACCGGGCCGCAGCCGCATCGTGGGCATGGTCGTGCTCGGCGGTGTGTCGAGGTCCCCCGCGTCGGACGCGCCGCCGGAGGCGGGCGCGCTGCGCTGGGAGACGAGGCGCCCCGCGACGGTGCGCTGGGTGTGCCACTCGGTGAAGTGCGTACGCCCTATCAGCTCGGCCCGCCGCTTCAGCTCGGTGCTCAGCGACTGCGCGAACTCCCGCATCCGCACCGGGTCGTTGGCCGCCAGATGCGTCGTGACGTGCGGCAGATCGGTGCACACCCGCAGACCGTCCGCCGCACCGCCCGGCCCGCCGGTGCCGCCCTGCCCGTCGATGAGGACGAGACTGAGCCGGTCCGGCCGCTCGGCGGCGGCGAGTGACGCGGCGACCGAGCGCAGCAGCTCCGTACGCCCACTGCCCGAGGGCCCCTCGACGAGCAGATGCGGACCGTCCGCCGCGAGATCGACCCCGACCGGACCGCGCGGCCCGGCGCCGAGCACCGCCCACACCCGGCCGCCCAGGGAGTCCGGATCGTCCGAGGCCGCCGCCCAGCGCGCCATCAGCGACGCCGGGGTGGCCCGGGCGAGCCCCAACTCGTCGAGGAGCCGGGCGACGTGCGGCAGCGGCGCCGACACGCGCGCGTGCGACTCGGCCCCGCCCGCACTGTCCGAGCGCAACGGGGCGAGGGCCCGCGCGAACCGCTCCGCCCACGCGAGCGACACGGCGTCCACCGTGGCCACGGTGCCGTGCCCGACGGGCTGCCCCTGCGCGGCCCGGTGCAGCCGCAGCGAGGTCGCCACGTCACCGCTGAGCAGCGCCACGGCGCCGCACGCGCGGAAGGGCGGACTCTGCGCGCAGGCCGCTTCGTAGGTGCGGTCGACCGGGGACGCCGGGGTGGTGGCCGGTGTCTCCGCCAGGCACACGACGTGGATCCCGGCGGCGGCCCCTTCGGCGGCGAGCCGCACCGTGGCCTCCCGCAGCGTCGCCGATCCCGGGTCGCCGTCGACGACGACCACGGCGGCGGCGTCCGGACGCAGACCCGCGGCATGGTCGTCGAGGCGGCGCAGCAGCTCGCCGGTGCGGGCGGCCGCCTGCTCCCGGTCGTACGCGAGCAGCAGCCGGCAGTCCTGCCCGTGGGCCGGACGCACGTGCGGCAGCCAGCCGAGCCAGGACCACTCGGCGACCCGCTCCGCCTCGGGCCGCGCCCGGTCGGTGCTGATCAGCACGATCTCCAGGCGCTCCGGCGCGTGCAGCGCCGCCAGCTGCGCCACGACCGCGCGGGCCAGCCCGGTGAGCCGCGCGCGCGGTCCGGCGAGCCCCAGCGCCCCGGCTTCGGCGAGCCCCACGGTCACCGGGACCGCGGGCAGCAGGCCGGCCCCGCCGGGCCCGGGCCGGTCGACGGCGCCGAGCCGCACGGCCAGCGCCTCCGGGTGCCCGGGGCCGCGCTCCCACAGCCGCGGCCCGGGGCCGAGCGCGGTGAGCAGCAGCGTGGCGGCATCCGGCCAGGTCTCGGCGGTGGCGGGCACCGCGGCGGCGTCGGGCCCGGAACCGGTACGGGGGGCGGGCACGCCGGGCTGCTGCGGTGCGCGCAGCGCGTACGGCTCGTGGATGGCGTGCTCCGCGTCCTGCGCCCCGTCGGCGCCGCTCGCGTAGCGCCCGTACTCGCTCTCTCCCGACCGCTCGTCACGCCCGGGGCCGCGCCGCAGCAGCCGTCCCAGACCGCCGCGCTTGCGCGGGGCGCGCGGCAGCTCCGTACCGCGCGGTGGTGTGCCCGTCCGCGTCCGCTCCATGTCGGGCGCCCCGCCCTGCCCCGGTACGACGGGCTGCGTGCCCCCGGGTGCCGAGTCGCCCGCGGCGCCCCAGGACGCGTCCCCGTACGTGTGCCGGGTCTCGTCGGAAGGAACCACGGGAGACACAGCGGGCGAGGAAACAGGGGAAGAAGGGGGAGCCGGAGAGGACGTGGAGGGAGCGGGGGTGCCCGCCGGGTCCAGCGCCACCCGCACCTGCCCCTCGCCGTCCGGCGCGGTCGCCAGCGGAGCGGTGCGGGCCGTGTCGCCCGCCGCCGTGACCCGCAGCGCCGATTCGCCGAGGCGCAGCAGTGTGCCGGGGGACAGGCGCACGGGGTGCTCGCCCAGCGGGCGGCCCTCCAGCGTCGTCCCGTTCGTCGAGCCCAGGTCGGCCACCGTGACCCGGCCGTCGGGGGTGAGCGTCACCGCGCAGTGCAGCCGTGACACGTCCGGGTCGTCCAGGCAGACGTCCGCGTCCGCGGAGCGGCCGATGCGGATCTGGCCGCCGTGCAGCAGATGGACACCGCCCGCGTCGGGCCCCGCCACCACGTGGAGCTGGGCCGCGGCCGAGTCCGGGTCGGGGCCCGGGTCCGCGGGGCCGCCGAGGGAGAGCACCGCGCCGTCGGTCAGCGGCGGCTCGCCCAGCAGGCAGCGCTGTGCGTCGAGCCGCTCATGACCGGCGTACAGCACGGACGAGGGGGCGTCGCTGCCCGCGACGGCCGCGACCAGGCCGGAGAGGACCGCGGCGAGCGCGGTGCCCGCGGGCGCTGTGACCAGCAGGTCGCGGGCCGGGGATGCTGCGGCCTCGACGGAGGCCATGACGGTAAGCCGGATCTGCATCGCCGTCAGCGGTCCCTTCTGCGCGGGCACCCGGGCCAGGGACGCCCGCGGTCCCCACCGCAGATTCCCCCGCCGCCACGGGCACGTCAGCCAGTGCTGAGAGGCATCCTCGCACCTGCCACTGACACTTCGCCCGCCCCCCACCCGTAAGTGATCTTGATTGGTCGGCTCTGCCCGCAAAAGTGCCTGCTCTGTCGCCGCCGGACGTCCGGTTGAGATCGCTCACGTCCCCGACCGGCAACCACCCGACCCGGGGCTGCGTCTTTCCGAAGAAGTCATTCCGCCGAAGTGGTTCCGCCGAACACGGGTAGGGGCCGAGCACGGGTATGGCCGGTCGAAGAAGATCGACAGCCTGTACCTCGTACAGCGCCACTACAGTGGGTCGGAACACCTTCTCCACCCGACAGACACCCGCTACGGGACAGACCAAGCAAGTACGCGACAGTACGCAAGCCAAGCAGGGAGCGCATGACGTGCGGCCGGTAGGCAGCAAGTACCTGCTCGAGGAGCCGCTCGGACGCGGCGCCACGGGCACCGTCTGGCGAGCCCGCCAGCGCGAGACCGCGGGCGCCGAGGCGGCCGTCGCCGGGCAGCCCGGCGAGACCGTTGCGATCAAGGTCCTCAAGGAGGAGCTGGCCAACGACGCGGACGTGGTGATGCGCTTCCTCCGGGAGCGCTCCGTCCTGCTCAGGCTCACGCACCCGAACATCGTGCGCACGCGTGACCTGGTCGTCGAGGGTGAACTCCTCGCCCTGGTCATGGACCTGATCGACGGTCCCGACCTGCACCGCTATCTGCGCGAGAACGGCCCGTTCTCGCCGGTCGCGGCCGCTCTGCTGACCGCGCAGGTCGCCGACGCGCTCGCCGCGAGCCACGCCGACGGTGTGGTGCACCGCGACCTGAAGCCGGCGAACGTGCTGCTCAAGCAGGACGCCGGCGGCATGCACCCGATGCTCACCGACTTCGGCATCGCGCGCCTCGCCGACTCCCCGGGGCTGACCCGCACGCACGAGTTCGTGGGCACGCCCGCGTACGTCGCGCCCGAGTCCGCCGAGGGCCGCCCGCAGACCAGCGCGGTCGACATCTACGGCGCGGGCATCCTGCTGTACGAGCTGGTGACCGGGCGCCCGCCGTTCTCCGGCGGCTCCGCCCTCGAAGTGCTCCACCAGCATCTCTCCGCCGAGCCGCGCCGTCCCTCCACCGTCCCCGACCCGCTGTGGACGGTCATCGAGCGCTGCCTGCGCAAGAACCCGGACGAACGGCCGAGCGCGGAGAACCTCGCGCGCGGTCTGCGCACCGTCGCCGAGGGCATCGGCGTGCACGCGAACAGCGCGCAGATCGCCGCCGCCGAGGGCGTGGGCGCCCTGCTGATGCCCGACCCGGACCCGGCGTACGTCCCGGGCGTCGCCGGCGCCGCCGACCCCACGCAGGTGCTGCCGAGCAACGCGGGCTCGTACGACCCGAACGCCGCGACGAGCGTCATGCAGTCGCAGGGCGGCCAGTATTCCGACGCGGACCCCACCTCCGTACTGCCGAACAACCGCGGCGCCGCCGACCCGACCGCCGTCATGCCGCCGGTCCCGCAGAACCCGCCGGGCGGCAACCCCGACGACCCGCACCCCTGGCAGAACCAGCTGCGAGCGGCCCGCGACCGCAACGAGCAGACGCAGGTCCAGTACCTCGACCCGAACGAGGACCCGCTGCGGCGGCGTCCGCAGCGCCAGGTCCAGCAGCCCCAGCAGCAGCCGCGCCAGCAGCAGTACGCGCCGCGGCAGCAGCGCCCGGCGCCGCGGTCGACCCCGCAGCCGCAGCAGCCCCAGCAGCAGCCGCAGCACTACGCGCCGCCGCAGCCGCCGCCCCAGCAGCAGCGGCCCCCGCGCGAGCCGCGGCAGCGCAGCTCCAACCCGATGAAGATCCCCGGTCTCGGCTGCCTCAAGGGCTGCCTTTTCATGATCGTGATCCTCTTCGTGGTGAGCTGGCTCGTCTGGGAGTTCACCCCGCTCCAGGACTGGATCGGCACCGGCCGGGGCTACTGGGACCAGCTGTCCACCTGGTTCGACGACATCACCGGCTGGATCGGCGATCTGGGGAGCAAAACCGGCAACTGAACCGCGATGTTGACGATTTGTCGACATCCAGCGGGTGATTTCTCCTTCTGATGCGCTGGTTGGCGTCCGGGCCGCGTAGCTTGGGCGCCAACACGCGTCTGTAGGAGCAGTCTTGGCACGGAAAATCGGCAGCCGCTACACCGCACACCAGATCCTGGGGCGCGGCAGTGCGGGCACCGTGTGGCTGGGCGAGGGACCCGACGGTCCGGTCGCCATCAAACTGCTGCGCGAGGATCTCGCCTCCGACCAGGAGCTGGTCGGCCGCTTCGTCCAGGAGCGCACCGCCCTGCTGAGCCTCGACCACGCGCGCGTGGTCGGCGTTCACGACCTGGTGGTCGACGGCAACGACCTGGCGCTGGTCATGGACCTCGTCCGCGGCACCGATCTGCGCACCCGCCTGGAGCGGGAGCGGCGCCTCGCCCCCGAGGCCGCCGTCGCCATCGCCGCCGACGTCGCCGACGCGCTGGCCGCCGCGCACGCCGCGGGCATCGTGCACCGCGACGTGAAGCCCGAGAACATCCTGCTGGACATGCAGGGTCCGCTCGGTCCCGGCGGCGCGCACCCCGCGCTCCTCACCGACTTCGGCATCGCCAAGCTGATCGACACTCCGCGCCGCACCAAGGCGACGAAGATCATCGGCACGCCCGACTACCTCGCCCCCGAGATCGTCGAGGGCCTGCCGCCGCGCGCCGCGGTCGACATATACGCCCTCGCCACGGTCCTGTACGAGCTTCTGGCGGGCTTCACGCCCTTCGGCGGCGGGCACCCGGGCGCCATCCTGCGCCGCCACGTCACGGAGACCGTGGTGCCGCTCCCCGGCATCCCCGACGAGCTGTGGCAGCTCCTCATCCAGTGCCTCGCCAAGGCGCCGGCGTCCCGGCTGCGTGCCTCGGAGATGGCCGCCAGGCTGCGCGAGCTCCAGCCGTTCCTGGCCGGCATCGCTCCGCTCGACGTCGACGAGCCCGGGGCCGAGGAGGACGCCGAGGAGCCTCAGGAACCGGCCGAGGAGCCCCGGGAGGTGGAGCGGCCCCGGCGCGGCGCCGTGCCCCTCGTGCCCGGCACGGCCTCGGCCGACTCCAACCGCGACACCCATACGTCGATGAGGGTGCCCGCGCCGGACGAGCTGGCCGGCGGGGCCCGTGGCACGGCCCGGGTCCCGCGCGCCTCCGGGGCGCCCCGGCCCGGCTCGGCCCGCAATCGGCATTCCGCGCGGCGGCGACGGATCACTCTGGGGGTGGCCGGGGTTGTGCTGGCCGCCGTGGTGGGGGGCGGTATCTGGGCCGTAACCTCCGGCGGCGACGAGCCTCCTCCGTCGGACAACCAGAACTCGGCTCCGGCCGCGCCGTAGGGGCTGGGTTCGTCGTCCGCGGCTCTCGTCGTGGCTGGTCGCGCAGTTCCCCGCGCCCCTGGGTAGTTCTCCGTCTGCGGGCCGGTGGCCGCTTCTCGCGCAGTTCCCCGCGCCCCTGAGATGCGCACTGCGTGCGCCATCTCATCAAAGGCGCGCCACCCACCCCTAGGGAGAGGCGCGCCACCCACCTTTTAGGAGAGGCGCGCCAGCGGCCTTTCATCAGAGGCGCGCCACCCACCTTCAGGAGAGGTGCGCCACCGGCCCTTCATCAGAGGCGCGCCATCCACGTTCAGGAGAGGCGCACCGCCGGCTCTTCATCAGAGGCGCGCCACCCACCTTCAGGAGAGGCGCACCACCGGCCCTTCATCAGAGGCGCGCGAAGCGCAGCCTCAAGGGGAGGCGGCGCGAAGCGCCTGCCTCAGGGGCGCGGGGAACTGCGCGACCAGCCCCCACCGGCCCGCACACGAACGACAACCCGATAAGGGGCGCGGGGAACTGCGCGAGAAGCCCCACCGGGCCGCGGGCGAACGACAACCCAGGGGCGCGGGGAACTGCGCGACCAGCCCCACCCGAGCCGCGGCCGGAGAAGGCGCCCAGAACCCGGGCACCCGGCTCCCGGCCGGAGGTGGTTGCGGTAGACGTTAGGCTGGGGATGTGGCAGTCGTCGATGTATCCGAAGAGCTGAAGTCCCTCTCCTCGACCATGGAGTCGATCGAGGCCGTCCTGGACCTCGACAAGCTGAGGGCAGATATCGCCGTGCTCGAGGAGCAGGCGGCCGCCCCGTCCCTGTGGGACGACCCCGAGGCGGCGCAGAAGATCACCAGCAAGCTGAGCCACCTCCAGGCGGAGGTGCGCAAGGCCGAGTCCCTGCGCGGTCGCATCGACGACCTCTCGATCCTCTTCGAGATGGCCGAGGAGGAGAACGATCCGGACACCCGCGCCGAGGCGGAGTCCGAGCTGACCTCCGTGAAGAAGGCGCTGGACGAGATGGAGGTCCGTACCCTCCTGTCCGGTGAGTACGACTCCCGCGAGGCGCTGGTCAACATCCGCGCGGAAGCCGGCGGCGTCGACGCGGCGGACTTCGCGGAGCAGCTCCAGCGCATGTACCTGCGCTGGGCGGAGCGCCACGGCTACAAGACGGAGATCTACGAGACGTCGTACGCGGAAGAGGCCGGCATCAAGTCGACCACCTTCGCCGTCCAGGTCCCGTACGCCTACGGCACGCTCTCCGTCGAGCAGGGCACGCACCGCCTGGTCCGCATCTCCCCGTTCGACAACCAGGGCCGCCGCCAGACGTCCTTCGCGGGCGTCGAGGTGCTCCCGGTGGTCGAGACGACCGACCACATCGACATCGACGAGTCCGAGCTGCGCGTCGACGTCTACCGCTCCTCGGGCCCCGGCGGCCAGGGCGTGAACACGACGGACTCCGCGGTCCGTCTGACCCACATCCCCACCGGCATCGTGGTCTCCTGCCAGAACGAGCGCTCGCAGATCCAGAACAAGGCCACGGCGATGAACGTGCTGCAGGCCAAGCTCCTGGAGCGCCAGCGCCAGGAGGAGCGGGCCAAGATGGACGCCCTCAAGGACGGCGGCAGCTCCTGGGGCAACCAGATGCGTTCGTACGTCCTGCACCCGTACCAGATGGTCAAGGACCTCCGTACGGAGTTCGAGGTCGGTAACCCGCAGTCCGTGCTCGACGGCGAGATCGACGGCTTCCTCGAGGCCGGAATTCGCTGGCGCAAGCAGCAGGAAAAGTAAGCGACACGACTTTATCGACAAGGCAACTGCCGCTCTTGGAGCGGCAGTTGCCTTTCTTTGTGCGGGGAATGTGAAGACCCTTCCGGGTTTTACATCACAGTCACATGTCCGTACGCCGGTCATTTCCTCTGGTAATGGACATTGGGTGCGCAACGGCCTTGACGTTGATCTGAAAACTGGGAAGGCTGGCGCGCGGCATGCGTATCAGTGGGACGCGTGTGAACGGGGGGCGGGTCGGACGAGACCCCTGCTGCCTCCGGAACGCGGTCCCTGGCGCTGCTCCATCGACGATTGGCTACTGGGGGTAGCAGACAGATGACCAAGAAGACGCGGATCCGTGTCGCGCGGATAGCTGCCGGCGCGGTGATCGCCGCCGGCGCGTCGCTGACCGCCGCGGGGGCCGCCTCGGCCGCCGATGGCACCACCAGCGAGGACTGTGGCCTGCTCTCCGTTGTGTTCGGTTGCGACGACGACGGCGGCGGCACTGACGGCGGTACCGACGGTGGCACTGACGGTGGCACTGACGGCGGCTCCGACGCCGGCGGCGTGGTCGCCGGCGCCATCGGCGGTTCCGACGACGGCGGTGCGGCCGACGGTGGTGCTACTGACGGTGGCGCGACCGACGGCGGTGCCACTGACGGCGGTGCGACCGACGGCGGTGCCACTGACGGTGGTGCCACTGACGGTGGCGCGACCGACGGCGGTGCGACCGACGGCGGCGCGACCGACGGCGGTGCCACTGACGGCGGTGCGACCGACGGCGGCTCCGGCAACAACGGTGGCTCCGGCGACAACGGCGGCTCCGGCAACAATGGCGGCTCCGGCGACAACGGTGGCTCCGGCAACAACGGTGGCTCCGGCAACAGTGGCGGCTCCTCCTCCACCGGCGGTTCCTCCACCGGTGGCGACAACACCAACCCCGACGGCAACAACAACCCCGTCGAGCAGGGTCAGGGCAAGGACAGCCTCCAGGACACCGGCTCCGACTCCACGGAGGCGGCCGGGACCGCGAAGAACGGTGAGCTGGCCGAGACCGGTTCGTCCGGTACCACGTTCCTGCTGATCGGCGCCGCGACCATGATCGCGGGCGGTGTGGGCTTCCGCCTGCTGCCGCGCATGGCCGGCGGTCGCAACACCGCTGTGTGACCTGTGTGACCTGTGTGACCTGTGTGACGTGATCCGGGGCTGACCCGGAACCACGAGAAGGCCCGGAGCCGATCGGCTCCGGGCCTTCTCACATCTCGTCGCGGCTGTCGCCGCGGGCTATGCGGTCTGGTGCGCGAGCAGCGCCACGGCCGCCACGAGCACCACCACCAGCGCGATCAACGCCGTCGGGTTCAGCCCGGACAGCGGATTCTGCTGCTGGAGCCGCTCACGGTTCGCCCGGCAGACCGGGCAGCGGCCCTCGCTCACGGGCGCCGCGCAGTTCGCGCACACCAACCTGTCGTAGGTCATGCGCCTCTCCTCCTCCCGCGCGGCGGAGCCGGCCACCGAGTACCCACTGGTTCTCTCCGCTCAACGCTCCGGGAAACGCAACCGTTCCCCCCTCCACTGTGCCAGCTTCGCGGAATTTCGGCGCGTCTCCCTCACAGGACCGTCGCTGACCAGGCACGGGACGGACAAAACCGGCAACGCGCCGGGTCCCGCACCGGGACAAAACGCTCAACCCGGGTCGGCGCCTGATATCCGCGAGCCGGTTCGCGTATGGTCACGCTCACCTACGGGGTGTCCGCAGACGCCCCCGCCCCCTACGCCCCCGACGCCCCGAGGCGCACCCGTGATCCGATTCGACAACGTCTCCAAGGTCTACCCGAAGCAGACCCGACCCGCGCTCCGGGATGTCTCCCTGGAGGTCGAGCGCGGCGAGTTCGTCTTCCTGGTCGGCTCGTCCGGCTCCGGCAAGTCGACGTTCCTGCGCCTCATCCTGCGTGAGGAGCGCTGCAGCCACGGTCAGGTGCACGTGCTGGGCAAGGACCTGGGCCGGGTCTCCAACTGGAAGGTCCCGCAGATCCGTCGCCAGCTCGGCACGGTCTTCCAGGACTTCCGGCTCCTGCCCAACAAGACCGTCGGCGAGAACGTCGCGTTCGCGCAGGAGGTCATCGGCAAGTCCCGCGGTGAGATCCGCAAGTCCGTGCCCCAGGTGCTCGACCTCGTCGGCCTCGGCGGCAAGGAGGAGCGGATGCCCGGTGAGCTGTCCGGCGGTGAGCAGCAGCGTGTGGCCATCGCCCGCGCGTTCGTCAACCGCCCCAAGCTGCTGATCGCGGACGAGCCCACGGGCAACCTCGACCCGCAGACGTCGGTCGGCATCATGAAGCTGCTCGACCGCATCAACCGCACGGGCACCACCGTGGTGATGGCCACCCACGACCAGAACATCGTGGACCAGATGCGCAAGCGCGTCATCGAGCTGGAGAAGGGCCGTCTCGTCCGCGACCAGGCACGCGGCGTGTACGGCTACCAGCACTGAGAAGTACCGAGAGGTACGAGAATTACCGAGTGAAGCTGCGAAAGGCTCAGTAAGCGCTATGCGTGCCCAATTCGTTCTGTCGGAGATCGGCGTCGGTCTGCGGCGCAATCTCACGATGACCTTCGCCGTCGTCATCTCGGTGGCCCTCTCGCTCGCCCTGTTCGGCGCCTCGCTGCTCATGAGCGATCAGGTCAACCAGATGAAGGGCTACTGGTACGACAAGGTCAACGTCTCGATCTTCCTGTGCAACAAGGGCGATTCCGAGTCCGACCCGAACTGTGCCAAGGGCCCGGTCACGGCCGAGCAGAAGAAGCAGATCCTCGACGACCTGAAGAAGATGACGGTCGTCGACAAGGTCGCGTACGAGTCCCAGGACCAGGCGTACAAGCACTACAAGGAGCAGTTCGGCGACTCCCCGCTGGCCAGTTCGCTCACCCCGGACCAGCTCCAGGAGTCGTACCGGATCAAGCTCAAGGACCCGGAGAAGTACGAGGTCATCGCGACCGCGTTCAACGGCCGGCCCGGTGTGCAGTCCGTGCAGGACCAGAAGGGCGTGCTCGACAACCTCTTCAAGCTGCTCGGCTACCTGAACTACGCGGCGGGCGCGGTGATGGCGGTGATGCTCGTCGTGGCGCTGCTGCTGATCGTCAACACCGTGCGCGTCTCCGCGTTCAGCCGCCGCCGCGAGACCGGCATCATGCGGCTCGTCGGGGCCTCCGGCTTCTACATCCAGGCGCCGTTCATCATGGAGGCGGCGGTCGCCGGACTCATCGGCGGCGGCATCGCCTGTCTGTTCCTGGCGGGCGGCCAGTACTTCGTGATCGACAACGGCGTGGCGCTCTCCGACAAGCTCCAGCTCATCAACTTCATCGGCTGGGACGCCGTGTTGACGAAGCTGCCGCTCATCCTCGCGGTGAGTGTGCTGATGCCCGCGCTGGCCGCTTTCGTGGCGTTGCGCAAGTACCTGAAGGTGTGACGAGAGTCCCCCGTACCGCGGGGCGCCGCGCGGTTCAACCCACCGTGCGGCGCCCCGCGTTGTCCTAGACTCACCGACATGTCAGGCCCGGATCGGTTCTCGGTGAAGTCTGCGGTGTCAGCGCCGAACGCGTACCGCCGCATCGGCCGCGGGGCGGCCCTGACCTTGGTCTTCGGCTGTGTCCTCGCCACCGGTGCCGCGACCGGCGCACTGCCCGGAGAGACCGGGAAGACCCCCGCGCAGCAGGACAGTTCCGTCACGCCCCGGCACGGGAGGTCGTCCGGCGCGGACGACAAGGCCTCCGACGAGGCGGCCGAGGCCGCCTACGAGGCGATGTCCGACGGCAAGTCGCCCGAGCAGTCCGCGCAGGCCGCCGAGGAGGCCGTCAGCCGCAGCGGCGACCGCTGGGGCGCCGTCTACTCCCAGGGCGAGTACCACGAGTTCGAGCAGGCCCTCGACGGCGAGTACACCGGCGTCGGCCTGTGGGCCCGGCGCACCGCCGACGGTCAGGTCCAGGTCACCAAGGTGCGCTCCGGATCGCCCGCGGCGGCCGCCGGCATCCGCGACGGCGACCGCATCGCGGCCGTCAACGGCAGGCCGGTCACCGGCCGGCCCGTCACCGAGGTGCTGACCCTCCTGCGGGGCGAGCGCGCCGGGACCTCCGTCCACGTAGGACTTCAGCGCGGCACGCGCGCGTGGAGCGAGACCCTGCGCCGGGCCAACCTCCCCACCGACTCCGTCGCCGTCAGCCGCCTCGGCAGCGGGGCGACGCTCGTCAAGGTCACCGCGTTCACCAAGGGCTCGGGCGAGAAGGTGCGCTCGGCGGTGCGCGCTGCGCCCGCGCGCGGGGGAGTCGTCCTCGATCTGCGGGGCAATTCGGGCGGCCTGATCGACGAGGCGGTCACCGCGGCCTCCGCCTTCCTCGACGGCGGACTCGTCGCCACGTACGACGTACGCGGCAAGCAGCGCGCCCTGCACGCCCGCGGCGGCGGCGACACCACCAGACCGTTGGTCGTGCTCGTCGACAGCGGCACGATGAGCGCGGCCGAACTGCTCACCGGCGCCCTCCAGGACCGCGGCCGCGCCGTGGTCGTGGGCACCCGGACCTTCGGCAAGGGCTCGGTCCAGATGCCGAGCAGACTGCCCGACGGTTCCGTGGCGGAACTGACCGTCGGGCACTACCGCACCCCCTCGGGGCGAGGCGTCGACAACCGGGGCATCACCCCCGACCTGGACGCCGACAAGGACGCCCTGCGGCGGGCGGAGACAGTATTGACTGGCCTCGGGGCCCCCTCGTAGTGCGAAAATGGCCAGCACTATGGCCAAGGGAATGTACGTACCGAAGGAGTCCCAGCCCAAGCAGGGCAAGGGGGACGCGTCCAAGAAGGACGGCAAGCGCAAGATCGTCGCGCAGAACAAGAAGGCGCGGCACGACTACCTGATCATGGACACCTACGAGGCCGGCATCGTGCTGTCCGGCACCGAGGTCAAGTCGCTCCGCCAGGGACGCACCTCCCTGGCCGACGCCTTCGTCCAGATCGACGGGGGCGAGGCGTGGCTGCACAACGCCCACATCCCCGAGTACAGCCAGGGCACCTGGACCAACCACGCGGTGCGCCGCAAGCGCAAGCTGCTCCTGCACCGCGACGAGATCGACAAGCTGGAGTCGAAGTCCCAGGAGTCGGGTCACACGATCGTGACCCTCGCGCTCTACTTCAAGGACGGCCGCGCCAAGGCCGAGATCGCGCTCGCCAAGGGCAAGAAGGAGTACGACAAGCGGCAGACCCTGCGTGAGCAGCAGGACCGGCGGGACTCGGACCGGGCGATCGCGGCGGCCAAGCGCAAGCAGCGGGCGCGCGAGCGCTGACCGCTCGCCACGGGTGCCGGGGAATACGCTGGCATCGTCGGGCGTTGGTCACGTACGATGGCACTGCTCCTCACGCAGGGGCGGCGGATCTCCGGATCCACATTGAAAAAACAACATGGGGATGATCGGTTTCGACAGCGGATGTCGAAGCAGGTGAAGCGTGTCGAGGAAGCGGCAATGATCTCGTAAACCATATGTCGCAACCAATAATCGCCAATTCCAAGAGCGATTCCCAGTCCTTCGCCCTCGCTGCCTAATAACAGCGACTGAAGGACCCTAAAAGGGTGTCAGCCCGGGGGTGTTCCCGACCCGGACCCTGGCATAATCTAGGGAACTAAACCATCGAGCCCGGTCACGGGGTTCGATGGGAAATCAAACAGTGACTGGGCCCGTCGGCGACTTGTTCGCGTGATCACCGGGGCCGAGAAAATCGCAGCGAACTGCACACGGAGAAGCCCTGCTGCTGCACCGTTGGACGCGGGTTCGATTCCCGCCATCTCCACTCATCCCATGCGATTCAGGCCCGACTGTGAACCACAGTCGGGCCTTCGTCGTTGTGTGGTCCCGCTACATGTCTGGGGGGACGCGCCGGTTCTACGGTCCCTCCTCATGAACCCCCACACCAGAGACACCGCAGTTTCCAGAGCCGCGACCGTCCTCGTGGCGCTTCTCCTCGTGCTCTTCCTGCCCGCGCTGCCCCGGGCGTCCGCCGCCGCGGGCATCCAGGAAGTCACCGGCTTCGGGCCCAACCCGGGCGCGCTGAAGATGTTCCGCTACGTTCCCGACGGTCTGCCGAGCGGGCGGCCCGTCGTCGTCGCGCTGCACGGCTGTACGCAGAACGCCTCCGGGTACGGCACCGGCAGTGGCTGGACCGAGCTCGCCGACCGGTGGGGCTTCTCCGTCGTGCTGCCGCAGCAGACCACCGGCAACAACGCCAGCTCCTGCTTCAACTGGTTCGAGACCGGGGACATCGCACGGGGCCAGGGCGAGGCCGCCTCGGTCGCGCAGATGGCCGACAAGCAGGTCGCGGACGCCGGCGCGGACGCCTCGCGGGTGTACGTCACCGGGCTCAGCGCCGGCGGCGCCATGACCTCCGTGATGATGGCGACGTACCCGGAGAAGTTCGCCGCGGGCGGGGTCGTCGCCGGGCTGCCGTACGGGTGCGCGCAGGCCGCCGGATCGCCGTACGTGTGCATGTACGTGGGTGCCACCCAGAGCGCGAAGCAGTGGGGCGACCGGGTGCGGGCCGCCCGCTCCGGCTACACCGGGCCGTGGCCCCGGCTCACCGTCCTCCAGGGCAGCGCCGACTACACCGTCAAGCCCGTCAACATGACCGACCTGATGAAGCAGTGGACCGACGTGCTCGGCGCCGACCAGACCGCCGACACCAGCGACACCGTCTCCGGCTACCCGCACCAGGTCTACCGGACCGGCTCGGGGGCCACGGCCGTCGAGACGTACAGCATCACGGGCATGGGGCACGGTCAGCCCGTCGACCCGGGGAGCGGGGCCACGCAGTGCGGGACCGCCGGGGCCTACATCCTCGACGTGAATCTCTGCGCCGCGTACACCCTCGGGCACTCATGGGGTCTTGGCTGAGCCCTCCTCCTCCGGGATGCTCCTGACGCATGAGCACACCTGACGGAACCGCGAGATCCAACTTCCGTACGAGGGCGCGACGGTGGGCCCTGCCCGCCGTCGTCGCCGTCACCGCCGCCACCCTGTCCTGGGGCGCGCCCGCCGGGGCCCACTCCAGCACCAGCGGGCTGCCCGAGGCGATCGACACCATCCTCGGCGACCCGCGGATGGAGGGCGGTGCGGCCAGTGTCGTCGTCGCCGACGCGCACACCGGGGAGACGCTGTACCAGCACAACCCGACCGGGCGGCTCAGCCCGGCGTCCAACACCAAGCTCGCCACCTCGGCCGCGGCCATGTCGCTGCTCGGCCCCGGCTACACCTTCTCGACCGATGTCCGCGCCGACGGGCGGGTGCGGGGCGGTGCGCTGCACGGGGACCTGTATCTGCGCGGCACCGGGGACCCCACGACCCTCGCCGCCGACTACGACAAGCTGGCCGCCGCCGTCGCGGCCGCCGGGGTGAAGAAGGTCGACGGGCGCCTCGTCGCCGACGACACCCGCTTCGACCACCAGCGCATCGGCGACACCTGGGGCGGTGACGACGAGTCCTCGTACTACGCCGCCCAGATCTCCGCGCTGACCGTGGCGCCCGACACCGACTACGACTCCGGGACCGTGATCGTCGAGGTCGCGCCCGGAGCGAAGGCGGGCGACAAGCCCGTCGTCAGCGTCACGCCCAAGAACTCGTACGTGCACCTCGACGTGCGGGCACGGACCGGGGCGGCAGGCGGTGACGGCACCGTCGCCGTCGAGCGGCAGCACGGCACGAACACCATCACCGTGAGCGGGACCGTGCCGGTGGGCGGCGACACCGCCAAGGAGTGGGTCACCGTCTGGGAGCCGACCGGGTACGCGGCCTCCGTCTTCCGTGCCGCCCTCGCCGCGCACGGGGTGAGGGTGAGCGGCTCCACCCGGCTCGGGCGGGCCACGCCGACGGCCGCGAAGACGCTCGCCACGCACCGGTCCATGGCGCTGAAGGACCTCTTGGTCCCGTTCATGAAGCTGTCCAACAACATGCACGCCGAGTCGCTGATCAAGGCCATGGCGTACAAGGCGACCGGCAAGCCCGGGAACTGGGGCGACGGCACCGCCGCCGTCGCCGGCTACCTGAAGGGCGCCGGGGTCGACGCGACCAAGATCCGGCAGGTCGACGGCTCGGGCCTGTCGCGCAAGGACAACTTCGCCGCACGGCAGATCGCCGACCTGCTGCTGAAGGTGCGCGGTGAGTCCTGGTACGCCGACTGGTACGCGTCGCTGCCGGTGGCCTGCGACCCGGCCCGGTTCGTCGGCGGAACCCTGCGGACACGGATGTGCGGCACGCCCGCCGCGCTCAACGCCCGCGGCAAGACCGGCTCGCTGACCGGCGCCTCGGCCCTGTCCGGGTACGTGAAGGACGCCGACGGCCGCGAACTGGTCTACAGCGTCGTCCAGAACAACTACCTCGTGGACTCCGTGAAGCCGCTGGAGGACGCGATCGTCGTGACGCTCGCGAAGTCCACGGCCGAGGAGGCGTCGGCCGTCCTGCCGAAGTCCACCCGCGCGGTCCCGGCCGCCGAGCGCGACGGCGACCTGGAGTGCTCGTGGCGCAAGCCCGCCACCTGCTGATCACCTAGGCGCGCGTACGCAGCCGTAGAGGGACAGCAGCAGCGCGGTCGCGGCCGCCGTGAGCGGGACCGCGTACGCCGCGGTGGGGCCCCAGTGCTCCACCGCGGCGCCGCCCGTCGCCGACCCGGCCGCGATACCGCCGAGCAGGCCGGTCACCGCGAGGGTCAGGCCCTCGTTCAACCGGCCCTCGGGCGTGAAGCGTTGGACGAGCGTCATGCCCGTCACCATCGTCGGCGCCGTCGCCATCCCGGCGATCAGCAGCGCGCCGCCCAGCACGTAGAGGGAGCCGGTGAGCGCCGCCGCGAGCAGCGGCAGCGTCATCAGCACCGCCATGGCCGCCACGCACAGCGGGTGGCGGCGCTCGGCCGGGCCGGTCGGCTTGCATGCCCCGTAGACCAGCCCCGCCGCGCACGATCCCGCCGCCTGGAGCGCGAGCACCGGGCCCGCCCACGCCTTGTGGCCCTGGCCGTCCGCGAAGGCGACCGTGACGACCTCCAGGGAGCCGAAGACCGCGCCCGTCGCGAGGAACGCGATCAGCAACGGCGGCATGCCACGCGCGCGTAGCGGCGATTTCGTCGCCTGCGTGCGCGCGTGCACCGGAGGTTCCGTGGCCCGCTGCGCGGCGAAGATCAGTACCCCCGTCACCATGAGCACCGCGCCGGCCAGAGTGCCCGCCTCCGGGAACAGCGAGCCGCACAGGAAGGCGGCGATCACCGGGCCCAGCATGTAGCAGAGTTCGTCCGCCGCCTGCTCGAAGGAGTTCGCGGTGTGCAGCGCGTCCGGCTCGTCCTTCAGCAGATGCGCCCAGCGGGCCCGGGACATGCCGCCCGTGTTGGGCGTCGTCGCAGAGGCCAGATAGGCGGCGAACAGCGTCCAGTCCGGGGCGCCGAAGTGCACGCACAGCAGCAGCGCGAGCGAGCCGCCCGCGGATATCGCGGCGGCCGGGACCGCGATCCTGGCCTGCCCGTGCCGGTCGACGAGGCGGGCCGTCAGCGGGCCGACGACCGCGTTCGCGACCAGACCCGTGGCGGTGACGGCGCCCGCGAGCGCGTACGAGTCACGGGCCCCGGAGATCATCATGACCGCGCTGATGCCGAACATCCCCTGCGGGAAGCGCGCGAGGAGATTGCCGAGGGTGAAGGCGCGGGCGCCGGGGATCGCGAACAGGCGGAGATAGCCGCCCCGCTCCGGCTCCCGGGTGATCGTCGTGTCAGCCATGCCAAGAGCGTCGCCGCAGGTCACGTACGGGGTCCAACACTTACTCGGTGCCGATTCACGCGCCTGTGTTGTAAGTTCGCCGGATGCCGAACTCCGCGTACGGGGTCGAGCCCCGGCTGCTGCGTGCCTTCCTCGCCGTCGCCGACGAGCTCCACTTCACCCGTGCCGCCGCCCGCCTCTACGTCGCCCAGCAGGCGCTCAGCCGCGACATCCGCCGCCTGGAGCGGGAGCTGGGCGCCGAGCTGTTCGGCCGGACGACCCGGCAGGTGACGCTCACCGCCGACGGGGCGCGGCTGCTGCCGTACGCGCGGCGGGCGATGGAGGCGCAGGACGAGCTGCTCGCCGCGTTCGCCCGGCCCGCCGCCGAGCACCGGCCGCTGCTCGTGGACGTCAACAGCCCCGGGCTCGTGACCGAGCAGGTCCTGGAGCGGGCCCGCGAACTCGCCCCGCAGTGCGAGCTGATGGCCCGCTACGAGAGCGGGCTGACCGGCGCCGCCGCCGAGCTGCTCGCCGGACGGCTCGACATGTCCTTCGGGCGGTTCGCCGGGCTCGACCCCGCGGTGCGCGAGCGGCTCGCCCACCAGCCGCTGCGCTACGAACCGATGGCGATCGTGCTGCCCGACGACCACTCCCTCGCCGCACTGGACGCGGTGCCGCTCGACCGGCTCGCGGGGGAGACCGTCTACGCCGGTGCGGGCAACCCCCGTACGCCCGAATGGACCGACCTGGCACGGCAGTTGTTCGCCGGCCGGGGCATCGCCGTCGCACCGCCCGCCCCGCTCGCCGTCGGACGGGAGGAGTTTCGGCGGATCATGACCAAATACAGGAATCCGGTCCTCGCCGGAGTGGACTTTCCGGCCATGCCGGGCTCGGTGCTGAGGCCCCTGGCCGACCCGGTGCCGCTGTCGCCGGTGTCGTTGGTGTGGCTGAAGGGGCGGGAGCATCCGGGGATCACGGCGGTCCGCGCCGCCGCGAGAGAACTGGCACGACGGAACGCATGGCTCACACAGCCGGAGAACGCGTGGATACCGGCCACCGATGCACTCATCATGATGAGTCAGGACTGACACGTGGACACGGCTGTCACCGGCGTGCGCTACATTCATGGTGCGGGCGCAGTGTGATAAGGGGGGCGCCCGGGTCGAGTGGGGGCTCGGTCCGGGGCGACAGATACCCGCCCGTCGCACGCCCAATTGAGAACATGACAGAGACATGTCCTGGGGGGATGTGCGTACGGTGGAGAACTGGCGAGAAGATGCCCTGCCCGGGCACACCCATGATCCCCATGAGGTGACGATTCAGCTCGACGGCGCGGGCCGCCTGCTGGGCGAGATGATCGCCGCGGGCAAGCGTCCGGGCGAGGAGATACCGGGCCGCGAGCCGGGGGACGACAAGGAAGTCCCCGTGTTCGTCGACGACTCCGGCAGACGCGGCCGCACCTTCCGGCGCGTCGGCGTCGCCGTCGGCCTGGCCTGTGCGGTCTACGCGATCGTCATCGTGGTCACCCTGTTCTCCGGGAGTTCGACCGCGCCCATGCTGCCGGGATTCTCCGAGGACAAGAAGTCCGCGGACCAGGTCGACACCTCTCCGCAACTGCCCTCCGACTCCGCGTCGCCGTCCCTGTCGCCCGGCGCCACCCCGGACCCGAGCGCCTCCGGCACCGCGACCGACGCCTCGGGAGCACCCGCCGACGGCGCCTCGTCGTCCGCGGACGCGAGCGCCGACGAGCAGGGCGCGCCCGGCGCCGCCACCACCGGCCCCGGCAGGCCGACCGGCCGCGCGACAACGAAGTCGGCCGACCCGTCGAAGTCCGCGGACGACGACACGACACCGGCCGACCCGTCGACACCCGCCGACCCGCCGCCGGAGACCACCCCGACCGACGACCCGCCCGCGGAGGGCGGCACGAGCGGCACCGACGCCGTCGCCTACAGAACCTCCGCGTCCCGGCCGGGCGCCGCACCGGCCGCGTCGCTCGCGTCCTAGAGCGCGAGGCCGGCCCCGCCCCGGCGGAGCTCCCCCCGGCCCCCTGGGCCCCCGTGGCGTCCGCGCCGCACCGTCCCGGCCGTGTCCCCCGCCCGCGACCCCGTCGCGCCCGCGGCCATGTCCCCGCCGCGTTCCCGCCCCGCGTCCCCGGAAAGCAGCGTCCTGTAGAGATGAGCGACCAGTAGAGATGTCCCACCGCTCCCGTTCCCGGCACTCCCGGGGCTCCCGGCGGGCCCCGGCCGCGGCCACCGCCCGCAGGCGCCGGCTCCCGCTGCGCTATCTCCTGCCCTCGCTGCTGCTCGTGGCCATGATCGCGATGCTCATGCTGCGCGGCTACGTGCACAGCGAGATCATGGCCGACCACCGCATCCAGCCGGAGGCCGCCACCGACAAGGTCCCCGAGAAGATCCTCGACGGCGGCCCGGTCATCGACACCCGCGGCGGCCAGGAGTCCAGCCGCTCCATAGCCGACCACAAGCTGGTGCTCACCTTCGACGACGGGCCCGACCCGGAGTGGACCCCGAAGGTCCTCGACGTCCTGAAGAAGCACCACGCCCACGCCGTCTTCTTCGTCACCGGCACCATGGCCTCGCGCTACCCCGAGCTCGTCCAGCGCATGGTCGCCGAGGGCCACGAGGTCGGCCTGCACACCTTCAACCACCCCGACCTGTCCTACCAGTCGACGAAGCGCATCGACTGGGAGCTGTCCACGAACCAGCTCGCGCTCGAAGGCGCGGCGGGCGTGCGCACCTCCCTGTTCCGGCCGCCGTACTCGTCGTTCGCCGACGCCATGGACGACAAGTCGTGGCCGGTCACGCAGTACATCGGCTCGCGCGGCTACCTCACGGTCGTCAACAACACCGACAGCGAGGACTGGAAGCGCCCCGGCGTCGACGAGATCATCCGCCGGGCCACCCCGCACGGCGGCAAGGGCGCCATCGTCCTGATGCACGACTCCGGCGGCAACCGCTCGCAGACCGTCGCCGCGCTCGACCGCTTCCTGCCCGATCTCCAGCACGAGGGCTACCGGTTCCAGAACCTCACTGAGGCCCTGGACATGCCGAGCGCCCACACGCCCGTCACCGGCATGGACCTGTGGAAGGGCAAGGCGTGGATCTACGCGGTCGAGGCGTCGGACAACATCACGGACGTGCTGGTCGTCGGGCTCGCCGTCATCGGCGTCCTGGTCATGGGCCGCTTCGGCCTGATGCTGATCCTGTCCGCCGCCCACGCGCGGCGCGTCCGCAAGAAGGGCTTCGCCTGGGGCCCGCCGGTCACGGAGCCGGTCTCGGTCCTCGTCCCGGCGTACAACGAGGCCAAGTGCATCGAGAACACCGTGCGTTCGCTGATGCTCAGTGAGCATCCCGTCGAGATCATCGTCATCGACGACGGCTCGACGGACGGCACGGCTCGCATCGTGGAGAACCTGCGGCTGCCGAACGTCCGGGTGGTGCGCCAGCACAACGCGGGCAAACCGGCCGCGCTCAACAGGGGCCTGGCGAACGCCCGGTACGACCTCGTCGTGATGATGGACGGCGACACCGTCTTCGAACCGGCCACCGTGCGCGAGCTGGTCCAGCCGTTCGGCGACCCGCGCGTGGGCGCCGTCGCGGGCAACGCCAAGGTGGGCAACCGCGACTCCCTCATCGGCGCCTGGCAGCACATCGAGTACGTGATGGGCTTCAACCTCGACCGCCGCATGTACGACCTGCTGCGCTGCATGCCGACGATCCCCGGCGCGGTCGGCGCGTTCCGCCGCAGCGCCCTGGACCGGATCGGCGGCATGAGCGACGACACGCTCGCCGAGGACACCGACGTCACCATGGCGCTGCACCGCGACGGCTGGCGCGTCGTCTACGCGGAGAAGGCCCGCGCGTGGACCGAGGCCCCCGAGTCCGTCCAGCAGCTGTGGTCGCAGCGCTACCGCTGGTCGTACGGCACCATGCAGGCCATCTGGAAGCACCGCCGCGCGGTGATCGAGCGCGGCCCGTCCGGCCGCTTCGGCCGCGTCGGCCTGCCCCTGGTCTCGCTCTTCATGGTCCTCGCCCCGCTGCTCGCCCCGCTCATCGACGTCTTCCTGCTGTACGGGGTCGTGTTCGGCCCCACCGCCAAGACGGTCGTCGCCTGGCTGGGCGTCCTCGCGGTCCAGGCGGTCTGCGCGGCGTACGCCTTCCGGCTCGACAAGGAAAAGATGACGCACCTCATCTCGCTGCCGCTCCAGCAGCTGCTCTACCGGCAGTTGATGTACGTGGTGCTGCTCCAGTCCTGGATCACCGCGCTCACCGGCGGCCGTCTCAGGTGGCAGAAACTGCGCCGCACCGGCGCGCTCGGCTCCGCGCCGGGTGCCCTGCCGCAGCAGCGCACGACCTCGGTGTCCGGTGGCGACAGGAGGCCGGTGGCATGACGCATCCCCAAGAACCCTCGGGACAGGGCAACTGGTTCGACGGGTCCGAGCGGCCCCTGCGCCGGGAGTCCGAGTGGCGGCGCGCCGTGGAGGGCCCGGACAACCCCGGCCCGGCGGCGGGCGCGGCCTCCGGTACCGCCTGGCCGTACGAACCGGTGGCCGCCGACACGGCACCGGCACCGGTCTGGCCCGCCGCGGCCGGCAGTGCGCAGACCGGCCAGGGCCCCGCCCTCCACGCCACCGAGCCGACCGCGCGGTTCGCCGAGGTGACCGGGACGGCCGCGCTGCCCGCGCAGGCTCCCGGTACCCGCCCGCTGCCGCAGGCCGCACCCCGGAGCGCGCCGGAGCCCGCCCCGGAGGCCAGGCCCAAACGGCCCGGCCGCGACCGCTACCTCGACCTGCTGCGCTCCCTGGCGCTGATCCGCGTCGTCGTCTACCACCTCTTCGGGTGGGCGTGGCTGACGGTGCTGTTCCCGTCCATGGGCGTGATGTTCGCGCTCGCCGGATCGCTGATGGCGCGCTCGCTCAGCCGCCCCGCGATCGGCGTCATCCGCGGCCGTATCCGCCGGCTGCTGCCGCCCATGTGGGCGTTCAGCGTGGCGGTGCTCGCCCTGCTCTTCCTGGGCGGCTGGAACCCGGGCAAGGACCCGGACAACGGCGGAACCTGGGGCTGGATCAGCCTCTTCAACTATCTGGTGCCGATCGGCGCGCCCTCCTTCCCCTGGCATCTCGGGGACAAGGCGGGCCTCCTGGAGGACACCTGGCCCGCCCAGGCGGCCGGACCGCTCTGGTACATCCGCGCCTACCTGTGGTTCGTGATCGCCTCGCCGCTGCTGCTGTGGGCGTTCCGCAAGGTGCCGTGGGCGACGCTGCTCGCGCCGCTCGCGCTGACCGCGATCGTCGGCACGGGCCTGGTCACCATCCCCGGCGAGACGGGCAACGCGGTCTCCGACTTCGCCGTCTACGGCAGCTGCTGGGTGCTCGGGTTCGCGCACCAGGAGGGCAGGCTGAAGGAGATCCCGCGCTATCTCGCGGTGTCCTGTTCGGCGCTCGTGATGGCCTTCGGACTGTGGTGGGCCTCCGGGCACCTCGGCCCGGACGGCTGGGACCTGAACGACATCCCGCTGGCCCAGGCCGCCTGGTCCTTCGGGTTCGTCGTGATCCTGCTCCAGTACTCACCGTCCTGGCAGGAACTGCCCGGCAGACTCGCCAAGTGGGACTGGTTCGTCACGCTCTCCAACAACCGGGCCGTGACGATCTACCTCTGGCACAACATGCTGATCATGGCCACGGTCCCGATCATCGACCTCGCGTACGACCTGCCGTTCATGGAGAACGCACGGTGGAGCGGCGCGCTCGACTCGACGTACATGATCTGGATGTTCGTCCTCGTGTGGCCGCTGATCGCGCTGTCGATCGTGGGCGTCGGCTGGATCGAGGACCTTGCGGCCAAGCGCTCACCGCGGCTGTGGCCGGACGGCCGCAAGAAGCGGCGGGCCCGGGCGGCCTGAGGGCGGCCGGTGAGGGCTTGTGTGCGCGGGAGGCCTCCGGGTTGACTGGGGCGCACGGGGGACAGGGCAACGGGGAAACGGGGACGCGCCATGACACAGCCACCGCAGGACGGCCAGGGGTACGGGTACGGATACGGCGGCGGGCAGCAGCCGCCCCCGCCGCCCCAGCAGCCTCCGGCGCAGCCGCCCGCGGGTCCGTACGGTGCGGCGCCGGGCCCCTACGGTCCGCCGCAGGGCCAGGCCCCGGCTCCGGCCCCCGGCCCGTACGGCGGCTACGGCCAGCAGCAGCCGCCGTACGGCCAACAGCAACCCGGCTACGGCCAGTTCCCGCCGCCTCCCGGCCCGCCCCCGGGCGGCGGCAAGAAGAAGGCCGTCCTGATCGCGGCGGCCGTCGTGGTCGTGGCCGCGCTGGCCGGCGGCGGCATCATGCTGGCCACCAGCGGCGACGACGGGGGCGACGACAAGCCGGCCGCCAAGGAGAGCAGCGTCGTCGCGACGGGCAGCGTCAGCGAGCCCGCCGACGATCCCACTCAGACGGAGGCCCCGGTCAGCGACGAGCCCACCGGCGCGTCCACCGACGACCCGTTCGCCGACGAGAGCGACGGGCCGGCCGAGCGCCCGGCGGGCGACACCGGCTACCAGGGGCAGTGGCAGAACGAGAAGGCGCAGACCCTCACCGTCGCCTCGAAGCTCACCACGGGCACCGCCAAGGGCAAGTACGCCGTCTCGTACATCGACGCCCAGGGCAAGGGCATCTGCAGCGGCATCGGCCAGACGCAGAGCGGCGACCGCTTCCGGATCGCGGTGTCCTGCTCCGGCAAGGACACCGGCGACAAGGTGTTCGTGGCGAACCTGACGCAGTCGGGCGACGTCGTGACCCTCACCTGGGAGAAGGGCGGCGGCACCGTGAAGCTGCCCTGGGCGGGGTAGTCCGCGGGCCGGTCCGCGCCGCTCCCGGCTGCGATGGGGCAGGCTCGGCCCCAAGCCTCACCACGGCCCGCCCGCCCGGGTGAGAGCAACGTTCCCGGGCGGTCACTCCACGGCACAGCGCGGAAATCCGCCGTGCCTACCTTCGGTCGCAGCAGCCGTACCCCGTGACCTGGAGGCGTGAGATGGCCGGCCCCGATGACCTCAAGGAGCAGCCCCGAAGCCGGAGTTGGATCGAGCGGTGGGATCCCGAGGACGAGACGTTCTGGGCGCAGACCGGCGCCCGGATCGCCCGGCGCAACCTGATCTTCTCCATCCTGTCCGAGCACATCGGGTTCTCCGTCTGGAGCCTGTGGTCGGTGATGGTCCTGTTCATGGGGCCCGAGTACGGCATCGACCCGGCGGGGAAGTTCTTCCTCGTCTCGATGGCCACCCTCGTCGGGGCCTTCGCGCGGGTGCCCTACACCTTCGCGGTCGCCGTCTTCGGCGGCCGGAACTGGACGATCGTCTCGGCGAGCATGCTGCTGGTGCCGTCGGTCGCCGCGTTCGTCGTGATGGAGCCCGGCACCTCGTACAGCACGCTCATGGTCTGCGCGGCGCTCACCGGTGTCGGCGGCGGCAACTTCGCCTCCTCCATGACGAACATCAACTCCTTCTACCCGCTGCGGAAGAAGGGCTGGGCGCTCGGCCTGAACGCGGGCGGCGGCAACATCGGAGTCCCCGTCATCCAGCTCGTCGCGCTCGCCGTCATCGGCGCGAGCGGCGGCCCGCGCGTGCTGCTCGGCATCTACATCCCGCTGATCGTCGTCGCGACGGTCCTCTCGGCGCTGTTCATGGACAACCTGGCGACGGTCAAGAACGACACCGGCGCCGCCAAGGAGGCCGTCCGCGACGGCCACACCTGGATCATGGCGTTCCTCTACATCGGCACGTTCGGTTCGTTCATCGGCTACTCGTTCGCCTTCGGTCTGGTCCTCCAGACGCAGTTCGGCCGCACGCCGTTGCAGGCCGCCTCGATCACCTTCATCGGCCCGCTGCTCGGCTCACTGATCCGTCCGGTCGGCGGCAAGCTCGCGGACCGCTTCGGCGGCGCCCGCATCACGCTGTGGAACTTCGCGGCGATGGCGCTCGCGACGGCCGTGGTCACCCTCGCGTCGGTCGCGAAGTCGCTGCCGCTGTTCACCGCCGCGTTCATCCTGGTGTTCGTGCTCAGCGGACTCGGCAACGGATCCACGTACAAGATGATCCCGGGCATCTTCCAGGCCAAGGCGGAGAGCCGGGGCCTCACCGGCGAGGCGGCGGCCGCCTACGGACGGCGCCTTTCCGGCGCCTCGATGGGGCTGATCGGCGCGGTCGGCGCGCTCGGTGGCCTCGGCATCAACCTGGCCTTCCGGCAGTCCTTCCAGACGGCGGGCACCGGCACCGGCGCCTTCGTCACCTTCCTCGTCTTCTACGCGCTGTGCTTCGCCGTGACGTGGTCCGTATACCTTCGCCGCTCGGCCGCCCGCTCCGGCGCGGTGTCCACCACGGAGACGAAGCCGCAGCTCAGCTACGCCGAGGTGTGAGGAACAGCCCCGTAACACGTACGCAATCATGTTGATCCGGGTCTGTCACGCAGCGTTGGCAGGCTCGGACGACGCCACACTGTGACCAGGCGTGTACGGGACGACCGTCGAGCGGGACGAGAACCAGCATGTACGACGAACAGCAGGCCGCCGGCGCCGCACAGGCGCCGGCCCACGGGCCGCTCGCGGGCTTCACCGTCGGGGTGACCGCCGCGCGCCGGGCCGACGAACTGGGGGCGCTGCTGAAGCGGCGCGGCGCCGCCGTGCTGCACGCGCCCGCACTGCGGATCGTGCCGCTCGCCGACGACAGTGAACTCCTCGCCACCACCAAGCAGTTGATAGACCACGCGCCCGACGTGGTGATCGCGACGACCGCGATCGGCTTCCGCGGCTGGGTGGAGGCGGCGGACGGCTGGGGTCTGGGCGAGGCGCTGCTCGCACGGCTCGGCAGCGTCGAACTCCTCGCGCGGGGGCCCAAGGTGAAGGGCGCGATCCGTGCCGCCGGGCTCACCGAGGAGTGGTCGCCGTCGTCGGAGTCGATGGCGGAGGTGCTCGAACGGCTCCTCGGTGAAGGGGTGGAGGGCCGCCGCGTCGCCATCCAGCTGCACGGCGAGCCGCTGCCCGGCTTCGTGGAGGCGCTCAGGGAGGCGGGCGCCGAGGTCGTCGGCGTGCCCGTCTACCGCTGGATGCCGCCGGAGGACATAGCGCCCGTGGACCGGCTCCTCGACGCGACGATCGCCCGGGGCGTGGACGCGCTGACGTTCACCTCGGCGCCGGCCGCGGCGTCGCTGCTGAACCGTGCCGAGGAGCGCGGTCTGCTGCCCGAACTCCTCTCGGCCCTCCAGCACGATGTCGTGTCCGCGTGTGTGGGGCCGGTGACCGCGTTGCCCTTGCAGGCGCGCGGGGTGGAGACGGTGCAGCCCGAGCGCTTCCGGCTCGGGCCGCTCGTACAGCTGCTCTGCCGTGAACTGCCCGGCCGCGCACGGACGTTGCCGATAGCCGGGCACCGGATGGAGATCCGCGGGCACGCCGTCCTGGTCGACGGCGAGCTGCGGCCCGTGCCGCCCGCCGGGATGTCCTTGCTGCGCGCCCTCGCCCGGCGGCCCGGATGGGTGGTCTCCCGCGCCGATCTGCTCCGGGCGCTGCCCGGTGCCGGGCGCGACGAGCACGCCGTGGAGACGGCGATGGCCCGTCTCCGCTCGTCCCTGGGCGCGCCCAAATTGATCCAGACCGTGGTCAAGCGGGGGTATCGGCTGGCGCTGGAGCCGGCGGCCGACGCCAAGTACTCCGACGGTTAGGCGGGCGTGTTCGGGTGCGGGTCCGTCGTGGCTGGTCGCGGGGGGGGCCCCCCCCCCCCCCCCCCCCAAAACCCCCCCCCCCCCCCCCCCCCGGAAGCAAGAGAAAAAACACCACACACCAAACGCAAAGAACGCACCCCACCCCTCCTCCGCCC
>NZ_JBHVIX010000007.1:113942-121793 GCF_042799415.1 Streptomyces sp. NPDC057694
TCTCCCACAGGGGTGCGTGCGGTTTTTTTGTGTTTTTCCTTCTTGTTTTGTCGCCCCCGTCCCCCCCCCCTCCGTGAAAGAAGACCCTCTCTCCGGGGCCCCGGGGGCGCGGGGAACTGCGCGAGAAGAGGCCACCGGGCCGCGGACGATCGACAACCGAGGGACCCCGTACCGTACGGGCATGCTGATCGCCCCCGACATCGAGATGCGTCGCGCCACGGTCGACGACGCTCAGGCCCTGGCCGAGGCGCAGGTGCGCAACATCGACCACCTGCGAGCCACCGAGCCGCACCGTGAGCCGGAGTTCTACACCGCCGAGGGGCAGGTGCCCCGGCTCACCGGCAAGGACAGTCCCACCTGGGTGCTGGTCGACACGGCGGCCGACGGGCTCGTGATGGGCCGGCTCACGCTCAACGGCCTCGTCATGGGCCCGCTGTGCAGCGCCAGCCTCGGCTACTGGATCGACGGCGACTACGCGGGCCGCGGCCTGACCACGGCCGCCGTCGAGGCGATCATCCGCATCTGCCGCGACGAGCTCGGCCTGCACCGCGTGGAGGCCGGCACCCTCACCGACAACTACGCGTCCCAGCGCGTCCTCGCCAAGTGCGGCTTCGAGCGGTACGGCCTGTCGACCAAGTACCTTCACATCAACGGCGCCTGGCGCGACCACGTCCGCTTCGAGCGGCTTCTGCACGACGACCCGCCCCCGCACATTCCCAAGTAGCCCCGAGGCGGGCACTGTAGAGGACATGGCAGCAGTACCCACAGGGTCCCCCCACCCCTCTCGCCCCTCTCTCTGGGAGCTGCGGTTCGACTCCGGACGCCTCTGCCTGGATCTGGTCGCCACCGCGCACCCCGTCGAACGCCTCACCTCCCCCGACAGTCTGCGGGCCTGGCTGGTCGGCGCCGGCCTGATACCGGCGGGCGCCGACCTCGCCCCGTCCGCGCCCTGGCTCGTCGCGTTCCACGAACTGCGGCGCCAGGTGGGCCGACTGGTCCGCGGCGAACTCGCGGGCCGCCCCGCGCCCGCCGCCCTGGAACGCGTCAACCTCCTCGCCCGCGCCGCCCCGCCGGCCCCCTGCGCGGTCCGTACCGCCGACGGCACCCTGGTCCGCTCCCTGTACGCGGCGCCGGGCTGTCCGGCCCTGCTCGCGGCCGTCGCCCGCGACGCGGTGGACCTCCTCACCGACCCGTCCGCGCGCGGTGCGTTGCGCCAGTGCGAGGGCGACAACTGCCCGATCATCTACCTCGACACCTCGCGCGGGCGCCGTCGCCGCTGGTGCTCCAGTGAGGTGTGCGGCAACCGGGAGCGGGTGGCCAGACACCGCCGCCGGGCGGCCCTGGCCCGGGCCTGACATCCACCCATGTGCACGGTGCATCTCAACTCCCGTCCCAACTCCCTTTGAACACGGGCGCGTTCATCTGCGTATCACCGTCGTGAGCCCAGCCACAGGACATGGCAGAACTGGGGACACCGGAGGTAGGCGTGCGCAAGGATTCCGCCGTGGCCGATGAACGCCCGCCCCGGGCCCGACATCGAGCGCCGCGGCCCCCGGAGCCGGACGAGGAGCTGATGCGCGCGCTCTACGCCGAGCATGCGCGTCCCCTGCTGGCCTATGTGCTGCGGCTGGTGGCGGGGGACCGGCAGCGCGCCGAGGACGTCGTGCAGGAGACGCTCATCCGTGCCTGGAAGAACGCCGGTCAGCTCAACCGTGCGACCGGTTCGGTACGCCCCTGGCTGGTGACGGTCGCCCGGCGCATCGTCATCGACGGCCACCGCAGCCGGCAGGCCCGGCCGCAGGAGGTCGATCCGTCGCCGCTGGAGGTCATTCCCGCGGAGGACGAGATCGACAAGGCGCTGTGGCTGATGACGCTGTCCGATGCCCTGGAGGACCTGACCCCTGCCCACCGGGAAGTACTCGTGGAGACGTACTTCAAGGGGCGTACGGTCAACGAGGCGGCCGAGACGCTCGGCATCCCCAGCGGGACGGTGCGCTCACGGGTGTTCTACGCCCTGCGCTCGATGAAGCTGGCGCTGGAGGAGCGGGGGGTGACGGCATGACGACCGGGTACGGGGGACACGGGGGCTACGGGGAGCAGCCGCCCGGCGATGTGCACGAGACGGTCGGCGCGTACGCGCTCGGGGTCCTCGACGACGCCGAGGCGACCGCGTTCGAGGCCCATCTGGCGGGCTGCGAGCGGTGCGCGCGGCAGCTGGAGGAGTTCGCGGGCATGGGCCCGATGCTCGCCGCCCTCGCCGACGTACCGCCCGGCCGCGCGACCCCGGTGGTCGGTGAGTCCCTCGCGGCCCGGCCGAGCCCGCGGCTCGCGGAGACCCTGGTCGACGAGGTGGCCCGCAAGCGGGCGGGCAAGCGCCGCCGCGGCCTGTATCTGGTGGCGGCCGCCGCGGCCCTGATCGTCGGCGGCCCGCTGACGGTCCTGGCGGCGACCGGCGACGGCGGCGGCGGAGCCGTCACGGCCCACTCCGCGGGCCCCGCCGAGGACGCTTTCCAGCACATCTCCGACAAGGTGAGGGCCACGGATGCCACGACGAACGTGAGCGCGACCGTCGGCATGGAGAAGAAGGCGTGGGGCACCCACACGGTCCTGGAGCTGAAGAACGTCAAGGGCCCGCTCAAGTGCTCCCTCGTCGCGGTCGGCAAGAACGGCGAACGCGAGACGGTCACCACCTGGGCCGTCCCGAAGTGGGGCTACGGCATCGCGAGCAGCACCCACCAGAGCGCCAGGTACCCGCTCTACGTCCACGGCGGCGCGGCCTTCACCCGGGACCAGATCGACCACTTCGAGGTCGAGACGCTGGACGGGAAACGGCTCGTCGAGGTGAACGCCTAGGGCGTGCGGCGGACAGGCCCCGGGACCTGTTTCAGCCGTGACCTTCAGTACGTAGCTTCAGCGGGCCCCTTTCGCGTACCTTTGACGGCTGCCCAGCACGTCAGAAGGGGGCCCGGTGGCCGCTCAGGCTCAGCACGGTTCAGCGGTGGACCGCAGCACGATGGACTCCGTCCGCGACCGTGAGATCGGCGTCGAACAGAAGCACCTCGACGCCGTCTACCGCCGCCTGGAAGAGAAGATCCACGAGGCGGAGTTCCTCATGGACGACGCCGCCAAGCGCGGCCAGGTCGGCACCCCCGGCGCACTCGCCGAGCGGGACGCGCAGGTCTTTCGCGCGGGGATCCATCTCAACCGGCTCAACAACGAGTTCGAGGACTTCCTGTTCGGCCGGATCGACCTCCTGCCCGGCAAGGACGGCAAGAAGGGACCGGACGGCGCGTACACGGCGGTCGAGCCCGCCGAGGGGGCCGTACGGGAGGACAACACGGCGGACATCGCCGAGACCCTGCACATCGGCCGGATCGGCGTCCTCGACGCGGACTACTCGCCGCTGGTGATCGACTGGCGGGCCCCGGCGGCCGCCCCGTTCTACCGCTCGACGCCCGTGGACCCCGGCCGGGTGGTGCGCCGCCGGGTCATCCGCTCCAAGGGCCGCAGGGTGCTGGGCGTCGAGGACGACCTGATGCGCCCGGAGATCACTGCGTTCCTGGACGGCCAGGAGCTGCCCGCGATCGGCGACGGCGCCCTGATGGCCGCCCTCGGCCAGGCCCGCAGCCACTCCATGCGGGACATCGTCGCCTCCATCCAGGCCGAGCAGGACCTGGTGATCCGCGCCCCCGCCGCCTCGGTGACGTACGTGGAGGGCGGACCGGGCACCGGCAAGACGGCGGTCGCCCTGCACCGCGCCGCCTACCTGCTGTACCAGGACCGGCGCCGGTACGCGGGCGGCATCCTCATCGTCTCGCCGACGCCGCTGCTCGTGGCCTACACCGAGGGCGTGCTGCCCTCGCTCGGCGAGGAGGGCCAGGTCGCGATCCGCGCGGTCGGCTCGCTCTACGACGGCGCGGACGGTCCCGGCGGCGCGGAGGCCACGGAGTACGACAGCCCGGCGGTCGCCCGCGTGAAGGGCTCGTCGCGGATGCTGCACGTGCTGCGCAAGGCGGCGCGGGGTGCGCTCGACTCGGGACGCCCGGCCCCCGCGCGGCAGGAGCAGCTGGCCTTCGGCGAGGACGACGAGAGCGGCGAGGCCTCGGCCCCGGCCGCGGGCACCCCCACCCGGCTCCGTGTGGTCGCCTTCGGCCGCCGCCTCGAACTGGACGCCGAGCAGCTCACCCGGATCCGGCACGCGGCCCTCGGCGGCACCGCGCCGGTCAACCACCTGCGCCCGCGCGCCCGCAAGCTGCTGCTCGACGCGCTGTGGTCGCAGTCCGGCGCGGGCGGCCGGCACACGGACCCCGAACTCGCGGCGGAGCTGCGCTCGTCCTTCGACGAGGACATCACCGGCGAGGACGACTTCATCCGTTTCCTGGACGCCTGGTGGCCGGAGCTGACCCCGCGCGCCGTGCTGTCCGCGATGTCCGACGAGCGGCGCCTGGGCCGCTGGGCCCGCCGGATCCTGAACCCGGGCGAGGTGCGCAAGCTCGCCCGGTCGCTGCGCCGCGAGGCGTTCTCGGTGCACGACATCGCCCTGCTGGACGAGCTGAACGCCGTGCTCGGCGCCCCGGCCCGACCCAGGCGCAGGCGCGAGTACGACCCACTGGACCAGCTCACCGGTCTGGAGGAGCTGATGCCCGTACGCGAGGAGACCCAGTACGAGCGGGCCGAGCGCCTCGCGCAGGAGCGGACCGAGTACGCGCACGTCATCGTCGACGAGGCGCAGGACCTGACCCCGATGCAGTGGCGGATGGTCGGCCGTCGCGGCCGGCACGCCACCTGGACGGTCGTCGGCGACCCGGCGCAGTCCTCGTGGTCCGACCCCGACGAGGCGGCGGCCGCCCGTGACGAGGCGCTGGGCAGCCGTCCGCGGCGCCGCTTCGAGCTGACGGTGAACTACCGCAACCCGTCCGAGATCGCCGACCTGGCGGCGAAGGTCCTCGCCCTCGCGATGCCCGGCTCCACATCGCCCGCCGCGGTCCGCTCCACCGGCGTCCAGCCGCGCTTCGTGGCCGTCCGCGACAAGGTGGCGGACACCGTCCGGGAGGAGGCCGCACGGCTCCTGGAGCGGGTCGACGGCACCGTCGGTGTCGTCGTGGCGATGAACCGCCGCAAGGAGGCGGCCCGCTGGCTGGCCGGGCTCGGCGACCGGGTCGTCGCCCTCGGTTCGCTGGAGGCCAAGGGCCTGGAGTACGACGCCACGATCGTGGTCTCCCCGGCCGAGATCGCCGACGAGTCCCCGGCCGGTCTGCGGGTGCTGTACGTGGCTCTGACCAGGGCGACGCAGCAGCTCACGGTGGTCTCCGGGGAGCGTGACGAACCGGACGCGCAGGGGGTGCCGGACCTGCTGCGGGACTGATCCCCGCGGGCCCTTGTGTCCGGCGTCTCCGGTGTTACGGTTGATGACGGCACCGGCTCGATCCAAGCCCCCGGGCCCAACCTTCGTCCCTCAGAGGGACCACTTGCCGCGAGGCGAGCATGGCGGGTCGGTGTCGTAGTCGTTCGAGAGAGGCCCACGTCACGGAAGTGACGTGGGCCTCTTTCTGTTTGCGGCTACTTCTCGTATGGTGGAAGTCAGTTTCCGAAATACGCGTGAACGTAAGGTTCACAATCCGATGCGACTACCACGTACTCGACGGTAGGTGCGACGATCGGACGGCAGAGAGCTGGAAACAGCTCCATAGCTACACGGTGAAAGCAGAGGAAGTCGGCCATGGCAACGGCGCCCAGCGTCTCCTACTCGATGACGGTCCGGCTGGAGGTGCCCGCGAGCGGAACGGCCGTATCGCAGCTCACCACGGTCGTGGAGTCCTCCGGCGGCTCGGTGACCGGCCTCGACGTCACCGCTTCCGGCCACGAGAAGCTCCGGATCGACGTCACGATCGCGGCCAGCTCGACGTCCCACGCGGACGAGATCGTCCAGGAGCTGCGCAAGATCGAGGGTGTGACGCTCGGGAAGGTCTCCGACCGTACGTTCCTGATGCACCTCGGCGGCAAGATCGAGATGCAGTCCAAGCACCCCATCCGCAACCGTGACGACCTCTCCATGGTCTACACGCCGGGTGTGGCCCGCGTCTGCATGGCGATCGCCGAGAACCCCGAGGACGCCCGCCGCCTGACCATCAAGCGCAACACCGTTGCGGTCGTGACGGACGGCTCCGCCGTCCTCGGCCTCGGCAACATCGGCCCGATGGCCGCCATGCCGGTCATGGAGGGCAAGGCGGCCCTCTTCAAGCGCTTCGCCGACATCGACGCCTGGCCGATCTGCCTGGACACCCAGGACACCGACGCCATCGTCGAGATCGTCAAGGCGATCGCCCCCGGCTTCGCGGGCATCAACCTGGAGGACATCTCCGCGCCGCGCTGCTTCGAGATCGAGGCCCGGCTGCGCGAGGCCCTTGACATCCCCGTCTTCCACGACGACCAGCACGGCACCGCGATCGTCGTGCTCGCCGCGCTCACGAACGCACTTCGCGTCGCGGGCAAGGCAATTGGGGACATCCGGGTCGTCATGTCGGGCGCCGGCGCGGCCGGTACCGCCATCCTCAAGCTGCTGCTGGCGGCCGGCGTGAAGAACGCGGTGGTGGCCGACATCCACGGTGTCGTGCACGCCGACCGCGAGGACCTCAAGGGTGCCGAGAAGGACTCGCCGCTGCGCTGGATCGCCGACAACACCAACCCTGAGAGCCTCACCGGCACGCTCAAGGAAGCGGTCGTCGGCGCGGACGTGTTCATCGGCGTGTCGGCTCCGAACGTCATCGGGGGCGACGACGTCGCCGCCATGGCCGAGAACGCCATCGTGTTCGCGCTCGCGAACCCGGACCCCGAGGTCGACCCCGCGATCGCCCGTCAGACGGCGGCCGTGGTGGCCACGGGACGCTCCGACTTCCCGAACCAGATCAACAACGTGCTGGTCTTCCCCGGCGTCTTCCGCGGCCTGCTCGACGCCCAGTCGCGCACGGTCAACACGGACATGATGCTGGCGGCGGCCACCGCCCTCGCCGACGTGGTGGGCGAGGACGAGCTCAACCCGAACTACATCATCCCGAGCGTCTTCAACGACAAGGTCGCGGGTGCTGTGGCGGGGGCCGTCCGGGACGCCGCGAAGGCGGCCGGAGCGGCTGTGACAGGCGCCACGACCGCCTGAGGACCGGCGCGTCGCGGAATGCGGGGCCCTCATCGGCCCTCTAGGGTGGCCGGGAAGCAGGCCCCCCGGCCCGCCCCGGTCCCGGGCGGTGGCGCTTTCCGTGTGACCCCCACGGGTGCCGGATTGGCTTTACCGCCGCTGGTGGGGGCAGGATGCGTCTTCGGGCGCGAGGGTTCGGACGACGGACCCGGGTCCTGGGCCTGACCGAGACCCTGGCAGCATCGGATTCGTTGTTGCCCAACATGCGGCCTTGCGCCGCGTGGCACGCCTCAACGGCAAGAAGAACACGGGAGTACAAACATGAACCGCAGTGAGCTGGTGGCCGCGCTGGCCGACCGCGCCGAGGTGACCCGCAAGGACGCCGACGCCGTGCTGGCCGCGTTCGCCGAGACCGTCGGCGAGATCGTTGCCAAGGGCGACGAGAAGGTCACCATCCCCGGCTTCCTGACCTTCGAGCGCACGCACCGTGCCGCTCGCACCGCGCGTAACCCGCAGACCGGCGAGCCGATCAACATCCCGGCCGGTTACAGCGTCAAGGTTTCGGCGGGCTCCAAGCTCAAGGAAGCCGCCAAGGGTAAGTAAGCCTTCGGCATATCGGCGGGGGGGGGGTGGAGGTGTTGGTGGGCGGCGGGTGGCTGTTTTTTGTTTTGTTCTCTTCTTAGTGGGGTGAGACCGAAGAAACGACGCCCGGACGGTTG
>NZ_JBHVIX010000007.1:121803-146994 GCF_042799415.1 Streptomyces sp. NPDC057694
GGGGTGGGGGGGGGGCGAGAGGGAGGGGGAGAGGCGGGGGGGGAGGGGGGTTGGGGGTATGGAGAGCGGGATGGAGCCTTCACCGTACCCCCCCCCCCGCCGGCGTTTTGGGGCCGTCTGCCGGGTGGGGGAAGGCGCCCGAAGCGCATGCCTTCAGGGGCGCGGGGAACTGCGCGAGGAGCCCCACCGGGCCGCAGACGGCCGCGAGAGCCCTCGGGGCAGCCCGGTGGCCGGGAAAGGCCGGGAAACGACGATGGGGGCCGCCCGGGAAGTCCCGGGCGGCCCCCATCCACGTACAGGCGGCTAGCCCAGCGCCTTGCCGGGGAGCTCGACCTTGGCGCCGAGTTCCACGAGCTTCTCCATGAAGTTCTCGTATCCCCGGTTGATCAGATCGATGCCGTGCACCCGCGACGTGCCCTGCGCGGCCAGCGCCGCGATCAGGTACGAGAAGCCACCGCGCAGGTCGGGGATGACCAGGTCGGCGCCCTCCAGCTTGGTGGGCCCGGAGACGACGGCGGAGTGCAGGAAGTTGCGCTGGCCGAAGCGGCAGTCGGAGCCGCCCAGGCACTCGCGGTAGAGCTGGATGTGCGCGCCCATCTGGTTGAGCGCGGAGGTGAAGCCGAGCCGCGACTCGTAGACCGTCTCGTGGACGATGGACAGGCCCGTGGCCTGCGTGAGCGCGACGACGAGCGGCTGCTGCCAGTCGGTCTGGAAGCCGGGGTGGACGTCCGTCTCCAGGGCGATGGACTTCAGCTGGCCGCCGGGGTGCCAGAAGCGGATGCCCGCGTCGTCGATCTCGAAGGCGCCGCCGACCTTCCGGTACGTGTTGAGGAACGTCATCATCGAGCGCTGCTGGGCGCCGCGGACGTAGATGTCGCCCTCGGTGGCGAGCGCCGCGGAGGCCCAGGAGGCGGCTTCCAGGCGGTCGGAGAGCGCGCGGTGCGTGTAGCCGCCGAGCGTGTCGACACCGGTGATGCGGATGGTGCGGTCGGTGTCCATCGCGATGATCGCGCCCATTTTCTGCAGAACGCAGATCAGGTCCTCGATCTCCGGCTCCACCGCGGCGTTGGAGAGCTCCGTGACGCCCTCGGCGAGGACGGCCGTGAGCAGGACCTGCTCGGTGGCGCCCACGGAGGGGTAGGGGAGGCGGATCTTGGTGCCGCGCAGCCGCTGCGGGGCCTCCAGGTACTGGCCGTCCGCCCGCTTCTCGATCGTCGCGCCGAACTGGCGCAGCACCTCGAAGTGGAAGTCGATCGGCCGGCCGCCGATGTCGCAGCCGCCCAGGCCCGGGATGAACGCGTGGCCGAGACGGTGCAGCAGCGGGCCGCAGAGGAGGATCGGGATGCGCGAGGAGCCCGCGTGCGCGTCGATGTCGGCGACATTCGCCGACTCCACGTGCGAGGGGTCCATCACCAGCTCGCCCGGCTCCTCACCGGGGCGGACCGTCACGCCGTGCAGCTGCAGCAGTCCGCGTACGACCCGGACGTCGCGGATGTCGGGGACATTGCGCAGCCGGCTCGGAGCGCTGCCGAGCAGCGCCGCGACCATGGCCTTGGGCACGAGGTTCTTCGCGCCGCGGACACGGATCTCGCCCTCCAGCGGGGTTCCGCCGTGGACAAGCAGTACGTCGTCAATGCCGGTGACGGTCATGAATCTCGCGTTCCGATGAGGGTGGGCAGGGGACCAAGGGACAAGGGTAAGGGCCGCCTCCCCCTGTTCCGTAAGCCCGCGGTCGGCCTGAAGCGTCATGACTTCGCTACAACACGAACCGCTCTGAAACGGACACAAGGGGTGACGGTCCTGTCCGGTGCGCCCCTTCCGCTTCCATGCGCGCCGACCTGCATGCATACGGGAGTTGCGCACGGCTCCCCGTACGGCACGAAGATGCGGGATCATGTCTGGCATGACCGAGGTGTCCTCGCTCACAGGGCGACTGCTCGTGGCCACACCCGCCCTCGCGGACCCGAATTTCGACCGGGCGGTCGTGCTGCTTCTCGACCACGACGAGAAGGGCTCGCTCGGCGTCGTCCTCAACCGGCCCACCCCGGTGGACGTCGGCGACATCCTGGAGGGCTGGGGCGAACTGGCCGGTGAGCCGGGCGTCGTCTTCCAGGGCGGACCGGTCTCCCTCGACTCGGCGCTCGGCGTCGCGGTGATCCCCGGCGGCGCCTCGGCGAGCGGGCCGCTCGGCTGGCGCCGGGTGCACGGCGCGATCGGCCTCGTCGACCTGGAGACGCCGCCTGAGCTGCTGGCCGCGGCACTCGGCTCGCTGCGGATCTTCGCCGGGTACTCGGGGTGGGGCCCGGGCCAGTTGCAGAACGAGCTGTCCGAGGGCGCCTGGTACGTCGTCGAGTCGGAGCCGGGGGACGTCTCCGCCACCCGGCCCGAGGGACTGTGGCGCGCGGTGCTGCGCCGCCAGCGCAGCGAGCTGGCGATGGTGGCGACCTATCCGGACGATCCCTCGCTCAACTAAGCGCACCGACGACTCTTCGCCCTGGGGGCGGGCTTAAGTACCCTTGGCGGTTATGAGCACTCTTGAGCCCGAGCGCGGGACAGGTACGGGGACCCTCGTAGAGCCGACACCGCAGACGTCGCACGGTGACGGCGATCACGAGCGCTTCGCCCACTATGTCCAGAAGGACAAGATCATGGCGAGCGCGCTGGACGGTACGCCTGTCGTGGCGCTCTGCGGCAAGGTGTGGGTTCCGGGCCGTGACCCGAAGAAGTATCCCGTCTGTCCCATGTGCAAGGAGATCTACGAGTCCATGGGCTCGGGCGGCGACAACGACAAGGGCAAGGACGGCGGCGGCAAGAAGTAGCCCCTCCCTCCCGGCCGACGAGGCCCCCGGTGTGCGGTGACGCACGCCGGGGGCCTTCGTGTTGTCCGTGAACCGTGTTGCCCGCAAACCATTGCGCTCAATGGTCCAGTCCTTCTAGCCTCCGTCGTGTTGTGCACAGCGAAAGAACCATTGCGTATGTTGCAACGACACTTCGGAGGCGTTTCCGTTGAAGCCCCTTGCCCGAACTGCCCTTCCGCTCACCGCACTCGTGCTCGCCGCCACCGCCGCGTGCGCCCCCGGCACGTCCGGCGGCAGCGACTCCGCGAAGGACGACAAGAGCGGCACGCTGCGCGTCTGGCTCTTCCAGGAGGTCAACAACGGCCCCAAGAAGAAGGTCATGGACACGGCCGTCGCCGCCTTCGAGAAGGCGCACGACGGCGCGCAGGTGAAGATCGAGTACATACCCGTCGAGACCCGCGCCGAGAAGATCAAGGCCGCCTTCAACGACCCGAAGAGCGCCCCCGACGTCATCGAGTACGGCAACACCGACACCGCCGGGTACGTGAAGGACGGCGGACTCGCCGACGTGACCGAGGAGTTCGGCGCCTGGGACGAGGCCGCCGACACCGACCCGACCGCCAAGGAGTCGGTGACCGTCGACGGGAAGATCTACGGCGCCCCCTACTTCGTCGGCGTACGGGCCCTCTACTACCGGACCGACGTCTTCAAGGACCTCGGGATCGACGTCCCCAGGACACAGGCCGAACTCGCCGCCACCGCCAAGAAGATCCACAAGGCGAAGCCGGAGCTGTACGGGCTCGCGGTCGGCGGCGCGTACACCTACGGCGCGATGCCCTTCATCTGGGCGAACGGCGGCGAACTCGCCGACAAGAAGGGTGACTCGTACACCTCGGCGATCGACAGCCCCGCCGCCCAGAAGGGCATCAAGGCCTACACCTCGCTCTTCGGCGACGCGAACTGTCCCGCCGCCAAGTGCGCCGCGATGGGCGGCAACGACACCGTCACCGCCTTCGCAACCGGCAAGTCCGCCATGGCCATCGGCGGCGACTTCAGCCACCAGGCCATGGAGGACGGCGCGGTGAAGGGCAAGTACGCGGTCGTGCCGCTGCCCGGCGTCAAGGAGGGCGACATCGCGCCCGCCTTCGCCGGCGGCAACAACATCGGCGTCCTGAAGAGCACCTCGCACCGCACGCTCGCCGTCGACCTGATGAAGCAGCTCGCCGGCAAGGACGCCCAGCGCGGCCTCTTCTCCGGCATGGGCTTCCTGCCGACCTACACCGACGTGCGCCAGGACGTCGCCAAGGAGGAGCCGTTCGTCGCGCCCTTCGTGAAGACCCTCGGCTCCGGCGCCAAGTTCGTGCCCGCCTCGCCCGCCTGGGCGCAGATCGACGCCTCCCAGGTGCTGCCCACCATGTTCCAGGAGATCGTCAGCGGCCGTAAGAACGTCGGGGCGGCCTCCGGCGACGCCGCGAAGAAGATGGACCAGGCGTTCGGAGCCGCCGGGTGAGTTCCGTGCACGCGCGGGGCGGGAGATGGGCGCCCTGGCTCTATCTCGCCCCCGCGCTCGTCCTGCTGGGCGGCCTGCTCGTCTACCCGATCTACCAGCTCGGCCTGATCTCGTTCCTGGAGTACACCCAGGCCCAGGTCAGCGGCGGCGCCCCGACCACCTTCCGGGGGCTGGGCAACTACCAGGAGCTGTTCGCCGACAGCCAGTTCTGGCAGGTGCTGCTCGCCACCGTGCTGTTCGCCGCCGCCTGCGTCGTCTCCACGCTCCTGGTGGGCTGCGCGCTGGCCGTGCTGCTCACCCGGGTGCGGGCGGTGCCCCGGCTCGCGCTGATGCTGGCCGCGCTCGGCGCCTGGGCCACCCCGGCGATCACCGGCTCCACCGTCTGGATGTTCCTCTTCGACGCCGACTTCGGCCCGGTGAACAAGGTCCTCGGACTCGGCGACTTCTCGTGGACGTACGGCCGCTACAGCGCCTTCGCGCTGGTCCTGCTCGAAGTGGTCTGGTGCTCCTTCCCGTTCGTGATGGTCACCGTCTACGCGGGCATCCGCGCCATCCCGGGCGAGGTCCTGGAGGCCGCCTCCCTGGACGGGGCCTCCCAGTGGCGGACCTGGCGTTCGGTCACCGCGCCGATGCTCCGCCCGATCCTCGTCGTCGTCACCATCCAGTCGGTCATCTGGGACTTCAAGGTCTTCACCCAGATCTACGTGATGACGGGCGGCGGCGGCATCGCCGGACAGAACCTCGTCCTCAACGTGTACGCGTATCAGAAGGCGTTCGCCGGCAGCGAGTACAGCCTCGGCTCGGCCATCGGCGTCGTGATGCTCGTCATCCTGCTCGTGGTCACGCTCGTCTATCTGCGGCTGATGCGCAGGGAGGGCAGGGAACTGTGAGAATCCAACGGCCCTGGCGGCTCGCCGCCGAGGCGTCCGCGCTGCTGATCGCGGTCGTCGTCGCCTTTCCCCTCTATTGGATGGTGCTCAGCGCCCTCAAACCGGCCGGGGAGATCGAATCGACCGAGCCGCGCCCCTGGACCCTCGATCCGTCGCTCGACTCGTTCCGCCGCGTGTTCCAACAGCAGGAATTCGGCCGTTACTTCCTCAACAGTCTGATCGTGGCGGGGACGGTCGTGATCGTCTCGGCGCTCGTCGCGTTTCTCGCGGCGACGGCGGTGACGCGCTTTCGATTCCGGTTCCGCACGACACTGCTCATCATGTTCCTCGTCGCGCAGATGGTGCCGGTCGAGGCCCTGACCATTCCGCTGTTCTTCCTCATGCGGGACTTCGGGCAGCTCAACACGCTCGGCTCGCTGATCCTGCCGCACCTCGCGTTCTCGCTGCCGTTCGCGATCTGGATGCTGCGCGGATTCGTGAAAGCCGTGCCCGAAGCACTGGAGGAGGCCGCCTACCTGGACGGCGCCAGCCGCTCCCGGTTCCTGTGGCAGATCCTCTTTCCGCTGGTCTTCCCCGGCCTTGTGGCGACGAGCGTCTTCTCCTTCATCTCCACCTGGAACGACTTCCTGTTCGCGAAGTCGTTCATCATCAGCGACACCTCCCAGTCGACGCTTCCGATGGCCCTGCTCGTCTTCTTCAAACCGGACGAGAACGACTGGGGCGGAATCATGGCAGCGTCGACCGTGATGACCATTCCGGTACTGGTCTTCTTCGTACTCGTACAGCGGCGCCTGGTGTCCGGGCTCGGCGGCGCGGTTAAGGACTGAGCTTCATGGATCTGATTCCGGCCCCCCGATCGGTCGCCGGTTACGGCGACCAGTACCTCGCCGTCGGCGACGGCACCGGGATCGCCGCCGGGGCGGGCACCGAGGACACCGCCCGCTGGCTGCGCGCCACGGTCGGCGCCGCGACCGGCCTCCCGCTGCCGCCCAAGGACGCGGGCGACGGGGACCTCATCCGGCTGTCCGTCGACGGCGAACTCCCCACGGAGGGCTACCGGCTCTCCGTCACCCCGCGCGGGGTCGACCTGCGGGGCGGCTCGCCCGCCGGGGTGTTCTGGGGCGCCCAGACGCTGCGTCAGCTCCTCGGCGCGGACGCCTTCCGGCGCGCACCGCTGCCCGGCCGCGTCTGGCGGCTGCCGCTGACCGACATCGAGGACGCGCCGCGCTTCGGCTGGCGCGGCGCGATGCTCGACGTCGCCCGGCACTTCATGCCCAAGGACGGCGTACTGCGCTTCCTCGACCTGCTGGCCGCGCACAAGCTCAACGTCTTCCACTTCCACCTCAGCGACGACCAGGGCTGGCGCGTCGAGATCAAGCGCCACCCCAAGCTCACCGAGGACGGCTCCTGGCGGACCCGGACCAAGTACGGCCACCGCGCCTCGGAGCTGTGGGAGGACAAGCCGCACGGCGGGTTCTACACGCAGGACGACATCCGCGAGATCGTCGCCTACGCCCACGCCCGGCACATCGCCGTCGTGCCCGAGATCGACATCCCGGGCCACTCGCAGGCCGCCATCCACGCCTACCCGGAGCTGGGCAACTCCGACGTGGTCGACACGGCGGCCCTGCCCGTCTGGGACACCTGGGGCGTCAACCCGAACGTCCTCGCCCCGACCGAGACCGTCCTGCGCTTCTACGAGGGCGTCTTCGAGGAGCTCCTGGAGCTGTTCCCCTCCACCTTCATCCACGTCGGCGGGGACGAGTGCCCCAAGGACCAGTGGAAGGCCTCGCCCACCGCCCAGGCCCGGATCGCCGAACTCGGCCTGAAGGACGAGGACGAGCTCCAGTCCTGGTTCATCCGGCACTTCGACACCTGGCTGAGCGAGCGCGGGCGCCGGCTCGTCGGCTGGGACGAGATCCTCGAAGGCGGGCTCGCGCCCGGCGCGACCGTCTCCTCGTGGCGCGGCTACGAGGGCGGGATCACCGCCGCACGCGCGGGCCACGACGTCGTCATGTGCCCGCTCCAGCAGGTGTACCTGGACTACCGGCAGGCCGACGGCGCCGACGAACCCGTCCCCATCGGGTACGTCCGCACCCTGGAGGACGTCTACCGCTTCGAGCCGGTTCCGCCGCAGCTCACCGAGGACGAGGCCCGCCATGTCCTGGGCACCCAGGCCAACCTGTGGACCGAGGTGATGGAGGACGCCCGGCGCGTCGACTACCAGGCCTTCCCGCGGCTGTCCGCCTTCAGCGAGGTGGCCTGGAGCGAACTGCCCGAGCCCGACGAGCGCGACTACGCGGACTTCGAGCGCCGGATGACCGCCCACTACCGGCGACTTGACGCCCTCGGCGTCGACTACCGGCGCCCGGACGGCCCGTTGCCGTGGCAGCAGCGCCCCGGCGTCCTCGGCCGGCCGCTCGAAGGCGCGCCGCCGAACGTGTGAGCAGAGCCCCGTCGCGGTGGGCCCGCCCGGGTCCACCGCGACGGGTCCTTCACGCCCTCCCATACATCACCGAAGAGGGCCAATTCGTGCGCACGGGCGATGCCCTGTCATTTCGGTCATCTCCCAGGTGGAAGGGGCGAATGCCTCCTACCGGACCCCCTCTCCGGGCTCCCGGGAAGATGTGCCAGAGTTGCCACGTCCGGCCTGTCAGCACGTACCGTACGGCGGAACAGGCGTAACGGCGGGAACGGCGGTCGCACGCGGACCACGCGGGGACCGGCGGACCGCCGGGCGCGCGGCCGGACATCGGGAAGGGGCAGCCGGTTTGACCACGCACGCACCGCAGGCGACACAGGCCGCGGTACTTCCGGGTTCGCTCGACGAGGCGGTCGCGGCGCTCGCCGCGATGCCCGCAGCCGTGCCCGTGGCCGGCGGCACCGACCTCATGGCCCAGGTCAACGCGGGTCAACTCCGTCCCGCCGCCCTGGTCGGCCTCGGCCGGATCAGCGAGATCCGCGGCTGGCAGTACCAGGACGGACACGCGCTGCTCGGCGCCGGTCTGACCCACGCCCGCATGGGCCGCCCCGACTTCGCCGCGCTCATCCCGGCCCTCGCCGCGTCCGCCCGCGCCGCGGGCCCGCCGCAGATCCGCAACGCGGGCACGCTCGGCGGCAACATCGCCTCGGCCGCCCCGACCAACGACGCACTGCCCGTACTGGCCGCCCTGGAAGCCACATTGATCATCGCGGGGCCCGGCGGCGCGCGCCGCGAGGTCCCCGTCTCGCATCTGCTCGCGGGCATGGAGATGCTGCGGCCCGGCGAGCTGATCGGCTTCGTGCGGGTGCCGCTGCTGCACGCCCCGCAGGTCTTCCTCAAGGCGACCGGGCGGACCGGCCCCGGGCGGGCGACCGCCTCCGTCGCGCTCGTCCTCGACCCGGCCCGGCGCGGAGTGCGCTGCGCGGTCGGCGCCATCGCGCCGATGCCGCTGCGCCCGCTGGAGGCCGAGCAGTGGGTGGCCTCGCTCATCGACTGGGACGGCGAGCGCGGCGCGCTCGTGCCGGAGGCGATCCAGGCGTTCGGCGAGTACGTCGCCGCGGCCTGCATCCCGGACCCGGCCCCCGCTCCGGACGGCACGCAGGAGACGCTGCCGGCCGGAGTACTGCATCTGCGGCGCACCGTCGCCGCGCTGGCCCGACGTGCACTTGGGAGGGCGCTGTCGTGACGAACGACTACCCGGGACGCGACCGCCACGACCAGGGCGACGGCTGGCAGCCGCTGCCGCAGGGCGAGTACGACTCCGATGCCACGGCCTTCGTCCAGCTGCCGCCCGACGGCTTCCCGGACGCGCCGCTGGCCGCGCCGGGCCACGGGTACGTGCCGCCGCAGATAACGGTGAGCCCGGCCACCGGCGCCGCCGCCACCGACCCGGCGGCGACCGGGGTGTGGGTGCTGCCGCCGGACCTGACCGGCGCCGTCCCCCAGCAGTCCGCACAGCAGCCCGCGCAGCCCGCCGAGGCCCATGACGTCAGCTGGCCCGAGGCGGGCCAGGGACCGTACGAGCAGGGGCCGTACGGGCAGGAGTCGTACGAGCAGGACCCGTACGGGCAGCAGCCGTACGGGAACGTCGGCGCCGAGGCCGCGCAGGGGCAGACCGGCCAGTGGTCGATCCCCGTCGCCGACGGTGAACTCCCGGACGAGTCGGGCGAGTTCACGGCGTCCGCGCTGGCCGCCCAGTGGGGTGACCGGATGCCGCCCGCGACGCTGCCGGGCGGCGCGCCCGCGCCGTGGGCGACGCAGGAGTGGATGCGGGAGCCCGCCCCGGCGCAGGCCCCGGAACCGCTGCCCGAGCCCGACCCGATGCCCGCCCCCGAACCCGTCCGGCAGGCCGAGCCGCAGGCGCCGGAGCAGGAGGTGTCCGCGCGGGCCTGGGCCCAGGAGGCGCAGGCCCCCGCACCGGACGCGCCCGCCCCCGTACCGGACGCCGTCGACCTCGTACCGGAAGCGGTCGGCCTCGCACCGGAAGCGCCCGCCGAGGAGCCGGAGCCCGAGTCCGAGCCGGCCGTCGACGAGCAGCCTGTGCCCGACGAGCAGCCCGATGAGCAGGCCGCCCCCGCCGCCGAAGAGGCCGAGCCCGCCGATCAGCCCGACGGGACGGCGGAGGCCGACCCGCCCGAGCAGACCGCCGAGCCGGAGCCGGTGGACGAGCCCGGACAGCCTGCCACCGCCACCACCCCCCTCCACGACGACCACCCCCTCGCCAGCTACGTCCTGCGGGTCAACGGCGCCGACCGCCCCGTCACGGACGCCTGGATCGGCGAGTCGCTCCTGTACGTACTGCGCGAGCGCCTCGGCCTTGCGGGAGCCAAGGACGGCTGCTCGCAGGGCGAGTGCGGCGCGTGCAACGTGCAGGTGGACGGCCGGCTCGTCGCCTCCTGCCTGGTCCCGGCGGCGACCGCGGCGGGCAGCGAGGTCCGCACCGTCGAGGGCCTCGCCGAGGACGGACAGCCCTCCGACGTGCAGCGCGCGCTGGCCGCGTGCGGCGCCGTCCAGTGCGGGTTCTGCGTCCCCGGCATGGCGATGACGGTGCACGACCTGCTGGAGGGCAATCCGGACCCCACCGATCTGGAGACCCGCAAGGCGCTGTGCGGCAACCTGTGCCGCTGCTCCGGCTATCGCGGCGTCCTGGACGCGGTGCGCGAGGTGGCCGAGGAGCGCAAGGCGTCCGCCCGCTCGGCGGCCGCCGAGCAGGAGGACGACGAGCCCCGCATCCCGCGCCAGGCGGGACCGGCCGGCGATGACCTGTTCCAGGACGGAGGCCAGGCGTGACGAACGAGACGACCGAGGCCCCTGCGGGCGTGTCCCCCGAAGCGGAGGGGATCCCGCACGGCCTGGGCACCACACTGCCCTCGGCGGAGGCCGGAGCCAAGGCGGAGGGCACCTTCCCCTACGCCGCCGACCTGTGGGCCGAGGGGCTCCTGTGGGCGGCGATCCTGCGTTCTCCGCACGCGCACGCGCGCGTGGTCTCCATCGACACCGCACAGGCGCGCGAGATGCCCGGGGTGCGCGCGGTCGTCACGCACGAGGACGTGCCCGGCGGCCCGCCCGCGGGACACCGCACCCAGGACCGTCCGGTCTTCGCCTCCGACGTCGTACGCCATCACGGCGAGGCGCTCGCGGCGGTGGCTGCCGACCATCCGGACACCGCCCGGATGGCCGCTGCGGCGATCATCGTCGAGTACGAGATCCTCGACCCGGTCACGGACCCCGAGCAGTCCTTCGCCGCCGAACCGCTGCACCCCGACGGCAATCTGGTCCGGCACATCCCGCTGAGCCACGGCGACACCGAGGTGCAGGGCGAGGTGATCGTCGAGGGGCTGTACCGCATCGGCCGCCAGGACCCGGCGCCCATCGGCGCCGAGGCCGGGCTCGCCGTGCCGCGTCCCGACGGCGGCGTGGAGCTGTACATCGCGTCGAACGACCCGCACGGCGACCGCGACGCGGCGGCGGCCCGCTACGGCCTGGAGCCGGAGCGCGTGAAGGTCGTCGTCACCGGGGTCCCCGGCGCGACCGGCGACCGCGAGGACCCGAGCTTCCATCTGCCGCTGGGCCTGCTGGCCCTCCAGACCGGCTGCCCGGTCAAGCTGACGGCGACCCGCGAGGAGTCCTTCCTCGGCCACCCGCACCGCCACCCGACACTGCTGAGATACCGTCACCACGCCGACGCCGAGGGCAAGTTGGTGAAGGTGGAGGCACAGATCCTGCTCGACGCGGGCGCGTACGCGGACACGTCGTCGGACGCCCTCGCGGCGGCCGTCGCCTTCGCCTGCGGCCCGTACGTCGTGCCGCACGCCTCGATCGAGGGCTGGGCGGTGCGCACCAACAACCCGCCGTCCGGGCACGTCCGGGGCGAGGGCGCGATGCAGGTCTGCGCGGCGTACGAGGCGCAGATGGACAAGCTGGCGAAGAAGGTCGGCGTCGACCCGGCCGAGCTGCGCATGCGCAACGTCCTCGCGACCGGTGACGTGCTGCCCACCGGCCAGACGGTGACCTGCCCGGCGCCGGTCGCCGAACTCCTGGACGCGGTACGGGAGTTCCCGCTGCCGCCGCTTCCCAAGGACACCCCGGAGGAGGACTGGCTGCTGCCCGGCGGCCCCGAGGGCGCGGGCGAGCCCGGCGCGGTCCGGCGCGGGGTCGGCTACGGCATCGGCATGGTGCACATGCTCGGCGCCGAGGGCGCCGACGAGGTCTCCACGGCCACGGTCAAGGTCCACGACGGCGTCGCCACGGTCATCTGCGCGGCCGTCGAGACCGGTCAGGGCTTCTCGACGCTGGCCCGCCAGATCGTCCAGGACACCCTCGGCATCGACGAGGTCCACATCGCCCCGGTCGACACCGACCAGCCGCCGGCCGGCCCCGGCTGCCGGGGCCGCCACACGTGGGTCTCGGGCGGCGCGGTGGAACGCGCGGCGAAGATGGTCCGCACCCAGCTCCTCCAGCCCCTGGCCCACAAGTTCGGCATGTCCACGGAGCTGCTCCAGATCGCCGACGGCAAGATCACCTCGTACGACGGGGTGCTGTCCACCACGGTCGAAGAGGCCATGGACGGCAAGGAGTTGTGGGCGACGGCCCAGTGCCGCCCGCATCCGACGGAGCCGCTCGACGCGCAGGGCCAGGGCGACGCCTTCGTCGGTCTCGCCTTCTGCGCGATCCGCGCGGTCGTGGACGTCGACATCGAGATCGGCTCGGTCCGGGTCGTCGAACTCGCGGTGGCCCAGGACGTCGGCCGCATCCTCAACCCCGGCCAGCTCGCCGCCCGCATCGAGGCGGGCGTCACCCAGGGAGTGGGCGCGGCCCTCACCGAGAACCTGCGCACCCCCAAGGGCATCGTGCGCCGCCCCGACCTGACGGGCTACGCCCTGCCCACGTCGCTGGACGCCCCGGACATCCGCATCGTGAAGCTCGTGGAGGAGCGCGACGTGGTGGCCCCCTTCGGCGCCAAGGCGGCCAGCGCGGCCCCGGTCGTCACGTCCCCGGCAGCGGTGGCCGCGGCGGTCCGAGCGGCAACGGGCCGCCCGGTCAACCGCCTCCCGATCCGCCCCCAGGCGGCGGTGGTGACCCCGGAACCGGCGCCGGTCATGGAGCCCCAGTAGCCCGCCAGGTCCCGATGACCCACTCCCTCGACTCCGCCGTCGTGCTCGTCACCGGTGTCATGGCCGCAGGCAAGTCCACCGTCGCGCAGGCCCTCGCCGAGCGGCTGCCGCGCGCCGCGCATGTGCGCGGCGATATGTTCCGGCGGATGGTCGTCTCTGGGCGGGTCGACTACGAGCCCGGTGCGGGGCAGGAGGCCGAGGCTCAACTCCGACTCCGCCACCGGCAGTCGGCGATGGCCGCTGAGGCGTACGCGCGGGCAGGGTTCACGGCAGTCGTTCAGGACGTCGTGCTCGGCGAGTGGCTCCGGGAGTACGTCGACGGGATCGGCGTACGGCCGTTGTACGTGGTCGTGCTGGCGCCGCGCGCGGATGTCGTCGCGGAGCGGGAGACCGGGCGGGACAAGCGCGGATACGGGGAGTGGGGCGTCGAGGGGCTCGACCGCGTGCTGCGCGAGGAGACGCCGCGGATCGGCCTGTGGCTCGACACGTCCGGGTTGTCCGTCTCCGAGAGCGTCGACGCGGTGCTGGCGCGGCTGGACCGGGCGGCGGTCCGCTGACCCGCTCGCCGGGCGGTCCGGGCGGAGTTCTACGGTGGAGGCATGCCCCTTGAGCCTGCTTCGCGAGAGCCCGGTCCGGAGCAGCCCCGGGCCTACGAGCCCGCCCCTTCCGCCGGGAAGCTGTTCCTCTTCGTGCTCGCGTTCGTCGTCTTCGCGGTGATCGTCGTCGGCGGGGGCGTGGTGCTCGTCGCGGGCGGCTGAACACGAAGGAACCCCCGGCGCTCTTCGCGCACCGGGGGCTCCAGTGGAGGCCGTAACCGGAATCGAACCGGTGTGCTTCGCTTTGCAGGCGAATCCCTAAGCCACTCGGGCATACGGCCATGTTGAGTTGTGCGTCGCGCGGCAAGGCCGTAACCGGGATCGAACCGGTGTGCTTCCCCGCGGGCGGAGCCCGCTGATGGATGCAGCGCAGGCGAATCCCTAAGCCACTCGGGCATACGGCCAAGCTCTTGCTGTTGTTGTTCTCGACCGTAGGCCGTGCCCCTGCCCGCCTCAAGGGTTCCGCGCCGCCCGCAACGGGACTGCCACACGCCGTTCATGAACGTGCGGGCCGCGGGGCTCGGGGACGTACGACCAAGGGACCAGGGGAAGCCCGACTCCGGACAGGGGCCACTCCCGGTTTTGGCCCTTACGCTGAGCGGCATGAGCGCCCTCGACGACGCCGGCACCGCCGCCCCGGCCACTGAAACCGCCCCCGCCCCGGCTCCCGACGGAGGCGTCCTGGGGCGCGGGTACCGGGCGCTGAGCATCGGCATCGTCACCGTCGTCCTGCTCATCGCCTTCGAGGCGACCGCCGTGGGCACCGCGATGCCGGTCGCCGCGCGGGACCTGGACGGGGTGTCCCTGTACGCGTTCGCGTTCTCCGGCTACTTCACCACCAGCCTCTTCGGCATGGTGCTCGCCGGACAGTGGGCCGACCGGCGCGGCCCGCTCGGGCCGGTGACCGCCGGGATCGGGACCTTCGCCGCCGGGCTCGTGCTGGCCGGGACCGCGGGGAGCATGTGGCTGTTCGTGGCGGGGCGGGCCGTGCAGGGGCTCGGCGGGGGACTGGTCATCGTCGCGCTGTACGTCGTCGTCAGCCGGGCCTACCCGGAGCGGCTGCGGCCCGCGATCATGGCGGCGTTCGCGGCGAGCTGGGTCGTGCCGTCGGTCGTCGGACCGCTGGCCGCCGGCGCCGTCACCGAACATCTCGGCTGGCGCTGGGTGTTCCTCGGCATCCCCGCGCTCGTCCTGCTGCCGCTCGCGCTCGCCCTGCCGCAGATCGGGCGGCGTGCCGCCGGTGCGCCGGCCGGAGCCGTGCCCGCGGCCCTCGACCGGCGGCGGATCCGGCTCGCGTTCGGGATCTCGCTGGGCGCCGGGCTGCTCCAGTACGCGGCCCAGGACCTGCGCCTCCTCTCCCTCCTGCCGGGCCTCGCCGGAGCCGCGCTGCTCGTACCGTCCGTGCTCGGCCTGCTGCCCCGCGGTACCTACCGGGCCGTGCGCGGGCTGCCCTCGGTGGTGCTGCTGCGCGGGATCGCGGCGGGCTCGTTCATCGCGGCCGAGTCGTTCGTGCCGCTGATGCTGGTCACCCAGCGGGGCGTGTCGCCGACGATGGCCGGGTTCTCGCTCGCCGCGGGCGGTGCCACCTGGGCGCTGGGCTCGTGGCTCCAGTCGCGGCCCCGCCTGGAGCCCTACCGCGAGCGGCTGGTCGCCGGCGGCATGGTGCTCGTCGCCGCCGCCATCACCACCGCGCCCAGCGTGCTGCTCGCGTCGGTGCCGGTCTGGACCGTCGCCGTGGCCTGGGGCTTCGGGTGCCTGGGCATGGGCCTGGTGATCTCCTCGACCAGCGTGCTGCTCCTCAAGCTGTCGGCGCCCGAGGAGGCCGGCGCGAACTCCGCGGCCCTTCAGATCTCCGACGGCCTCTCGAACGCCGTACTGCTCGCCGCCGGCGGCGCCGCCTTCGCCGCGCTCGGCGGGGGAGCGGTCGGCCACGGCGCCACGCAGGGCGCGACCGGTTCGCACCCGGCCGCCTTCCTCGCCGTGTTCCTGCCGATGGCCGTCGTCGCCCTCGCCGGGGCGTGGGTGGGCACGCGGCTGCACGCCCGCCCGTGACGGCCTCCTGACTACCGGTGAAATGCGGGGAGTTGATCTGTGACACACATCCCACCCGGCACCCGCCCGGCCTCGTGATGCGGAAACGTCAACCTCGCCACCGGTAGGGTGGACCGGTTGTCATACGCCCCCGATCTGCCGAGCCGGAGACCGTGACCACCGCCAACGACGCCAGTACCGCACAGACCGCCGCCCCGACCCCGTCCAGCCACCTCTCGCCCGCCTTCCCCGGCCGCGCCCCCTGGGGCACGGCCAACAAGCTGCGTGCCTGGCAGCAGGGGGCGATGGAGCGGTACCTCCAGGAGCAGCCCCGCGACTTCCTCGCGGTCGCCACCCCGGGCGCCGGAAAGACCACCTTCGCGCTCACCCTCGCCTCTTGGCTGCTGCACCACCACGTCGTGCAGCAGGTGACCGTGGTCGCGCCGACCGAGCACCTGAAGAAGCAGTGGGCCGAGGCGGCCGCGCGCGTCGGCATCAAGCTGGACCCGGAGTACAGCGCGGGCCCGCTCAGCAAGGAGTACGACGGCGTCGCCATCACGTACGCGGGTGTCGGCGTGCGCCCGATGCTGCACCGCAACCGCAGCGAGCAGCGCAAGACCCTCGTGATCCTCGACGAGATCCACCACGCCGGTGACTCCAAGTCGTGGGGCGAGGCGTGCCTGGAGGCCTTCGAGCCCGCCACCCGGCGCCTGGCGCTGACCGGTACGCCGTTCCGGTCCGACACCAACCCGATCCCCTTCGTCCAGTACGAGGAGGGCAACGACGGCATCCGCCGCTCCTCGGCCGACTACACCTACGGCTACGGCAGCGCGCTCGCCGACGGCGTCGTCCGGCCGGTGATATTCCTCAGCTACAGCGGCCAGATGCGCTGGCGCACCAAGGCCGGTGACGAGATCGCCGCCCGCCTCGGCGAGCCGATGACGAAGGACGCCGTCAGCCAGGCGTGGCGCACCGCCCTCGACCCGCGCGGCGAGTGGATGCCGAGCGTGCTGCGCGCCGCCGACGCCCGCCTCACCGAGGTCCGCAAGGGCATCCCGGACGCGGGCGCCCTCGTCATCGCCTCCGACCAGGAGCAGGCCCGCGCCTACGCCAAGCTGATCCGCGAGATCACCGGCAGCAAGGCGACGCTCGTCCTGTCCGACGACACCGGCGCCTCGAAGCGGATCGACGACTTCGCCGCGAGCGAGGACCGCTGGATGGTCGCCGTCCGCATGGTGTCCGAGGGCGTCGACGTCCCGCGCCTCGCGGTCGGCGTGTACGCGACGACGATCTCGACCCCGCTGTTCTTCGCGCAGGCCGTCGGCCGTTTCGTGCGGTCACGGCGGCGCGGCGAGACCGCCTCCGTCTTCCTGCCGACCGTCCCCGACCTGCTCGGCCACGCCAACGAGATGGAGGTCGAGCGCGACCACGTGCTCGACAAGCCGAAGAAGGAGGGGGAGGAGGACCCCTACGCCGAGTCCGAGAAGGAGATGGACGAGGCGAACAAGCAGGAGGACGAGGACACCGGCGAGCAGGAGCAGTTCTCCTTCGAGGCCCTGGAGTCCGAGGCCGTCTTCGACCGGGTCCTCTACGACGGCGCCGAATTCGGCATGCAGGCCCACCCCGGCAGCGAGGAGGAGCAGGACTACCTCGGCATCCCGGGCCTGCTCGAACCCGACCAGGTGCAGCTGCTCCTCCAGAAGCGGCAGGCCCGGCAGATCGCGCACAGCAAGAAGAAGCCCGACACCGAGGCCGACCTCCTCGAATTGCCGGCCGAGCGGCGGCCCGTCGTCTCCCACAAGGAGATGATGGAGCTGCGCAAGAAGCTCAACACGATCGTCGGCGCGTACGTGCATCAGAGCGGCAAGCCGCACGGTGTCATCCACACCGAGCTGCGCCGGGTCTGCGGCGGCCCGCCGAGCGCCGAGGCCACCGCCGGACAGCTGCGCCAGCGCATCACCAAGGTCCAGGAGTGGGCGACCCGGATGTCGTGAGCCCGGGGCGGGGCGAGGTGGGCCGGGTCCGGGCGAAGTGAACACAAGGTGAAGTGAACCCGGGCGGCAAGTGCGGGCAATTGCCCGCAAGTCCGGCTTCCGGTTGCCCGGATTCTGGACGGAGTCTTCCGCTCAGCGGGACGACCTCGCTAGATTCCGGGCAACACACACGCCCCGTGGCAGCGCCGCCGCGGAGCGCAGCCGGTACGCACGGAATTGTGGAACGTACGCAGAAGTGGTCGCATGCAGCCGTATGCAGCCCAGCGCCTGATATCCGACCGGCGGCCTCTGACGCGCGTCGCCACGGGACCGGCGGCGCGACCGCCGCACAGGGACCGCCGACCCTCACCACCAAAGGAGTGGGCGTCGTGACCGCGGAGACCTCCCAGACGCTCGACCGGGGACTGCGCGTCCTCAAACTGCTCGCCGACACCGACCACGGGCTGACCGTGACCGAGCTCTCCAACAAGCTCGGCGTCAACCGCACGGTCGTCTACCGCCTGCTCGCCACGCTCGAGCAGCACGCTCTCGTCCGCCGTGACCTGGGCGGCCGCGCCCGGGTCGGGCTCGGCGTCCTGCGCCTGGGCCGGCAGGTCCATCCGCTGGTGCGCGAGGCCGCGCTGCCCGCCCTGCGCTCGCTGGCCGAGGACATCGGGGCGACGGCCCATCTGACGCTGGTCGACGGCTCGGAGGCCCTCGCGGTCGCCGTCGTCGAGCCGACCTGGACCGACTATCACGTGGCGTACCGGACCGGTTTCCGCCATCCGCTCGACCGGGGCGCCGCCGGTCGCGCCATTCTCGGGGCCCGGCAGGGGGTGCTGCCCGAGACCGGGTACACCCTCACCCACGGTGAGCTGGAGGCCGGGGCCAGTGGCGCCGCCGCGCCCCTGCTCGGGGTGAGCGGGGTCGAGGGGAGCGTCGGGGTCGTCATGCTGGCCGATGCCGTGCCGGAGCGGGTCGGGCCGCGTGTCCTGGACGCCGCCCGCGAAGTTTCCGACGCCCTGCGCTGACGAGGCTGTCGGTCGGGTGCGGCTTTCGTCGTGGCTGGTCGCGCAGTTCCCCGCGCCCCTGAGGGCGAGCTTCGCTCGCTTCAGGGGCGCGGGGAACTGCGCGGGAAGAGGCCACCGGCCGTCCGCCGAACGACGACCCAGGGGCGCGGGGAACTGCGAGACCAGCCCCCACCGGGCCGCGGACGGGGACCGGTGTGACCGGTTACCACCGGAGCCGTGGGCGCAGCCCCATAGGGGGCCACGTTAGATTGGCCCCGTGCTCAATCGCCTCAGCCGCCCCAAGGCCCTAGCCCTCTGCGCGCTCCCGGTGATCGCGCTGCTCGCGATCACAGCCCTGGCCCCGCTGCCGTTCTCGGTGGCCCAGCCGGGCCCCACGACGAACGTGCTGGGGACGTCGGACGGCAAACCCGTCATCGAGATCTCCGGCGCCGACACCCGCGACACCAGCGGCAAGCTCCGTGCGGTGACGATCCTGGCGACCGGGCCCGACGCCTCGATCCACCTCTCCGACGTGATCGACAGCTGGTTCCGGGACGACCGCGCGGTCATGCCCCGCGACGCCGTGTACCCGGCGGGCGACTCCACCAAGGAGATCGAGAAGCACAACCAGGACGAGATGAAGGGCTCGCAGGACGCCGCCACCGAGGCCGCGCTGGCCTACCTCGGCGACGCGAGCAAGGACGTGAAGGTCACTCTCCAGCTCGGCGACGTCGGCGGCCCCAGCGCGGGCCTGCTGTTCTCGCTGGGCATCGTCGACATGCTCGACGGCGACGGCAGCGGCGGCGACCTGACCGGCGGGAAGTCCATCGCGGGCACCGGCACCATCGACGCGAACGGCAAGGTCGGCGCCGTCGGCGGAGTCTCGATGAAGGTGCAGGCCGCCGACCGCGACGGCGCCACCGTCTTCCTCGTACCGAAGGCGGAGTGCTCGGACGCGAAGGCGTCGGCGCCGAAGTCGATGCGGCTGGTCCCGGTGACCACGCTCAAGGGCGCGGTCACCGCGCTGACCAGCATGGAGAAGGGCAGCGGCAGCGTGCCGAGCTGCTAGCCGTCGCCCTCCTTCACGAAGCCCTCCTTCACCATCCAGTCCAGGGCCACCTGGTGCGGGTCCTCGCCGTCCACGTCGACCTTGGCGTTGAGGTCCTGGGCGACGGGATTGGTCAGCTTCTTCGAGATCGGGTCGAGGATCTCGGCCATCTTCGGGTACTTCTCGTACGCCTTGGAGTTGACCTCCGGAGCCGCGTTGTAGTTCGGGAAGAAGTGCTTGTCGTCCTCCATGACCTGGAGGTTCATCGACCGGATGCGCCCGTCGGTGGTGTACACCTCGCCGAAGGTGCAACTGCCCTTCTTCACCTGCGTGTAGATGATGCCGCTGTCCATCTGCGTGATGTTCGACGCGGGGATGCTCATCCCGTACGCCTTCTCCATGCCCCGCAGACCGTCGGCCCGGTTGGCGAACTCGCTCTCCACGCAGACCGTGACGGCCTTCGGGTCCGACTTCGCGAGCGCGGCGACCTCGGACAGGCTCTTCGTGCCGTACTTCTTGAAGTTGGCCGCGTTCATGGCGAGCGCGTAGGTGTTGTTCAGCGGGGCCGGCGGCAGCCACGTGATGCCGTTCTTGGCGTCCGCGTCCTTGACGGCCTGCCACTGCTTCTGCGGGTCGGCGATCGGATCGGAGTTGCCGAGGTACGTGATCCAGGCCGTGCCCGTGTACTCGTACATGGCATCCGCGTCACCGGACTTGATGGCCTCGCGGGCACCGACCGAGCCCTGGATGCCGGTGCGGTCGATGACGTCGGCGCCGGCCGCCTGGAAGGCGATGCCCATGATCGCGCCGAGGACCAGCTGTTCGGTGAACTCCTTGGACGTGACGACGAGGTTCGCGCCCTTGAGCGGCTCGCCCGCGCCGATGGAGCCGGGGGAGACGTCGTCGACCATCGGACTGCCGCTGGTCAGCCCGCACCCGGCGAGCAGGGCGAGTCCGGCGGTCGCGGCCAGGGTCACGCGTACGCGGTGCTTCATGTTCGCGCCTCCAGTCCGCGCGGGCTGAGCAGCACCTCGGCCAGCGACGCCAGCCAGTCCACCAGCAGGGCGAGCGCGATCGTCAGGATGGAGCCGAGCAGCAGGATCGGCATACGCTGATTGGTGATGCCGGCCTGGATGAGCGTGCCGAGCCCGCCACCGCCGCCGAACACCGCGAGGGTGGCCGTACCGACGTTGAGGACGAGCGCGGTGCGCACACCGGCCAGGATCAGCGGCACCGCCAGCGGCAGTTCCACCCTGGCCAGCACCATCGCCGGCGACATGCCGATGCCGCGCGCCGCCTCCATGAGGGTCGGGTCGTTGGCCTTCAGGCCCGCGATCGTGTTGGAGAGCACCGGCAGGATCGCGTAGATGATGATGCCGATCAGTGCCGAGCGCTGGCCGGTGCCGAGCCAGATCACCAGCAGCGCCAGCAGACCGATCGCGGGGGTCGCCTGTCCCATGTTGGCCAGGGCGAGCGCGAACGGCGTCGCCTTGCGGAACATCTTGCGGGTCAGCAGGATCCCCAGCGGGATCGCGATGATCAGCACGAAGAACGTGGAGATGACGGTCAGCTGGATGTGCTGCTTGAAGTCCTTCCAGACCTGGCCGTCGGAGAGCGCGTTCTTCGAGATGGTGTCGAGGTCGGCGTTGCGGAACCACAGCCAGGTGATCAGCAGCACCACCGCGATCAGCACGGGCAGGAACGTCAGCTTCTGCCAGGTGAGGCGGCGCGGCTCCTTCGGCGCGGGCGGTGTCGCCTCCCGCTCGGCCGCGTCCTCTCCGTCGTCGCGGAACGCGAGGCCCATCACCTCGTGCTCGCCGTCGGGCCTGGCCCCCTTCGGGGGCGCGCCCTTGCGATGCCTGCCGGGCTGTTGACTGGACGGACCACTCACGCCTGAGCCTCCCCGTCCGGGGCGCTGACGCCCTCCTGCTCCGCCTGGGTCTGCTGGGCGCGGACGTTCTCCAGCTCGTGCTGGCTCTCGATGGCCTCCAGGCGGTCGGCCTCGAGGAGTTCGTGCACGGAGTTCATGAGCGTCTCCATGTCGACGACGCCCTCGTACTCGCCGCGCCGCCCGGTGACCGCGACCCGGCCCGCGTTGTCGGTGAGGACCGCCTCCAGCGCGTCGCGCAGCGTCGCGTCGTACGTCACCGTGTCGTGGACCAGGGTGCCCGCGCGGGCCAGCGAGCCCTTGGCCCGCATCAGGTCGCCGCGCCGCAGCCACTTGTAGGGGCGGCCGCGCCGGTCGAGCAGCAGCAGTTCGTTGGTGCCCGCCGCGCGCAGCTTGTTGAAGATGTCCTGGAGCGGGTCGTCGACGCTCACCGTCGGATAGTCGGTGACCTCCACGTCGCGTACGCGGCTGAGGTTGAGCCGCTTCAGCGCCGCGCCCGCGCCGACGAACCCGGAGACGAAGTCGTCGGCCGGGTTGGTGAGGATCGCCTCCGGGGTGTCGAACTGGGCGATGTGCGAGTGCTCGCGCAGCACCACGATCCGGTCCCCGAGCTTGATCGCCTCGTCGAAGTCGTGGGTGACGAACACGATCGTCTTGTGCAGCTCGTGCTGGAGCCGGATCAGCTCGTCCTGGAGGTGGTCGCGGGTGATCGGGTCGACGGCGCCGAACGGCTCGTCCATCAGCAGCACCGGCGGGTCGGCGGCGAGCGCCCGGGCCACGCCCACGCGCTGCTGCTGACCGCCGGAGAGCTGGCGCGGATAGCGGCCCTGGAACTCGCCCGCGTCGAGCCCGACGAGGTCGAGCATCTCCTCCACGCGCGCCTTCACCTTCGACTTCGACCAGCCGATCATCTTCGGCACGAGGGCGATGTTCTGGGCGACGGTCATGTGCGGGAAGAGCCCGGAGGACTGGATCGCGTAGCCGACCTTGCGGCGCAGCTTCACCGGGTCCATGTCGGTGACGTCCTCGCCGCCGATCCGGATCCGGCCGCTCGTCGGCTCGATCAGCCGGTTGATCATCTTCAGGGTGGTGGACTTACCGCACCCCGAGGGGCCGACGAAGATGATGAGCTCGCCCGCCTTGATCTCCATGTTGACGCTGTCGACGGCCGGGTTCGGATTGCCCGGATAGATCTTGGACAGGTTCTCCAGCTCGATGCTGGCACCGGAGGCCTTCGGCACCGCGGACAGCTCGGTGGCGGTCGCGGCCGGCTGGTTCTCAGACACGGATCCCCCTCGGGATGGTCAGCCGCCCGATCAGGACGTACACGGCGTCGAAGAGCAGGGCGAGGATGATGATGCCGAGGGTCCCGGCGAGTACCTGGTTCAGTGCGTTCTTGCTGCCCAGCGAGGCGATCCCGCGGAAGATCTCGTTGCCGAGACCCGGTCCGGAGGCGTAGGCGGCGATCGCGGCGATGCCCATCAGCATCTGGGTGGAGACCCGGATCCCGGTCAGGATCGGCGGCCACGCCAGCGGCAGCTCCACCCGTACGAGGCGGGCCAGCCGGGACATCCCGATGCCCTTGGCGGCGTCGATCAGCGCCGGGTCGACACCGCGCAGGCCCACGATCGCGTTGCGCACGATCGGCAGCAGGCCGTACAGGGTCAGCGCGATGACGGTCGGCGCCACACCGATGCCGACGACCGGGATGAGCAGACCGAGCAGGGCCAGCGAGGGGATGGTCAGGATGGTGGAGGTCGCCGAGGTGGCGAGGTTGCCCGCCCAGTCGCTGCGGTACGTGATCACGCCGATCAGCGCGCCGATCACGGTCGCCAGCAGCATGCACTGGAAGACCTCGCTGGCGTGCTGGTACGCGTCGAACAGCAGCTGCTGGTGATGGCTGCCGAGATAGTCCCAGAAGTTCATCGCGCCTCGCGCCGGGCGCTGTTCGTACAGCCGTCGGGAATCTCCCGACGGCCCCACGTCAGGAGTCGCCCGACGCCTGCTCCACCAGCGGGATCACGCGCAGTGGAACGGGGTTCTCCATGACGATCGCGGTGGAAGCCCGGACAATGCCATCAAAACCGACAACCAGGTCGATCACCCGCTGAAGATCCGCGTTGGAGCGGGCCACGAGCCGGCACAGCATGTCGCCGCTGCCCGTCGTCGTGTGCAGCTCCAGCACCTCCGGAACGGTGTCCAAGTGGGCCCTGACGTCGGCTCCTTGCCCCTGCCGGATCTGCAGCGTGGCGAACGCGGTGACCGGGTAACCGAGCGCCGCCGGGTCCACCTGCGGACCGAACCCGCGGATGACTCCGTTCGAGGTAAGCCGGTCCAGTCGCGCCTGCACGGTGCCGCGCGCCACCCCGAGCCGCCGGGACATCTCCAGCACCCCGATCCGCGGCTCCCGCGCGAGCAGCACAATGATCCGGCCGTCCAGATGATCGATCGCCATGCCCGCCTCCACAGTGGTCACCCTGTACACAAAGCCCGCCGATACCGGCCGGTCGCTGGTCGGATTGTCCAGCGAATACGCAAACTATTGCGCACCTTGTGGAACGGCGGGAGCCTCCAGACATGACTGAGACAGCAGCTCACACTCCCAGCACCGCGCGCGAGGCCGACCCCTTCCCGGTGAAGGGAATGGACGCGGTCGTCTTCGCCGTCGGCAATGCCAAGCAGGCCGCGCACTACTACTCCACCGCCTTCGGCATGAAGCTCGTCGCCTACTCCGGACCGGAGAACGGCAGCCGCGAGACGGCGTCCTACGTCCTGACCAACGGCTCCGCCCGCTTCGTCCTCACCTCCGTCATCAAGGCCACCACCGACTGGGGCCACTTCCTGGAGGACCACGTCGCGGCGCACGGCGACGGCGTCGTCGACCTCGCCATCGAGGTGCCGGACGCGCGCGCCGCGTACGCGTACGCCGTCGAGCACGGCGCCCGCGGCATCGTCGAGCCGTACGAGTCGAAGGACGAGCACGGCACCGTCGTCCGGGCCGCCATCGCCACGTACGGCAAGACCCGCCACACCCTGGTCGAGCGCACCGGCTACGACGGCCCGTACCTGCCCGGCTTCCAGGCCGCAGCGCCGATCGTCGAGCCGCCCGCCAAGCGCACCTTCCAGGCCATCGACCACTGCGTCGGCAACGTCGAACTCGGCCGGATGAACGAGTGGGTGGCGTTCTACAACAAGGTCATGGGCTTCACGAACATGAAGGAGTTCGTGGGCGACGACATCGCGACCGAGTACTCGGCGCTGATGTCGAAGGTGGTGGCCGACGGGACCCTGAAGGTGAAGTTCCCGATCAACGAGCCCGCCATCGCCAAGAAGAAGTCCCAGATCGACGAGTACCTGGAGTTCTACGGCGACGCCGGCGTCCAGCACCTCGCGCTCGCCACGAACGACATCGTCGCCTCGGTACGCGCCATGCGCGCCGCCGGCGTCCAGTTCCTCGACACCCCCGACTCGTACTACGACACCCTCGGGGAGTGGGCGGGCGAGACCCGCGTCCCCGTCGAGACGCTGCGCGAGCTGAAGATCCTCGTCGACCGCGACGAGGACGGCTACCTCCTCCAGATCTTCACCAAGCCGGTCCAGGACAAGCCGACCGTCTTCTTCGAGATGATCGAACGCCACGGCTCGATGGGCTTCGGCAAGGGCAACTTCAAGGCCCTCTTCGAAGCGATCGAGCGGGAACAGGAGAAGCGCGGCAATCTCTGACCCGGTGTCTTGAGCGCGGGGCGACTGCGGCATGTCGGTCGGCTGACGGCCGGTGGCCGCTTCTCGCGCAGTTCCCCCCCCCCCCCCAACCAAACGCGCCCCCCCCCAAAAACAAAGAAACACACCAA
>NZ_JBHVIX010000007.1:147004-350880 GCF_042799415.1 Streptomyces sp. NPDC057694
AGTGGCTCTCCGCGCCTCCGGGAGCCTGTCTGCCCTCCCGGGGGGGGGCGGCCCCCCCCGCGACCAGCCACGACGCGACCGGTACCTTTCAACGGCGCGTGGGTGCCACCTGCTTCGAAGCGGGCGCCACCGGCGGCTTCGGGGGCCACATCTGCGGAACCCCACCCTCGGGCGGCGAGCCCACCGCGTTCAGGGCCTCCCGCGCAGCAGGCCCGTACAACGGCGAGAACCCGGGATTGATCCGCACCGCCTCCCCGAGATGCCGCCGAGCCGCACCATAGAGCCCCAACTCCCGCTCCACGGCCCCGAGATGGTACGAGTACGAAGCATTGCGCACCGTCCCGCCCTTCTGCCGATCGGTGGCCCGCCGCAAGAACCAGTGCGCCGCGTCCTCGTCCCCGGCCCGGTGATAGGCCCACCCCAGCGCGTCCGCGACAGCGATCCCCGGCGCCCGCGACCACTCCGCGCGCAACCGCGCCACCGCCGCCTCCGGATCCCCGTGATCGGCCTCGAACCGCCCGAGGACCAGCGCGTCGTCCACCCCGTGCGCCCGCTGCGCGGCGACCCGCGCCCGTAGCGCCGCGTACTGGGCGTCGGCGGCCCGCTCGTCGCCGAGCGACTCGTACAACTCGCCCAGTTCCAGCGCGTACCCCGGCTCCGGCTGCTTCGCCAGCGCGAGCTGATACGCCTTCACGGCCTCGGCCGTCCGCCCCAGCGAGGCCAGCGCCCGGGCCCGCCCCGCGAGCGCCGCGTGGCAGGAAGGATCGGCGGCGAGCGCCGCGTCCTGGTGGCGCAGCGCGTCGGCCGGCTCGCCCCGGTCCCAGGCGAGGTCACCGCTCTGCCGCAACAGCGCCGCCCGCTCCGCCGGAGTGCCGGCCCGCGCCGACGCGTCGGCCAGCACCGCGGCCGCGTCCTCCCGCCAGCCCCGGTCCCCGTACACGGCGGCCGTCCGCTGCGTCACCGACGTACCGGCGCCCGACGAAAGGCCGGTCAGCTTCTCCAGGGTGCGGTCGGCCGCCTTGTAGTCACCCGTACCGCGATAGGCGTCGACCAGCGCGACGTACGAGGACCAGCGCTTCGGCGCCACCTTGACCGCGGCCTCGCCGTACACGCGGGCCCCGCGCCAGTCGCCCCGGGCGGCCGCGAGGGCGGCGAGCCCGTCGAGCGCCTCGACGTTCCCCTTCGGCCGCGCCGCGAGCGAACTGCGCAACGCCCGCTCGGCCAGCGGATAGTCCGCGGTCCGCGCCGTCCGCGAGCCCCGCTCCACGTAGGCGGCCCCGAGCGCCGCCCACGACAGACCGTCCCGCGGATGGGCGCGCACCCGCGCCTCGCGCTCCCCGATCAGCGCGGTCAGATCCGGCAGCGCGGCCGGCGCCCCGACGGCGGCCGCGATCACCGCCCGCCCGGCGGGACCGGGCAGCGGCGCCGCCTTGTGCTCCTCGTCCGGCAGCAGCACCAGCACACCCCCGAGCACCGCGCACCCGGTGACGGCCGCGACGACCGCGCGCCGCACGGCGGGGGAGCGGCGGCGTGGGGCGGCGACGGGCTCCGGCACGGGCGCCACGGCCTGCGCGGAGGTCTGGACGTCCTCGGCGTTCTCGGCGATCTCCATGGCGCATACTGTGCGTCAATACGAAGAGCACACGGTGGAGGCCACAGACGGGTTCACACCGATGGCCCCGAGTGCGAGGCTGTGATCATGAGCCGCACCCTCATCGAACTGCTCGGCGACGGGCTGCCCGCCGAGGCCGTCCTCACCGACCCCGACATCACCGCGTCCTACGCGCACGACATGGCGAGCTTCTGCGACGCCGGGGCCCCGGCCGCCGTCGTCCTGCCCCGCACGGTCGAACAGGTCCAGCACGTGATGCGCACGGCCACCGCGCTGCGCGTCCCGGTCGTCCCGCAGGGCGCCCGCACGGGCCTGTCGGGCGCGGCCAACGCCAGCGAGGGCTGCGTCGTGCTCTCCCTCACCAAGATGGACCGCATCCTGGAGATCAACCCGGTCGACCGGATCGCGGTCGTCGAGCCGGGAGTCATCAACGCGACACTCTCGCGCGCGGTCAACGAGCACGGCCTGTACTACCCTCCCGACCCCTCCAGTTGGGAGATGTGCACCATCGGCGGGAACATCGGCACGGCCTCCGGCGGCCTGTGCTGTGTGAAGTACGGGGTGACGGCGGAGTACGTGCTCGGACTCGACGTCGTCCTCGCCGACGGCCGTCTGCTGTCCACCGGGCGGCGCACCGCCAAGGGCGTCGCGGGATACGACCTCACGCGCCTCTTCGTCGGCTCCGAGGGCAGCCTCGGCATCGTGGTGCGGGCGACGCTGGCGCTCAAGCCGCAGCCGCCCCAACAGCTCGTGCTGGCAGCCGAGTTCGAGTCAGCCGCGGCCGCCTGCGACGCCGTCTGCCGGATCATGGAGGGCGGCCACGTCCCGTCACTCCTCGAACTCATGGACCGTACGACGGTCAAGGCCGTCAACGACATGGCGAACATGGGCCTCCCGGAGACCACGGAAGCCCTGCTCCTGGCCGCCTTCGACACCCCGGACCCGGCCGCCGACCTCGCCGCCGTCGGCGCCCTGTGCGAGGCCGCGGGCGCCACCCAGGTCGTGCCCGCCGAGGACGCGGCGGAGTCCGAACTGCTGCTCCAGGCGCGACGCCTGTCCCTCACCGCGCTCGAAGCCGTCAAGGGCACCACGATGATCGACGACGTGTGCGTACCGCGCTCCCGGCTCGGCGAACTCCTCGAAGGCGTCGAGCGGATCGCCGAGAAGTACGCGCTGACCATCGGCGTCTGCGCGCACGCCGGCGACGGCAACACGCACCCCACCGTCTGCTTCGACGCCCAGGACGCCGACGAGGGCCGGCGGGCCCGCGAGTCCTTCGACGAGATCATGGCGCTCGGCCTGGAACTCGGCGGCACCATCACCGGTGAACACGGCGTCGGCGTCCTGAAGAAGGAGTGGCTGGCCCGCGAGCTCGGGCCGGTCGGCGTCGAGGTGCAGCAGGCGGTGAAGGCGGCCTTCGACCCGCTCGGCCTCCTCAACCCCGGCAAGCTGTTCTGACCGCCCCTCACTGGCCGTCCGACTCGTCCGACCCCCACGGGTCGCGCAGGTAGAGGTCGTCGGCCGGGGTGGGGGTGAGCAGCTCGGCGAGGCCGGCGTCGATACCGAGCCGCTCGGCCTCAGAGCCCGGGGGGACCGCCCGCAGCGTGCGCTCCAGCCAGGCCGAGACCTGCGCGGTCGGGGCTTCGAGCAGCGCGTCGCCGTCCGGCGAGGTCAGCGCCATCAGTACGACACTGCGCCCGTCCACCTTCGTCGGCCACACCCGTACGTCACCGTGCCCGCACGGCCGGAACACCCCCTCCACCAGCAGTTCGCGCGCGAACGTCCAGTTGACCGGGTGGTCGGACCCGACGTGGAACGTGATGTGGACGGCGTAGGGGTCGTTCGTGCGGTACGTCAGCCGGGCCGGGACGGGGATGCTCCGCTCGGGCGACAACACCAGCTTCAGCTCTAGTTCGCGTTCCACCACTGAAGTCATGTCGTGCGCTTCCTCTCGCCTTGTACGGGTCCAGGAGCGGGCCCGTACAAGGTGAGAGGCCGATGTGGCCGCGGCATTACGCGAGTTCGCCGAAGTTTTTTTCCGGCCACTCGGGAAGGGCCGCTCAAGCCGCCCGCGAATGCCCGGAAAGTGGTCCGTAACGGCGGAGCGGCACGGGCGGGCGCGGTGGTCTGATAGACGTAGAGGCCACAACAAGACCCCCGAGCAGATACGGGACGACGGACATGAGCGCCCCAACCCCGGCCCCCGGCGACGACAGGCCCCGCGAAGGCTACTACCCCGATCCGTCCATTCCCGGATATGTCCGGTACTGGAACGGAGCCGCCTGGGTCCCCGGCACCAGCCGCCCCGCGCCGTCCGACGGCGAACAGCTGCCGGCCCCGCCGGGAGCCACCGCCCCACCCGGGCCCGCGGCCCAGCAGTCCGCCGCACCCGTGGAGGAGACCGGACCGGTCTTCCTCGACGAGGAGCCCTCCGTACGGACGGAGACCGGACCGGAGACGGGCGCCGTCAGCAGCGTCGACGCCCCCGCCCCGCCCGAGCCCGCCTCCGCCTGGCAGGCCAACGCCTCGCGGCAGTCCGGATTCGGCGGTGAGCAGGACCGCCGGATCTCCTGGGGCTCTGCGGGCTCTGCGGGCTCTGCGGGCTCTCCGGACAGCGGGCAGGCCGCCCCCGAGCCGGCCGCCGACGAGTCGCAGCAGCGGCCCGACAGCACCGTCTCGATCCGGGCGGTGCGGCCGGGGGCCGCTGCTCCTGTGCGCACCGAGGGCACGATGGCGATCCGGGCCCTGCCGAAGCAGCAGGCGGCCCCGGCCCCGGCCCCCGCGCCCGCTCCGGAGCAGCCGCAGCCCCAGCAGCCGCAGGCCGGTTATGGCTACCCGCCGCAGCAACAGCAACAGCAGCCCCTGCCCACTCCGGTCACCCAGGGGCCCGGTGGCGGGCAGCCCTCCTGGGCGCAGCAGGTGCACCAGCTGGCGACGCCGGAGAGCGGCGGGCCTGTCACCCCGTTCAAGCCGGTGGCCACCGACCCGTTCCTCGCCGCCGCGCAGGCCGCGGCGAGCGCGCGGCCGGCCGGGCTCGGCAAGCGGTTCGCCGCGCGGCTCATCGACTCGGTCGTGCTGGGGGTCGTCACGGCGGTCGCCGCTGTGCCGTTGGGGGCGCGGGCGGCCGATCACATCGAGGACAAGGTCGACGCGGCCAAGGCGTCCGGGCGACAGGTCACCGTGTGGCTGATCGACGGCACCACGGGCGTGTACCTGGGCATCGTGCTCGGTGTGCTGCTGGTCTTCGGTGTCCTCTACGAGGCGCTGCCCACCGCCAAATGGGGGCGCACGCTCGGCAAGAAGGTGCTGGGCCTGTCCGTCCGGGACATCGAGGAGCACAGCTCCCCGACCTTCGGCGCCGCCCTCAAACGCTGGCTCGCCTACAGCGTCCCCGGTGTCCTGGTGATCGGCGTCCTCGGCGTCCTGTGGGGTGCCTTCGACCGCCCCTGGCGCCAATGCCTCCACGACAAACTGGCCCGCACTTTCGTAGCCGACTGACGGCCGGTGGGGGCTGGTCGCGCAGTTCCCCGCGCCCCTGAGGCAGGCGCTTCGCGCCGCCTCCCCTTTGAGGCTGCGCTGCGCGCGCCTCCGCCTTGGGCAGGTGGCGCGCCTCTGATGAGATGCCGCACGAAGTGCGCATCTCAGGGGCGCGGGGAACTGCGCGAGAAGCGGCCACCGGCCGTCAGCCGACCGACAACCCATTAAGGGGCGCGGGGAACCGCACGGTCGGCCTCACCCCCGGGTGGCCGGAACAAGGGCCCCGGGTCATCCGGACGGCGGCCCGCCGGGTGCGTTCGGCACGGGATCGCGGTCCACTCGGGCCATGAGTACCGAACCGCCGCCCAACGGACCCGGCCAGCCGCCGGACGACGACCCGTTCCGCAAGCCGCCGCCGACGAACCAGGGTGGCGGCTCGCCGTACGACAGTCAGCCGGGACAGACCCCCCAGAATCCCTACGACAACGCCTCCCAGAGCCCACCCCCGTACGGCGGCACACCTCCGCCCTACGGCAATGACCCGTACGGAGCCGGAGGCCCCGGCGCGGGCGACCCCCTCGCCGGCATGCCGCCCCTCGCCGAGAGCGGCAAACGCGTACTGGCCCGCATCATCGACATGGTGCTGATCGGCATCATCGTCGGCCTGCTGTCCTGGGCGTTCCACATCGTCAGCTTCAACACCGACGGCGACAGCATCAATTCGGGCAAACAGGCCGGCTCCTCGCTCCTGACGGCCGTCCTCTACATCGCGTACGACGTCATCCTGACGGCGAGGACCGGCCAGACTCTCGGCAAGCGGCTGATGAAGCTGCGCGTGGCCACCCTCGACAGCGGCGCGACGCCGAGCGTCCAGACCAACCTGATCCGGGCGCTCGTGCTGTGGGTCCCGTTCGCGTTCTGCTGCGCGTGCATCTGGACCGCGATCTGTGGTGGCTGGAGCTTCTTCGACAAGCCCTACAAGCAGGGCCTGCACGACAAGGCGGCCAAGACCGTGGTGGTCAGCAGCGGCTGACCGCTCGGCGAGACCGAGACGACCGAGAGGTCGCAGACAGGACGGCGGGCCCGTGTCTCACGGGCCCGCCGTCTCGTGCACCGGCTCCCGCTCGCGCGACTCCTGCGGCGGGGCGACGGGCTCCGGCGCGGGCGTCTGCTTCGGCTTGGGTACGTTGAGTGCCACGAACAGGCCCAGGATGACCGCGGACATGGCGATGACACCGACCCCCGGCCCCGAACTGGTCTGCGACAGCAGCAGCATGGCGAGGGTGGAGAGTACGACGGTGGCCGAACCGTAGGCGAGCTGTGCGACAGTCGGTCGAGGCATGGCGATGTCCGTCCTCGTGACAGCGGGGGAGCAGGGCGGGGCGTCCGGGGCTCGTGGCCCACCGTGCCCTTAACCTTAATCCGACGTGTGCCCGACTGGAACGACCAGTAAGCATGACCTTACCCACGGTGCAGGTGCATGGGGGGCGCACGGAGTCATTCAGTCCACCAAGTGGGCGTTCGAGCGCGCCCGTTGTACTGGTGGAGCCGTCCGGATACCGGATCGGCCGCGCTGCATAATGCAACGCACATGTCACAGTCAAGGTCTGTTAATTCTTTCCTACCTCCGGTCAAATGGCGTCACTTGTGATGCGTGGCTTTGCGCCACGGAGGAGGGAACACCCAAGTGACCTTGAAGAGACGGGCGTTGAGATCCGCCGCCGTACTCGTGACCCTGGCCGCCAGTGCGGCCACCGGCTCCATGGCGGCCACCACCGCGCAGGCCGACAGCCCGGCCGCACCGCCGAGCGGCTCGCACGGCGACAGCTACCAGGGCAAGGGCCATGTCATCGACGGCCCGTTCAGCCGGCAGCAGTCCGAGCAGCGGCAGACCGCCCTTGAGCAGGTGATCAAGGGCAGTTCGAAGGTCCAGGAGAAGAACGGCTCGAAGGTCGTCAAGCTCGGCAAGGACAAGTACGTCGAGCTGGGCCGCGAGCGCACCGACCAGATCTTCACGATCCTGGTCGAGTTCGGCGACAAGGTCGACAGCAAGTACGGCGGCGACACCGGCCCGCTGCACAATCAGATAGCCGAGCCGGACCGCAAGAAGGACAACAGCACGGCCTGGCAGTCGGACTACAACAGGGACCACTTCCAGGACCTGTACTTCGGCTCCGGCAAGGGCGTCGACTCCCTGAAGACGTACTACGAGAAGACGTCCTCGGGCCGCTACTCGGTCGACGGCGAGGTCTCCGACTGGGTCAAGGTCGACTACAACGAGGCCCGGTACGGCTCCAACTACTGCGGCGCCTCGAACTGCCCGACCGTCGAGGACCTGGTCCGCGACGGCGTGAACGCGTGGGTCGCGAACCAGAAGGCGGCCGGCAAGTCGGACGCCGACATCAAGGCAGACCTCGCCAAGTACGACCAGTGGGACCGTACGGACCACGACAACGACGGCAACTTCAACGAGCCCGACGGCTACATCGACCACTTCCAGATCGTGCACGCCGGCGAGGACGAGTCCGCGGGCGGCGGCGTCCAGGGCGAGGACGCGCTGTGGGCGCACCGCGGTTACGCCTACAGCCGCGACGACGGCAACACCGGCCCGTCCGGCTTCAAGGCGGGCGGCACCCCGGTCGGCGACACCGGCATCTGGGTCGGCGACTACACGATGCAGCCGGAGAACGGCGGCCTCGGTGTCTTCGCCCACGAGTACGGCCACGACCTGGGCCTGCCCGACCTGTACGACACCACGTACATCGGCGAGAACTCGGTGGGCTTCTGGTCGCTGATGTCGGCCGGTTCCTGGCTCGGCACCGGCAAGGAAGCCATCGGTGACATGCCGGGCGACATGACCGCCTGGGACAAGCTGCAACTGGGCTGGCTCAACTACGACAAGGCCAAGGCCGCCACCAACTCGGTGCACAAGCTGGGTGTCTCGGAGTACAACACCAAGCTCAAGCAGGCCCTGGTCGTCGAACTGCCCAAGAAGAACGTCACCACGAACATCGTGCAGCCCGCGCAGGGCAGCAAGCAGTGGTGGTCGGACTACGGCGACGATCTCGACAACACCCTGTCGCGCACGGTGGATCTGACGGGCAAGGCGTCCGGGTCCCTCGAACTCGACGGCTGGTACGACATCGAGAAGGACTACGACTACCTGTACACGCAGGTGTCCACCGACTCGGGCGCGAGCTGGCAGACGATCGACGGCACCGCCGACGGCCAGGCCATCCCGCGCGACGGCGGCGACAAGCCGGCCCTGACCGGCACCAACGGCAAGTTCCAGCACCTCGTGTACCCGCTGGACGCCTACGCGGGCAAGAAGATCGACGTCCGCTTCCGCTACAAGACCGACGGCGGCGTGGCCCAGATGGGCTTCGCGTTCGACAACCTCGCGGTCAAGGCCGACGGCGCGACCCTGTTCGCCGACGACGCCGAGTCCGAGCAGGCGGGCTGGACCGCGAACGGCTTCTCGCGCGTCGGCGCGTCCGTCAGTGGCGACTTCCCGCAGTTCTACATCGCCGAGAACCGTCAGTACGAGTCGTACGACAAGACCCTCAAGGTCGGCCCGTACAACTTCGGCTGGCGCGACGGCGGCGACAAGCAGAACTGGGTCGAGCACTACCAGTACCGTCCCGGCCTGGTCGTCTGGCAGTGGGACACCTCGCAGCGCAACAACAACGTCGGGCAGCACCCGGGCGAAGGCCTGATCCTGCCGGTCGACGCGCACGCGAAGCCGATGAAGTGGTCGGACGGCAAGCTGATCTCCAACAAGATCACCCCGTACGACGCCGCCTTCGGCTGGTACCCGGTGCCGGGCATGACCCTGCACAAGCTGGGCGTCGCGACCAAGATCAAGGCGCAGCTCGGCAACCCGGTCTTCGACGACCGCAAGGGCACCTACTGGTACGCGGAGAACCCGACCGGCAGTGTCAAGACAACTGACACCAACACGCGGATAACTGTCCTGAACCAGCCCCTGGACGGCTCCTCGATCACGGTGAAGGTGGGCCCCTCCACCCGCTGATCCGGTAAAACCGCAGGTCAAAGACGTATCGGCCGCGACTTTGCTAGCGAGGGCTAGCGGGTCGCGGCCGATCGTGTTTAGGTGCGTCCTGTGAGTTCCTTATTGACACGACGTCTCACGGGGGTGTGACAGGTATGTCCGCAGGAGGGTTCTGCAAGCTGCCCGGCGGCAGTGTGGTGGTGGCGCTGACGCTGCCCGCGCCCGGCCCTGGAGAGGGCGCCGTACGGGTCCTGGTCCACGCCGTGAACCGCGCCCGCGCCCTGACCCGCCTGCGCAACCTGGGCCTGCGCGCCGTCTACCTGCGGGGCAACCAGCACCCGCCGACCCCGGACGAGATCACAGCGGTCCTCCACCACCCGGACGGCCTGGTCTGGAAAGAGGCCCCGGACCTGACGGAGGCGGGCTACTGGAGCTCGATACGGACGCTGATGCGCGCACCCCACTCAAGCCCGATTTAAGCCCCTCCGGCGATTGAGGAGCGGGGTCCGGGGCAGAGCCCCGTGTCCTAGGCCACGACGGGCTGACCGGTGAGCTCGACCCCGGCATCCTTCATCTCGGCGAGCGCAGCCTCGGTGGTGGCGGCAGCGACCCCGGCGGTCAGATCGAGCAGCACCTGCGTACGAAACCCCTCCCGAGCGGCATCCAGCGCAGTGGCCCGCACACAGTGATCGGTAGCGATCCCGACCACGTCCACCTCGGAGATCTCCCGCCGCCGCAACCAGTCGCCCAGCGACACCCCGTTCTCGTCCGCCCCCTCGAACCCGCTGTACGCCGCCGCGTACGCCCCCTTGTCGAAGACGGCGTCGACCGCCCCGGAGGCGATGACCGGCGCGAAGTTCGGGTGGAACCCGACCCCCTCGGTCCCGGCGACGCAGTGCGCGGGCCACGAGTGCTGGTAGTCCGGCGCGTCCGAGAAGTGGTTCCCGGGCGCGATGTGGTGATCACGGGTGGCGACGACGTGCTGGTAGCCGCCACCGCCCGCCTGCCCGATGAGATCGGTGATCGCGGCAGCGACATCGGCACCTCCCGCCACCGCGAGGCTGCCGCCCTCGCAGAAGTCGTTCTGCACGTCTACGACGATCAAGGCGCGGCGCATGGGCGGTTTCCTTAACGAGACGAATAATCCGTGGGACTACGAGCGTAGAAGCTTCAAGTGGCTTGCGGGAGAGGGCAATTGGGGCACTGGGTGATGCGCGCCCTAGAGGTACTCCGTCGGGATCACGGCCTCGCCCCGCGAGAGCTGCGTCGCCGACAGCGGCAGCCCGTCGCGCGCGGCGATGTGCCGCTCGCGCACCGCGTCCAGCGGCTCACGGGCCACGACCTCGCCGCCCCTGACCAGCTCGACCAGGAGCTGGCGGTCGGCCAGCTCGGCCGGCACGGCGCCGGTGCCCAGGACCTCGGCCTCGGCGACCCCGCTCCGGTCGACCCGGCGCGCGGCCCACTTGCGGCCGCCGACGGACGTCTTGCCGCCCGCCGACTTCTTCGCGACCGCCGTCAGCGGCGCCTTCGGGTCGGCGGACTCGGCGCGCGCCACCAGCTTGTAGACCATGGAGCAGGTCGGGTGCCCCGAGCCGGTCACCAGCTGCGTACCGACGCCGTACGCGTCCACGGGCGCGGCCGCGAGCGAGGCGATGGCGTACTCGTCGAGGTCGGAGGTGACCACGATCTTGGTGTCCTTGGCGCCGAGGTCGTCGAGCTGCTCGCGCACCCGGTGCGCGACGAGCAGCAGGTCGCCGGAGTCGATCCGGACGGCGCCGAGCTTCGGCCCCGCGATCTCGACGGCCGTCTTCACGGCCTCCTGGACGTCGTACGTGTCCACGAGCAGCGTCGTGCCCTCGCCGAGGGAGTCGACCTGGGCCTGGAAGGCGTCTCGCTCGGAGTCGTGCACCAGGGTGAACGCGTGCGCGCTCGTGCCCACCGTCGGGATCCCGTACCGGAACCCGGCCGCGAGGTCCGAGGTCGTCGCGAAACCGCCCACGTAGGCGGCGCGCGAGGCGGCGACGGCGGCCAGCTCGTGGGTGCGCCGGGCGCCCATCTCGATCAGCGGCCGGTCCCCGGCGGCCGAGGACATCCGGGAGGCGGCCGCGGCGATCGCCGAGTCGTGGTTGAGGATCGAGAGGATCACCGTCTCCAGGAGCACGCACTCGGCGAAGGAGCCCTCGACGCGCAGCACGGGGGAGCCGGGGAAGTACACCTCGCCCTCGGGGTAGCCCCAGATGTCGCCGGAGAAGCGGTAGTCCGCGAGCCAGGCGAGGGTCGGCTCGTCCACCACGTTGCGCTCGCGCAGGAAGTTCAGGACGCCCGCGTCGAACCGGAAGTTCTCCACCGCGTCCAGGACGCGTCCGGTGCCCGCGACGACGCCGTAGCGGCGGCCCTCGGGCAGCCGGCGGGTGAAGACCTCGAAGACCGATCGCCGGTCGGCCGTGCCCCCGTGGAGGGCGGCCTGCAGCATGGTCAGCTCGTAGTGGTCGGTGAAGAGCGCTGTCGACGGAACATCCACCGGCAGGCCAAGGTCCGCTGTGTTCATGGTGAGGATGCTACCCCGAATTAGCGTCAGTGTGACGATTTCTGGGTCCGTTTGTGCGATGGACCCCTCCTGGTGGCAGCATGGGCCGTGTGACGGCTCCAGCACCCCTTGAGATCGAAAGCCCCGAGACGACGGAGGATCTCTCCGTGGTTCCCGAGCCGGACGTCCCCTGGATCACGCTCGTCCACAACGATCCGGTCAACCTCATGAGCTACGTGACGTATGTCTTCCAGACGTACTTCGGGTACTCCAAGGACAAGGCCACCAAGCTGATGATGGACGTCCACCACAAGGGGCGCGCGGTCGTCTCCTCCGGCAGCCGCGAGGAGATGGAGCGGGACGTCCAGGCCATGCACGGCTACGGCCTGTGGGCCACGCTGCAACAGGATCGGAAGTAAATGCCCGGGCACTTCGAACCGGTCACCGGCGGCGGCGCTGCCGTCGCCCTCGACGACGTCGAGATCTCCATCATCCGCTCGCTGGCCGTCCAGCTCCTGGAGCTGATCGGCCCCGGGCCCGGCGGCGAGGTGTCCGACGACCCGCTCGCCGAGCTGTTCGCCGAGGGACCCAGCGAACCCCCTGCCGACCCGGTGCTCCACCGCCTTTTCCCGGACGCGTACGGCGGCCCGGGCGCACCCTCCGGCCGGGACGCGCAGGCCGAACTCCAGGCGCATTCCTCGGAGTTCCGGCGCTTCACCGAGAACGACCTGCGGGCCGGCAAGCGCGACGACGCCCTCGCGGTGGTGCGCTCCCTCGACGGGCTCGGCGCGGCCGGCGACGGCGGCGCGGTCCTCCAGCTCACCCCGGACGACTCGGTCCGCTGGATGCGCGCGCTCAACGACCTGCGCCTCGCGATCGGCACCCGCCTCGACATCGTCGACGAAGAGGACACCGACCTCCTCTACCGCCTCCCCGACGAGGACCCGCGCAAGCCGATGGTGATGGCGTACCTGTGGCTCGGAGGGCTCCAGGAGACCCTCGTCGAGACGCTGCTGCCCTGACCCCGGCGTTCGCTCAGCGGACGCTCAAATCCGGATAACGATCAGGTCACCGCCCCTGCCTGGCTATGACGCGCCAGGGCCGCTTTGACCGCTTTTTCCTGTGCCGTAGGCCACAGTCGGCAGAGTCGATCACCGTGAACGGCGTGATAAATCTTCACGACCGCCCGGCGGACACCACCCCAGTCCGCCGGGGGCGCCCTTACCGGCTGACCCCGGTAGGCAACAGCTCCATCCGTCCAGGGCCCCACGCCCGAAGGATCGTCACAGTCGATCCGAGCCCCCCACGGCACGGATCGGCATGGAGAAAGGCGCAGCACCATGACCTCAGCGCAGGTCGAGCAGCACGGCAAAGACTCTGCCGGCAATGAGGCCGTACGGGACGACGAGACGTCCCCCGGGTCCGGCGAGGGCTATCAGCGGGGCCTCGGGTCCCGCCAGATCCAGATGATCGCCATCGGCGGCGCCATCGGGACCGGCCTCTTCCTCGGCGCGGGCAAGGGCATCTCCAAAGCGGGACCCAGCCTGATCCTGGCGTACGCCGTCGCCGGCGTCGTCATCTTCTTCATCATGCGGGCGCTCGGCGAGCTCCTCATGTACCGCCCGGTCTCCGGCTCGTTCTCGGAGTACGCGCGTGAGTTCATCGGCCCCTTCGCGGGCTTCGTCACCGGCTGGACGTACTGGCTGTTCTGGGTCATCACCGGCATGACCGAGGTGACGGCCGCGGCCGTCTACATGACGTTCTGGTGGAACATCCCGCAATGGCTGTCCGCACTGGTCTTCACGATCATCCTCTACGGCGCCAACCTGATCTCCGTGAAGCTCTTCGGTGAGCTGGAGTTCTGGTTCTCCACGGTCAAGGTCACCGCCATCATCGGCATGATCCTGATCTGCGCCGGCATCCTCACCATCGGTTTCTCCGACCTCGGTGACACCGCGTCCGTCACGCACCTGTGGGACCTCGGCGGCTTCTTCGCCGGCGAGAACGGCATCGGCTCGACGCTGATGACCCTCCAGATGGTGATGTTCGCGTTCCTCGCGGTCGAGCTCGTCGGCGTCACCGCGGGCGAGGCCAAGGACGCCAAGACCGTCCTGCCGAAGGCCATCAACACCGTGCCGTGGCGCATCGCCGTCTTCTACGTCGGCGCCCTGATCATGATCCTCTCGGTCGTGCCCTGGACGTCCTTCAAGGCCGGCGAGAGCCCGTTCGTCCACGCCTTCGACGAGATGGGCCTGGGCATCGGCGCCGCCATCGTCAACTTCGTCGTGCTGACCGCCGCGCTGTCCTCCTGCAACTCGGGCATGTACTCCACCGGCCGCATGCTGCGCGACCTCGCGCAGAACGGCCAGGGCCCGCGGCTGTTCACCAAGCTCAGCAAGAACGGTCTGCCGGTCATCGGCACCACGTTCTCCGCCGCGATGATGCTGGTCGGCGTCTGGATCAACTACCAGTGGCCGGGCGAGGCGTTCAACTACGTCGTCTCCTTCGCCACCATCTCCGGCATGTGGGCCTGGATCGTCATCCTGATCGCCCAGATCCGCTACCGCCTCAAGTCCGACCGCGGCGAACTGCCCAAGTCCACGTTCCGCGCCCCGGGCGGCATCTGGGCGAGCATCCTCTCGCTGGCCTTCATCGCCCTGGTCATCGTCACGATGGGCATGGACAAGGACAACCGGGTCGCCCTCTACGGCGCACCGGTCTGGGGCGCGATCCTCGCGGTCGCCTACCTGATCCTCAAGTCGCGGAAGCCCGCCGGCGCCGCGCCCGTGAAGCGCCCCTAAGGGGCGCGGGGCTGTATCGATCAGCGGCTCCGCCGCGGGGCGCGAGCAACCACGACGAGACGGTCGGTCGCACACGAAACGGAAGTCCCCGCCCCCATAGGCGTCTCACCAGCCGGGCTGTCACATATCGCACACCGATACGTGGCAGCCCGGCTGCTTATGCTGACGGCATGCTGACAATCTCCCAGAAGCTGTACGACCAGATCGTGGAACACAGCCGCAAGGACCATCCCGACGAGGCCTGCGGCGTAGTGGCGGGACCGGCCGGCGAAGGCCGCCCCGAGCGCTTCATCCCGATGCTCAACGCGGCCCGCTCGCCCACGTTCTACGAGTTCGACTCCGGCGACCTGCTCAAGCTCTACCGCGAGATGGACGACCGCGACGAGGAGCCGGTGATCATCTACCACTCGCACACGGCGACCGAGGCCTACCCCTCCCGCACCGACATCTCCTACGCCAACGAGCCGGGCGCCCACTATGTCCTGGTCTCCACCGCGGACACCGACGACGCGGGCCCCTTCCAGTTCCGCTCGTTCCGTATCGTCGATGGCACGGTGACCGAGGAAGAGGTCGAGGTCACCGCCTGATCCGGCCCTTTTGGCCTCCCGGTCTCGACCGGCGGACGCATTTCGACCGCATCGTGAGATCACACTCGGGAGACCCGGGCGGGAATCGATACGATGAGCCCATGGTTTTCCACGACGTGAGCGAAAAGACGCCGGGCATGCTGCTCGTGGCGCGGCTGCACGTCGACCTGTGCCGCCTCGCCGGCGCCATCTGTCCGCGCTGAGCCGCACCGCCGTACGTCCGGTCGCCCGCCTGTACGGAAAGCGCCCACGCGCGCACCCACTCGACTTCCGACTCCTGACAGGAGCCCAGCATGGCCATCGAGGTCCGCATCCCGACCATCCTCCGCACCTACACCGACGGCGCCAAGGCCGTCGAGGCGAGCGGGGACACCCTCGCCCAGCTCTTCGTCGACCTGGACACCCGGCATGCGGGCATCGCCGACCGCATCGTGGACAACGGCCAGCTGCGCCGCTTCGTGAACGTGTACCTGAACGACGAGGACGTCCGCTTCCTCGACGGCATCGACACCAAGGTCGCCGACGGCGACAACGTCACCATCCTGCCGGCCGTGGCCGGCGGCATGCGCTGAGCGCGGGAACGTAGCAACCCATGCGCTACGACAGCCCGTTGGCCGCGGTCGGCAACACCCCTCTGGTGCGCCTGCCGCGGCTCAGCCCGTCCGACGACGTACGGATCTGGGCGAAGCTGGAAGACCGCAACCCGACCGGCTCGGTCAAGGACCGCCCCGCGCTCCACATGATCGAGCAGGCCGAGAAGGACGGCCGGCTCAAGCCCGGGGACACCATCCTCGAGCCCACCTCCGGCAACACCGGCATCTCGCTGGCGATGGCGGCCCGCCTCAAGGGCTACCGCATCGTCTGCGTCATGCCGGAGAACACCTCGCAGGAGCGGCGCGACCTGCTCGCCATGTGGGGCGCCGAGATCATCCCCTCGCCGGCCGCGGGCGGCTCGAACACCGCCGTCCGCATCGCCAAGGAACTGGCCGGGCAGCACCCGGAGTGGGTGATGCTCTACCAGTACGGCAACCCGGACAACGCGGGGGCGCACTACGCGACGACCGGCCCGGAGATCTTCGCCGACCTGCCGTCCGTCACCCACTTCGTCGCGGGCCTCGGCACCACGGGCACGCTCATGGGCGTCGGCCGCTATCTGCGCGAGCAGAAGCCGGACATCAAGATCGTCGCGGCCGAGCCGCGCTACGACGACCTGGTGTACGGCCTGCGGAACCTGGACGAGGGGTTCGTCCCCGAGCTGTACGACGCCTCCGTGCTGACCACGCGCTTCTCGGTGGGGTCCGCCGATGCCGTGACGCGTACGCGGGAGCTGTTGCAGCAGGAGGGCATCTTCGCCGGGGTCTCGACGGGGGCCGCGCTGCACGCCGCCATCGGGGTCGGCAAGAAGGCGGTGAAGGCCGGTGAGTCCGCCGACATCGTGTTCGTCGTCGCCGACGGCGGCTGGAAGTACCTGTCGACGGGCGTCTACACCGCCGCCACCACGGAAGAGGCCATCGAGGTCCTCCACGGCCAGCTCTGGGCCTAGCCTCTCGCCGACGGGTGCGGGTGCGTGGGGGCTGGTCGCGCAGTTCCCCGCGCCCCTGGGCAGTTCTTCACGCGCGGGCCGGTGGCCGCTTCTCGCGCAGTTCCCCGCGCCCCTGAAGCGAGCTCCGCTCGCTCAGGGGCAGGGGAAGGCGCGCGCAGCGCAGCCTTCAGGGGCGCGGGGAACTGCGCGACCAGCCACGACGAGAGCCGCACCCGGCAACGCGCCCCCGGCTCACCACCCCAGACGCCGCACCTGATCCCACAGCACCGGATCAGCCACCCCGGCCCGCCGCCGAAAGTCCCGCACAGGCACCTCGCGCAGCTCGTCGGTCTCCAGGAAACTGGCCCGCCCCCGCGCATCCCCCACGGCCCCCGGCGGCAACGGAATCACCCCGGGCCGCTCCTCGTGATACCGGCTGGTGATCTTCGCGACGAGCACGGTGCGCCCCCGCGGATCGAGGACCAGGCAGGGCCGGTCCTTACCCCCGGGCCCGTCCTCGTACGGCACGAGCGCCCACCAGATCTCCCCGGCCGCGGGCCCACCCGCCACCCGCCCCCGCCGAGCGCCCCGCCGCACCCGCGTGCCGCGTCCCCAACCGTCCACCAGCGTGGCGACGAGCGCGAGCAGAACGACGGCCGCGAGCGCCAGCCACCATGACGTGTCCATACGGAGACGGTACCGGCGGGGCGCACGGGGCGCGCTGCCGGACCACCCCGCAAACGCACGCCCCCCGAACCGGTGACACCGCAGGTGAGTTCGCCCACAACAGCCGGTGACGGAGGAGCCACCCGCGCTTTTGCGCCTTACGCTCGACAGAATCCACAGGTTCCACCCCGCATCCCGACCGCCAGCGCGGAGGTTCCAGCTCCTATGAAGCTCACCGTCGTCGGCTGCTCAGGGTCGTTCCCGTCCGCGGAATCGGCCTGCTCGAGCTACCTCGTAGAGGCCGACGGCTTCCGGCTGCTCCTCGACATGGGCAATGGCGCCCTGGGCGAGCTGCAGCGCCACTGTGGTCTGTACGACCTCGACGCGATCTTCCTGTCCCATCTGCACGCCGACCACTGCATCGACATGTGCGCGTACTTCGTCGTGCGCTACTACCGCCACGACGGCGGCCGTTGCGCCCCGATGCCCGTCTACGGACCCGAGGGCACCGAGCAGCGCCTGACCACCGCGCACGCCGACACCCCCTCGGCCTCCGCCTTCAGCGAGGTCTTCGACTTCCACACCGTGAAGCCGGGCTCGTACGACATCGGGCCGTTCTCCGTACGGATGGAGAAGGTCTGCCACCCGGTCGAGTCGTACGCCATCCGCATCGAGCACGGCGGCCGCTCCCTGACGTACTCGGGGGACACCGGCCCGTGCGAGGCGCTGGACGAACTGGCCACGGACAGCGACCTGTTCCTGTGCGAGGCCGCGTTCACGCACGGCAAGGAGAACATCCCGGCCCTGCACCTCAACGGCGTGGAGGCGGGCGAGGCCGCGCAGCGCGCCGGCGCCCGCAAGCTGGTCCTCACCCACATCCCGCCGTGGACCGACCCGCAGGTGAACCTGGCGGACGCGCGCGGGGTGTACGACGGCCCCGTGGAGCTGGCCGCCCCCGGCCGGTCCTACGAGATCTGACCCCGGACACCGCACGGCGAAGGCCCCGGAACCTCATCGGTTCCGGGGCCTTCGCCGTCGTGCAGGTCGTACAGGGGGAGGGGTCACGCGTGAGCGGGGCTCACTTGGTGATGTCCTCGATCTCCTCCTCGGGCTCGCGGCCCGGGGTGGTGAGGTTGAACTTGGTGATCGCGAAGCGGAACAGCGTGTAGTAGATCGCCGCGAAGACCAGGCCGATCGGGATGATCAGCCATGGCTTGGTCGCCAGGTTCCAGTTCAGCGCGTAGTCGATGAAGCCCGCGGAGAAGGTGAAGCCCGCGTGGACGCCGAGCGCCCAGGTGATCGCCATCGACAGGGCGGTCAGCACCGCGTGGATCGCGTACAGCAGCGGCGCGATGAACATGAACGAGAACTCGATCGGCTCGGTCACACCGGTGACGAACGAGGTCAGGGCCAGCGAGACCATCATGCCCATCACGGCCTTGCGGCGCTCGGGGCGGGCGCTGTGCGCGATGGCGAGGGCGGCGGCCGGGAGGCCGAACATCATGATCGGGAAGAAGCCCGACATGAACTGTCCTGCGGTCGGGTCACCCGCGAAGAAGCGGTTGAGGTCGCCGTGCACGACCGCGCCCGTGGCGTCCTTGAAGTCGCCCAGCTGGAACCAGGAGACGGTGTTCACGAACTGGTGCATGCCGACCGGGATCAGCGCGCGGTTGATCAGACCGAAGAGGCCGGCACCGGCGGCGCCGAGACCCGTCATCCACTCGCCGAAGTTGGAGATGCCCTCACCGATCGGCTCCCAGATGAGGCCGAAGAAGACACCCATGATCACGCCGACGAAGGCCATGATGATCGGGACGAGGCGGCGGCCGTTGAAGAAGCCGAGCCAGTCGACCAGCTTGGTGCGGTGGAACTTCTGCCACAGCATCGCGGCCAGCAGACCCATGATGATGCCGCCGAGGACACCCGGGTTGTTGTACGTCGCCGCGACGTCGACGCCCTTGTTCGCGGTCGTGTTGACGACGGCGTCGGTGACCGGGAACGCCTTCAGCACGTTGCTGTAGACGAGGAACCCGACGAGGGCGGCGAGTGCGGTGGAGCCGTCGGACTTCTTGGCGAAGCCGATGGCCACGCCTATGCAGAACAGCATCGGCAGGTTGTCGAAGACGGCGCTGCCCGCGGTCGCGAAGACGGCGGCGACCTTGTGCCAGCCCAGGCCGTCGTCACCGAACACGTCCGGCTGCCCGAGACGGAGCAGGATGCCGGCGGCCGGCAGCACCGCGATCGGCAGCTGCAGGCTGCGACCCACCTTCTGGAGGCCCTGGAACAGGCCTGATCCCCGCTTCTTTGCGGGGGCCGCCGTAGCGGTGGCGGAGCTCATCAACTTCCTCCATGTGCTGGGGTGCTGCCGGGGACGGAAAGGAAGAAAAGGGGTGGGCAGCAGCCAGATGGTCTACACCACCTCAGTGGTGTAGACCTGTTGTAGCACGGTGAAGGTGAGATAAGGAACCCGTGTTTTTTGTGGTCTGGAACATATGTGGGGCGTACGACTCAAACGTGACGAAGGGCCCCCGGACCGATGGTCCGGGGGCCCTTTCGTTCAGGGGCGCCTGCCCTGTCAGGCCTGGCTCAGGCCTTGGTGATGTCCTCGACCTCTTCCTCGGGCTCACGGCCCGGGGTCTTCAGATCGAACTTCGTGATCGCGAATCTGAAGATCGCGTAGTAGAGCGCCGCGAAGACCAGACCGATCGGAATGATCATCCATGGCTTGGTCGCCAGGTTCCAGTTGATCAGGTAGTCGATCAGACCCGCGGAGAAACTGAAGCCGTCCTTGACGCCGAGCGCCCACGTCACCGCCATCGACACACCGGTCAGCACCGCGTGCACCGCGTACAGCAGCGGCGCGATGAAGACGAAGGAGTACTCGATCGGCTCGGTGATACCCGTGACGAACGAGGTCAGCCCCAGCGAGAGCATCATGCCGCCGACCGCCTTGCGGCGCTCCGGGCGCGCGCAGTGGTACATCGCCAGACAGGCCGCCGGCAGGGCGAACATCATGATCGGGAAGAAGCCCGTCTGATAGATGCCCGCGTGCGGGTCACCGCTCAGGAACATGTTGATGTCACCGTGCACGGTCGTGCCGTCCGGCTTGGTGTACGAGCCGAACTGGAACCACAGCGGCACGTTCAGGAACTGGTGCAGGCCGATGACCAGCAACGCACGGTTCGCGACGCCGAAGATGCCGGAACCGATGGCCCCCAGGTCCTGAAGCCAGTTGGAGAAGCTCTCCAGGCCGTCACCGATCGGCGGCCAGATCCACAGGCAGATCACGGCGAAGATGATGCCGACGAACGCCATGATGATCGGCACGAGCCGGCGGCCGTTGAAGAAGCCGAGCCAGGAGACCAGCTTCGTACGGTGGTAGCGCACCCAGAAGAACGACGCCAGGAAGCCCATGATGATGCCGCCGAAGACACCGGGATTCTGGAACGAGAACGCCGAGACGGTGTTGTCCGCGGCCTGACACCCCGTCGCCACCGCCTTCGCCCCGTCGGCGCAGTCGATCGGGAACTGGTGCAGCACACCCCGGTACACGAGGAAGCCGGCCACGGCCGCGAGCGCCGTGGAACCGTCCGCCTTCTTGGCCATGCCGATCGCCACACCGATGCAGAACAGCAGCGGCAGACCCAGGTCCGAGTCGAGCAGCGCGCCACCCGCACCTGCAAACACCTTGGCGACATTGGTCCAGCCGAGGCCGTCGTCACCGAAGACGTCCGGCTGGCCGAGCCGGTTGACGATACCGGCCGCCGGGAGCACGGCGATGGGCAGCTGAAGGCTGCGCCCCATCTTCTGGAGCCCCTGGAAGAAGCTGCTCCAGGGGCTCGGCCGAGGTGCGGCGGCAGCGTTCGTGCTCATGGGCGTCCTCCCGGAACAAGCCATGTGGGGCGGTTGTTGGATACTCTGGCAACTGGTGTAGACCAGTTGCACCAGTTGCGGGACGATCGGTCCGCGTGCTCGTCATCATTCGTCACGGGTGGGACAACCGCTCGTGAAGATGGGCCAACCGTGGGTTACCGTGACAAAGCGGCCCAAAGGCGGGCCCGGGACACAACAGGGAGAACGAAATGGCCACCAAGGCTGAGAAGATCGTCGCCGGGCTCGGCGGGCTCGACAACATCGAAGAGGTCGAGGGCTGCATCACCCGACTGCGCACCGAGGTCATCGACCCCTCCAAGGTCGACGAGGCCGCTCTCAAGGCCGCCGGCGCCCACGGCGTCGTCAAGATGGGCACCGCGATCCAGGTCGTCATCGGCACCGACGCCGACCCGATCGCCGCCGACATCGAAGACATGATGTGAGCGACACCAGCCACCGCTGAAGGCCCCACCCCTCCTGACGGGGGTGGGGCCTTCGCCGTACCGGATACGCTCGACCCCATGTCTCGCATCGACGGCCGCACCCCCGAACAGCTCCGCCCGATCACCATCGAACGCGGCTGGAGCAAGCACGCAGAAGGCTCCGTCCTCGTCTCCTTCGGCGACACCAAGGTCTTCTGCACCGCCTCCTTCACCGAAGGCGTCCCGCGCTGGCGCAAGGGCAGCGGTGAAGGCTGGGTCACCGGCGAGTACTCGATGCTCCCGCGCGCCACCAACACCCGCGGCGACCGCGAATCCGTCCGCGGCAAGATCGGCGGCCGCACCCACGAGATCAGCCGCCTCATCGGCCGCTCGCTGCGCGCCGTCATCGACTACAAGGCGCTCGGCGAGAACACCATCGTCCTCGACTGCGACGTCCTCCAGGCCGACGGCGGCACCCGCACCGCCGCCATCACCGGCGCCTACGTCGCCCTCGCCGACGCCGTCGCCTGGGGCAAGTCCAAGAAGCTCATCAAGGCCGGCCGCGAGCCCCTCACCGGCACCGTCTCCGCCGTCTCCGTCGGCATCGTCGGCGGCGTCCCGCTCCTCGACCTCTGCTACGAGGAAGACGTCCGCGCCGACACCGACATGAACGTCGTCTGCACCGGCGACGGCCGCTTCGTCGAGATCCAGGGCACCGCCGAGGCCGAGCCGTTCGACCGCGCCGAGCTCAACTCCCTGCTCGACCTCGCCGTCGCCGGCTGCGACGACCTCGCCGCCGCCCAGCGCAAGGCACTCGAAGGCGCCCTCGGAAAAGACCTCGCCTAGGTAAAGAACTCCCCAAGCAGGGTGGCAACCGCACAGCCACCGACTGCGTCACTACGGACAAGTGCACGGCAACGACACCGCACCGCCGCGCACTTGTCCGTACTTAAGGGGAGGACCGTTCCATGGCCGCGCGCCGTCACCGTCGCACCGCACTCTTCGCCGTCCTGGCGGCACTGATCGCGGTCCCGGCCGCCGTCGGCTGCTCGGCCGTCGACAAGGCGCTCGACTGCGTCCAGACCGCCGACTCCATAGCCGACAGCGTCAACGACCTCCAGCAGGCCGTCGACAACGCGTCGAACGACCCCGGCCAGGCCGACGAGGCGCTCGCCTCCATCGACCAGAACCTCGACAAGATCGGCGACAAGACCGACAACGCCGACGTGTCCAAGGCCGTCGGCGACGTCAACAAGGCCGTGGACAACGTCCGTACGGCGATCAGAAACGGCGACGAGACACCCGACGTCACCCCGGTCATCGACGCCGCCGGCGAACTGACCAAGGTCTGCACGCCGTAGCACTCCTCGTAGGCTGGGCTGCATGACCCGCCTCATCCTCGCCACCCGCAACAACGGCAAGATCGTCGAACTCCGCGCCATCCTCGCCGACGCCGGCCTGCCCCACGAGCTGGTCGGCGCCGACGCCTACCCGGACATCCCCGATGTCCGGGAGACCGGCGTCACCTTCGCCGAGAACGCCCTCCTCAAGGCCCACGCCCTCGCCAAGGCCACCGGCCTGCCCGCCGTCGCCGACGACTCCGGCCTCTGCGTCGACGTCCTGGGCGGCGCCCCCGGCATCTTCTCCGCCCGCTGGGCCGGCCGCCACGGCGACGACAAGGCCAACCTGGACCTGCTCCTCGCCCAACTCGGCGACATCGACGAGGACCGCCACCGCGGCGCCCACTTCACGTGCGCGGCGGCCCTCGCCCTCCCCGACGGCACGGAGCGCGTCGTGGAAGGCCAACTCCGCGGCGTCCTGCGCCACGCCCCGGAGGGCTCGGGGGGCTTCGGCTACGACCCGATCCTCCAGGTGGAGGGCGACACGCGCACGTGCGCGGAGCTCTCGGCGGACGAGAAGAACGCGATCTCCCACCGGGGGAAGGCGTTTCGGGCGCTGGTGCCGGTGGTGCGGGAGCTTTTGGGCTGAGGCCCGGGGGACGACGAAGGGCGCTCCCGGTTGTGTGGGGGAGCGCCCTTCGGTGCGTGGGCCCGGTGGGACTCGAACCCACGACATACCGGATCTAAACCGGCATCCTCTTAACCAGCTGGGATACGGACCCCTCCTGCCCACTGTACTGGGTGTGGCGGTCGCGGTTCGAGAAGGTTCGGGTCTGGCTGTGGCATGAGGGGCATAGGTACTGGAGGTTCTCTCGGCAGTTGTTCAGAGGGTCTCCGTCGATGTGATCGATCTCCAGGACCAGTCGCTTCCCCTGCCACAACTCGCCCTGGCCACAGGCGGAGCAGGCATGCGGCATGTTGATCTCGTCGAGAGCTCTACGCAGCAGGGTTGCTCGACATCGCGACGAGGCTGCCGGACGACGCACGAGAACTTCGTCGGCGGATTTGCGTGTTGGCGACGCGGCTCCGGCCTGATGCCCCTGCCCGGTGAAGTGTTCTGTCGAGAGCCCGTACTCATCGATACTGCGCTTTAGTTTGGCGCGGGCGGATCCGTTCGTCGGCGACAGCCCGAGGTGGCGCAGTACGTCGGCCAGCCCGCTGGACTCCGCGACGGCTTGCGTGAGTTCCGCCACCGGGAAGAGACTCTGGCCCACAGTTCCTCGACGCCATGTGAAGTGACTGGTCTCGATTCCGAACCTTTCCAGCTTGGTCTTCACCAGCCCATACGGTCCGTCCTCCGGTGGAATGCCCATGTACTCGAACATGCCCCGGATGCTGGTAGAACGGGCCGCCGCTTCGGCCAGAACCTCCTTCGAGTACGACCGCTTCGGACGCTCGGGCAGTGATTCGCCCTGGAAGTGGGACGTGTCGATGCCGTAGAAGAACAGCCGCTCGCCCAGGTAGCGACGAGGACCACTACACATGGGGGCACCGATCCGGCGCATGAGGTCGACCAGGCTGCGGGACTCGGCCGCAGTTCGCTCCAGGAGTTCTTGCGGATACTTGCTCATGCGAGTGCCCTCTTTCGGCCGCGATAGGTGTCGGTCACCGCATGGCAGTTGGGGCAGAGCAGGCGCAGGTTGTCCGGGCGGTTGTCCCACCAGTCCCCGCTGATGTGGTCGACTTCCAGGCACAGCGGCTTGCCGTTCCACTCCGGGCCCGTACCGCACGATGCGCACTTCTCCGGGACTCCGTGGCGCAGCAGCGCTCGACGGAGACGGGAACCGGGCACGCGGCCTTCGTCGCGTGAACGCAGGGCCAGCACCTCTCCGCAGGAGCCCTTCGGCCTGCCGCGCTGCACTACGAAGTGCGAGGTGTCGATGCCGAGAGCGGCGATCCGGCGGGCGATGTGGGCCTGATTACCTCCGACGTTGCTGATGCCCAGCCGCAGCACCACATCCTTGATGCTCCGCGATTCGATGACGGCAGCTCGCAGCACCGCCTCCGTATGCCGTACACCCCCGTGCTGAAAGTGCGAGACGTCGATCCCGGCCTCGGCCATCTTCCCGCTCAGGTACCGCTTGCTGTACCGCGTCGGCTCACCCCCGCACCACCGCACCGCCTCATCCCAAGACCCCGCATTCCGAGCCGCCTCCACCAGCAGCTCCCGCGTATACCGCTGCCCCGCCATGAGAACCTCCCCGATCCGATCCTCGGCCGTCAGTTCGCGGCCTCGTACGGGTCAACGAAATGAAAATCGGACTGTCACGCACGAAATGCGGGACAGTCCGATTTATGTGGCCGGGCCACATGAGGCGGGAAGAGCGGTCAGAACTTCGGGGCAGGCGCCTGGGATTCGACCATTTCCGCTGCCTCTTCATCCGTTTCCACCGAGGGCGGGGAACCGGCGAGGGGCTTCTGGGCCGTTTCCTTCATGCAGGCCACCGCGATGACGCCGACGAGGGCCGCGGCCATCGCGTAGTAGGCGGGCATCATGTCGGAGCCCGTCAGGCCGATCAGGGCGGTGATGACCAGGGGGGTCGTGCCGCCGAAGATCGAGGCCGAGAGGTTGTAGCCGACCGAGAGGGAGCCGTAGCGGACCTGGGTCGGGAACAGCGCGGGCAGGGCTGCCGACATGGTGCCGAGGAGGCAGACCAGGGACAGGCCGAGGAGCAGCATGCCGAGGGAGACGGCCCACAGGGCGCCGTTCTGGACCAGGAGGAAGGACGGGATCGACAGGACGAAGAAGCCGAGCATGCCGGTCATGAGGAGCGGCTTGCGGCCGAAGCGGTCGGAGAGCTTGCCGATCTGGCTGATGATGCACATCAGGAGCACCATCGTGGCGATGAGGATCAGCAGGCCGTGCGCCTCGGAGTAGCCCATCTCGTCCGAGAGGTACGTCGGCATGTAGGACAGGAGCATGTAGTCGGTGATGTTGTACGCGCCGACCAGGCAGATGCACAGGATCAGGGTGGGCCAGTAGTCGCGGAAGATCCTGGCCAGGTCGCCCTTGGCGGTGGTCTCCACGGCGGAGGCCGCGTCGGTGGCCTTGTGGGCGGACTCGTCCTCCAGCTTCTGGAAGGCGGGGGTCTCGTCCAGCTTCAGTCGCAGGTAGAGGCCGACGAGGCCGATGGGGCCCGCGACGAGGAACGGGACGCGCCAGCCCCAGGACTCCATGCCGTCGCTGCCGAGCCAGGTGGTGAGGATCGTGACGAGGCCGGCCGCGCCGACGTATCCGGCGAGGGTGCCGAACTCCAGGAAGCTGCCGAAGTAGCCGCGGCGCTTGTCGGGCGCGTACTCGGCGATGAAGGTGGACGCGCCGCCGTACTCGCCGCCGGTCGAGAAGCCCTGGATCAGGCGGAAGAGGATGAGGAGGACCGGCGCCCAGAAGCCGATGGTGGCGTACGACGGGATCAGGCCGATGGCGAAGGTACCGATCGCCATCAGGATCATGGTCATCGCCAGGACCTTCTTGCGGCCGATCTTGTCACCCATCGGGCCGAAGACCATGCCGCCGATCGGCCGCACCAGGAAGGAGACGGCGAAGGTGGCGAACGACGAGATCAGCTGGACCGTGTCGTTCCCGGACGGGAAGAAGACATGGCCGATGGTCACGGCGAGGTAGGAGTAGATGCCGAAGTCGAACCACTCCATGGCGTTGCCGAGCGAGGCCGCCTTGACCGCCCGCTTGACCGCCGTCTCGTCGGTGACGGTGATGTCGGTGCGGCGCAGGGGCGGGTTCTTGCGCCTTCTGACGGCGCGGAAGAGCGCCCGGTGACGCTTGACCGCCTCCGGGTCGGGCGCCTGCCCTTCCTCGGTGTCGGTGGTCATGGGGTGGATCCCTTCTGTGGACATGGAACGTATCCAGGGGATCACTTGCTCGATCGTGGCGCTTGCAAACGAAAGTCCCCGCCTGAGGGGACTTTCGTCACAACGTGGGTACCCGGCCGGGCTGGTTCAGATGCGGTTCAGATGCCGAGATCCTTGATGATCTTCGCCACGTGGCCGGTCGCCTTCACGTTGTAGAGCGCGTGCTCGACCTTGCCGTCCTCGTCGACGACGATCGTGGAGCGGATGACTCCGGTGACGACCTTGCCGTAGAGCTTCTTCTCGCCGAAGGCGCCGTAGGCCTCGAGGACCTTCTTGTCGGGGTCGCCGACCAGGGTGACCTTGAGGTTCTCCTTCTCGCGGAACTTGGCGAGCTTCTCCGGCTTGTCGGGGGAGACGCCGATGACGTCGTAGCCGGCCTCGGTGAACACGTCGAGGTTGTCGGTGAAGTCGCAGGCCTGCTTGGTGCAGCCCGGGGTGAGCGCGGCCGGGTAGAAGTAGACGATGGTCTTGCGGCCCTTGTGGTCGGCGAGGGAGACCTCGTTGCCGTCGGCGTCGGGCAGGGTGAAGGCGGGGGCTGTGTCGCCGGGCTGCAGTCGCTCGCTCATGTCGCTCGCTCTCCTCGCGGTGTGGGGGGTCGTACGTGGACTCCCGTCGGACTCCCGTTGAGCGTAATGGGGGTGCCGAGGGGTATCCGTGGCGGCGAGCTGACAGACTGTCCATCACCACACACACAGCTAGTTACGCAGCGACCACGGAGGCAGCGCGGTGTCGGACACGGATACGCCGGATACGCGGACGCCGGCGCAGATCGAAGCGGACATCAAGCGCCGCCGCGAGACCCTCGCCGAGACGCTCGACGAGCTCGGGGTGCGGGTGCACCCCAAGACGATCGTCGGTGACGCCAAGGCCAAGTTCGCCGCCCAGGTGGACCACACGGTCGGCCGGGCCTATGTCAGTGCCAATCGGCTGGTCTCGGACGTGAAGGGGCAGCTGGTCACGGAGGAGGGCGCGCCGCGCCTGGAGCGGCTGGTGCCCGCCGCGCTCGTCGTGGTCGGTGTGGTCGGGGTGCTCGCGCTGAGCGCGCGGCGTCGCAAGGGCTGACCCGAGGGCACCCCGCGCCGCGCCGGGCAGGTATTTTCGTGGCGTGAGCGAGAAGACCCAGCACGACAAGTTGCCCATCCGGATGCTGCACGACCGTGTGCTCGTGCGGCAGGACTCCGCCGAGGGCGAGCGGCGCAGTGGCGGCGGCATTCTGATCCCCGCCACGGCGGCGGTCGGCAAGCGTCTCGCCTGGGCCGAGGTCGTGGCGGTCGGGCAGAACGTGCGGGCGGTGGAGCCGGGTGACCGGGTGCTGTTCGATCCGGAGGACCGGGCGGAGGTCGAGGTGCGCGGTGTCGCGTACGTGCTGATGCGCGAGCGGGATCTGCACGCGGTGGCGGCCGACCGGTTCGAGGGGTCCGAGGACTCGACGGGCCTGTATCTGTAGCGGGCCGCGAAGCTGAGTGCGAGGGGCTGGTGACCATCGTCACCAGCCCCTTTTGCATGCTCTTTGCTACCTTTATGAGTACCCGACGAGACGCGCCGTACCGGGATCCGCAAAGACGACGCACCCCTGTTGAGAACCACTGACGGAGGTGCCAGTCATGGCCTGGATCCTGATCGTGATCGCCGGACTTCTCGAAGTCGCCTGGTCGATCGGTATGAAGTACACGGACGGTTTCACCCGGCTCTGGCCGAGCGTGTTCACGGGCGCGGGGATCGTCGCGAGCATGATGCTGCTGTCCTACGCCGCCAAGTCGCTGCCCATCGGTACCGCGTACGGCGTATGGGTCGGCATCGGGGCCGCGGGTGCGGCCATCGTCGGCATGTTGCTGCTGGGGGAGCCGGCGACGGCCGCGCGGATCTTCTTCATCGGCCTGCTGCTCGTGTCGATCGTGGGTCTGAAGGTGACGTCAGGTCATTGAGGACGCCGTTGCCGTCGCCGTCTCCGGGCTGGAACTCGTCGGGGCCGTCGGTCTGCGGGGCGTCGGGGGACTGGGGTGACTCGGTCGTGGGGGAGGCCGGTTCGCCGGTGGGTTCCCCGGGCGGCTCCTCGGTGGCGGAGGGTTCCTCCGACGCCGGGGCGGACTCGGTCGCGGGTGTGGAGACCGTCGGGACGGGCAGTTGCTCGGCGCCGCTCTCCAGGTTCAGGTCGAAGTCGGTGGCGGTGGTGCCGGTGAGGGCCTGCTTCGTGAACTGGGCCCAGATCTGTGCGGGGAATCCGCCGCCGTTGATCCGGGGCAGGCCCGCGGCCCCGTACAGCGAGGTGTGGGCGCCGGACTGCGGGTCCTGGCCCATGACGGAGACGACGGTGGCGAGGTCGGGGGTGTAGCCCGCGAACCAGGCCGCCGTGTCCTCCTCGGCGGTGCCGGTCTTGCCGGCGGCGGGGCGGCCGGCGGCCTGTGCGGCGGTGCCGGTGCCGGAGTCGACGACGGACTGGAGCATCGAGGTGGTGGTGTCGGCGGCTTCGCGGCTCACCACGCGGCGGGTGTCCCGCGCGGGCAGGTCGACCTTCTCGCCGTCCTTGGTGACGGAGGCGAGGATCGTGTACGTGCCGTGTTTGCCGTGGTTGGCGAGGGTCGCGTACGCCTCGGTCATGTCGAGGACGCTGGCGGTCGCCGGGCCGAGCGCGATGGACGGGGACGCGGTGAGGTCCGGGGTGTTCTCCGGGAGGCCGAGGTCGACGGCGGTCCGCTTGACCTTGGCGGGGCCGACGTCGACGGCCATCTGCGAGTAGACCGAGTTGACGGACTTGTCGGTGGCGGTCTGTACGGTGATGTTGCCGTAGGAGACGCCGTCCTCGTTCTCGGGGGCGTAGGTGCCGCCGTCCCAGCCCTGCACGGGGCGTTTGTCGGTGCCGTCGTAGATGGTGTTGGGCGTGATGGTGCGGCCGTCCTGGGTCGTCGAGCCGTTCTCGACGGCGGACGTGAAGACGAACGGCTTGAAGGTGGAGCCGACCTGGTAGTCGCGGCGGGTGGCGTTGTTGACGTACTGCTTCGTGTAGTCGACGCCGCCGTACATCGCGACGACCTTGCCGGTGGCGGGGTCGATGGCGGCGCCACCTGCCCGTACGTTCTTGTCGACGTCGCGCGTCTTCTTGTCGAGCTGGGACATCAGCTGGTCGTCGACGGCCTCGACGAAGGCGTCCTGCTTCTTCTTCTGCAGGGTGGTGGTGATGCGGTAGCCGCCGGTGGCGAGGGTGTCCTCGTCGAGGATCTTGTTGCTGGTGATGTAGTCCTTCACGGCCTGCACGATGTAGCCGCGCTGGCCGGACATCCCGGCCGCTCCCTTGGCCTCCTTCGGCACCGGGAACGTCATGTTCTGGCGGTCGGAGGCGCTGAGCCACTTCTTCGTGACCATGCCGTCGAGGACGTAGTTCCAGCGGGCGACGGCGCGGGCCTTGTTCTCCGGGTGGGCGACCACGTCGTAGGCGCTGGGGGCATTCAGCAGGGCTGCCAGATAGGCGCCCTGAGCGGTCGTCAGGTCCTCCACGTCCACGCCGTAGTACGCCTGGGCGGCGGCCTGGATGCCGTACGCGTTGCGTCCGAAGTAGCTGGTGTTGAGGTAGCCGGTGAGGATCTCGTCCTTGGACGCCTCGCGGTCCAGCTTGATGGAGATGAAGAACTCCTTCACCTTCCGCGAGACCGTCTGCTCCTGCCCGAGGTAGTAGTTCTTCACGTACTGCTGCGTGATGGTCGAGCCGGACTGCTTGCCCTTGCCGCGCAGGGTGTTCCAGGCGGCGCGGATCATGGCCTTCGGGTCGACGGCCGACTCGGAGTAGAAGTCCCGGTCCTCGGCGGCGAGCGCCGCGTGCTGGACCGCTTTGGGGATCTGGGCGAGCTGGACGTTCTCGCGGTTGACGTCGCCGTCGCGGGCGATCTGGGAGCCGTCCGCGTACAGGTACACGTTGCTCTGGGCGGTCGCCGCGGAGTTCGCCGGGGGGATGTCCACGAGGGCGTAGCCGAGGGCGAAGAGGCCGCAGCACAGCACGACGAAGGCGATGAGCGTGCCGAGCACCATCCGCCAGGTGGGGATCAGCCGCCGCCAGCCCTTGCGCTTGGGGCGCTTCGCCTTGCCCTTCGCCTTGCCCTCGGCGGGGGCCTGGTCCGGCCCGGGTCCTTGCCCGGGGCCCTGCGGGGGCGGCTCGTCGCTGCTCATGTCCTGTGGAACTCCTGATTCGCGTCGTACGTCACGTACGCCTCGTATGACACATAAGCCTCCTACATCACTGGAAAAATGCATGGCAGGCGAGGCCAGGCCGCCCTAGGCTGCCGCCAGTGGGAGCTCTTCGGCTGTACGCGGCGGTCGTCGCCAGTGGACTGCGGCGGTACGCCACGTATCGCGCGTCCACCGCGGCCGGCATCGTCACCAACACCGTCTTCGGCGTGATCATCGCCTACACCTATGTGGCGCTGTGGGACGAGCGCCCGCACCTCGGCGGCTACGACCAGTCGCAGGCGCTCACGTTCGTCTGGATCGGGCAGGCGCTCTTCGCCGTGATGATGCTCGGTATGCCGTCCGGTGTCGAGGCCGAGCTGATGGCGCGGATCCGCAGCGGGGACATCGCCGTCGATCTGTACCGGCCCATCGACTTGCAGTGCTGGTGGCTCGCTCTGGACCTCGGGCGGGCGCTGTTCCAGCTGGCCGGGCGCGGGGTGGTGCCGATGGTCGTCGGGGCGCTCGCCTTCCAGCTCGCGCTGCCGCACGACGTCCTGCGGTGGCTGGCCTTCCTGGTCGCGGTGGTGCTCGGCTGCGTGGTCAGCTTCGCGCTGCGCTATCTCGTGGCGATGTCCGCGTTCTGGTTCATGGACGGCAACGGCGCGGTGCAGATGTACGGCATCGTCGGCACGTTCTTCTCCGGGATGCTGCTGCCGCTGAACGTCTTTCCGGGCGCGATCGGGGACGTGGCCCGGGCCCTGCCCTGGTCGGCGCTGCTCCAGGTCCCGGCGGACGTGCTGATGGGCACGCATCCGGGCCGGGGCGTGCTGGGCAGCCTCCTCTTCCAGGCCTCCTGGGCGGCCGGGCTGCTCGGCGCGGGGCGGCTGTTGCAGCGGGCGGCGACGCGGAGGGTGGTGGTGCAGGGTGGCTGAGGGTGCGGTGGCCGAGGCCGAGTACGGGTCGGGCGAGCGTGTTCCGGGCCGGGCGCTGACGGCGTGGCGGGTGTTCCGCATGGTCAGCGGGGCGTGGATCCGCTCCACGATGACGTACCGGGCGTCGTTCGCGCTGACCGCCTTCGGCAACTTCGCGATGACGGGACTGGAGTTCTGCTCCATCCTGCTGATGTTCTCCCAGGTCGACCGGCTCGGCGGCTACACGCTCCCCGAGATCGCCTTCCTCTACGGCACCGCGGGCGCCTCCTTCGGTCTGGCCGATCTGGCCGCCGGTTCGCTGGGGAAGACCGGGCAGCGGGTGCGGGACGGGACGCTGGACGTGTTCCTGGTGCGGCCCGCGCCGGTGCTGGTGCAGCTGGCCGCGGACCAGTTCGCGCTGCGCCGGATGGGGCGGATCAGCCAGGGGCTCGTGGTGCTGGTGTGGTCGGCGGTGGCGCTGGACGTGACCTGGACGCCGGTGAAGGTGCTGCTCGTGCCGTTGCTGGTGATCAGCGGGGCCGCGATCTTCGTCGCCGTGTTCATCGCGGGCGCGGCCTTCCAGATCGTGGCGCAGGACGCGGCCGAGGTGCAGAACGCGGCGACGTTCGGCGGCAACACGCTGCTCCAGTATCCGCCCACCGTCTTCGGCGACAACCTGCTGCGGGGCGTCACGTTCGTCCTGCCGCTGGCCTTCGTGAACTGGGTACCGGCGCTCTACATCCTGGGCCGCCCCTATCCGCTGGATCTGCCGTGGTGGGTCGCCTTCGCGCCGCCGCTGGTGGCCGCGGGGTGTCTGGCGGCGGCGGGGTGCGCATGGCGGGTGTCGTTGCGGGGCTATCGGAGTACAGGGAGCTGAAGTCTGTTGTTGCGCAAGGAAGTCCGGCCGATGGCCGGGGAGCCGCTCATCGAGGTGGACGGCGTCGAGAAGGTCTTCGACGTGCGCCGCAAGGCGGGGTTCCTGCGCCGGGAGCGGCGCGAGGTGCGGGCGGTGGACTCGCTGACGTTCATGGTGCCGCGCGGCGAGATGGTCGGCTACATCGGTCCGAACGGGGCCGGGAAGTCGACCACCATCAAGATGCTGACCGGCATCCTGACGCCGAGCGCGGGCCGGCTGCGCGTCGCGGGCATCGACCCCTCGCGCGAGCGCGCCAGACTCGCGCACCGCATCGGCGTCGTGTTCGGGCAGCGCACCACGCTCTGGTGGGACCTGCCGCTCATCGACTCGTACCGGCTGATGCGCCGCATGTACCGCATCCCCGACGCCCGGTACACGGAGAACCTCGACCGCTGCGTCGAACTCCTGGAAATGGCGCCGCTGTTGGACGTGCCCGTGCGTCAGCTCTCGCTCGGCCAGCGGATGCGCGGCGACATCGCGGCGGCGCTGCTGCACGACCCCGAGGTGCTGTACCTGGACGAGCCGACGATCGGCCTGGACGTCGTCTCTAAGGTCAAAGTCCGGCAATTCCTGCGGGACTTGAACGCGGAGCGCGGCACGACGGTCCTCCTCACCACCCACGACCTCACCGACATCGAGCAGCTGTGCCGTCGCGTCATGGTCATCGATCACGGGCGTCTGATGTACGACGGTGATCTCGACGGGCTGCACGAGCTGGGCGGCGGTGAGCGCACCCTCGTCGTGGACCTGGAGCGTGAACTCCCGCCGATCGAGGTGGAGTCGGCGCGGGTGGTGAAGGTGGAGGGGGTGCGGCAGTGGCTGGCGTTCCCCGCCGCCGACTCCGCGGCGCCGCTGGTCGCCGCGATCGCCGGGCGCTATCCGCTGGCCGATCTGTCGGTGCGCGAGCCCGACATCGAGAGTGTGATCGCACGGATGTATGCCGGGAGCGCTTCTTTAACGTACTGACGCCGGTATCGGCGCGCTGACGCCCGTACGCTGAAAACATGACGGACGCAACGCTCCCGGACCGCCCCGACGAGTCCGGCCGCCCCCAGGACGACGGCCTCGATCTGCGGGCCTCCGATGCCGACCGCGAGCAGGTCGCCGAGCGGCTGCGGGACGCGCTGGCCGAGGGGCGCCTCGACATGGAGGAGTTCGGCGAGCGTCTTGAGGAGACGTACAAGGCGCGTACGTACCGGGAGTTGCTGCCCGTCACCCGCGATCTGCCCGGGGCCGGCACTCCTGCCCCCGCGCCCGCTCCGGTGAACCTGATCAAGGGCCCGCTGCCCGAGGGGGCGGTCGACTGGTCGACGCGGATCGGCGGCTCGGCGGGCGGTTCGGCGTGGGGCGTCGGCATCCTCTCCGGGTTCGAGCGCAAGGGGCGGTGGACGGCGCCGAGCCGGTTCGACTGCGTCGCCGTCATGGGCGGTGGTGAACTCGACCTGCGCGAGGCGAACTTCGAGTCCCGCGAGATCGTCATCAACTGCGTCGCGATCATGGGCGGCGTCAATGTGATCGTGCCGCCCGGTGTCGAGGTCGTCGTGCGCGGCATCGGCATCATGGGCGGTTTCGACCACAGCGAGTCCGGGGTACCCGGTGATCCCGGGGCGCCGCGAGTGGTGATCACCGGGTTCGCGTTCTGGGGCGGTGTCGGCGTCGAGCGCAAGCTGCCCAAGGCCGAGCGGCAGCGCCTTCGCGAGGAGCGGCGCCGTGAGCGGCTCGATCGCCGGGAGGAGCGGCGTGAACTCCTGGGCCGCCACGGTGACCGGCACCGCGGCCTCCACGACGACCACCTCGACCGCCACCGCGAACGCATCGAGGAGCACCTCGACCGCCTGGAGGAACGCCGGGAGCGGCGGCATCGGGGGCGGCACGGGGAGTAACGGTGCCTTGAGCGCGGGGCGCTTTCGGATGCGGGCTGCTATCAGCCCCGCCGGGGCACTGCGGGTGCGGGCTACTACCAGCCCGGCCAGGGGCGCGGGGAACTGCGCGAGAAGCCCCCACCGGGGCGCACCCGCGAACGGCGCTGTACTGGCCGCCGATTAGGCGCTGACCCCGCGCCGGGGTGCCGCCTTGCCCACCCTGCCGCCCCAGGCGGCAGATTGCCCAAAGCGGCGGGGGTCGGCCGACAGGCCGCCTACAGCTCGGCCCCGGTCGACCCCTTCAGTGAGGACAGATCGAAGGATTCGGCCATCTTCCGGTACCCGGCGTCGCTCGGGTGCAGATGGTCGCCCGAGTCGTACTGCGGCAGCAGCTTGCGCGGGTTGTAGGGATCCCGCAGAGCCCGGTCGAAGTCGACGTAACTGTCGTACACCTTCCCGGCCCGGATCTGCGCGTTGACCCCTTGCCGAACGACCTCGAGCCGAGGCTCGTACCCCCGGTGCCCCTGGAACGGCATGAGCGTCGCCCCGACAACCCGAAGCCCGCGCGCATGCGCCTGCCGCACAAGCTCCCGCAGCCCCTCGACGATCTTGTCGGGGTTCGTCTGCTGCGGATTGCGCAGGATGTCGTTGATCCCGAGGTCGATGACGACGGCCCGCACCCCGGACCGGTCGAGCGCGTCCCGCCCGAAGCGGGACAGCCCGCTCGGATTGTTGGCGGGGCGCCCGAGCCCGTCGGACAGCACGCGGTTGCCGCTGATGCCCTGGTTCACGACGCCGTAGCGCGGGGCACCCGACTCGGAGCGCAGCCGGTCGGCGAGGACGTCCGTCCAGCGGTGGTTGGCCCCCATGGTGGAGGTGATGCCGTCGGTGAGCGAGTCGCCGATGACGACGACGGTGCCCGCCGCCTCGTTGCTGAGCACGTCGAGCGCGGTGAGGTAGCGCCAGTACGGGCTCTGCTCGGTGTACCGGGTGCCGGTCGGGTCCTCCACGAGGTCGCCGCTCGCCACGTACGACATCTGCCGGGCCTGCGGGTGGTACGTGACCGGTCCCGACGCGGTCGGCGAGTACGTGGTGACGAGCATGTCCGAGTCGCCCGGAACCTGTATGCGTACGGCGTCGCTGACGATCTGCGAGCCGGCCGCGACGACCACCGAGGTGTTCCCGGAGAACGTCAGGCGGCGCACGGTGCCGGCCAGCGCCGTGGGGCTGTTGGGCGCAGAGGCCACGGCGATCGACGCGTGCGTGATGCTGAGCGGCTGCTGCCCGTAGAGATTGGAGAGCGTGACGCGGGCACCGGTGCCGCCGATGCTCGTGTGCACGATGTTGCGGACGGAGCGGCCGGAGAAACCATTCGTCTCCGTGCCGGGCTCGGCGCCCGCGGGGGCTGCCGACCAGCTGCCGGCCCAGGTGCCGGTGGAGGCGGGCGCGGCCGAGCTGCGCGGGTGGGCGCCACCCGCCTGAACGTTGTCGTCGCCGCTCCGAAGGACGCCGGAGAAGCCGACGTAGATAGCGGCAGAGATCACTACGGCGACCGCGACGAGCGCGGCCAGCAGCACATAACCGTGACGCCTGGTCATGCGGTGTGTCTCCTCGGGCAGGGGGAGCCCGAGGCTCCGGTGTGATCATCCCATGATGCGTCATGGGGCGGGACGGGGCCGACACTGCCCCCCTCCGCACATTCAGACGCCGGGAACTTGTGGTTCGTTCCGTTAGTAGGTCAGGAAGGGACAATGTGTGAGGGGGATGACATGGGAACGACGGATGCCGAAGCCGACAGTGGCGATGAGTGAGGCGGGCAGGCGATGAGCGATTTGGACAAAAGGGGTGAAGTGGACAGGGGTGGTTCTGGGCAGTATGCCCCTGAGCCCCCCGTCGAACCCCGTACCGCCCGCCGCTCCGTCACCGAGTTCACCGCAGCCGACGAGGAGAAGCGGCGCGGCGTACGCCGGATGAAGGCGACGGCGACGGGCCTGCTCGTCCTCGTCGCGGTCGTCTACGCCCTGACGACCTGGGCGGAGCACTCCGGGGCGGGCGCCTGGACGGGCTATGTCGCGGCCGCCGCCGAGGCCGGCATGGTCGGCGCGCTCGCCGACTGGTTCGCCGTCACGGCCCTTTTCCGCCATCCGCTCGGCATCCCCATCCCGCACACGGCGATCATTCCGCGCAAGAAGGACCAACTGGGTCTGTCGCTGGGTGAGTTCGTCGGCGAGAACTTCCTCTCCGGGGACGTGGTCCGCGAGCGCCTGCACTCCGTCGGCATCGGTTCCCGGCTCGGCGTCTGGCTCGCCGAGCCCAAGAACGCGGACCGGGTGACGGCCGAGCTGGCCACGGCGCTGCGCGGCGCCCTCACCGTGCTGCGCGACTCCGACGTCCAGGCGGTCGTCGGCGAGGCCATCACGCGCCGCGCCGACAACGCCGAGATCGCGCCCGGCATCGGCAAGATGCTGGAGAAGGTCGTCGCGGACGGCGGCCACAAGCGCGTCGTCGACCTGGTGTGCACGCGGGCCCACGACTGGCTCGTCCTGCACTCCGACTCGGTGATGGACGCGGTGCAGGGCGGGGCCCCCGGCTGGACGCCGCGCTTCGTCGACAAGCGCGTGGGCGAGCGGGTCTACAAGGAACTCCTCCGCTTCGTCACCGAGATGCGCGACATGCCCGAGCACCCGGCGCGCGGCGCCGTGGACCGTTTCCTGCGCGACTTCGCGGGCGATCTCCAGGGCGACTCCGACACCCGGGCCCGCGTCGAGCGCCTCAAGTCCGAGGTGCTGGGCCGCTCCGAGGTGCAGGACCTGATCGCCTCCACCTGGTCGGCGGTCCGCTCGATGATCGTGGCGGCGGCCGAGGACGAGCGCAGCGAGCTGCGCCTGCGCGTGCGGGCGTCGCTGCTCTCGCTCGGGCAGCGGATGGCGTCGGACCCGAAGGTGCAGGGCAAGGTCGACGGCTGGGTGGAGGGCGCCGCGGTGTACGTCGTGACGACGTACCGGGCCGAGATCACCTCCCTGATCACGGACACCGTGGCGAGCTGGGACGCCGAGCACACGTCCCGCAAGATCGAGGCCCACATCGGCCGCGACCTGCAGTTCATCCGGATCAACGGCACGGTGGTGGGTTCGCTGGCGGGGTTGGTGATCTACACGGTGTCGAAGGCGTTCGGGGCGTAGCGCCTCTGCGGCGGGCGGGGGTGCCGTGTTCGCCCGCGGGCCGGTGGCCGCTTCTCGCGCAGTTCCCCGCGCCCCTGGCGGGGCGCTCCGGCAGATCAAGCCCCTCCGGCGCTTGAGGAGCGGGGTCCGGGGCGGAGCCCTGTGGCGTGAGCCTCGATCGGCGGGGAACCCGGGGCGGGCCCATTCCCCCAGCGAGGAGGGCCCATGTCCCCGGAGCACCCAAAGGCCCCCGGCACCGACGGAGCCCCCGCCACCGTCACCACCGCGGTCCCGGCCCGCCTGGACCGCCTCCCCTGGTCCCGCTGGCACTGGACGGTGGTGATCGGCCTCGGCACGGTCTGGATCCTCGACGGCCTCGAAGTCACGGTCGTCGGCAACATCGCGGGCCGCCTCTCGGAACCCGGCAGCGGCCTGCCCATCTCCTCCGCCCAGGTCACCGGCACCGCGGCCGCCCTCTACGTGGCCGGCGCCTGCGTGGGCGCCCTCTTCTTCGGCTGGCTGACCGATCGCTTCGGCCGCAAGAAGCTCTTCCTCGTCACCCTCGCGGTCTACCTCGCGGCGACGGCCCTCACGGCGTTCTCGTTCTCCGTCTGGTGGTTCTTCGTCTTCCGCTTCTTCACGGGCTTCGGCATCGGCGGCGAGTACGCGGCCATCAACTCGGCGATCGACGAGCTGATCCCGTCGAAGTTCCGCGGCCGCGTCGACCTGATCATCAACGGCAGCTTCTGGCTCGGCGCGATCGGCGGCTCGCTGCTCTCGATCGTGGCGCTCGACACGGACCTGTTCGCGATCAACATCGGCTGGCGCCTCACCTTCGGCCTCGGCGTCGTCCTCGGCCTGGTCATCCTCCTGGTGCGCCGCAACGTCCCCGAGAGCCCCCGCTGGCTCTTCATCCACGGCAGGGGAGAGGAGGCGGATTCCCTGGTCACGGGGGTGGAGGACAAGATCCGTACCGAACGCGGCGGCGAGGCCCTCCCGCCGCCCGCCGGCGAGATCACCATCCACCCGCGCAAGAGCATCGGCTTCCTGGAGATCGCCCGTACGGTCTTCCGTTCCTACCCGCGCCGCACGACCCTCGGCCTCTCCCTCTTCATCGGCCAGGCGTTCCTCTACAACGCGATCACCTTCGGTTTCGGCGCGATCCTGACGACGTTCTACGACGTGCCGACCGGCTCGACCGGCTACTACTTCGCGGTGATCGCGGCCGGCAACTTCATCGGCCCGCTGCTGCTGGGCAAGCTCTTCGACACGCTCGGCCGCCGCATCATGATCTCCTCCACCTACCTGCTGTCCGGCCTGCTCCTCTTCGGCACGGCCTGGCTCTTCGACCGCGGCTCGCTCACGGCGACGACCCTGACGGCCTGCTGGTCGGTGGTCCTGTTCTTCGCGTCGGCGGGCGCGTCGAGCGCGTACCTCACCGTGTCGGAGATCTTCCCGATGGAGACGCGCGCGATGGCGATCGCCTTCTTCTACGCGATCGGCACGGCGGCCGGCGGCATCAGCGGCCCGCTGATCTTCGCGGACCTCACCAAGAGCGGCAAGGTCGCCGACACGGTGCTCGCCTTCCAGATCGGCGCCGGGCTGATGTGCGCGGCGGGCCTGGTGGCGGTGGCGTTCGCGGTACGGGCGGAGGGAAAGTCGCTGGAGGACGTGGCCCGCCCGCTGTCGGCGGTGACGCCGTCGGGCCCGTCCGGCTGACTCTGGTGGCAGCATCTGCTCCATGAGTACGCGGCACGCACGACGCACCTCGGTGGCGGTCCTGGTCAGGGACGGTGTCCTGCCCATGGAACTGGGCCTGGTCCACCAGCTGTTCGGCACGGCCCGCGATCCGTCGACGGGCGAGCCGCTCTACGACGTCCGTACATGCGCGCCCCGGCCGGGCAGGATCCGTACGGACGCCGATTTCCCGATCTACGCGGAACACGGCCTGGAGGCGGTGACGGCGGCGGACACCGTCCTCGTCCCGGCCTCGCACGAGACGGACGAGACGCTCCAACCGGGCGGCCTGGAAGGCGACTTGGCGTCGGCCATCGCATCATCGCGGGGCCGGGTGGCGTCCATCTGCACGGGGTCGTTCGTCCTGGCGGCGGCGGGTCTGCTGGACGGCCGCCGGGCGACGACGCACTGGATGTCGTCGGCGCGCTTCGCCCGTACGTTCCCGGCCGTCACGGTCGATGCCGACGTTCTGTACGTGGACGAGGGCCGGGTGCTGACCTCGGCCGGTGAGGCGGCGGGCATCGACCTGTGCCTGCACATGATCCGCGCGGACCACGGCGCGGCGGTGGCGGCCGAGGTCGCGCGGCGCACCGTGGTGCCCCCGTACCGGGAGGGCGGCCAGGCGCAGTACATCCGCCGCCCGGTCGAGGAGGAGGGCCTGACCTCGACGTCGGCCTCGCGGACCTGGGCGCTGGAACGTCTCGCCGAACCCCTCACCCTGGCCGACCTGGCGGCGCGCGACGGCCTGTCGGTACGCACCTACAACCGCCGCTTCCGCGAGGAGACGGGCGTCACCCCCATGACCTGGCTGACCGCCCAACGCGTCGACCGGGCAAGGGAGTTGCTGGAGCGGACCGACCACACGATCGACCGCGTAGCGGCCGAGACGGGCTTCGGCACGGACGTCTCGCTGCGCCAGCACTTCCGGCGGACGCTCGGGGTGTCGCCGGGGGCGTACCGGGCCACCTTCCGGGGACGATGAACGGCATGACGCAGATCCGCAGAGCTGTCCCGAACGTACAAGTGGAGCCCGGCGAGAAGGCCGCCGAGGCCAACCGCGCCTTCTACGGCACGCTCGGCTTCGAGGAGGTCATGAACCTCGGCTGGGTGACGACCCTGGCGTCCCCGAGCCACCCCGCCGCCCAGCTCACCTTCCTCACCCACGACGAGACGGCCCCGGTGGTCCCGGACGTGAGCGTGGAGCTGGGCACGGTGGAGGAGGTGGACACGGCATACGCGGCGATGCGGTCGGCGGGCGCCGAGATCGTCCACACCCTGCGCGACGAGGACTGGGGCGTCCGCCGCTTCTTCGTACGGGATCCGCAGGGCCGGGTGGTGAACGTACTGGCCCACCGGGCCTGACCCGGGTCCCGCCGAGTCCTCGGGATGCCGCACCTTCCCCGCGCCTCCCGGGATGCCGCCCCCTCACGGCACCTCTCGGGATGCGGCACCCTCACGGCACCCCTTGGGATTGTGGCACCCTCACCGCGCCCCCTGGGATGCCGCCCCCTCATCGCGCCCCCTGGGATGCCGCACGAAGTGCGCATCCTGGGGGCGCGGGGAACTGCGCGCCCAGCCACGACGAAACCCGCGCTGGACACCGCTTTCCAGGGGCGCGGGGAACTGCGCGAACACCCCCACCGCCCCGCGGGCGAACGACAACCCGGACCACGCCGGGCCGGACCCGGACCCGGACCCGGACCCGCCAGGCTCAGGAGGCCCGTCGATCCACCACGACATAGGACGCGGCGGCAACGGCCCCGGCCACCCCGAACACGGCAGGCCAGGCCCCCACCTTCTTGGCCAACGGATGCGACCCGGCGAACGCGGCGACGTACGCCCCGGTCAGAACCCCGGCGACCTTCCCACCCCGCACTTTGGTCCACTGCGTGGCGGCGGCCGCCCCGGCGACGGCGAGCACGGCCCCGCCCAGCTGCCGCTTCTTGGTGAAGCGCGCGGTGGCGTAACCGCCGATGAGGCCGGCGGCGGCGAGCGGAGCGGTGGGCAGGGTGCGGGCCATGGAATCTCCTGGTGGGCGGAGCGCCGGACCGGATGCCCGGCAATGCACTGAAGGGCGCCGCTTGGCGCCGTTTGCGAGGTTACGCCGTACGCCCGCAGGCGGGGCCGAGGGGGCGGCCTCTGTGCTCCGGCTCACTCGCCCCGGCCTACTGGACCTTACGTAGACCGGCCGAGCCCGGAACCCTCCCCGCCCGGAGCCGGACAACACCCGGCGGCGCCGGAGGCCGCCCAGGGCGCGGGCGAGGGAAGGTACCGATCGAGCAGCGGGGCGTCCCCCCGCACCCTCAACTCGCTGCGCGGAACGCGCTGCCAGAGATGCAGCATCAGATCGGACACCGACCCCGCCAGCTCGACCACACAGCACCCGCTGCCCTGATTGAGCAGCACGTCATCGGCGTCGACCTGGACGATCCAGCTGCGGAACCCGTCGAGCTGTGTGATCCGCAGCCGCTCGCCGCGCCCCGGCGGCGTCTGCCCCCAGGCCTGCCGCGCCGGGAGCATCACCTCGAAGGCGTGACTGACCGCGTCGGCGGCGAGCCAGGTCTCCACGGGCGCGGGCTCCCCGACGGCGGACTCGGCGTCCCACCGGTGCACGGCGGCCTCGATGGCCTGCAACCGCAGCCAGAACCCGAGAGTGCGCCCGCCGAACTCCGCGCCCTCCGGCACCCCCACCGCCCAGGACCACACGGGCTCCCCGGGGTCCCGGGCAGTGAACACCTTCTCCAGCCGGTCGGCCCCGTCCCGGAACCAGTCGAGCAGCCCCCGAGGCATCGGCCCGACCAACGGCCCCCGCCCCACCTCGGGCAACTGGAGCAGGGCCGGATCCCCGAGCCCCTCGGGCCGTTGCGCGGCCCCGGCCCCGACGATGTGAGCGACCTGCCGGTGCACACCCCCGAGATGCAGCACAAGATCAGCGACGGACCACCCGGGACACCCCGGCACGAGCGGAACGTCCCGCCCTTCCCAGGCCTCCACGCACCGCTCGAAGGCCGACACTTCCCGCCGAAAACTCACGACATGATCGACGCCCCACACCGGTGCCTCCTGCCCCTCCACACGGACCCGCCTCTTACTGAAGCTACGACTCCGGGCTCACCGGGATAACTGCTCCGACGAGTTTGCTCAACGCCAGAAACACTCGTCGATCACGATCTGTGGATCGGTCTCCCGCCTGGTGAACTCGTATCGCAGCCATCCCCGCCCATGATCGAAGTAGAAGACGTGCAGACCGCCGGGGCGGGTGGACTGGACGGGTTCGACGCTCATCCCGGAGGGGAGGTCCCGGTCGGCATCGAGGCCTCGGAAGTATGGGTCGGTGGCGGTGACCAGCTCGGCCCTTGCCGCCAGAACGAGGTCTCGTGCGACGTCCGGAAGGGCGTCCCGGTCTGCCTCGGCAGCTGTGGTCCAGTCGTCCTGCCAGGGCGGTCCCATGAATCCGTCGGTCACCGGCCGGGCTCGGCTTTCGCCGCTTCACGGCGCAGCTGACCCGCCTCTTCGATGAAGGCCTTCGCACGGGCGTAGTCGGCTTCCCGGCCCGCCGCGTCCTCCAGGTCGTGAACCCTCGCGGTCAGCTTCGGATCGCGGGCGAGCGCGTACTCGGCCCACCAGCGCGCCATGAAAGCGGGGACCGGCGCGAGGTCGTAGGCGTCGGCGATGTCCCGGCGCCAATGACGGTCGAAGTCGACAAGGAGCTGTGGAGCGTACTGAGCGATGGCGGCGCGCAGCGCCTTCGGCGTTCTGTCCGGCATCGGGGGCACGGCCTCCGATCCGGTGGGGGCGGTGGTCACAGGCGCTGATCCTCCGGCGGCGGTCGGGATGGCACGGGCTGGGGCGAGCGCCATCCCGTGATGCGTTGTGGACTCGTTCGTCCTGCTTCTCGCAACGGTATTACGAATCGGGGCGGCGGCGACGGGATACGCCGGGTGTTCACCCCCTCGACCGGCCGGGCGCCGGCCGCGTCCCGATGCGGTCCCCCTTGCGGCCTCTCTGACCAGCGCAGATGGCGTCGGCGTCGCTACCCGTCCGATCACGATCACCGCACCCCCACGCGCTCCCGCAGCACCCGCCGTACTTCGCCGTACCCACCACCGCTGCCCACGCCGATGTCCTTCTCCGGTCGGCCCGCGCACGACCGCCACGCCGTCCCCGCCTTCTGCCCCAGGGCAACGGATCGCGGCACTCGGAACACTCGAAGACCTCGCGCCAGACCCGCTCACGGCTCCCGGCCCGGCCGGATAACCGCTTCGACGAGTCTGCTCGCAGGCCGGGGCCGTATCTCCCCCGGTCGGGTGGTCCTGCACGTGAACGGCGACGACCACCGGCGCCCGACCACAACCATCTGCACCATGCCCCCACCCCGGACCACCAAGACCACCTCGACCACCTGGACGACACGCGAACGCCCCGCATGTGGCGCGTAGTTCTCTACGTCACTCCGCTGACGACCGGCCTGTTCGTCGTAGCGGCGGCAGCCCTGACGCTCGTACTGGCCCTGTGGCGCTCCCACGCCCCCGAGGCCGTCCGCCGAACGTCTCGCGCGCTGGGCTCGGCCTGGCTGCTCCTGGTCCTCGCGGCGACACTGCTCCCCACGCAGCCGCTGGGTTCGGGCGGCATGTCCGTGTTCCTGACTCCGGGGGAGGGCTTGTGGGGAGCGGAGATGTCCTTCGTCGACGCCGGCGAACGGCACATGATCCTGGCGCTCCAGATCGCCAACGCGGCCATGTTCGTCCCGCTGGGCATCCTGGCATCGACGTCCGCACGCCAACCGTCCGCGCCGAGAACCACCCTCCTGTGCACCGCGCTGAGCCTGTGCATCGAACTGGCCCAACTGCTGATGGCTGCGGGCCGGGTGGTCGACGTGGACGATGTCATCTTCAACAGCGCGGGAGCCCTGCTCGGAGCAGCTCTCGTCACACTGTCGACGCGCATGACGGCTGCTGCGAAGCCCTCGGGCAGACACGCGGCCCGACAGCGGCCGTGGCCGTTCCGAGTATGAGACGCCCGTCTACCGCACACGCTCCCGCAGCACGCGCCGCACCTCCCCGTACCCACCGCCTCCCGCGGCCGAGCACTGTGCGACGACGAATCCACCGGCCCTCGCCCCCGCCCCTGTCTCGCACGACGCACACCGGCCCGCCTCCTGCCCCCACGGCAACGGATCACGGCACTCGGAACATTCGAAGACCTCCCGCCAGGCCCGCTTGCGGGCGGGCCGCTTCCGCGTGAGCCGATCGGCGACGAGCCTGGCAGCCGAGTACACCTTGGCGGGCAGCCCGTCGGTGACGGCATCGACGACCTGGGCGGCGGAGGCCCCCCGATCGAGCCAGTCACAGACCTCGGGCACCAACTCCCGCACACTCCGCTCGGACAACCGCAGCCGCGCGTCCACGGCCCCGAGCTTCCACAAGATGCGGGCGCCTTCCGCGGCGCGGGGATCGGAGGCAGCCTCGGGCTGGCCCGGTTCGCTGGGCGCGGCGGGCGCGGCTGGTGCGGCCGCCTCGGCGGGAGGGAGGGGAGGGTTCTTCCTCCCGTCCTTTTCGCAGTAGTCCTCCCCGCCAGGGGAAAACGCTCCCGAGTCCCCGGTTCCCACCCGCCCGGGAACCGGCTCACCGGCACTCACGGAAGCGCGCAGCTCAGGATGCTCATACACGTCAACGCTGGACACGATGCGCTTGCTGCGACACTCGCGCTCGGTCCGAGTGACCCAATACCCCAGCTCCCGCAGCTCCTTGACCGCCTTGGACACGGCAAGCCGCCCCTGAGGGAAGCCGTCACTGAGGGTGCGAACGTTGACCTGGGCGCCGCTGGGCAGCGACAGAACGTAGACGAGGATGCCGCGAGCGGTATGGGAGAGCCGCGGATCGCGGATGGCTTTGTTGGCGATGACGGTGAAGTCCCGCTCATGCCGATGGATACGATGAACCTGCATGGGGAGTTGCTGCTCCTTGTGCCGGACCCCCGGAGGTTGCCGCCTCGCGGGGGTCGCCTGCTTAGTGTGAAGTTGTGTAGACGGAGAGTGACACAGGGATGGCCGAGCAGGCAATCTCTGCCCAAGGCTCATCCCGTGGCTGGCAGGTCAACAGGCATCGGCGACCGCGTCATCGAACTCCTTGCGCGACATGGCCCGATCGGCAGCCCAGACCTGCCCGGGCTTCAGCCCCTTGAGGTCCTCTGTCGAGAACCCTCCAATTCCGTTGTAGCTACGGAACACACCCCGCCCGCCGTAGAACATCAAGTCGTACTCGTACCCCGGCTTCAGTCGCTGCGAGCCATCCTTCGAGACGCGCCACGCCGAGGGCGGAGCGAACAGGGGAAACTCGAACGCGCCGCCCCGATGGGGATCTGCATTGGCGTCCCACGTCGTGAACGCGGCCGGGTCATCCGCGTCGGCTCCCTTCGAGCTGTCCGATGTGGCGGATTCCGTACGCTCACTGCCGAGCAGGTACATGCCCTTGACCTTGTCGTCCCCGCAGGGCTTGGCCAGCACCATCGGTGTTCCGTCGTCGTCCAGCCACCCGGCGATCATCGGGTACTGCGCCGGTGTACATCCCGACAGCAACACCCCACCGATGGCCGTGCCCAGCACCGACCACAACACACGCCGCATCATCGCCCCGCCCCCAGTCGACCATGTGCATCGCGCAAGTGTCCGCGAGTATCCAGGTCGCTCGCCCCACCAGTCCAGCCCCAGGCGAGGATGAGCACATGGCCCCCAACTGCGCCTGAAGCAAGCAGCATTGCAAAGCTCAACCCCAAGCCAACCCGCACCGGGCCCACCACGGCGAGTGGCGCTCAGCCCCCGAAGGCGCCCCTGTCCGGCTGACCCGCGCCCTGTCCCCAACGAATCCCAAGCCGACGAAAGCCAGCCCCAACCGGCCGTCAGCCAGCCGCGATACGGAGGGAGGCATCAGCAACCCCCCACCGTCACCAGCCAAGCAATCCAAGAGAAACCCACCGGCGTGCACCCGACTTGGCCCCACGCCCACCACCCCACCGGCGCCGGGCGCCGGACCCAGCTACTCCACGCTGCCGAGGCCGCCCAGGAAGCGAGCCCAGGCGCCCCCTCCAACGACGAGCACGGCCCCGTCCGCACACTTGGAGTCCCGCACAAAGACGGTGCTGTCCGCCCCGGAAGCACACTCGACGCACTCGCCCCCGGCGCCGTTGCTGTACGACGACTTGCGCCAGACAAGCCGCCTGGCGGGCACCGAACGAACTGCACCCTCGGAATGGCAATGTGCGGTCATCCTGCGAACTCCTTGACCAGGTTCTTGATCAGCAAGAGGGAGCGCTGCGGACTCTGGGCGGCAGCCATCAACCCGTCGAACGCTCGCGTGTACTCACGGACATGATGGTCCCCTTCGAGGTACACCGCATCGGTGATGCCGTCCCGATAGACCACGTCAGGGTCTTCCTGATCGGGGAATCCGAGGATCGTGAACGACCCGGTCACCGGCCGCGTACCGGAGTCGAAGGGCAGAACCTGCAAGGTGACGGACTTCAACTGAGCGACGTTCAGCAGGTGTTCGAGCTGATCGCGCATGACGGCCCGATCACCGACGACGTTCCGCAACGCCCCCTCGCTCATGATGAACCAGACGTCCGGAGCATCCGCGCGGGTCAGCATCTCCTGACGTTCCTGCCGTACGCGAATGGCGCGCTCCGAGTCCTCGGGCGTCATGTGTGAACCGGCGCTGTGCAGTTCGGTCATATAGGCGGTGGTCTGCATCAGGCCGGGGATGAGCTCGCACTGGTACTGCCGGAAGGCGGACGCTTCCTGCTCAAGCCCGATGTAGATGTTGAACCACTCGGGAACCCCCGACCCGTGAACCTGCCACCAGCCCTTCGTCTTGGCCTGCCTGGCAAGGGACTTGAGGAAGTCCCGCATTTCGTCGCTGGTCTCGTACAACCGACACAACGCATCGACGTCGGACGGCTGTACGCGCCCGTGGCCGGTCTCCATCCGGTTCACCTTGGAGCCGCTCCAGTCGACCGCTGCGCCCACCTGGGCGCAGGTCAGACCACTGGCCTCACGCAGCTTCTTCAGCTCGATCGAAAGCCGCCGACGCCGTGCGGTCGGAGATCCAGCCATGTCGCACCACCTCCCTGCTAGCGGCTCTCAGTCTCCGCGCCAAGACGTGGGCCTGCCAATCACTCGATAGTGGGAATCCCGTTCTGCAAATTGCACGAAGGGATCGGATGCAGTCACGCTGTGTTGCATGGGGCGGCGACGAACTCGTCTCCTCGAAGCGGGAGTTGTTGCACCTCTACGGAGAGGACGAGCCTGTGCTCCAGCAGAACTGTGTATGTCGAAAGCCCTGGGAGCTGGCCTTCACGGCCGAGCCCGAAGAACTGGCCGGCCTGCGCCGCATCGTGCGGCTGCACCTCATGCACTGGGGCCTGCCCGACCTGGTCGACTGCGCTCAACTGTGCGTGTCAGAAATGGTCTCCAACGTCATCACCCACGTGGGCACCGGCACTCCCACCGAACTCAGCCTCCTGATGAACGGCCCGTTCCTCCGCATCGAGGTCCAAGACCCGGACCTCCGCGCCCTGCCCACCCTCCTCCACGCCGCAGACGACGACGAAAGCGGACGGGGCATGAAACTGCTCGATGCGCTGGCGGTCCGCTGGGGCGTCCAGATCAAGGCGGACCGCAAGGTGACGTGGTGCGAGCTGGCCACTGGGATCGACGTGCCGGGAGGCCACGTCCGTAGCGCCGCCGTTGATCGAGCTGAAGGGCTGCTCCAACTGTATGGAGTGGGTTTGGACAAGCTGGCAGCGGTTGCTTTGATCACGGATCTGCTGTGCTGGGCTCGCGCTCATGGGCACGACACGGATGACCTCTTGGAGAACGCCGAGACGCGCTTTGATCGCGAAGTGACTCGTCGATGATGTGATGCGCGTTCCCGGCGGAGGCGTTGAGGGCAGCGTTCCAGGAGGGGCTTCCCGCTGTGGCCTGTTGGCAACGCCTGATCAGGCCCCTCTGGCCTTAGCTTGGGATGGGTAGTTCCCGAGGACGGTGTCAGCGTCCGCCTCTACAGTGCACTCATGCCCAGACGACTTGCCTCCGGCCTCTACGAGCACATTGTCACCAATGAACTTGACCAAAGTATGGTCGAGGCGGCGGCTGAGGGCCGGGTGCAGCGCGAACCTCTGGACCCAGACGACGCTCCGGAAATCCTGGGTCGCTACGTCGGGGAACTGGTTCGCAGGACGCTGCGGGCACACGCTAAGCAGACGGGTTCAGATGGGGCTGCTCAGCGCCTGGCAGACCAGGTCGCAGCGGTCAATCGGATTGTCGAGGAGCTGGGGCGCCTCTCGCCGCTGCAGGCAGGAGACGAGGCCGCAGTTGCACACACGAATGACTTGCTGCTGGCCGTGGCGGAGCGGGCGCCTTTGCCTGGCGAGAATGTCTTTCCCCAGCGTCCGCATGTTCCCCTGGCGACTAGTGCGCTCTTCGCGAATCGCTCACGAGAGAACGTTGGCCATGCACTTCAGCGGGAGCTGGAGTCGGCTGACCGCGTCGATCTGATCTGCGCCTTTATAAAGTGGTCTGGTCTGAGGATTTTGTTGAGGAAACTCAAAGAGGTCCATCGTCGCAACAGACGTCTGCGAGTCATCACGACAACGTACATGGGTGCCACGGATCAGCGTGCCATTGATGCACTGGTCGAACTAGGCGCTGAAGTGCGGATCTCTTATGAGACGCAAGCGACGCGACTGCATGCCAAGGCGTGGCATTTCTATCGTGAGAGCGGTACATCAACTGCCTATGTTGGCTCATCCAACATGTCGAAGGCTGCCCTCGTTGACGGGCTGGAGTGGAACGTTCGTCTTTCTCAGCTAGAGTCCCCAACGCTCGTCACGTCGATCACGGATACGTTCGAGGAGTACTGGGAGGATCCGGCATTCGAGCCGTACGACCCTAGGAGTGACCGAGACCGCACGCGGCTTGCCGGTGCATTGAAGGCCGAGCGTAACGGCCCGGCTCAGCTCCCCATTGAGTTTGCCCCGTTCGACATTCAGCCTCACCCGCATCAGCGCGAGGTCCTGGATGAACTGCAGGTACAACGGGAACTCCATGAACATCACCGCAACCTCGTTGTCATGGCGACTGGTACCGGAAAGACAGTGGTGTCCGCCCTTGATTACCGTGCCCTGAGGCAGGCAGGGAAAGTGGACAGCCTGCTCTTCGTTGCGCACCGAGAGTCGATCCTGAAGCAGAGTCGGTCAGTCTTTCGGCACGTGCTGAAGGATGGAGAATTTGGCAGGTTGTACGTCGGAGATGAACGCCCTGAAGAGTGGCGTCATGTCTTTGCTTCGATTCAGTCCCTTAATAGTTCGGGGTACGAGCGACTGCACCCGGAACACTTCGACATGGTGATTGTGGACGAGTTCCACCACGCGGGCGCTCGTACGTATGGCGAGCTCCTCGATCACATTGAACCGAAAGAACTGCTAGGCCTCACAGCCACCCCGGAGCGTGCCGATCAGTTCGACATCACGCGGTGGTTCGAAGGTCGTACTGCAGTCGATCTGCGGTTGTGGGAAGCTATCGAGCGCGGCCTACTGGTGCCCTTTCACTACTTCGGCATCAATGATGAGACTGATCTCCGGAGCTTGCGCTTCAGTCGCCGAAGCGGATATCAAATCCGTGAGCTGGAGCAGCTCTACACCGGAGACGATGCCCGCGTCCGCATCATTCTGAATGAGATCCGAGAGAAGGTCCTCGACCCGAGCGCGATGCATGCCCTCGGCTTCTGCGTATCTGTCGCTCATGCCCGCTACATGGCAAAGAAGTTCACCGAGGCAGGCTTGCCGTCCCAGGCGCTGACCGGTGAGTCCAGTTCGCAGGAGCGCGAGCAAGCAGTGTCGGCGCTCATCCGGGGGAGTATCAAGGTGCTCTTCACTGTGGAGTTGTTCAACGAAGGCGTTGACATCCCTTGCGTCGATACGGTCCTGCTCTTGCGCCCCACGGAGAGCGCTACGGTCTTCCTGCAGCAGCTTGGTCGTGGTTTGCGCCATGCGGAGAACAAGACCAGCTTGACCGTGCTGGATTTCATTGGTGCCCAGCACGCTGGCTTCCGATTTGAGCCGTCGATGCGTGCACTGACCGGAGCTGGCCACCGCCAGGTCGCCCAGGAGGTTGAGCAGGGCTTTCCTACACTTCCTAGTGGCTGCGCAGTTCAACTGGACCACGTGGCGCGGAAGTACGTGCTCGACAGCCTCAAGCGCACACTGAAGCCGCGCTGGGGGCAGTCGGTCGAGGAGCTGAAGCAGCTGGGGAACGTACCGCTGGGTAAGTTCCTGGAGAGTACGAGTACCGAGATCGAGGACCTGTATCGCTTCGGGCGAGGCACGTGGAGCGAACTCAGAGAGCAAGCAGGCCTGCCCGTACTTGCGCCGGGCCCTGCTGACAGCAAGCTCTCCAATGCGCTGCGCCGTTCCCTGCATATCGACGATCCTGAACGCCTGACCTACTTTGCTCTCCTAGCTGAGGCCGAGAGCCTGGACGATCTAGAGGTTGGCGTTCGCGACTGGCCCGCAGAGCGTCTACAGCGGCTTGCCGCCATGGCGAACAGCGTCCTGTGGGGCGACGCTCTGCTAGCTAGTCCTGCTGAGTCGGCCGTAGAGCGGATTCTGGCTGAGCATCGCCGGAGAGAGGAACTGCAGCAGCTTGTACCCGAGCTTCGCGAGCGACTGCAGCGAATTACTCGGCCACTCGATCCGGATGGGGCAAACCCGTTGCACGTCCACGCCCACTACACCAGGGCAGAGGCTGAGGCGGCGTTCGGCGGTGAATACAAAGGTCAGCCCACGGGGGTGAAGTGGTTCGCGGGCGAGCAGGCCGACGTGTTCTTCATCGACCTGGTCAAGTCCGAGAAACTTCTCTCTGAGGCGACCAGGTACGAGGATCGCGTCATCAGCCCGAGACGCTTCCAATGGGAAACGCAGAACCGGACATCGGAGAGCTCCGAGACGGGCGAGCGTTACATCAACCATCGGGACCGCGGTAGCAGCCTGCACCTGTTCATCCGCGAGACGAAGAAGGCCGACGGTTTGCTGGGTGCACCTTCGTACGTGTACGTGGGCCCGGCCACGTACGTATCCCACCAGAACTCCCGCCCGATGCGGCTCACTTTGGAGCTGGAGCACACGCTTCCGGTGGACCTTTACCGTCGGTGGTCTCAGCTCTCTGGGTAGGCGACGCCTCCTGCAAACAACCCTTCAGCGCTTCAACCGTTGTCACCGGCCGGGAGCTGACAGCCGTCCCGGCCGGTGTTCCGGTTCGTCGCTACAGGGCCTGTGCGCCGCCCCCATGGCACCCCGAGTAGGGGCTCCCCGACCCGCACCAACAAACCGCCCCCTGCGCAGGCGGCCACTCCGTAGCCAGCCCCCGAGCGGCCAGCGTCGTCGCGTACTGCGGCAGCAGCGACGTGTCGTTCGGGGACGAGGCCTCCGATGCCGCGAAGGCCTCGTAGGAAGGGACCGTGCCCGTGACGATGCCCAGGTTTGCCGTGCCGGAGGCCGACAGTTCGCGCAGGGAGGCCTCTATCGACGTCAAGTGCGCCTCGTAGGACGGGTATTCGGAGGTCAGCGCGGGGTACGCCGCGATCAGTTCCGCGTACTCCGTCGACGGCCAGTGGAGGACGGCCACCGGGAACGGGCGGGACAGGGCCTCGCGGTAGGTGCCCAACTCGGCGCGGAGGCGGGAGATTTCGGCCTGGAGTTCTGCCGGGTTCTCCGAGCCGAGGGACCACAGGCGCTTGGGGTCGTGGAGTTCGTCGAGGGAGACCGGGGTGCGGTTGGCCTGGTCGGCGAGGGCGTCCCACTCGTCGTGCTCGGCGCCCAGGAGGCGGCGGACGCGGTGCCGGCCCAGGAGGAGGGGGTGCTTGGCGAGGGGGACGCCCGCCTCCCGCTCCGACGCCGGGACGAGGAGTTCCAGCGCCTCCGTGAACGTCTCGTGGGCCTGCTCCAGCTCGTCGTGCTGCTCCAGGGACTCGGCCACGATCACCCACGGCGCCGGTTCGCGCGGAGCGGTCGCGCGCAGGCCCGTGATGATGGCGTTGGCCTCCGCCTCGTGACCGTACTCCCACAGGTTCGCGGCCTTGAGGGCGCGGATCAGCGACGGGTCGTGGACGTCCGGCGCGGCGAGCAGGCCGTCGTAGAGCGTCGTGGCGCGCTCGCGGTCGTCGGCGAGTTCGTAGTGGGCCGCGGCCTGGAGGAGCAGGGGTTCCGCGTCCTCGGGATACATGTCCGCCGTGCGCTCCAGGCGCTCGGCTTCCGCTACGTGGTCGGCACGGTCGTTCTCAGCGGGCGTGGCAGGCGTGTCGGGGCGCATGAGGGACACCGTACTGCCGGAATCCGCAGGGCGGACCTCCCGTATCGAGCGGGGTGGGTGGCCGCGCCGCGGGGGAGCGCCCTCAGTAATGCGAGAGAGCGCCCCAGTAGTGCGGGCGCAGGTCGTTCACGACGTACGCCAGGCGGCAGACCACCACGATCAGGGTTCCGGCCCACAGGAAGGTGCCCAGGTACATGCCGCGGACGCAGGAGCGGTACCAGGTGTCCGTCTCCAGGGCGGCCAGCTCCGGCCGGGAGGGGTCGAAGCGGACGCGGACCCGGGCGCCCTCCGGCAGGGCGTGCGCGCCGGAGGCGTCGGGGAGGGCCACCTCGCGGGCGGTGCCGTCGTCGGCCGTCCAGGACACCACCGGGTGCAGCGTCGCGTACGTGGCCTCGCGCGACGCCGTGTGGCCGGTGACCGTCGCCTCGGCCACCGTGCCCGTCGTGCGGCGCAGGGTCTCCTTCGCGAGCCGGACCACGGACCCCGCCGTCAGGGCTATACCGGTGAGGAACGGGAGCAGGGCGAGGAGCCAGAGTGTGGTCATGGGCGCCACAGTAGGGGCGCACGCCGGAGCCTGTTCGGGCTTTGGTCCGGAGAGGGTTCGGGCTTCGCTCTGGATAGTTCGGGCCGCTCGATCTATCTTGCGCGCGTGCCGCAACGTACGCGTACGGACAGCAGGCCCCAGGTCGTGGCGCAGGGGCGCCGCGCCCGGCCGACGCCCGTCCGCGTCCTGTGGGGCGGCGCCGAGGTCGCCGTCACCGTCGGGCTGGTCCTGCTGCTGCTCGTCGTGCACCAGCTGTGGTGGACCAACCGGCAGGCCAGGGCCGGGGCCGAGCGGCAGGTGCAGTCCCTTGAGCGGCAGTGGGGGCAGGAACAGGGAGGGGGCGAGCCGTCCCCGAGTGAAGAGCCCGCCCCGGCAGGCGGCGGCGCCGACGACGATCCCGCCGTGAGCCGTAGTCCCGCGAAGGGACAGGCCGGCCGGACCGCGGCCGCCGCTCCCCGGCCCGACTACGACCAGGCCTACGCCATCATCTCCATCCCGCGGCTCGGGCTGCGGGCGCCCGTGGCGCAGGGCGTCAGCAAGCCGAACGTCCTCAACCACGGCTACGTCGGCCACTACCCGGGCACCGCGCAGCCGGGCGGCGCCGGGAACTTCGCGCTGGCCGGGCACCGCAACACGCACGGGGAACCGTTCCGCTACATCAACCGGCTGCGCCGCGGCGACACCGTGTCCGTGCAGACCAAGAGCGCCACGTACACGTACGTCGTCGACAAGACCCTCGGGCAGACGTCGGCGAGCGACGGCGGTGTCATCGGTCCCGTGCCGCGCAGCCGGGTCGTGCCGTCCGCCGGGTACAGCCAGCCCGGGTACTACATCACCCTCACCACCTGTACGCCCGAGTTCACCTCCAAGTACCGGCTGGTGGTGTGGGGGAAGCTGAGCCGGATGACGCCCCGATAGGCTCCGTTTCCGTGATCAAACGGCCTCATCTGCTCTGGCTCCTCGTGCCCTTCGTGCTGTACATCGGCGCGCTCCCGTTCGTGAACCGCGTCGAACCGGTGCTGCTCGGGCTGCCGTTCCTGTTCGTGTGGCTGCTCGGCGCGACGCTGCTCACGCCCGTCGCCGTGTGGCTGACCTGGCGCGGCGACCAGAAGCTTCGCGGCGAGCAGGGGAAGGGGACCGGGCATGAGTGACGGAGCCGTCGCCACCACCGTCTTCGGGTTCTTCATGGCCGTCACCGTCGCCCTCGGGCTGCTCGCCGTGCGCGGCAAGGGCCGGGGCGGCGGGCTCGCCGAGTGGTCGGTGGGCGGGCGGTCGCTGGGGGCCGTGTTCATCTGGGTGCTGATGGCGGGGGAGGGGTACACCAGCTTCAGCTATCTCGGGGCCGCCGGGTGGGGGTACAACTTCGGCGCCCCGGTGCTGTACGTCGTCGCCTACATGTCGTGCGGATACGCCGTCGGCTACGTCGTCGGGCCGATGCTCTGGGCGTACGCGCGCCAGCACGGCCTCGTCAGCATCACCGACATGGTCGCCCACCGGTTCGGGCGGCCGTGGGTCGGCGCCGCGGTCGCCGTGCTCGTGACCGTCTTCCTGCTGCCCTACATCCAGTTGCAGATCACGGGGATGGGGGTGGTCGTGTCCACCATTTCCTACGGTGCCATCAGCCTCAACTGGGCCTATTTCATCGGCTTCGCCGTCACGACCGGGTTCGTGGTGGTGAGCGGGCTGCGCGGCAGCGCCTGGGTGTCCGTACTGAAGGACCTGCTGGTCATCGTGACGCTCGCGTTCCTCGCGCTGTACGTTCCCGTGCACTACTTCGACGGGTACGGGGACTTCGTCGGGCGGCTCGTCGACGAGAAGAGCGCGTGGCTGACGCTGCCGGGGAGCGGCGGATCGCCCTATGGGGAGGCCTGGTTCGCGACTACGACCTTTCTGAACGCGCTGACCGTCGTCATCTTCCCGACCACCGTCGCCGGGTATCTGGGCGCGCGCAGCGCCGACGGGCTGCGGCGCAACGCCATCTGGCTGCCCGCCTACAACATCCTGCTCTTCGTGCCGATGCTGCTGGGGATGGCCGCGCTGTTCGTCGTGCCCGGGCTGACCGGCGCCGACTCGAACCTCGCGCTGTTCAAGCTGGTCGTCGACTCGCTGCCGGCCTGGGCCGTCGGGGTCATCGGGGTCGCGGCCGCGCTGTCCTCGATCGTGCCGATGGCGGTGTTCATGCTGGTCATCGGCACGATGTGGGGGAGCAGCGTGTTCTCGCTCGTGCCGCGGTGGCGGGAGTCGTCGCAGGCGCAGAAGACGTGGTCGCAGGTGGTCGTGGTCGTCGCCGGGGGGCTGGCTCTTGTGCTGACGTACGGCGCGCCCAACACGCTGGTGCGGCTGTCTCTCATCTCGTACGAGGGGATGGCGCAGTTGGTGCCGATGTTGTTGGTGGGGTTGTTGTGGCGGCGGTTGAGTCTGGTGGGGGCGCTCAGTGGGCTTGTGGTGGGGGTGGGGGTCGTCTGTGGGCTGGTGTTCAGCGGGCGCGATCCTGTGTTCGGGGTGAACGCCGGGATCGTTGCCCTCGGGGCCAATGTTGTGGTCATGCTTTTGGTGACGTACGGGCGTTCGGCTGATCGGGATTCGCGGGCCGACCGGGATGTGCTGGCCCGGGATCCTGTTGTCGGCTGACGGTCCGGTGGCCTCTTCTCGCGCCGTTCCCCGCGCCCCTGGAGCGTGCGCTTCGCGCTGCTCCTCCCGTTGTCGGGTGCCGGTCGGTGGCCGCTTCTCGCGCAGTTCCCCGCGCCCCTGCGGGGCGCATGCCCGAACGGGCATTCATATCTTGCTGAGCGGTGGTTTCGGGCGCGGCGTCGTGGAACCCGCCGGCCTAATTCCGAAGCGAACTGCCGATGAATTTCCGGGTATTGCGGACCGCTCCGACCAGGCAGGACGGCGTGTCGGCGGGCTCAAAGGCGGCTCGCCGAGGCGAACTTGTAAAATCTGCGCATCATTTGAGGTTTTCCGTAGTCGGCTATTCCTATTATGGGCCGGTGTTCTTGGTAGATCCCCCACCCATGAGCCGTTCAGGAGCAAGCATGCGCACCGCTCGGACCTCCTCACCTCTGCGCGAGGGAAACATCACGCCGCGAAGAACGTCCGACGGCGGCGTCCCGCCCGCCGAGCCGCACCGCGCCAGGCTGTTGCGCTACGTCCTGCGGCTCACCGCGGGCGACGCCCACCGGGCCGAGGACATCGTGCAGGAGACCATGCTGCGGGCCTGGCTCTTCTGGGACCGCGGCGCCCTGCGGGACGAGGAGCACCGCCAGGCCTGGCTGTTCACCGTCGCGCGCAACCTCGCCGTCGACGCCCACCGCCGTGAGCGCTGCATACCGGTGGGCGCCGTGCCCGAACCCCTGCTGACCCGGCCCGCCGGCACCGACATCGCTGACAACGTAGTCAACCGCCAGCTCATCGCGACGGCCATGGCACGGCTCTCGTCCGAACACCGCGAGGTACTGGCGCGGGTGCACCTCGGTGACGAGTCGGGCGAGGACACCGCGCGGGCGCTCGGCGTACCGAAGGGCACCGTCAAGTCCCGTACCCACTACGCGCTGCGGGCCCTGCGGCGGGAGGTCCAGGCCGCGTGAGGAACGTCGACCCCTTCGCGTTCTTCCGCGAGCACCAGGACACGATCTTCCGCTGGCTCGGCCTGGCCGGGGCGCTGCTGGTGATCTTCCTGCTGCTGCGGATCGTCGCGAGGCGCCTGGGCGGCTGGCGGCGCGCGTGGCGCCGGGCCCGGCGCGAGACCGCCGTGACCGCCTACGCCTTCGTGGCGCCGATGCGCACCTGGTACGTCCACCACAAGGACCGCAGACTGCTGCGCCGCCTGCTCGGCGACCCCGTGACGTGGCGGGACGCGGAACGCGCCCTGACCGCGGCCCGCCTTGCCGCCGCCCCGGCCCGCCCCTACGCCGTCCTGGTCAGTGCCGAGTCGGTGAGCGTGCTGCTCGCCGGGCGTGAGATGCCGGAGCCCACCGGCTGCTGGCACGAGGCGCCGGACGCGACAGGGGAGTGGCGGGCCAACCGCGACGAACTGCCGCTGGTGACACCGGAGGCCGACGCCGTACCACCGCTGCTGATCGCGCTCGGCGCCACCGACACGCAGGCGGCGTTCCTGGACGCGGCGACCGGCCCGGCCTCCCTCTGCGTCGAAGGCCACCCGCAGGCCGCGCCGCCCCTGCTCCAGGCCATCGCGGCGCAGCTCGACGCGCGGCTGCCCGCCTCGCTCGTGATCGTCGCCGAGGGCGTCCACCGCGACTTCGACGGCCCGCCCGTGCGAGAGGCCTACCGCACGGCGGAAGAGGCGCTGCCGCGGCTCAACATCCCGCCGTTCCTCATCGCCCGCGAACTCCCCGACCCGCTGCCCGCGGGACTCGCCTCGCCCCGCCCGCCCTGCCGCGTCGTGCTGCTCGGCGCCGGACGCGGCCACACCCGGACGCTGCTGACCGACCGCCACGGCCAGGTCCTGCTGACGGGCACGCCGCTGCTCGTGCGGGCCAAGGCACTGGGACGGGCGCTGCCGAAGGTGCTGTGGCGGCTGCCCGCGGTCCTGCCGCCCGCGCCGATGGGCTCGCGCTCGCCCGAGCGGCAGAGCACCGACCTCTTCGAGGAAGAGCCCGTGGCAGCCTGGACGGCCGAGCCCGGCACGGGCGTGCCCGCGCCGTGGGAGGCGTCCGCGGGCGTCCCCGCCCCGCAGGAGGTGGGCGCGGTGCAGCACGCACCCGCGCCGGCCCCCGCGCCGCTGAAGTCGGTTCCCCCGCCGCCGCGTCACAGCCCCGGCAGCTGAGCCCCGTAACCCTCCCCCACTCGAACCACGACCCCGTTGGACCGACGTGAAACTCATAGTCACCACCGCCGACCCGAGCGGCAGACGCGCGGACCACATGCTGGACGTGCCGGACGGCGCCACCGTCGGCGACCTCGGTGAGGCGCTCGGCGCCGAACCCCTCTTCCTCGACGGGAAGCGCCTGACCCGCGAGACGCCCCTCGCGGGCAGCGGAGTGCGCGACGGCTCCGTGCTGGGCGCGGGCGAGCCCGTGGCCGTGCCCAGCGCCACCCGGTCCTGGGAACCGCCGGACGCCGAACCGGTCATCGCCGAGATCCACCACGTCGGCGGCCCCGGCGCCGGCCGGGTCTGGCGGCTCGGCCCCGGCAGCCACGAAGTCGGCACCGACCGCGGCTGCGCGCTGCGCCTCACCGGCGGCGACGCCCCGGAGAACGGCGTGTGGATCACCGTCGCCACCGACGGCACCGCCACCTTCCGGCTCCCCAAGGACGCCGACCCCGACACGTGCGGGCTGCGCAGCCTCACGCCGCCACCGCCCGTCGACCCGGAGACGGGCACGCCGCTGACCGCGGAGGAACCCGCGGGCCGGCAGGACGGCGGCCCCGGCGGACACACCGCCGACCCCGAACCCGCGGGACCCGACGGCCTCCCGGAGGAACCCCCGCTCCCGCCGGTCTCCCAACTCCCGCCGCCGCAGGACGAGTCGGCGCCCTGGCCCGCGTACGCCGACCTCTCCCTCGGCGACCACCTGCTGCGCCTGGGCACACCCTTCGAACCGGACGCCGCCGTCAACGCGGCGCCGGACGGCGTGGGCGTGGAGTACAACCGGCCGCCGCGCATCGCGCCCCACCTGGACCAGGAGTCGCTGACGATGCCGGGCCCGCCCGGCAAACAGGGGCCGCGGCCGTTCCCGTTCCTCATGATGATGGCGCCGCTGGCGATGGGCCTCGTCATGATGAGCCTGTTCCGGTCCTTCTACTTCGTCATCTTCATCTTCTTCACGCCTGTCATGGCCGTGGGTAACTGGGTCATCGGCCGCCGTACCGGACGCCGCCAACAGGCCGACGCACTGCGGGTGTTCCGCATCCGCCGGGCCGCCCTCGAACGGGAGATGCGGCGCTCCACCGTCGACGAGCGCGAGGTGCGCGGGGAGACCTTCCCCGACCCCGCCGGGATCCTGCTGACCGCGGTCGGTCCGGGCCACCGGCTGTGGCAGCGCAGGCGCCGCGACCCCGACTGGCTGACGCTGCGCCTCGGCACCGTCACCCGGCCCTCCCTCAAGCGCATCCACGACCAGGCCCGCGACACCAACCACCGCGAGGTGCACTGGCGCCTGGCCGACGTGCCGTTCGGCGTCGAACTCGCGGACTTCGGCGTGGTCGGCGTCAGCGGCGGCTCCGGCACCCCGCGCACCGTCGCGCGCTGGGCCGTCGCCCAGGCGGCCGCCCTGCACAGCCCGCGCGACCTGCGCATCGTCGTCCTCACCACCGACGCCCACGCGAAGGACTGGGACTGGGTGCGCTGGCTGCCCCATCTGCGGCCCGCCCGCACCGAGGCGGCCGTCATCGCGCTCGGCAGCGACCCGGAATCCACCGCGCACCGCGTCAGCGAACTCGTCGGCGACGTCCAGGCGCGCCTCGCGGCCGCCGCCTCGCCGCTCGCCGACGCGCTCGCCCGCGAGCCCGACGTGCTCGTCGTGATGGACGGCGCGCGCCGGCTGCGGGACGTGCCCGGCGTGGTGCAGGTCCTCACCCAGGGACCGCAGGTGCGGATCTTCAGCCTCTGCCTCGACGAGCGGGAACGACTGCTGCCCGAGGAGTGCCACGTCGTCGTCACCGCGTCCGGCAGCCGCCTCAGCGTCCGCGCCTCCGGCGTGCCCTCCGTCACCGACGTCCGCGCCGACCTGGTCGACACCGACTGGTGCGAGGAAGTCGCCCGCGCCCTGTCCCCGGTCCGCGACGTCACGCTCGACAGCGACTCCGGACTGCCCGACGGCGTACGGCTGCTGCCGCTGCTCGACCTGGAGCCGCCGGAGGCCAACCGGCTGGTGCGCTCCTGGGCCCGCCACCCCGCCTCGACCACGTTCACCCTGGGCAGCGGCTACGAAGGGGCGCTCCGCGTCGACCTCGTCCGCGACGGCCCGCACGTGCTCATCGGCGGGACGACCGGCTCCGGCAAGTCCGAACTGCTCCAGACAATGATCGCCTCGCTGGCCGCGGCCAACCGCCCGGACGAACTGGCCTTCGTCCTCGTCGACTACAAGGGCGGCAGCGCGTTCCGCGAATGCGCCGAACTGCCGCACGCCCTCGGCATGATCACCGACCTGGACGGCCACCTCGTCCGGCGCGCGCTGTCGTCACTCGACGCCGAACTCAAGCGCCGCGAGCGGCTCCTCGCGGAGGTCGGGGCGAAGGACCACCCCGAGTACCGGGCCAAGCGCGCCCGCGACCCGAAGCTCGCGCCACTGCCCCGACTGCTGCTCGTCATCGACGAGTTCGCGACCCTGGTGCGGGAACTGCCCGACTTCATCCCCGGCCTGGTCAGCCTCGCGCAGCGCGGCCGCTCGCTCGGCATCCACCTGGTGCTCGCCACCCAGCGGCCCAGCGGATCGGTGTCGAACGAGATCAGGGCCAACACCAACCTCCGCATCGCGCTGCGGGTCACCGACCGCGCGGAGAGCCAGGACATCATCAGCGCCCCCGACGCCGCCGGCATCTCCGCCCACACCCCGGGCCGCGCCCTGCTGCGCCGGGGCGCGGGCGCGCCGACACCGTTCCAGACCGCGTGGGTGGGCGCCGAGCGCCCCGGCGCCGAGGACGGCGAGGCCGACGAGGAGCGCACCCGCACCGTGCGGGGCACCGAGCTGACCTGGGGACGCCTCGGCCGCCCGCCCCGCGAGGACGACGACGGCGAGGGCGACGACCTGTTCTCCGCCGAGGAACGCCCCACCGACCTGCGGGCGCTGGTCGACGCCGCCATCGCGGCGACCGTCCGGCTGGACGACTTCGAGCAGCAGCCCAGCCCGTGGCTGCCCTCGCTGGAGGACCGGCTCAGCCTGGACGAGCTGCCGCCCGCCGAGGAACCCGCCGGTGACCTGCCGCCGGTCCCGTACGGCCTGCTGGACCTGCCCTCGTCGCAGGAACGGCGCCTGGGAACCATCGACTTCGCCACCTTCGGACACCTCTACGTCATCGGCTCCCCGCGCTCGGGCCGCACCCAGCTGCTGCGCACCGTCGCCGGTTCCGCGGCGAACACGCTCTCCAGCGCCGACCTGCACCTCTACGGCATCGACGCGGCCGGCGGCGGGCTCTCCGCGCTGGAGTCGCTGCCGCACTGCGGCGCGGTCGTCTCCCGGCACGACGCGGAGCGCCTGGAACGCCTCATCGGACGCCTCGGCGCCCAGCTCACCGCCCGCCAGCGCCTCATCGCCCAGGAGGGCTGCGCGAACATCACCGAGGTGCGCCGGCGGGTACCGGCCGACCGGCGGCCCGCGCACCTGCTGCTGATGATCGACGGCTGGGACGCCCTCAGCGGCATGCTCGACGACTACGACGGCGGCCGCCTCCACGACGAGGTCGTACGGCTGCTGCGCGAGGGCGCCGCCGCCGGCATGCACGTCATGGCCACCTCCGAGCGGCTGCTCCTCGGCGGCCGCCTCGCCGCGCACAACGACCGCCGCCTGCTGCTCCGCCAGGCCGACCCGAGCGACTACAACCTGGCGGGCATGCCCCGCAATCAGGCACCCACCCATGTGCCGCCGGGCCGCGGCTGGCACGCGCCCAGCGGCGTCGAGACCCAGGTGGCGCTGCTCGGCGCGGCCGGTGACGGCGAGCCGGGGGCCGACGTCGACCAGGCCTCCGCGCTGCGGGCCATCGGCAAGGCGGCGACCGACCGGGACCGGACGGTATCCGCCGCGCGGCGCCCCTTCCGGGTGGAGGCGCTGCCCGGCGGCGTCACCTTCCAGGAGACGATGGCCGCGGTGCCGACCGCGCGCCGCAAGCCGCTGACCGCGCTGCTCGGCGTCGGCGGCGACGAGGCGAAGCCGCTGCTCGTCGACTTCGCCGAGGGCGGCGGCTCGTTCGTCGTGGCGGGCCCGCCCCGCACCGGGCGGTCCACGACGCTGGTGGCGATGAGTGTGTCGCTGCTGCTCTCCGGCACGGCGCTGATCATCCTCACGCCGCGGTCCTCGCCCCTGCGCGGTCTCGCCGGACACGACCTGGTCAACCTGCTGCCCGATCCCGACCCGTCGGCGGACGCGGTGAGCGCCGCGCTGAAGGAGGTACGGGACCGGCCCGCGGTGGTCGTGGTGGACGACGCCGACCTGATGCTCAGCTGCGCGGCCGACAAGGTCCTTCGGGAAGTGGCCAGTTCGGGCCGCGACCGGGGGCTCGGGCTGCTGCTCGCCGGTCTGCCCGAGTCGATGTCGACGCTGGGCTGGGTGGGCGTGGCCCGCCGGGCGCGTCAGGGTGTGCTGCTCGGCCCGAAGAGCATCGGCGAGGGCGACCTCATCGGCACCCGGATCTCCGCGGAGCAGGTCCGGATGGCGCTGCCGGTGGGCCGGGGCTGGACGGCAGGAGAGTCCGGCGCGGCCGTCGCGGTCCAGGTCCCGTTCACGACGCTGAGCGACTGAGCCGAGCGACCGACGGGCGGGCCCCGACGCCCGGCGACACGAGAGGGCCGGTACCCCGGTAAGGGGTGCCGGCCCTCTCGCTCGCGGTCACTTGCCGGCGTTCTGCACCGAGGTCGTGATGTCGGAGTCCGCCTGCGCAAGGCCTTCGGCGATCTTGGAGAAGGTGTCGGCGAACGACTGGATGCCCTGCGAGGACTCCTTCAACTGCCTGCTGAAGTCGTCGTAGGAGTCCTGGAGCGCCTTGCTGGCCTTCTCGAGCACCAGGCCGTCCTGGAGGAGACCCGAGACGGTCGTCTCCAGGTTGGCCAGCTCGTGCGAGATGTCGGCGAGCTTGTGGCTCATCGTGGAGGCGGTCGTCGCCACCTGGTCGTAATCGGCGTAGATGTCGGTGTTAGCCATCGTGCTCAGTCTCCGTCCTGATGTGGGTGGGTGGTGCCGGCCGTGACCTACTTGCCGCTGCTGGCGACCTTCTCCGCGATGTCCGCGTCCATCGACTCGAAGCTCGTCTTGATCTGACGGAACTGGTCGGCGAAGGACTTGATCGCGTTCATCGCGTCGGTGAGCTTGGTGTTGAAGTCGTTGTACTGGTCGGTGAGCTGGGGGCTGGACTTGCTCAGCACCAGACCGTTGGTGAGGAGGTTCTCCACCTCCTGCTTGGCCTCGCTCATGCGCGGCACCAGCGTGGAGTCGACACTGGTGTCGAGCACGCCGGAGACCCGCTCGATCTCGGGGTAGCTCAGGGCGATGTTGCCGGCCATGGGTTTTCCTCTCCTGTGGGTGAAGCGGGGTGCGGGGGATGGTCAGTCGTCGTCCCCGTCGTCCTGTTCCTCCCAGTCGGCGTCGGGGCCGCTGCGGGTGGAGACGGTGGTTTCCCCGTCGTCGTCGGTCTCCGTCATCGTTCCGGAGCCGTCGTCGTCGATGACGACCTTCGTGGTGGTCGTGGAGCCGTCGGCGTAGTCCGTGGTGATGGTGTAGTCGCGGGCGTCGAACTGATCGCCCTCGGGACCGACCATCTTCGGCGCGCTGTCGTAGACAGTGGTCGAGGTGTAGGACTGGCCGTCCGTGCTCGTGATCTTCTGGGTCTCTTTCATGACGTTGTTGTCGTCGTCGAGTTCGACCGTCACGTCGACCTTGCCCTTGCTGTCCTCGTACGAGTACGAGGTGGGCGGGTTCTCCGCGGGCTTGGGCGGTTCCTCGCCGGGGTTGATGGGCGCCGTACCGGCCGCGTCGTCCGCCTTCCACGCGGTGCAGAAGGCGGGCGCGTCCGGGCTGGTGCACACCATGCGGATCGAGTCGTCGGGATGTTCCGCGAAGTAGTCGTCGGCGCCGATCTTCTCCAGATAGGCGTCCCAGTCGGACTTGTCCTGCACCCACTCGTCGTGGGCCGCCTTCTCGTTGCGCCAGTCGCCGAGCCCGATGCTCTGGCCCATGAGGCCGGCCGAGCCCGCGAGTTGCGCGTCGGCGTCGAAGAAGGTGTTCGCGACCGAGGCGAACATGTCGGCCAGCTGGTTCAGGCCGTCCTTGGCGTCCTTGGTGCGGCTGGAGGAGCGCCGGTAGAAGAGATTGAACGAGGTGGAGAGCCCGGCGTGACCGAGCGTGCCGCGCCGGTCCGAGGCGCTCGCCTCGCCCATCTCCTTGAACGCGCCCGTGGCGCCGCCCGAGTCGGCCTGGTCGGCCAGGGAGTGCATCTTCTGCTGGACCTGCTGCAGAAGCGAATAGTCGATAGAGAAGTCCGCCACCTGTTCGCCTTCCCCTCGCGGAGCCTCACGGGTCTGTGCCGCCCCGTCCACGCACCACGGGCCCCTGTGGTTCACCTCCCGCCCCGACGGATTCCGCGGCCCGCGGAAAATCCGGATTCCGGCCGCATTCCGCGGCCTCTCGAAAATTCCGTGTGCCGGGGGTGAACCGCCCCCGCCTCCCGTGCGTGGACGGGACAGCCAACCCAGGCGACTGTGCCGGTGAGACCGAGGAGGAAGCGGCCGATGCCCCGCCCCGGAGACTGGAACGCCCTCCGCATGGACTCCGATCCCACCCCCGGCGACCCGGTGGGCATCGACGCGGTGATCACGTCGCAAGGCGATCTGGTCGACCTCGCCGACCTCATCGACAAGGGACTCACGGAGGTCCGCGACACCACCGGCGGCGCCTTCGTCGGCAAGACCGGCGACGCGCTGCGGAAGATCATCGACGATGATCTGCGCAAGTACGTGACGACGTTCCGGCAGGCCCAGGAGGACGCCAGGAGCGCCCTGCGCACCTACGCGGGCGTGATGCGCGAGCAGCAGCGCAGGGCCGACGACGCGCTGTCGCAGGCGGCGGCGCTCGACGAGGACGACGAAGACGGCCGCAACGCGCACAAGGCCACCGCGGACGACGCGAAGGACATCCTGGAGCAGGCCGCGCAGACGGCGGCGAGCGCGCTGGAGACGGCGGCGGAGTCCATCGCCTCGCCGATCGACGAGTGCGAGGAGATCTGGAAGGCGCTCGGCTGGCTGGCGCTGATCCTGGTGATCCCGGCGATCCTCGTGGGCGGCCCGGTGGCGCTGTTCGCCATCGCCCTCAACGTGGCGCTGCTGATCAAGACGGCGGTCGACTTCGCCAACGGCGACGCCAGCGTCACCGACCTGATCATGTCGATCCTCGGTGTCATCGCGCCCACCACCAAGGGCCTGAAGGTCGGCCAGCTCTGGAACGGCCTCAAGGGCCTCGGCACCAAGGGCTTCGCCGGCGGCAAGAACCTGCTGACGGGCGGGCCGAACGCGCTCGGGCTCTTCGGCCGGCTCACCCTCGGCCTCGACGACTCCTTCAAGGCCACCAGCGTCTGGCTGAACGGCCTCAAGGGCATGAAGGGCTTCGGCGGCCTGCACTTCTCACCCGGTCTGAACGGCCTGAACGGGCTCAAGGGCCTGAACGGGATCCGCTTCGACCCTGCGTCGCTCGGCAAGAGTTTCGGGTTCTTCCCCGCCGCCGTCGACCTGATGATCATCAACACGGCGGGCGCGAAGTCCTTCTTCGGCCTGCGGGCCCTGGCCACCGGGATCAACGGCATCAAGGGCCTCGGCAGCGGCATGGCGGCCGGGCTGAGCGGCCTGAAGGGGCTGCGGCTCTTCCTGCCCGTCGCGGCGGACGAGATGGGCCATGGCCTGGCCGTGGCGTTGAAGATCGGCTTCATCGACCGCGGCATCTTCGGCATGTACCGCTACGGCGCCTTCGTCAACGGCGAGTTCATCGGCGCGGCCAGCAAGGTCTCCGGCGGTGTGGCGTCCGGCTTCACGCTCTTCACACCCGGTACGGCGCTCACCAGCCTGCCGCACGTCGGCCTCGGCGGCATGCGCACCCCGCCCACCCACGCCGCGGCCGACATCGGCGTGAACGTCGGCTCGGTCGGCATGCACGGCGTGAACATGCCGCCGATGAACCTGGTGCCGGGCGGTGGCCTGCCGGGCTTCGGCGGCGGCGCGGCCATTCCGATGCCGGTGGCGGTCAACTTCGGTTCGCTGCCCGAGTTCGGCGTCTCCTTCGACCTGGCCCCGCCCTCCGTCGGCACGAAGATCGTCGACATCTCCGCGCCGGGCGCGCTCGGCATGTCCGGCGGCGCGCTGAACATGCCGCTGCCCCAACTCGGCCCGGTGCAGAGCATCACCGCCGCCCCGGACGTCTCCGGCCTCACCCCGGGAGCGGCGGCGCCGGGCATCGGCGCGGTGTCCGTACCGGCGGTGGCGATGCCGAACCTGGGGTCGGCCGCCCCTGCTGTCGGCGCCGTGAGTGTGCCGGGGGTGTCGATGCCGAACCTGGGGTCGGTGGCGACGCCGGGTGTCGGCGCGGTGTCCGTGCCCGGAGTGGCGATGCCGCAGCTCGGCGCGGTGCCGCACGTCGGGGCCGTCGCCGGTGGCGTGCAGATGCCGTCGCTCGGGGCCGTCACGGCGCCCTCGGTCGCGTTCGGCGGCGGGGTGGCCCCCGGCGGCCTCTCGGTGAACGTGCCGAACGTGGCGCCCTCGGTCACGTCGCTGGACGCCCCGACGCTCCACGTGAGTTCGCCGAACGCGATCCAGATGAACCTGCCGTCGCTGGGCGCGCAGATCACGGACCTGCCGGGCGCGACGGGCCTGGTCGGGCGGGAGAGCCTGACCGTGCCGGTCGGTGGCCTCAACGCCGCCACGGCCCCGATCACCATGCCCGCGCTCTCCCACCTCACGCCGAACGTGACGCAGATGGAGGTGCCGCCGGTCACCGCCGTCACCGCGGGCGGCCTCACGGGCGCACCGGCGGTCAACCTCGCGCCGCCGACGGCGCCCGTGGTGAACACCGTCGGCCTGACACCGCCGGCCGTGAACCTCGGCACGTCGAACGTGACGGGCGCGGTGGTCAACGCGCCGACCGTCAACGCCTCGGGTGTGTCCGTTCCGTCGGTCGGCGCGGTGACGGCACCGACCGTCAACGCCTCGACGGTGTCGGTCCCTTCGGTGGGTGGGGTGACCGGGGCGGCCGTCAACGTACCCACGGTCAACGCTTCGACGGTGTCGGTCCCGTCGGTGGGCGGGGTGAGCGCGGGGGCGGTCGACGCGCCGACCGTCAACGCTTCGGCCGTGTCCGTTCCTTCGACCGGTGGGGTCACCGCGGGGGCCGTCAACGTACCCACCGTCAACGCCTCGACGGTGTCGGTGCCTTCGGTGGGCGGGGTGACCGGGTCGGGCGTGAACGTGCCCACCGTGAATGCTTCGGCGGTGACGGTTCCCCCGACGAGCGCGGTGACCGCTCCGACCGTCAACGCCTCGGCCGTCAACGCGCCGACCGTCAACGCCTCTTCCGTCTCGGTCCCTTCGACGAGCGGCGTGACCGCGCCGACCGTCAACTCCTCTGCCGTGTCCGTCCCTTCGGCCGGCGGAGTCGACACGCCGGGGCTGGGCGGGGTCGACACGCCGGGCGTGGGCGCCGTCACGGGTGGGGTCGACGCCCCGCCGGTCGCCGGTGCGGTGCCGACCGGGGCCGCCGCGCTGCCGAGCGTCGCGCCGACGGCCCTGCCGCAGCCCGCCGTCGTCCCGGTCGCCGCCGCGCAGTCGGTGCCGTCGACGACGGTTCCCACCCCCGCCTCCGGTGCCCTCACCACCCCGCCCGCCGGGGCCGTGGAGACACCCGCCGCGCCCGGTACCGCCTCCGTCAACGAGGCGCCGGCCGCCTTCGACGGCAGCAGCGTGTCCATCGCGGGCCTCAACGCCCTCTTCCGCGGCGACGACCTCACCCTGGCCGGGTTCGGCGGGGCGAAGTCCGTCTTCACCCAGGACATCCGGGTGAACATGGTCCACGTCGCCTACGACCTCCAGCACACCTTCACGAACATCCCGCACCTGCCCGGCGTACGGGTGGACGTCACCCCCGCCACCCCGGGAGACGGCCGGCTTGTCGACGTCACGGTCCGCGGCAACGGCTCCACCGACGTGCGCACCTCGTCGTTCACCGTCGGGGACCAGCGGATCCTGCGCCTGGAGTACGACCTCCCGAACGGTGGCGGCGTCCGGCGGCTCGACTACGGGCTCGACGCGGCCCAGGGCCACCCCCTCGTGAACGAGGAGGTCATCGACGTACAGGTGACCGGAGGCTCGAACACGGTCTCCATGGAGATGGTGCCGAGCGGCTCCACGCTCCCCGGCGGCACGGGCGCCTCCGCGAACGTCGCCGTCCCCGCGGTCGCCCCGCCCGCCCACCTCACCGTGCACGTGCCGGGCCTCACCGGCGTCCAGCTCCAGGTCCACGCAGGCGGCGCGGCACAGCCCACGGTCACCGTCGCGGGCGCGGCCGGCGGACAGCCCGTCAGGGCCTGGACGGACACGAACGCGGACGGCGTCGTCCAGCTGCACGCCGAGTGGACCCAGGGAGTGCGCTCCTTCCGGTCCGACTTCGCCTTCGACGGGACCGGCTACCACTTCACCGGCGGGGAGCAGACGTTCGCGCTGCGCGGCGGCCACTTCGGCGACTCGACGGTCGTGCTCCGGCTCGACGCGCACAACGCGCCGGTGGGCGTCCAGCACCTCGACGCGGGCGGCCTGCCGCTCGGCGGCGGCCCCGTCCGCCTGGTCGACAACGGTCTGCACGTGCCCACCCCGAACGGCTTCCAGACGCACAGCCCCGTCACCGGCCTGCCCACCCACGACGGCCTGCGGCTGCACGGCAGCGGCGGCCACGGCACGGACCTGCACGTCGTCGCCCCGCACGGCGGCGGCGCCGGGCCGCTGGCCCTGACCGACGAACTGGGCGCGCCCACCCCCGGCACGGTCACCGCACCGGCCGACGGCGGCGGCGTCTACCACGTCACCCGCACCGGCGGCGGCAACCTGGTCGACGTCCACCGCCCCGACGGCGCCTTCTCCCACCAGGCGCTGCCCGTCACCGGCGGCCCCGACGGCGCGTTCGTCCGCCCTGCCGCCGGGCCCGGGCAGGCGCCGACGCTCGTCCACTCCGACGGCACGCCGTTCGACGGCGCCTCGGTGACCGCGCTCGACGGCGGCGGCTTCCGCATCGAGCACGGCGGGCAGCACCTCGTCGTCGACGCGGGCGGCATCCACACCCACGACGCGGTGCCGCTCCCCGGCGCGGGCGGGCAGTCGGTCTTCGCCCACATCCCGGCCGGTGGCCAGCACCCGGTGGCGCACCCGTTCACCGCCACCGGCACCCCCGTCCCCGCCACGACCCTCGTCCGGCACGGCGACACGCTGCACCTCTCGCAGCCCGACGCCACGGTCGCGGTGCACGACGTCCACAACGGCGCCCCGCTCTTCACCGGCCTCCCGGTGGGCGGCGGTGGACTCGGCGGCGCCCTCGTGCGGTTCGGCGACGACGGCCTGCCCACGGGCCTGGTGCGGCCCGACGGCACCCCGATGGCCGGGGCGGGCGTCACCGCGCTGACCGGCGGCGGCTTCCGCGTCGAGCACGGCGCGGTGCACATCGCCGTCGACCCCCGGGGCGGCCTCACCCACCAGGTGGTCACCCTGCGCGGCCCCGCGGGCCCGGGCGCCGACACCTTCGCCTTCACCCGCACCGACGGCACCCTCGAAGCGCACCTGCGGACCGGACTCGGCACGGACCTCATGGGACACGGCGTCGTCCGCGCCCCGGACGGCACCTTCCACATCACCGACGTACGCGGCGACATCCGGGTGCACGGCGCGAACGGCGCGTACTCCTTCGACGCCACCGCGCTGCACGCGCCCGGACTCGACGGCAGGCTCTTCGGCACGCTGCCCGGCGCCGGTGGGCCGCAGCTGCTCGACGGGGCGCTGGCCCCCGTCGCGGGCGGCCGCGTCGTGCCGCAGACCGGCAACCCGGCGGGCGGCTTCCGCGTACAGGACGGCGGACACCACGTCCTCGTCGACGGAGCGGGCGACCTCACGCACCAGGTGGTGCGCCTCGGCCGCGACGACCGGCTCGCGACGGTCCCGACCGTCGCCGGGGGACCCCACACGCTGCGCGGTCCCGACGGCGCCCCGGTCGCGGGCACCACGCTGGCGCCGCTGCCGGGCAACCAACTGCTCGTCACGGACGCCACCACGGTGACCGTCCACGCCGCCGACGGCACCACCAACCTCGAAGCTCTACGCCTCGCCGACGGAAACGGCCTGCGCGGCGCGGAGCACCTCCAGACCGTCGGCAACCCCGTGCCGCGCGTCCTGGACGCCAACCTCCGGCCCGTCGCGGGCCACACGGTCGACACGCTGACCGGCGGCGGCTTCCGCGTCACCGACCCGGGCGGGGACGTACGGCTCTTCGGGGCCAACGGCGACCTGCACGCCACGATCCGCCCGGCGGACAACACCGGCCTCGGGGCACACGTCACCGACGGCGTCCGCGGCACCACCTACGACCTCGCCCGGCTCTCCGACGTGACCCCCGGCACCCCGAACGCCTCCCGCTACCTGGTGACCACCGACGGCCCGCCGCGCGTGGTCGACGGCAACCTCCGGCCGGTGCCCGGCGTCCAGGTCGCCGCGCAGGGCACCGACTTCCGCGTCACCGACGGAGCCGGGGCGCGCGCCGGCGAGTTCCGGACGTACGAGGGCGGGGGCCGCCTCTCCGGCGAGCGGATCGTGCCGTTCCACAAGGGTGCGGTCCAGCCGGGCCGGCACTACGACCTGACCTACCCCGCGGACGGCTCGACCGGCACCTGGCAGCTGGTCAAGCAGACCCCGGGCGGCGTGCCGGCGCACAACGCCAACGCGTGGTTCGAGAGCGGCACCATCGGCGCCAAGGGCCTGGACAACGGCCGCGTCAGCCTCGTCAGCCACTCCGGCAACGACGTGTACGAGCGCCGGCCGCTCCCGGGCGGGCACACCCTGTACGCCTTCCACGGGACCGGCGGGGCGGGCGACTTCTCGCGCACCGGCCAGCGCGGCACCTGGGCCGAGGTCGACGCGGGCGGCACCGTCGTCCGGCACGGCACCCGGCACTGGGGCGAGAGCGGCCGCAGCTGGTTCGACGTGCGCAGCGTCAACGGACTCGACGTCCGCGTACGGCACTTCCAGCTCAACCCCGACGGCGGGCACGTCCTCGGCACGCTGGACAACCACCCCGCCACCCAGTCCCTGGCCACCGGCACCTGGCACCGCTACGACGAGGACTTCCAGCACCTCGCGCAGGGCACCCGCGACTGGGGTGCCGGCCGCGGCTTCACCGACCGGATGCCCGACCCGAACAACGCGGGCCGGACGATCGTCGTGCACGAGAAGTTCGGCCGCTTCCAGGCCAGTCCGCACGACGTGCGCCGCTACTTCCAGCTGGAGATGAACGCCGACGGCACACCGAAGACCAGCTGGGTCTCGCACTCGCCGCAGGCCAAGGAGACCGGCGCGTTCAAGGATCTCGCGGACGGCTCCAGCCTGGAGGTGCGCCGCCTCGCCGAGCAGCGCCCGCCGGTCAACTTCCGCCGCTTCATGACCTTCGACTACCGCACCAGCCAGCTGGAGCACGCCGCGCCCTGGCTCGCCGGGGACAGCAGGCTCCAGGTCGCGCGGTTCACGCAGACCCCGGCCGGCGGCGGGGCGCCGCTGAGCGGCATCCGCTTCACCTCGATGGACTCGACCGTCACCGACATCGTCACCACGCCGGGCGCGGCCAACGTCGGCGAAGTGGTGCGCGAGACGCGGAAGCTGGGCAGCGGCAACGACCTGAAGACCGGCGACGTCGCGCTGCCCACCACCGGCGCCCACCCGAACGGCGTCCCGGCGCAGCCCAACCACCTGCCGTGGTCGGAGGGCGAGGGCAAGCTCCAGGGCACCCGCACCTACGTCAACGGCGAGTTCCAGGTGACGCCGGGCGGCAGCGCCGGCCTCACCGTGAAGTGGCAGGACCAGTTCCACCCCAACCGCCAGGACGGCGACTGGTACACCTCCGGTGGCGGCGGCTGGCACGTGGCGCGCACCGGCCTGTCCGACGGCTCGATGGTCGAGTTCCGCCCCCGTCCGGCGGTGCGGCCCGACGGCAACGCGGGCAGCGGCGACCGGGACTTCCGCGTGCAGGTGCACTCGGGCACCGGCGACTGGACCCGCTTCGACCACCAGGGCTTCGTCCTCTCCCGGTCCGACACCTGGCCGACGCCGAACGGCGCCGGAACCGTCCAGATCACGTCGACCGGCCACGCCGACGGCACCCACTTCACCTGGAACGACGGCAACGGCAACACCGGCGTCCGCTACACCGCGAACAGCCGGGACGTGGACCGCTGGGGCTGGGACAAGGAGTCCTACCAGGACTTCGACGGCGGCCTGCTGGTGCGCGAGCACCGCATCCTCTCCGACGGCGACGTCGCGGACGCCTGGCGCGTCTCGCGGGACGGCAACGGCGTCGAGGTGTGGAACTGGAACAAGATCGACCGGCACGGCAACATCAAGGAGTTCGGCACCGGACAGGGCGACCGCGTCCGCACCTGGTTCGACGGCAACACGGCCCTCACCTCGTGGAAGCCGGGAGCGCGCTGGGAGGACAGCGTCCCCAGCCTGAACCAGAACATCCAGGTGATCCCGGTCAAGCAGACCACCGGCGCCGTCCGCTCCTTCTTCACCGACCAGCCCTTCCGCGTACGGGAGTACACCGCGAACCCGGGCGACGTGTTCAACGCGCACGTCTGGAAGGAGTTCGACACCGGTGTGATGGTCCGCGAGAAGAAGCTGCTGACCAACAACACGTTCCTGGAGAGCGAGGAGTGGGGCAAGCACTGGCGTCAGTACGGCGCCGACGGCATCACCGTCATCAACGAGCGCTCCCTGTCGGGCTACGTCTGGAACACCGACGCCTTCGGCCGGACGACGCTGCTGGACCGCGTCACGCCCGACTGGGCCCACACCCCGGTCGGCCGCGAGACGAACTTCACCGGACTCGCCAACGAGTACCGGGGCTTCAGCCGGATGCTGCGCGAGCCCAACCGGTGGAAGTTCGGCCCGTCGGTCGCCGGTGAGGCCACCTACGCGCCGTTCGTCACCAAGGCGTTCCAGCAACTGGCCATGGAGATGGGCCAGGAGTGGATCGTCGACTTCGTGCTCAACCTCGCCGTCTACGGCATCGCCTCCGCCGCCACCGGGCAGCCGTTCACACCGATGGACGTGGCGAAGGCCGCGTTCGGCGCGACCATCGCCGCCGGCAGCAAGGGCGTCTTCACCACCGGCCACCTGATCGCCGGGCGCGGCGGCGCCTGGAAGAACGGCCTCTCCAACGTCGACGCGGGCAAGCCCTACGGCCTGCGCCCCAACGACGACAGCTGGGGCGCCGAGTGGGCCGGCAACGAGAAGGTCATGCGCTGGCGCTCCGGCGTCTACGACTTCGCCAACAGCTCCATCAGCGGCGCTGTCGGCGCCTTCGCGAGCGGCGCCGCGACCGCCGCCGTCTTCGGAGTGAAGGACGCCAACGGCAACACGGTGTACCTCAGCGGCGCCGACGCCGCGGCGTACGGCGGGGCGGGAGCGCTCGGCGGACTCATCGGCGGGGCGAGCATCGGTGCGGCCCGCAACCTGATGCAGAACAACATCGCCGGCCGCTGGTACCACCGGCAGGGCGTCATGGACATCTTCGTGATGCCGGCGATCGGCAAGATGATCGACAAGTCCTTCTCCACGTTCTTCTTCGGCGCCCAGGTGCGCGACTGGCTCGGCATCACCGCGCCCGCGGCCCCGCCGGAGACGACTGGGGACGGCGGAGGAACCACATGAACCAGCAACCGGTGATCCGAGTCGGCCCCCGCGGCCGGGGCAGCCACCGCACCCTCGCCGACGCGCTCGCCGCCGCCCCGTCCGGCGCCGTGGTGGCGATCGCCCCCGGCGAGTACGAGGAGGAGCTGCACCTGCGCCGCCGGGTCACGCTCGTCCCCGAGTTCGGCGAAGGGTCGGTCGTGGTGCGGCCGCCCGCAGGCGGCGCCGTGACCATCGCCGCGCCCGACTGCGTGCTGCGCGGCCTGACGGTGCGCGGCGCCGACCCCACGCAAGTACTGCTGCGGGTGGCGGAGGCGTCCGCGCTGGCGCTGGACGACTGCGAGGTCGCGCACGGCCGGGTGGAGGTGCTCGGCTCGACCAGGCCGGTGGCCCCCACCGCGCCGGGCGGCTTCCCGGAGATCCCCGACGACATGGCCCCGCTGCTCGACGACCCCACCTCCGGCGGGGTGCTGTGGCTGCGGCGCGTACGGCTGCACGGCGCGCACCACGCGGCGCTGCACCTGCGCGGGGACGCGCGGGCGCACCTGGAGGACACCGTCATCGAGTCCGTGCAGGGCATCGGGGTGGTGCTCTCGGACGCGGCGACGCTCACCGCGGAGCGCCTGCGGGTGCGCGACCACTCCGGCTCCTCGGTGCGGGCCCGCGGCGGGGCGCGGCTCATGATCCGCGACGGCCTGCTGACCGGTGCGGGACGCAACGGGCTGCTGGCCCAGGACGGTTCGACCGCCCTCCTGGAGGACTGCCGGGTCGTGGCACCGGCCCGCGCGGGCGTGCACGCCGAGCACGGCGCGGTCGTGGAACTGCGGGACTGCCGGGTCGTCGACGCGGGCGAGGACGCGCTGGTCGCGGCCGGTGAGGCCCGCCTGCGCGCCGACTCCTGCCGCCTCACGGGCGCGGGCGGCGCGGGCGTCACCGGCGGCGAGCGCTCCACCGTCGAGCTGACCGGCGCCACCGTCGCCGACTGCGCGGCGGGCGCGGTACGGCTCGGCGGCGCGTCCCGGGCCCGGCTGACCGGCAGCGGACTGCGCGGCGGCGGAACCCATCTCCTGACGGTCACCCAGTCGGCGCGCGCCGAGATCGACACCTGCGCGCTGGTCGGCGCGCGGATGGACGGCATCCACACGTCGGGCGAGAGCGCGCTGGTGCTGCGCGACTCGACCGTGACGGGCGGCGAGGCGGGGCTGCGGCTCACCTCGACCGAGCCGTGCGAGATACGCGGAACCCGGCTGGCCGGGCAGAGCGGCGACGGCCTCGTGGTGGCGACGGGCGCCGTCGTGGAGCTGGCGCACGTCGACGTGGTGGCGGCCGGCGGCGCCGGTGTCACCGTGGACGGCGGGGCGCGGCTGGCCATGGACGGCGGCTCGGTGACCGACGCGGCGGGCAGCGGCATCGTCGTCCGCGACGGCGCCGAGCCGGAGCTCCGCGGCGTACGGGTGAGCGGCGCGGGCAAGAACGGTGTGCTGTTCGGCGCCGGTTCGGGCGGCACCCTCACCGACTGCGACCTGTCGGGCAGCGGCTTCCCCGCCGTGCACGTCGGCGCGGGCGCCGCGCCGACGCTGCGCCGCTGCCGGGTCCTGGACTGCGCCCGGGACGTGGGGCTCGCCGACGGCGCGGCCCCCGTCTTCGAGGAGTGCGTCGCCGTGGACGTCACCACCCCGGTGCTGCCCACGAACCTCAGCGGCGCGGCCAAGGCGGGCGGCGCGCCGCCGGTCCGCACCGGCACCGGCGTCCCGGCCGGACCCGTCGCCGGTGCGCCGGTGGCCACGGGCGAGGCCGAGCCGTCCCTGGAGGGCGAGCCGGAGCCCGAGCCCGAGACGCTCGCCGACCTGCTGGGCGAACTGGACGAACTCGTCGGGCTCGACGGCGTGAAACGCGACGTCAGCGGCATGGTCAAGCTGATGCAGACCGTGCGGATGCGGCAGGAGGCGGGCCTGCCCGCGCCGCCGCTCAGCCGCCACCTCGTCTTCGCCGGCAACCCCGGCACCGGCAAGACGACGGTCGCGCGGCTCTACGGCCGGCTGCTGAAGGCACTGGGCCTGCTCGGCCACGGCCACCTCGTCGAGGTCGACCGGTCCGCGCTGGTCGGCGAGTACGTGGGCCACACCGGCCCGAAGACGACCGAGGCGTTCCAGCGGGCCCGGGGCGGAGTGCTCTTCATCGACGAGGCCTACGCGCTCGTACCGGCCGCCGTCGGCAACGACTTCGGCACCGAGGCCATCGCGACGCTGGTGAAGCTGATGGAGGACCACCGCGACGAGGTCGTCGTCATCGCCGCCGGCTACCCCGCCGACATGAACCGCTTCATCTCCTCCAACCCGGGCCTGGCCTCCCGCTTCACCCGCACCCTGCTGTTCGCCGACTACACCTCCCAGGAGGTCGTCTCCATCGTCGAGCACCAGGCGCAGCGCCACCGCTACGAGCTGAGCGAAGGCGCCCGCAAGGCGCTGTCGACGCACATCGAGTCCATCCCGCGCGACGCGGCGTTCGGCAACGGCCGCACCGCGCGCCAGCTCTTCCAGCAGATGACCGAGCGGCAGGCGCTGCGCATGGCCGAGCTGGTCGACCCCGGCACGGCCCAGCTGATGGTCCTGGAGGAGGCCGACCTGCCCGTGCCCAGCGCGCTGCGCTGAACCAGCCGCCCCCGCTCCCGTCCCCCGTCCGACCGCAGCCACCGCCGGAGGTCCCGTGCCACCGACCCGTTTCTCCCAGACGTACACCGACAAGCCGTCCCGCGTGCGGATCGGGCTGATGCCCGGCCGCCGGGTCTTCGTGACGGTGGGGTCGGTCGCCGCCGTCACCGGCGCGGTCCTCGGCGGCACCGCGCTCGCCCACGGGCTCTCCTCGGGGCCGGACAGCTCGCGGTCGGTGCCGCCCCCCGTGCCGTCGGCCTCCGTGTCGCAGAGCCCCACCTCGGCGCCGACGCCCGACGGCTCGGCGAGCGCGACGGCCGCGTCGAAGAGCCCCGAGGAGAAGAAGAAGCCGGCGCCCACCGTCACCGTCCACGCGGGCGCCCCCGCGGCCGGGAGCAGGCCGACCACCGGTTCCGGGAGCTCGGGCTCGGACACGAAGTCGGGGTCGAAGAGTGACGACTCCTCGTCGGACACCACCAAGAAGGCACCCGCGACGACGAAGCTCACGGGCCCCAAGGGGCCGGTCAAGGGCCTCGCCGGCAAGTGCGCCCAGCGGATGTCCGGCGGCCTGCAGCTGCGCGCCTGCGACGGCGGCGCCGACCAGGTCTGGTTCTTCGCCTCCGACGGCACCCTGCGCAACCAGGGCACGTGCCTGTCGACGGCGGGCAACTCGACCAAGGACGGCTCCCGCCTCGTGATGGTGCGCTGCGACACATCGAACGTGCGCCAGTGGCGCATCTCGCCCAACGCGGACGTCGTCAACGTCGCGGCCGACAAGTGCCTGGACGTCGCCAACGCCGCCACCGCGGACGGCACCCCGCTCCAGATCGCCTGGTGCTCGGGGAACACGGCGCAGAAGTGGCAGACTCCCTGAGCGTGCCCCGCCTTCTTCAGCCGCTCGTGACCGAGCCTGTATAACTGGCAGGACGCCTGTTCGGCCGGACACCCGTACGGAACTGATCCGCACGCGAGAGGAGGACGCCGCATGAGTCGCACGAGCACCTGGTCCACGACCCTGCGCCCGGCCGCCCTGCTGCTGTTCCTCCTCGTCGAGTCCGTCCTCGTCGACACCGGCAGCCTCGCCGGGGCCGTCGCGCTCGCCGCGACCGCCGCCGCGGGCTCCGCGCTCGCCGTCTGCTCCCTGCTCACCGCGCGCTCCGCGCCCGCCGTGCCGCCCACCAGCGTGCGCACGGCGATGCGGGACCGCGAGCAGCGCACGGCCTTCCTGCCGCAGCGCGACCCCGACGCGTCGGGGCGCCCCCGCCCCCGAGCACCCGGCCGTCTCGTCCCGACGGCTCGCTGACCGGCGCTCTCCTCCTGCCGGGCCCGCGGTCCGTCACGCCGAAATCCTTTACGTTTCCGGCACGACGAGACCCCCGGAGGGCTCACCCATGTCGTCGTTCATGTCCGTCTTCGCCAGCCTGGTCGAGCACCTGGCCACGCTGCTCCAGCCGCTGTTCCACGCCTCGGCCACCGCCGCCGCGATCGTCCTGTTCACCGCGCTCGTACGGCTCCTCGTGCATCCCCTGTCGCGGGCCGGCGCCCGGGGCCAGCGTGACCGGCTCAAGCTTCAGCCGCGCATCGCCGAGCTCCGGAAGAAGCACAAGAAGAGCCCCGAGGCACTCCAGAAGGCGATCATGGAACTGCACCGCGAGGAGAAGGTCTCCCCGCTCTCCGGCTGCCTGCCGATGCTGTTCCAGATGCCGGCGTTCTTCCTGACCTACCACCTGTTCTCCAACAGCAGCATCGGCGGCGAGCCCAACGGCCTGCTCGGCCACACCCTGGGCGCCGCCCCGCTCGGCGGACGCTTCAAGGACGCGCTCGCGCACGGCGGGCTGTTCGGGGCGCAGGGGCTGGTGTACGTGGCGCTGTTCGTGCTCGTCGCGGTCGTGGCGACCTTCAATTACCGCCGTACGAAGCGGCAGATGGCGCTGTCGGCGGCCGCGACGCCCGCCGCGGACCAGCCGCAGATGCCGGGCATGGGGGCGATGGCGAAGTTCATGCCGCTGATGTCGTTCATGACCCTGTTCTCGGTGGCCTACGTGCCGCTCGCCGCCGCGCTGTACATCGTCACGTCGACGACGTGGAGCTCCGTCGAGCGCGCCGTCCTCTACCGCGACATGCCGTACGCGGGCGCGGCGGCGCTCCCCGTCTGAGCCGGGCGCCGGGTCCAGTCCGTGAACGGGGTATTGCGGACTGGACGCCGAACTTGGAGGATCGACCAGACCTCCGATGGCTGAGGCCGCACCTTGCCATGGAGGCTCCTCCTAGATCAGAGGGAGTTACACCATGAAGCTGCTGCGAGTCGGACCCGCCGGAGCCGAGCGCCCCGCGCTCCTCGACGCCGAGGGAACCCTCCGCGACCTGTCGGGACTCGTCACCGACGTCGACGGGGCGCTGCTCGCGGACGACGCCGCGCTCGACCGGGTACGGGCGGCTGCCGCCTCCGGGGAGCTGCCCGCCCTTGACTGCGCGGGCCTGCGCGTCGGTCCGCCGGTGGCCCGGATCGGCAAGGTCGTGTGCATCGGCCTGAACTACCACGACCACGCCGCCGAGACCGGCGCCGAGCCGCCCGCCGAGCCCGTCGTCTTCTTCAAGGCGGCGGACACGGTGGTCGGCCCGGACGACACCGTGCTCGTCCCGCGCCGCTCCACCAAGACCGACTGGGAGGTGGAGCTGGCCGTGGTCATCGGACGTACGGCCCGCTACGTCGAGTCCCACGAGGCCGCGCTCGCCTGCGTCGGCGGCTATGCGGTCGCGCACGACGTGTCGGAGCGCGAGTTCCAGATCGAGCGCGGCGGCACCTGGGACAAGGGCAAGAACTGCGAGACGTTCAACCCGCTCGGACCGTGGCTGGTGACCCCGGACGAGGTGCAGGACCCGCAGGCGCTCGGCCTGAAGCTCTGGGTCAACGGCGAACTCAAGCAGGACGGCAGCACCGCCGACCAGATCTTCCCCGTGGCGGAAGTGGTCCGTTACGTCAGCCAGTTCATGACCCTCTACCCCGGCGACGTCATCAACACCGGCACACCGGCGGGCGTCGCCATGGGCCAGCCCGAGCCGAAGCCGTACCTGCGGGCCGGTGACGTGGTGGAGCTGGAGATCGAGGGGCTGGGGCGGCAGCGGCAGGAGCTCAAGCCGGCCTAGGCGCTCCGCTCGGGGGCCCGTTCGGGGGTGCCGGGGGCGTGTCTGCTCCCGGGCGGGGCGGGGACTTCACATAGTGCGCTCATGGGAAAAATCAGCGCGCGCATGTCCGTCGCCGCCATGGCCGCCCTGCTGGTCGGAGGCGCGGCCGGGGCCGCCGTCGCGGATCCGCTGCCCGGCGGGCTCGGTCCCTGTCTGGGGAGCCAGTGCCCCGACGCGTACCCGGACCCGAACAACGGCGCCCCGGCCGGGCGGGACAGCAACATCAACGTCTTCGTCGGCGGGGACATGCTCGTCCGGCGCTCCGCGGCGGAGGCGGAGGGCAAGGTCGTCGTGCTCGGCGACTTCGACCAGGACAAGGACGCCGGGGTCTCGCAGCTCTACAACGTGGGCGTCGCGGGCGTCGGCTCGCGCGTCCCGCCCCCCGACGGCACCGACTTCCTCACCGTCGGCGGGAACGTCACCGTCGACTCCGGCGAGCGTCTCGCCGTGGAGGACGCCAGCGCCCACGGCGACGTACGGTACGGCGGCACGCTCACCGGGACCGTCGAGACCGACCACGTCCGCGACGCCGACGCCACGAAGCCCTACACGGCACTGCGCAAGCAGTTGCAGGACGCCAGCCACTGCTACGCGTACGACGGCGCCGCCCACCGCACCGCGACCGGCACGGCCGTGAACGACGGCAGCAGCACCGTCTTCACCGGCGACGGCCGGTCCCCGATCCAGGTCTTCGACGTCGACTTCGACCTCGTCGGCAGGAGCGGCGGCCAGGAGGGTTTCTCGTTCTCCGGGATTCCGTCCGGCGCCACCGTCCTCGTCAACGTCTACGGGGACGCGCGCGAGATCAACACGTACGAGGCGATGCTCCCGGCCGCGCTCCGCGACCGGCTGCTGTGGAACTTCCCCGACGCCACGGACGTGACCCTCGCCGGCAGCACCCAGTTCTCCGGCAGCACCCTGGTGGGCAACCCGGCCAGTACGACCACGGTGACCATGTCCGGGTTCAACGGGCGGTTCTACACCGCCGGTTCGCTCACCCACGCCTCATCGGCCGGGGGTGGCGGGGGCCAGGAGTTCCACGCCTACCCGTTCGTGGGCGACCTGCCGTCCTGCGACGACGTCAGCCCGACGCCGACGCCGACGCCGACGCCGACTCCCACCCCGACCCCGACGCCTACTCCCACCCCGACTCCTACGCCGACGCCCACGCCTACTCCCACACCCACGCCGACGCCGACCCCCACTCCCACCCCCACTCCGACGCCCAGCCCCACTGACAGCACGCCCGGCACGACAAGCGGTGGCAGCGGCGGTGGCAGTGGCGGCACCGGGGGCGGAGAGCTGGCCGAGACAGGGTCGCCCGGGGGAGTGGTGGTGCTCGGCGGGATTGCCGCGGCCACGCTGACGGCGGGCGCGGCGATCGCCGGTGCGGCGCGCAGGCGGCGCGGGATCAGCTCGCGTCGATGAAGCGGCCGAGGGCCTCCACCACGAGGGCGTGGTCCTCCAGCTGGGGGAGGCCCGAGACCACGACCGTGCCGACGACTCCCGTGCCCCGCACGGCGATCGGGAACGCGCCGCCGTGGGCCGCGTACGTGTCCGGGTCCAGGCGCGAGGAGTCCTCGAACGTCGTGCCCTTGGCGCGGAAGCGGGTGCCGACCAGCAGGGACGAGACCTGATAGCGCTCCACCACGCGGCGCTTGCGGGCGATCCACGCGTCGTTGTCCGGCGTCGAGCCGGGCAGCGCCGCGTGGAAGAGCTGCTGGCCGCCGCGCGAGATGTCGATCGCCACCGGCGCCCGGCGCTCGCGGGCCAGCTCCACCAGCAGGTTCCCGAGCCGCCAGGCGTCGTCGTACGAGAACCCGTCGAGGACCAGGCGGCTCTCCTGCTCCTCCAGGGTGGCGATGTCGGGAGCGGAAGGGGTGCTCACAGGGTCACCGTCACCTTCTGGTCGGCGGAGCGGCGGGCCGCTTCCAGGATGTCGAGGGCGTCCGCCGCCTGCGTGGCGGGCACCGGGTTCGGGGCGCCGTCGCGCAGGGCGGCGGCGACGGCGGCGTAGTACGCGGGGTAGTCACCGTCGACCGTGGGCCGCGGGCTGCCGCCGCCGGTCGCCGGGGACTCCCCGGAGCCGACCCGGCCCCACATCGACTCGCACTCCACACCCCACGGCTCACAGGCGACGGGCCGCTTGCCGTCGCGCAGGGCCGCCTCCTGCGGGTCGAGGCCGTACTTCACGTAGCCCGCCCGCGAGCCGAGCACGCGGAAGCGCGGGCCGAGCTGGGCCGTGGTCGCGGAGACGTAGAGGTGCGAGCGGACGCCGTTCGCGTGCGTGATCGCGATGAACGTGTCGTCGTCGGCCTCGGCGCCCGCGCGCCGCACGTCGGACTCGGCGTAGACGGCGACGGCCGGGCCGAACAGCACCAGCGCCTGGTCGACCACGTGGGAGCCGAGGTCGTAGAGCAGGCCGCCGATCTCCTCCGGGTTCCCGGACTCGCGCCAGCCGCCCTTGGGCTGCGGGCGCCAGCGCTCGAAGCGCGACTCGAAGCGCCAGACGTCGCCCAGCTCGCCGTCCTTCAGCAGGGCCTCGATGGTCAGGAAGTCGTTGTCCCAGCGGCGGTTCTGGAAGACCGAGAGCAGCAGCCCGCGCTCGTCGGCCAGCGCCGCCAGCTCGCGGGCCTCGGCGGCCGTGCCCGCCACCGGCTTGTCGACGACGACGGGCAGGCCCGCCGCGAGCGCGGCCTTCGCGAGGGGTACGTGCGTCTTGTTCGGGGACGCGATGACGATCAGGTCGAGCTCGTCGGCCCGCTCCCACAGCTCGTCGGGGGAGGCCGCGAACCGCAGCCCGTCGCCGTGCTCGGCGCGGGCCTGGGCCTGCCGCTCCGGGTTCGAGGTGACGACCGTGTCGAGGGTCAGGCCCTCGGTCGCGGCGATCAGCGGGGCGTGGAAGACGGAGCCCGCGAGGCCGTAGCCGATCAGGCCCACGCGAAGAGAAGCACTCGTACCAGTCATGCCTCCCACTTAAACAACGCTGTTGCCAAAGTGCAAGCGGGAGGGACAATGGAGCGGTGAACACCCATGTCCCGCACGCCCCGCACGTCAGGCCCGCCCCCGCAAGGCCCACCGCGGGCGTGAACCTGACCGCCCTGCGCGGACACAACGCCGCCCTCGTCCTCGACCTGCTGCGCACCGCGGGGCGGACCGGGATCAGCCGGCTCGAACTCGCCGAGCGCACCGGTCTCACCCCGCAGGCCGTCAGCAAGATCACCGCACGGCTGCGGGAGGAGGGCCTCGTCGTGGAGGCGGGCCGCCGCGCCTCCACCGGCGGCAAGCCGCGCACCGTCCTCGGCCTGGTGGCTGGCGCCGGGCACGCGATCGGCCTGCACCTGGACCGCGACGAACTGCACGCCGTCCTGACCGACCTGACGGGGACGGTCGTCGCGAGCCGCCGGGTCCCGCTCGACCTGGGCGCGGGCGCCGGGGCCGTCCTCACGGCCGCGGCCTGCGAGGTGGACCGGCTGCTCGACGGGGTCCCCCAGGGGCAGGCGCTCGGCGTCGGCGTCGCCGTGCCCGGCCCGCTCGACCACACCGACGGCGTGCTGCACCGGGTGACGGGCTTCCCGCAGTGGGACGGCTTCCCGCTGCGCGACGCGCTCGCCGAGCGGCTCGGGCTGCCGGTCGTCGTCGACAAGGACACCAACGCCGCCGCGCTCGGCCTCGCCCTCGGGGCCGACGGCGACGGCGCGCGCTCCTTCGTCTACCTCCACCTCGGCACCGGCCTCGGCGCCGGGCTCGTCCTCGGCGGCAAGCCGTACCGCGGGGCGCGGACCGGGGCGGGGGAGTTCGGCCACCAGGTGATCCAGCTGGACGGCCCGCGCTGCGACTGCGGCAACCGCGGCTGCATCGAGGCACTGTGCCTGGCCGCCGTCGCGCGGGGCACCGACGCCGGCCTCGACGAGGCCGCGCGCGTGCTCGGCGAGGGCGCGGGGAACCTGGTGAGCCTGCTCGACATCGACGCCGTCCTGCTCGGCGGCCGGACCGTCCTCGCCGCCGAGGACCGGTTCGTGGACGGCGTCGGCGCGGTGCTCCGGGCGCGGGCGCGGCGCGGGGGATGCGGGCCGGCGATACCGGTGCGCGGGGCGCCCGGCGGCGCCACCCTCGTCGTCGAGGGCGCCGCGCAGCTGATCCTCGCGCCGCTCTTCGGCCGGGGCGACGGGGCCTTCCCCGCCCACCAGAGCTGACCGGCCGGGAGACGGCTCGAACTGGGCCGACCGAGGGCTCTTCGCGGGCTATTTGATGGTTATGGGCTTGTAGACGGCCGTGGCGCGGCCGTCGCGCCGGGCGGGAGTGGCATGGTGCGGGGCCACGGCTGCGGCCGTGCCCGCGACCGCTCGACCCCGGACCAGCAAAGGCCCCGCATGCGACTGCGCCGTCCGATCGCTCTCGCCCTCACCGCGACCGCCGCCACCCTCGCCCTCGCCGGACCGCCCCCGGCGATGGCGCACGGCGAAGCCCCGGCCGTACGCGAGAGTCTCCGCGACATCTCCTGCGACGCGGCGGCGGACGGAACGCGCTTCCCCGTCGACGCCCGTATCGACCCGGGGCCGGACGCCTACCACCCCGGCGACGGCTACCGCCGCTGGTCGATCGAGCTCACCAACACCACCGGCACGAGCTGCGCGGCCATCCACCCCGTCCTCGTACTCGTCGACAAGGACCGGAAACTGAAGGCCCGCCAGATCCGGATGGAGTTCCACGACGGCTCCCGCTGGCGGCCCGTGCCCTTCGAGCACACCGACCAGGACGAGAACATCGGCGTCCTCGACGACGGCTTCCCCGGCTTCCCCGTCGGCGCCGGAAAGACGGTCACCGCCGAGGTCCGCCTCGCCTTCACCGCGGGCACCCGCCCCGGCCGCGTCGTCGCCGACGCCGCCGTCGTGCAGCGCCGGGGCGACGACGGCGACTGGGTGGGGGAGTCCGGCAGCTACCCCTTCGCCATCACCCCCGCCGACGGGACGGGCCCGTCCCCGGCCCTGCCCGACCAGCTCGCCGCGACGGGCCGCGACGCCTCCCTGCTCGGCCTCGGGGCCACCGCCTGCGCCCTCCTCGCCGCGGGCTGCGCCCTCATGATCGGCTCCCGCCGGATGCGCGCACCGAGGCACTGAAACCGGCCGTCCCGTACCCGCTCCGCACCCGCCCCGGGACCCGCCGACCCGGTCCGTTCACCCGCGTCTGGGACCATCCCCGCGTGGACCACCCGAACTACCCGCACGCCCAGGCCCCCGGCGCCCCCGTGCGCGACGGCATTCCCGAGCACGGCCGGATCCCCAAGTACTACGCAGTGAAAGCGCAACTCGGCGCACTCATAGCCGAGTTGGGCGAAGGCGAGGCGCTGCCCACCGAACGCGACCTGGCCGTCCGGCACAGCGTGTCGCGCGAGACCGTCCGGCAGGCGCTGCGCGAGCTGCTGCTCGAAGGGCGCCTGCGCCGTCGCGGCCGGGGCACCGTTGTCGCGGGTCCCAAACTGGAGCAGCCGCTCTCCCTGGCCTCGTACACCGAGGGCGTGCGCCGCCAGGGCCGACGGCCCGGCCGCACGCTCATCGGGCTCGACCGCTTCCCGTGCCCGCCCGCGCTCGCGCCCGAGATCGGCCTGGAGCGCGGCGAACCCGTCTGGCACATGGAGCGGGTGCTGCTCGCCGACGACGAGCGGGTCGGCCTGGAGTCCACCTACGTCTCCGTGGCCCGGATGCCGCACCTCGACCGCGACTTCGACCCCGACTCGTCCTTCTACTCGTACGTCCACGAACGCCTCGGCATCGACTTCGGCTCCGCCGACGAACGCATCGAGACGGTCCTCGCGACACCCCGCGAGGCCCTGCTCATCGGCACCCCGCCCGCGCTGCCCATGCTCCTGATCCACCGCGTCTCCTACGACCCCGGGGGCGACCCCACCGAGCGGGTGCGGACGCTGTACCGCGGCGACCGGTTCTCCTTCACCACGCGGCTGGGCGGAAACGAGCGGTAGGGGCGACAACTCCCTTTTCAGCCAGGCCGCTTGAGCCATTTCGACGCGCGATGATAACGGGAATGTAACGGGTCTAGGCCAACCTTGGGAGCCCGTTCACCGTCCCGTTGCCGAGTGGACCGGCCCGGGACACCCGCCTTGAGGAGCGTGGGCGCCGTGAGAGCACTGGAAGACAGAGAGGTTGAGGCCTGATGACGCAGGGCCGCAGCGGCATCCGGTTCGACCGGGTCTGTGTCGCGTACGGCGGGAACACCGTGCTCGACTCCCTGGAGCTGACCGTCGAGCCCGGTGAGGTGATGGCCCTGCTCGGGCCGTCCGGATCCGGCAAGACCACCGCCCTGCGCGCCGTCGCCGGGTTCGTGAGACCGGCATCCGGCCGGGTGTTCATCGGGGACCGCGACGTCACCGACCTGCCGCCGCACCGGCGCGGGATCGGCATGGTCGTGCAGAGCTACGCGCTCTTCCCGCACCTGCGCGTCGCCGACAACGTCGCCTTCGGGATGCGCGCGCAGAAAGTACCCAAGAGCGAGATACCCGGACGGGTCACCGAGGCCCTCGAACTCACCGGCATGGCGGAGTACGCGCGCCGCTACCCGCGCGAACTCTCAGGCGGCCAGCAGCAGCGCGTCGCCATCGCACGTGCCCTCGCCATCCGCCCCGGGGTGCTGCTCCTCGACGAGCCGCTCTCCGCGCTCGACGCCCAGCTCCGCTCCGGCATGCTCGGCGAACTGGCACGGCTGCACCGCGAGTTGCCCGACGTGTCGATCCTCTACGTCACCCACGACCAGGTCGAGGCGCTGACCCTGGCCGACCGGATCGCCGTCATGGACAAGGCGCGGCTCCAGGACGTCGGCACCCCGCAGGAGCTGTACCGCACCCCGCGCACCGAGTTCACCGCGTCGTTCGTCGGCGGCGCCAACCTCCTCCCGGTACGCGTCGGTTCGGGCTCGGTGGCCTTCGGGCAGGCCGAGCTGAAGGTGCCCACGGACGGCGTCGCGGCCGGCGCCTCGGCCACGCTCTGCGTCCGCCCGCACCTCGTCGGACTCGGCGACGGGCCCAACGCGCTCACCGGCACGGTCGCCGACGTGCAGTGGCGGGGCTCCACCCACCGGCTGTACGTCGAGGTGGACGGACGCCAGGTCAAGGCGGACGTCCGCGAGCTGCGGCAGCCGCCCGCGCTCGGCGAGCGGGTCACCGTGCACTTCGCGCCCGAGGACGCGGTGCTGCTCCGCGCGGGGGTGGCCGAGGATGACTAGCGTCACGCTCGACGCCCCGGCCGAGGCCGCCCCCAAAACCCGCCGTTCCGTGGGCGGTTGGGTGTGGGCGCTGCCGCCGGTCGTCGCCCTCGCCGTCGTCTTCCTCTACCCGCTCTTCCTCGTCGTCCAGCAGTCCCTCCAGCCCGACACCGGCGGGACCTCCCTGAAGCCGTACACCGACGTCTTCGCCTCGACGGCGTTCCGCGAGGCGCTCGGTACGACCGTGTGGCTCGCGGTCGGATCGACGGCCGGATGCCTCGTCCTCGGGTTCACGCTCGCGCTGATCATCGCGTTCGTGCCGTTCCCCGGCGGCAGGGCCGTCGCCAAGTTCATCGACGTCTTCCTCTCCTTCCCGTCCTTCCTCATCACGCTCGCCCTGCTCTTCGTGTACGGGCAGGTGGGCATGGCCAACGGCCTGTGGCGGGACGCGACGGGCGCCGCCACCGGGCCCTTCCAGTTCCTCACCACCCCGTGGGGCGTGCTGCTCGCCGAGATCACGTACTTCACGCCGTTCGTGATGCGGCCGCTGCTCGCCGCGTTCTCGCAGGTGGAGACCGCGCAACTGGAGGTCGCCTCGTCGCTCGGGGCGCGGCCGGGCCGGATCGTGCGGCAGGTGATCCTGCCCGAGGCGTTGCCGGCGCTGGCCGCCGGGGGGTCGCTGGTTCTCGTGATGTGCCTGAACGAGTTCGGGATCGTGCTGTTCACCGGGGCCAAGGGGGTCACCACGCTGCCGATGCTCGTGTACAGCAAGGCCATTTTGGAGTCGGACTATCCGGGGGCCTGTGTCGTGGCGGTCGTCAATGTGGCCATCTCCGTTGGGCTGTACGGGATTTATCGGGTGGTGAGTCGCCGTGTGGGTGCGTGATGCGTTGCCGAGTGCGGCTTGTGGTGGGTTGCTCGCGCAGTTCCCCGCGCCCCTGAAGGGGCGCCTTCACTCAGGGGAGTTTTCTCGTGCTGGTGCATAGCCGTACAGGCAAGTGGGCCACCTGGGGTGTCTTCTTCGTTCTCTTCCTGCCCCTCTTCGCCCTTCCCCTTCTCGTCATCGTCGCCGCCTCCTTCGCCACCAACTGGTCCGGGGCCTTTCCCTCCGGGGTCACCGGGAGCCACTACTCCGCCGCCACCAGCGGGGACTCGCTCACCGCGTTGACCACCAGTCTGGTCACCGCCGTCACGGCCAGCGTGCTGGCGCTGCTGGTCGGCGGGTGGGCCGCGCTGGCCGCCGCCTCGCTGAAGAAGGGCGGGCGCCGGGCCATGGACGCGCTGTTCATGCTGCCCGTCGCGGTGCCGTCCGTCGTGGTCGGACTCGCGGTGCTCGTGGCGTTCAGCAAGCCGCCGATGCTGCTCAACGGCACCCGCTGGATCGTCATCATCGCGCACACGATTCTTGTCACGGCGTTCGCCTACCAGTCGGTCTCGGCCGCCATCGTGCGTCTCGACCCGGTCTACGAACAGGCCGCGGCGTCGCTCGGCGCCCGGCCCGCGTACGTCCTGTGGAAGGTGAAGCTGCCCCTGCTGCTGCCGTCCCTGAACGCGGCGGCCGGGCTCTGCTTCGCTCTGTCCATGGGTGAGTTGAGCGCCACGATGATGCTCTACCCGCCGGACTGGATGCCGCTGCCGGTACAGATCTACGCGACCACCGACCGCGGCTCGCTGTTCACCGGTTCCGCGATCGCGGTGGTCCTGATGGCCGCGACGCTGATCGTCCTGCTCGCCGTGTCGCGGATCCGCACCAAAGCCTCGTACCGCTGACCCTCCCTTCCCACAGCCCAACGGAGTTCACCTCGCCATGCGCAGAAACACGCTCACCGCCGTAGGCGCCGTCACCGGCAGCCTCGCCCTCGCCGCCTCCCTGACCGCCTGCGGCGGCAGCTCCGCCGCCTCCGACGAGAAGGTCGTCACCGTCTACAGCGCCGACGGCCTCAAGGGCGAGAACGGTGACGGCTGGTACGACAAGGTCTTCAAGGACTTCACCGCCAAGACCGGCATCAAGGTCAAGTACGTCGAGGGCGGCTCGGGCGAGGTCGTCCAGCGCGCCGTCCGCGAGAAGACGAACACGCAGGCCGACGTCCTCGTGACGCTGCCGCCGTTCATCCAGCAGGCCGACGGCAAGGGCCTGTTGGCGAAGTACGGCCCCGAGGGCTCCGACCAGGTCGACGGCGCCGACAAGGGCGCCGACGGCACCTGGACCTCCGTCGTCAACAACTACTTCGGCTTCATCTACAACAAGAAGGAGCTGAAGACACCGCCCACCACGTGGGAGGAGCTCCTCGACGGCTCGTACAAGAACAAGCTCCAGTACTCCACCCCGGGCGTCGCCGGCGACGGCACCGCCGTCGTCGTCAAGGCCCTGCACGACTTCGGCGGCAAGCAGGCCGCCATGGACTACCTGAAGAAGCTCCAGGCCAACAACGTCGGCCCGTCCGCCTCCACCGGCAAGCTCGCGCCCAAGGTCGACAAGGGCGAACTCCTCGTCGCCAACGGCGATGTGCAGATGAACTACGCCCAGGCCAAGACCATGCCCAACCTCGGCATCTGGTTCCCGAGGACCACGTCGGGCAAGCCCACCTCCTTCGCCCTCCCGTACGCGGCCGGGCTCGTGAAGAACGCCCCGCACACCGCCAACGGCAAGAAGCTCCTCGACTTCATGCTCGCCGCGAAGCAGCAGCAGGAGGTCAGCGCCATCGGCGGCGGCTTCTCCGCCCGCGCGGACGTCAAGGCCACCGACGAGAACGCCATCGCCCTCGCCAAGATCATGGACGGCGTGGAGATCTTCGAGCCGGACTGGAACGACATCGACAAGAACCTGACGGCGTACGTGGACGACTGGAAGTCCGCGACCGGCAGCTGAGTCCATCGCACGGTGACGAATGTCCATGGGCATTCGCGTCCGTGTCACCAAAAGATAACGGGTCTGGTCCAACTCCCCGCTGGAATGGGGGAGTCGGACCAGACCCGTCGCACGCCCCCACCAACCGGAGGACCCGCATGTCGCGCACCACCCCCGGCATCTCCCGACGCACTCTCCTCATCGGCACCGCCACCGCGGCCGCCGCCCTCGCCGCCTCCACCACCGTCCCCACCGCCGCCCTCGGCGCCGCCAGAACCCCCAAGGTCCTGGTCATCGGCCTCGACGGCACCCTCCTGAGCCGGATCAAGGACGCCGACGCCCCGCGCCTGAAGGCCCTGATGGCGGCCGGCCTGACCGCCCCCAGCCCGATCTACGCCAACCCGCTCGCCCCCACCCTGTCCGGGCCCGGCTGGTCCACCCTCATCACCGGCGTGTGGCCCGACAAGCACAACGTGAAGGACAACACCTTCACCGGCCACAAGTTCTCCCAGTACCCGGACTTTCTCACCCGGATCGAGACCGCGAAGCCCGCCCTTTCGACCTACGCCGTCTCCTCCTGGGCGCCGCTCACCGACACCGTCTTCTCCGCGAAGGTCGACACCCGCGTCTCCACGCCCAGCGCCGAGTACGACACCGGCACCACCAGCCGCGCCGTCGCCCAGCTCAAGAGCGCCAATCCCGACGCGGTCTTCCTCCAGCTCGACAACGTCGACCACGCGGGCCACAGCTACGGCGCCGCCAGCCAGCAGTACCTGGACGCGATCCACGGCGTCGACGGACAGGTCGGCCAGCTGGTCGACGCGGTCAAGTCCCGTGCCACGTACGCGAACGAGGACTGGCTGATCCTGATCACCGCCGACCACGGGCACACCGACGCGGGCGGCCACGGCGGCTCGACCTGGCCCGAGCGGCAGACCTTCATGATCGCCGTCGGTGGCACGGTCACCGCCGGGTCCACCCGCTACGACGTGAAGATGCCCGACATCGCGGCCAGCGCCCTCGCCCACCTCGGCGTCGCCATCGACCCGGCCTGGGGCCTGGACGGCCGCCCGATCCAGCAGCCGACCCCGGACGCCTTCGACAGCCTGCGCGCCAAGCTCACCGGCCCGGTCGACGAGAGCGGCATCGGGACCGGCGTCATCGGCTTCACGCACACCCCGCCCAGCGGCTGGTCGGTCGACAACACGGCGATGGGCACCGGCGGCGTCACCGAGTGGCGCGGCTGGACCTTCACCACCGACGAGTTCTGGACCAAGGCCGAGCGCGACCAGCAGCGCGAGTCCAACGTGCGGGCCCGGAACGTCTTCGCGGTCGCCGACGGCGACGAGTGGTCCGACAAGACCGTGACCGGCACCTTCGACTCGACGCTGATCAGCCCGGCCTACCCGGTCACCGGCGGCCGCACGGCCACCCTCACGTACACGACCTTCTACCGCCAGGAGTCCCCGCAGAAGGGCGAGGTCCTGGTCTCCTACGGCGGCGCCGCCCCGGTCTCCGTGAAGACGTACACGTCGGACGTCCCCTCGCGCACCGAGACCGTGACGCTCCAGGTGCCCAGCGGCGCGAGCACGGCGCAGGTGCGTTTCCGGTACACCGGCGGCAACAACTGGTTCTGGACCATCGACGGGGTCGCGATCACCCAATCCTGATTAGGCTGAGGGGCGTCGGCACAGAGTCGTCCCGGCGCCCCTCCAGTTCACTTGTTTCGCAGCGACACCGCAGGAGTGCACCCCATGGCAGAGCGCAAGCCCATCGATTCGTGGCTCACCGACATGGACGGCGTGCTCATCCACGAAGGGGTGCCGATCCCCGGCGCCGACGCCTTCATCAAGAAGCTCCGCGACTCCGGCAAGCCCTTCCTGGTGCTGACGAACAACTCGATCTACACCGCCCGCGACCTCCAGGCCCGCCTGACCCGGATGGGCCTGGAGGTCCCGGTCGGCAACATCTGGACGTCCGCGCTGGCCACCGCCAAGTTCCTGGAGTCCCAGCGGCCCGACGGCACGGCGTACGTCATCGGCGAGGCGGGCCTGACGACGGCCCTGCACGACATCGGCTACGTGCTCACCGACCATGCCCCCGATTACGTGGTTTTGGGCGAAACGCGCACCTATTCCTTCGAGGCCATGACCAAGGCCGTGCGCCTGATCAACGACGGCGCCCGCTTCATCTGCACCAACCCCGACGAGACCGGCCCCTCCACCGAGGGCCCGCTGCCCGCCACCGGCGCCGTCGCCGCCCTCATCACCAAGGCCACCGGCAAGCAGCCGTACTTCGCGGGCAAGCCGAACCCGCTGATGATGCGCACCGGGCTGAACGCGATCGGGGCGCACTCCGAGACCAGCGCCATGATCGGCGACCGGATGGACACCGACGTGCTGGCCGGCCTGGAGGCGGGCATGCAGACCTTCCTGGTGCGCACCGGGCTGACCAGCGACGCCGACATCGCGAAGTACCCGTTCACGCCGTCGCACGTCGTCGACTCCATCGCGGACCTCGTCGACCTGGTGTGACCGCCTGATCTCCGCCGCACGGCGGCTCCCGGGATGCGGAATGCCGCCGGGCGCGTGAACCTGCCAGTAACAGGAGGTTCACGATGCGTACAGGTCTGCTCGCTCTCCGTGCCGCGGGCGCGGCCGCCGTTCTGGTGACGCTGCCGGCCGGCGCGGCCCACGCGGCCCCGGCGAAGGACGGCGGATCCGTCACCGTCACCCCCTACGGCGTCTCCCCGGGCACCGAGGTCGACCTGCGGGTCTCCGGCTGCGACGGGAAGACCGGTAAGGCGTCGTCGGCGGCGTTCGTGGCGGCCGTGCCGCTCTCGCCCTCCGCCGATCAGCCGACGCTGTTCGGCGAGGCCCGGGTGAAGTCGTCGGCGGCCCCCGGCACCTACGAGATCCTCGTGGTCTGCCCCGGCCACGACATCGTCTCCGAGATCAAGGGCAGCGTCCGGGTGCTGCCGGGCGGCCACACCCCGGCCCCGACGCCGACCGCGCCCGTGCACGCCGGGGGCGGCGGCACCGCGGCCCACCCGGCGGCCGCCCCGCTCACCGGCCAGGCGGCCGTGCCCGGCGAGGGCCCCGGCACCCGGCACGCCGTCATCGGACTCGTCCTCGCCGCGGTCGCCGCCGTCGCCGTGGCCTTCCGCAGCGTCCGGCGCCGCCGGTCCGCCCGGCAGTGAGCCCGCCATGAGCAAGCACTCCGGCACCGGTCGGCTGATCACCGGGTTCGCCTGGGCCGTGCTCCTGCTCGGCCTGTGGCTGTGGGGCCGCGGCGCCACCGACGTGTCCCTCTCGGGGCCCGCGACCGGCGACGCCGCCGCCGTCGGCCGCCCCTTCGGGGCCGAGCTGCCCGCCGCCCACAAGCCCGTCAAGGGCGCGAAGCCGCAGCGCGTCGACGTCGCCGCGCTGCGCATCCAGGCGCCCGTCGTCGCCCGCGGTCTGGACGGCGGCGGCGCGATCGACCCGCCGCCCTACGACCAGGCGGGCGTCGTCGGCTGGTACGGCGCGGGCGCCCGCCCGGGGGAGCGGGGCACGTCCCTGTTCGTCGGGCACGTCGACACCGAGACCCGGCCGGCCGTCTTCTACCACCTCAGCGAGGCCAAGCCCGGCGACACCGTGAAGGTGGTCCGCGACGACGGCTCCATCGCCGCGTTCACCGTCGAGGAGGTCGAGGTCTACGACCGCGCCCACTTCGACCCGGCCAAGGCGTACGGCCCGCACGACCCCGCCCGCGCCGAACTGCGCCTGATCACCTGCGGCGGCACCTTCGACAAGGCGTCGCGCACCTACACGGCGAACGTCGTCGTCTCCGCGTACCTGTCGGGCATCGAAGAGCCGGCCCGCGCCAAGAGCTGACGGTGGGCCGCACCTGGCCGGCCGGCGGCCCGCTCCCCCCGGAGCCGCCGGCCGGACTGGTCCTCGACCGCGCGCGCAGCGGGCTGCGGGAGTAACCCGGCGCCGGCGCAGGAGGCTTGAAGGAGACATTCCCCGAGGCGGGGAGCCTTCCCGGTCCTGAAGGCCGAGGTCTGGGGCCACCGGCACCGACTCTAGGACGGATGCGGCGGCCAGGATAGAGGCCGTTTGACGCCAAGTACGAGGATGGTTGCGCTGCGTGGTCGAAGCAGGTCAGAGCCCCTGATCAGCCAGGTCCGGACCTGTCGGGGTGCAGCTGTACGTCGGTCAGGGCACGGTGCACCACGGCGCGGGCGACCTGGTCGAGCGGCAGCCGGTTCCGCCGCGCGTACTGCCGCAATGTGTCGAACGCGCCGTCCGGTGACGTTCCCCAGCGCTCGGCGAGCATCCCCTTTGCCTGTTCGATCCGCACACGGCTTGCAAGCGCTTCTCTCAGCTGCCCCGCCAGCTTCCTGTACTGGGCGTAAGCACGATGATTGAGCAGCCCCACGGTCGTTGCGTCGGCAAGTGTCTGTGCGATCGCCAACTCGCCGCCGGCGGACGGCGGGTGCGGGGCGTAGACGCTGAGCGCGCCGAGCAGCATCTCGTGCCGGCGCAGCGGGACCGCGTACGTCGAGGCGATCCCGAACCGGCGGGCGGCCGCGGTGAACTCGGGCCAGCGGGCGGCGGCCTCCCGCGACGCCAGCGGGACCGCCCGCGCCGCCTTCCCGGACGCCAGGCTCTCGCGCACCGGACCGGACTCCTGCTCCCACTCCAGCAGCTCTCTGACGGACGGCTGCTGGCCGGCGCTGTGCACCACGGGGCCCGGCCGGCCGCTCCCCTCCAGCAGGGTCACCCCGGCGCCCCGCGCGCCCAGGAACTCCACACAGCGGTCGGCCAGCCGGCTCAGGTGGAGCGCGGGGTCGAAGTCACCGATGAGGGTGTCGGCGAACTCCACCAGCGTTGCGGCGAGCCGCAGTTCGCGGGTCTCCTGTGACATGTGTGCCACCTCTTCCCCCCGCACGGGCAAGGCCCCCGACGCCCGAGCCCCTACCCTGCTCCCGCGTGCTGTAACAGGTCTTTGACAAGCGCTGTCCGGCCTCGTGGTCGTGCCGGGACGTATGTCACGATTGAGGGCCAGACAGTGCACCCAAGGGGGAGTGGATGTACCGGAAACTGAGGGCAGGCGCGGTCGTCGTGGGGGCGGCGCTGCTCGTGTCCGCGTGTTCCTCCGGAGGCGACAAGGAGGGCGACGACGGCTCGGCCCGTCCGGTCGGGCAGCAGCCGAAGGGCGCCGATCCGTTCTGGGTCAATCCGGACAGCAAGGCGGCGGAGGCCGTGGCCGCGCTGGAGAAGGACGGCAAGGACACCGCCGCGTCCGCGGTGCGCAAGATCGCCGAGCAGCCGAGCGGCGAGTGGCTCCTGCCGGAGAACGCGGAGTCGCAGGCGCGCGGTTACACGGAGGCCGCCCAGAAGGCGGACCGGGACGCGCTGCTCGTCGTCTACAACATCCCGCACCGCGACTGCGGCAACTACTCGCAGGGCGGCGCCGCGGACGGCGACACCTACCGCGCGTTCATCGACCAGGTCGCCGCAGGCATCGGCGACCGGCCCGCGACGGTGATCCTGGAGCCGGACGCGGTGCAGCACATGGTGGACAACTGCACGCCCGGCCAGTTCCACGAGGAGCGCTACGACCTGCTCAAGGGCGCCGTCGCCAAGCTCAAGTCGCTGAAGGACACCAAGGTCTACCTGGACGCGGGGAACGCGGGCTGGGGCAAGCCCGAGCAGATCTTCCAGCCGCTCCAGCGGTCCGGCATCGACCAGGCCGACGGCTTCTCGGTGAACGTGTCGAACTTCTACTCCACCGAGGACTCCATCACCTACGGCAAGGAGCTCTCGGCGAAGGTCGGCGGCAAGCCGTTCGTCGTCGACACCAGCCGCAACGGCAACGGGCCGTACACGGGCGGCGATCCGAACGAGCGCTGGTGCAACCCGCCGGGGCGGGCCCTCGGCGAGACCCCGACCACGAAGACCGGCGACCCGCTGGTGAAGGCGTATCTGTGGGTCAAGCGGCCGGGCGAGTCCGACGGCACCTGCAAGGGCGGGCCCAAGGCCGGCGCCTGGTGGGGCGCGTACGCCGTGAAGCTGGCCAACGCCGGTAACTGACAAAGCCGCGGTCGCGTCTGCTCGGTTGATGAGCGGACGCGACCGCGGCTTTCGTCGTGGCTGATCGCGCAGTTCCCCGCGCCCCTAGGGGGCTACGGCACGTGCACCCACTGCGCCTTGCTGGGCGTGCCCTGATCGTCCGTCACGAACAGCATGTACCAGCCCGATTCGACCAGTGACCGGCTCTTGGGGACCGTCACCGTGACCGAGTCGTCGGACTTCTTCAGGTCCAGCGCGATCGACGTCTGGTCGACGTCGGTGACGTGCGTGGACGCGCTCGGCCTGATCAGCCGCGCCGTCTTGATGGACGAGGCGTGGGCCGTCTTGTACGTGGCCGAGGCGCCGCGCGCGATGGTCTTCTCGCCGCTCTCCAGGGTCGGCCGCGAGTCCCGGTACAGATACGGCGGCGTGTACATCTCGAGGCGCTGCTCGAACACGCCCGGCTTGGTGTCGGCCTTGTCCGCGTAGAGCGAGTCCGAGCCGAAGAACAGCACCCGGCCGTCGGGCAGCAGCAGCGATCCCGAGTGGTAGTTGCGGCCCACCGCCGGGTCGGCGACCCGCTTGAAGGAGTTGGTCTTCGTGTCGTAGAGCCGGGACTGGAGAATGTTGGAGTCACCGCGGCCGCGGTAGTCCTCCGAGCCGCCCGAGACGAGGATCGAGTCGTCGGGCAGCACCGACGCCTGCGGGTAGCGGGTGCCCTTCTCCAGCGTCGGCCCGTCGGTGAACGCCGGGTTCTTGTCCTTCAGGTCGACGATCCGGGTCTTGTTGCTGGACAGCTTGGACTCGCCGACACCGCCACCGCCGATCACCATGTACTTCTGGCTCTGCGCGGGCGGCAGCTCGACCGTGTTCGACGTCTCCAGCCGGTCGGCGTCGGACAGGCCGGGGATCTTCTGGAACTTGTTGTTCGTCAGGTCCCAGACGCCGGGCTTGCGGCCGACGTTGTCCGGGCCGTACCCCGCGTTCGACCCCGAGTAGAAGATCTTGCCGTTCTCCATCTGGAACAGCGCGGGGTAGGTGGGGAACTGGCGGACGTCCTTGGTCAGGTACGTCCACTTCTTCGTCTTCGGGTCGTACACCTCGTTCTTGCCGGGCACCAGCTGCCCGATCTCGTCGAGGCCGGAGACGGAGAGCACCCTGCCGTCCGAGAGCGTGGTCAGCGTGGGGTACCAGCGCGCCTCGTTCATCGGGTCGACCTTGATGTACTTCTCGGCGACCGGGTCGAACTCGAAGGAGTCGCGGATCCCCTGGAAGTCCTTCTTGTCGAGCGCGAGCTTCTGCGCGATGCCGTACACGTTGCGCGCGTCGGCGCCGGAGAGGCCCTGCACCCGGTAGTTGTCCTGGGTGCCGGTCTCGTACTTGGTGCCGGAGCGCTGCGCCTCGACGTAGACGCGGCCGAGCCCGGGGTCGTTGCGCTGGAAGGCGCCGGTCGCCGGGTCGAAGACCTTCTTGGCGCGCGGGACGACGATGTTGTCCTTGGCGACGAACGTCTTGCCGTTCTCCTTGCCGGTGAACTTCGTGCCGGCCTTGATGGTCTTCGGCGCGTCCGGGTCCTCGTTGTGCACGATCATCAGGCCGCCGGCCTTGGTGACGTCGCCCTTGAGCTTCTCGTAGCGCTTGGTGCCGCCCGCGATCAGCAGGTTCCCGTTCGCCAGCTGCGTGTGGCCCGTGCAGAACAGGTCGGCCGGCGTGTGGATCTTCTTGATGGTGTTCTTCACCGGGTCGTAGAGCCGGGTGTCGAACTTCTTCGCGTCGAAGTTCTTCTGGTTGTTGCCCGACCCGGCGATCAAAAGGATCTTCCCGGTGTGCAGCAGTGCCGCGTGGATCGTGTTGAGGCGCAGGTCCTTGGGGAAGTCGATGACGTCCCAGTGCCCGTTCTCGGCCTTGTACTCCGGTCTGTTGATCTTGTAGTCGTGGTACTTGGCCGATCCGAAGCGATACAGCCAGGGTCCGTTCATCCCGGCGAGCGCCAGTACCACCACCGTGCCGATGGCTATGCGTCGGGCACGGCGGCGGCTCGCACCGTCTTTCACTTGTTACGTCCCCCCAGGGAGATCTGCATGGTCTGGTCGTTGCCGCCGTCGGCGTCGCCGCGCTGAGCGGCGGCCCAACTGGGCTTCTGCTGCGGCACGCCGTGCGGCTGCGCGGCCGGGTGCGGCGGCTGCTGTTGCTGCTCGGCGGGGGCGCCTGCGGGCGGCTTCGGCTTCTTCTTGTCCTGGCGCAGCATGTAGCGCCAGGCGAACATCGGCAGCGCGGTGATCAGCAGCGCGAAGCAGGCCCAGGTGATCATCGCGGGGTGCGCGTGCCCGAGGACGAAGCCGGCCGTGATCGAGGCGCCGAAGATGACGATGAAGTACCAGTGGTAGCGGAACGTCCCGAACCACCGGTCGGGGCTGGCCGAGTCGCCCTTCGGGGTCACCACGAACTTGCTCTTGCGGCGCAGCAGCGAGTCGACCAGCGCCTTCGCGTACAGCGGCGCGGACAGCGCGGACATGACCATACCGGCCACACCGCCGGAGCCCTCGGGCTCGTGCGGCGAGACGTTGTGCCGGCGGTTCCAGATGTAGAGGCCGATCTGCAGCGCCGACGCGTTGCCGTACAGCATCAGCCAGACCGTCGGGTCGATGTTCACGCCCGATGCGCCGAGACCCAGGAACAGGGCACAACTCAGCGCCGCCAGAATCCAGTTCATGGCGGCCATCGGGTAGAAGATGATCATCATCGTGTAGTTGAAGAGCTTGCTCGGCGGGAGCGTGAAGAAGCCCTTCCAGTACTGCTTGAGGATCGTCTCGTACGTACCGCGCGACCAGCGCATCTGCTGCGTGAAGAAGTCGGTCCAGGCGCTGGGGCCCTCGCCCACGGCCAGCACGTCCGGCGTGTACACCGAGCGCCACTTCCTGCCCGTCGCCGGGTTCTTGTGGCGGTGGATCTCGAAGCCGGTCGCCATGTCCTCGGTGATCGAGTCGTACAGGCCGCCGATCTGCTTGAGCGCGCTGATGCGCACGGCGTTCGACGTGCCGACGAACATGGGCGAGCCGTAGCGGTTGCCCGCGCGCTGGATCAGCGCGTGGAAGAGGAACTGCTGGGACTCGGCGGCCTTGGTGACGAAGTTGTCGTAGTTGCCGTAGACCTGCGGGCCGATGACGAACCCGACGTTCGGATCGCGGAAGAAGCCGAGCATCCGCTCCAGGTAGTTGGGCATCGGCACGTGGTCGGTGTCGACCGAGGCGAAGAAGTCGTAGTCGCCGCCGTGCGCGTCCAGCCAGGCGTTGTAGTTGCCGTGCTTGGTCTTCGCGCGGTGCGGGCCCTTGGCCTGGTTCCACTTCGCGACGCCTTTGCGGGAGAAGTGGTGCACGCCGAGCCGCGCGCAGACCTCCTTGACCTCGGGGTCGTCGCCCTCGTCGAGGAGCCAGACGTGAAGAAGGCCCCGGTGACGGAGCTTGACCGCCGCCTCCAGGGTCTTCGTTACCATCTCGATCGGCTCCTTGCCGGGCACGAACGAGGTCAGGAACGCCACTCTCGTGCCGGTCTCGGGCACGACTGGGATCGGGTCCCGGGCGACGAGCGTCGCGTGCGCGTTCGACAGGACGTTCATGCAGCGGAAGAGCTCGATCAGGCCGATCGCGACGAGCATGACGATGTCGAGCGCGGGCAGGAAGTCGTACTTCACGTAGTCGCGCTTGGTCCAGTGCTCGGGCTGGAGCAGCCAGAACAGCAGGACGAGCGAGAGCAGTGGGGCCGCACCCAGCATGAGCGCCGCGCGGATCCGGTGCGGCTCCTGCGAGAGCAGTGAGCGGTACTGCACCGTGTACGGCTTGCTCGGATCGGGCTGGGTGAGGGGCCCGGCGAGCCGGCTGTAGTGCTCGTAGTCGTAGCGCGGCAGCGTCTTCTTTATTCGCTTGAAGCCGCCGGTGCGGTGCGGTGGCACCCGCAGCTGGGTCGTCTCGGACGGGTCGAACTGCCCGCGGGCGCCCGTCGGCGTCGACGTCATGTTGAGTCATCCCCCCGCACGCGAGTCACCGCGTGGTCGTCGGTCCTGCGCCCGTGACCGGTCCCCCTCGACCATCCCGGGCGTCTCAGTGGCTGGCCACCGTCCCACCCTCTCTAAGACTGGAACGACAACCTTCCGGTTGCATGATGCCCCCCTCGGCATCGCTTCATGAACGGGGCCCCCGTCCCCGCGCCTTGAGCAACCGGATCGCGCCGTACTCCCGCCGAACCCCGCCTCGGCACCCCCGCCGAGCGGGCGGCAACTACCGTGCACCGTAAGTCTCTTTGGAGCCAAAGCTCCAACATAGGGTGCTGCGCCCCACCTGATGATCGCAAGGGCGATACGGAGCGAAACACGGTGTTTACCGGTCTTACTGCGGGCTTGCCTGCTATCGCCTGTGAAAGTTTCCGAAGCATTCCGAACGGACCGCGCGCCCCGCACCTGTGAGAACCCTGTGAACGACGAAGGCCCCCCACGCTGGTGGGAGGCCTTCGTCTTGCTGTGCGCCATCAGGGACTCGAACCCCGGACACGCGGATTAAGAGTCCGCTGCTCTAACCAACTGAGCTAATGGCGCCCGCTGACCTGCATAACTTTACCCGAACTCCCGGGGTGCTCCGGACCGCCGTTGGCCAGTCGCCGCGCCGGGGAGGATGGTGATTTGTGCCGATTTCCATCATTCGGACCGTCAACATGCGGTTTGTCCGGACAGTTGAGACGCTGCCTGCGTGCGAAGGCGAGGCTCGTCAGTTCGTTGGCGGCTCTGGAGTGTGAGGGGAATCGCATGGAGGCTCCGGTATTCGAGGACTACGACCCGGCGGGCGGCTGCCGCTGCGCGGGGTGCGTCCAGTGGCGGCGCACCGCGCCGCCGGGACGCACCAAGCTCGGCGCGCGGCACGCCCTGGCCGTCGCCGCGGCGGCCGGCACCGTCATCGGCGGTGTCCAGCTGACCCCGGCCACCGCGGCCGGGCAGCACGAGGCACGACCGGGTGACCCCGCACCGGGCGACGACGACATCACCCCGCAGGGCGGCACCAGCGCGCTGCACGGAGCGCCGGGCCAGGCCGCGGGCACGGTGGACCTGGCGCAGCAGACGGCGCTGCGCAGCACGACCCGGTCGGCGATCATCAACCGCGCCAAGATCTGGGTGACGGCCAAGGTCCCGTACAGCATGGACAAGTACTACAAGGACGGCTACCGCCAGGACTGCTCGGGCTTCGTCTCCATGGCGTGGGACCTGCCGGGCAACGAGTGGACGGGCAGCCTCGCGGCGTTCGGCACCCGGATCACGAAGGCGCAGCTCCAGCCCGGCGACATCCTGCTCTTCCACAACCCGTCCGACCCGGAGAAGGGCTCGCACGTCACGATCTTCGGCGGGTGGACGGACTACACGCGCAGCTATTACATCGCGTACGAGCAGACCCGCCCCGGCACCAGGAAGCAGTCCACCCCGTACGCGTACTGGAGCAATTCCAGCAAGTACCTCGCCTACCGCTACAAGGGCGTGAAGGCGGGCAGCACCTCCGGCGCGGGCACGTCGACGACGAAGTTCCCGGGCGCCGGGTCCTTCGGCCCGGGGGCGAACAACGCCTACGTCACCCAGCTCGGGAAGCTGCTCGTGGAGCGCGGCGGCAAGCGGTTCTACAGCCAGGGCCCCGGGCCGCGCTGGAGCGACTCGGACCGTAAGGCGACCCAGGCGTTCCAGCGGGCCCAGGGCTGGAGCGGCTCCGACGCCGACGGGATTCCCGGGCCGACGACCTGGTCGTACCTGGTCACCGGGAAGGGCAAGGACATCCCGGGCGCGAGCAAGGGCGCCTCGGGCGCCAAGGGCTCCGGCGCCACGAAGGTGCCGGCCTTCCCGGGCCGGGCGGTGTTCCGCCCGGGCGCGAGCGACGCCGCCGTGACGAAGCTCGGGAAGCAGCTCGTGAAGAAAGGATTCGGCAAGTACTACGCGCAGGGCCCGACCCCGCGCTGGGGCGAGGCGGACCGACGGGCCGTCGAGGCGTTCCAGCGCGCCCAGGGCTGGCGGGGCGCGGCGGCCGACGGCTATCCCGGGCCGGAGACCTGGCGGCGGCTCTTCTCATGACCATGACCGGAGCCGAGACGACGGGTGACCGTGCCGGGGACCGCGGCGGCGGCCGCGACCGTGAGTATGCCGGGGCAGAGCGAGAGAACGACGAGGTAGCGATGAGCGAATCCACCGAGACCGGGGAACGGCCGCGCGGCGCGCGGCTCATCCACAACGAGGCGACCACCGAGATCCCGGTCCACCTGCTCTTCCGTGACGACCCGGACCCGGTGGCCGTGCCGCTGCGCCCCGCGGTGGTCGGCACGGGCGCCGTCAAGGGCGGCAACGGCAGGACCATGGCCCCGCGCCGGATGCCGCCGCGCGCCCCCGCCCGCCCGGCGCCCGCCATCGACTACGAGCTGGCGGAGCGCGGCGGACGCGCGCTGCCCGGCGCGCTCGGGGTGCTCGGCGGGCTGGCCGGTGCGGCCGGTGCGGTGGCCTCGCTCGGCTGGGCCGGGGCGCTGCCGCAGATCGTCACGGAGGTCGCCGGGCTGTCCCGCTACGAGGGCACCGGGCTCGGGCTCACGCAGTGGGCGGCGGTCGCGGGCTCCGGCGCGCTCGCCCTGTTCGGCTTCGGCGGACTCGCGCGCGGGCGCGCCGGGAAGGCCTGGGTGCTCACCCTCTTCGGCCGGTACCGGGGCACGGTGCGCAAGTCGGGGCTGCTGTGGGTGAACCCGCTGCTGCTGCGCCGCCGCACCGACGTACGCCTTAGGCACTGGCGCAGCGAGCCGATGCCCGCGGTCGACGCGAACGGGGTCGCGCTGCGCGTCGTCGTCCTCGTGGTGTGGCGGATCAAGGACACGGCCCGCGCCACGTTCGGGGTCGAGGACCACGAGACGTATCTGCGCGAGTGCGTGGAGGCGGACATGGCGCGGGTGCTGTCGCAGCTGCCCGCCGACGCCTTCCACGAGGACGCGCCGACCCTGCGCAACGCCGAGGCCGTCGGCGACCGGCTCACCCGCAGGCTGGCCGCGGACGCCGAGCCGGTCGGCATCGAGGTGTTCTCCGCGCAGCCCACCCGGATCGAGTACGCGCCCGAGGTGGCGGCCGCGATGCAGCGCCGCCGGATCGCGGCGCTCGACGCGCAGCACCGGGACAGCGTGCTCACCTCGGTCGTGGACTCGGTGGAGGACACGGTGACGCGGCTGACCACGCGGGGCCTGGTCGAGCTGGACGACTACGAGCGCAAGGCGCTGGTGAAGGATCTGACGGTCGCGTTCTACACCGGCCGCGGGGAGTGACGCGGAGCTTCCGGAAACCCGTGATTGGTATGGACATGTTCAACTCCCGGCAATACATTGGGAGTTGGTCTAGACCTAGTACTTTGCTGTGCGCACGGCTTCCGGAAGTCCCCACACCCCCAGGAGCGGCAGCATGCGAAAGAAGATCTACGCGGCCCTGCTCGGCCTCACCACCGCCGGGGCGTTCGCCCTGTCGGCGGGCGGCGCGAGCAGCCACGGGTACACCGATCTGCCCATCAGCCGGCAGAAACTCTGCGCCAACGGCACCGTCGCCAACTGCGGCAACATCCAGTGGGAGCCGCAGAGCGTCGAGGGCCCCAAGGGCTTCCCGGCGGCCGGCCCCGCCGACGGTCAGATCTGTTCCGCGAACCACAGCGAGTTCGGCCAGCTCAACGCCGCCAAGCAACCCAACGGCTCGGCCTGGCCGACCACCAAGGTGACGGGCGGTCAGAGCTACACCTTCAGATGGCAGTTCACCGCGCGGCACTCCACCACGGACTTCCGCTACTACGTCACCAAGAACGGCTGGAACGACAGTCAGCCGCTGACCCGCGCCGCCCTGGACACCACCCCGTTCCTCACGGTGCCCTACAGCGGCCAGCCCCCGGCGACCCTCTCGCACTCCGGCACCCTGCCCTCCGGCAAGTCCGGCCACCACGTGATCCTCGCGGTGTGGACGATCGCGGACACGGCGAACGCGTTCTACTCGTGCTCGGACGTCACGTTCTGAGCGCGGACGTTCCGAGCAGGGATGTTCTGAGCTTCCCTTGAGCGAATCCGGGCCCGGCCCCGGGTAGCTTCCCCGTACGCCGGTGAGCTCTCGCCGGCGTGCGGGGGAGTGTCCTGTCACGGGGGTGGGGACGTGGGTCTCATTTTCTGCGCCGTAGCGGCGGTCATCGCGTGCGGCGCCCTGGCGATGGGCGGAGTGCTGCTGCGCCGCGCACTGCGGCTGCGCGCCGCCTGGCGCGGCGGGCTCACGGCCGAGGCGCGCTGTCTGCGCGCGTACACCACCACGAGCGGCGGCGACAGCCCGATCACGCACCAGCACCACGTGTACGAGTTCACCACCGGCGACGGCCGGCAGATGCGGGTCAGCGAGGAGGACGGGCCCGCGACGATCGTGGAGGGTGACATCGTCGTGCTGCGCTACGCCGCCGACGCCCCCGAGCGAGCGACGGCCAAGCCGTACCGGCCGGTGGCGCTCGCGGTGGGCATGGGGTGCGTCGCGCTGTTCGTACTGTTCGTGGTGGGGTTCTGCGTCTTCTTCGCCGTCACCGCGCTGGCGGTCACGTCCGAGGATTTCTGATCTGCCGATCCGCTCCTTCGATCCGCGCTCTCCCTTTCTGACGGTACGTCAATTATGGTGCGCGGCCATGGGATCCGACACGCGCACCTTCGCCGAACTGGTCCAGGCCCGGTGGGACGACCACCGGCCGGGACTCGCGTACGAGGACCGGTCGCTCAGCCACCACCAGGTCACCGCGGGCGCCGCCGCCCGCGCGGCGCTCCTCGGCGACCTGCTGCCCCGGGGCGCCGAGCCGCACATCGGCGTGCTGCTCGACAACACCCCGGAGTTCCCGCAGTGGCTCGGCGCCGCCGCGCTGTCCGGGGCCGCCGTCGCCGGTCTCAACCCCACCCGCCGCGGCGCCGAACTCGCCCGCGACATCACCCACACCGAATGCCGGGTGCTGGTCACCGACCGCGCCCACCTGCCGCTGCTCGACGGGCTCGGGCTGCCCGGCGTCCGCGTCCTGGTCACCGACACCGGCGCCTACGCGGAACTGCTCGCCCCCTACCAGGGCGCCGAGCCGGAGATCGCCGCGCGCGTCGGGCCCGGCTCGCGCATGCTCCTCTACTTCACCTCGGGCTCGACCGGCGCCCCGAAGGCCGCGCTGTGCAGCCAGGGCCGGCTCGCCGCCGCCGGACACTCCCTGGTCGACACCTTCGGCATACGCGCCGACGACGTGCACTACATCTGCATGCCGCTCTTCCACGGCAACGCGGTCATCGCCGACTGGGCGCCGGCCGTCGCGGCGGGCGCGGGGGTGGCGCTGCGGCGGCGCTTCTCGGCGACCGGGTTCCTGACCGACGTACGACGGTTCGGCGCGACCTACTTCACTTACGTGGGGCGGGCCGTGCAGTACCTCCTCGCCACCGAGGAACGGCCCGACGACAAGGACAACCCGCTGCGGGTCGGGTTCGGGACCGAGGCGGGCGCGGTGGACGCGGCCCGCTTCGAGGCGCGGTTCGGCGTGCGGCTCGTCGAGGGGTACGGCTCGTCGGAGGGCGGCGCCGCCGTGCAGCGCACCGCCGACACCCCGCCCGGCGCGATCGGGCGGGCCGCGCCCCGCGACGACCTCGTCGTCCTCGACCCCGCGACCGGGGCGGAGTGCCCGCCCGCCGCCTTCGACACCGGCGGGCGGCTGGTCAACGGGGCCGAGGCGATCGGCGAGCTGGTCAACCGGGGGCGCTCGCCCTTCGAGGGGTACTGGCGCAACGACGCCGCGTACGCGGAGCGGGTGCGCGAGCACGGCTGGTACTGGACCGGCGACCTCTTCTACCGGGATGCCGAGGGATTCCTGTACTTCGCGGGGCGCGGCGACGACAAGATCCGCGTGGACAGCGAGAACCTCGCCCCCGCCATGATCGAGAACATCCTGGCCCGCTGGCCGGCCGCGGCCGCCGTCGCCGTGTACGGGGTGCCCGACCCGGTCGCCGGGGACCAGGTGATGGCGACGCTGGCGCCGCGCGACGGGGTGTCCTTCGACCCACTCGCGTTCGGCGAGTTTCTGCTCGGCCAGGGGGACCTCGGTACGAAGATGGCGCCCCGCTTCGTGCGGGTGGTGGACCGGATGCCGGTCACCGCGACGAACAAGGTGCGGCGGGGGGAGCTGCGGCGGGAGGGGTTCTGGGGCGGCGCCGACGAGCTGTGGTGGCGGCCGCCCGGCGCGGCGGCGTACCGGATTCTGACCCCGGCCGAGCGCGATGCCCTTGCCGGGGCCTTCCGGGAACGGGGCCGCGACCATCTCCTCCGCCCGAGCTGACGCCCCGCCCCGCGCCTGGTTCGGAGCACCCCCTCGGACCAGGTAGTATTTACCTCGTTGACCGGCGCCATTAGCTCAGTTGGTTAGAGCAGCGGACTCTTAATCCGCGTGTCCGGGGTTCGAGTCCCTGATGGCGCACAGCAAGGCAAAGCCCTCCACCGATGTGGGGGGCTTTCGTCGTTCCCGGACGTGCGGCTCTCGCTGTGGCTGGTCGCGCAGTTCCCCGCGCCCCTGGAGATGCGCACTTCGTGCGCTACCTCCATCGATGAAGGCATGCGGCGAAGCCGCAGCCTTCAGGGGCGCGGGGAACTGCGCGAGAAGCGGCCACCGGCCCGCGGACGAAGAACCACAACGGCGCCCCGCACCCTTAGATGGCCAGAGACAAGAGCACCGGTGCCGCGCTCCGGTTGAGGCGGTCGGCCGCGTGGTGGAGGCGGTGGGCGTGCTCCACCGGGAGCGAGAGGGCCAGGCAGCCGACGGAGGCGCCGGCCGTGATCGGGACAGCCGCACAGACCGTGCCCACCGCGTACTCCTGAAGGTCCAGGACCGGCACCGTCGCCGGCTGAGCGGCGAGCTTGGACAGCAGCACCTTCTCGTTCGTGATGGTGCGCGAGGTGAGACGGGCCATCTTGTGACGGGAGAGATGATCACGCCGTCCGTTGACATCCAGCTGTCCGAGCAGGCTCTTGCCCACGGCGCTGGCGTGTGCCGAGACGCGGAAATCCACCCACTCGTTCACCGGAGGCGCCTCGGGCCCCGCCGCGTACTGCGTGATCCGGACCTCGCCGTCGATGTACCGGCTGATGTAGACGGCGGCGCCCACGGTGTCGCGCAGCTCGTCCAGCGTGAGCTGGAGCTTCGCGGTGAGAGCGGCCTCGTGGTCGTCGGCCGCGCCGAGCCGGTCGAGCGTGGTACCGGCGACGTACGCGCCGTCGGCCGCCTGCTGGACGTACCCCTCGCGCCGCAGCATGCGCAGCATCTGGGTCAGCTGGTCCACGGGCAGACCGGTGACGCGCGCCAACTCCGTGTCGGTGATGCCGACGCCCCGGTGGGCGACGGCCTCCAGCACGCGCAGAGCGTGCTGCACCGACTGGTGCGGCTGGTGTGACGACGCGTCCTTGTCGTGCTTCAGCGCCACGGCATCCCCCTGCATGGAACGGTTCCGGACAGCTGGCTTCGTCCACGATAGCCGCCAACGCACCCAATCGGGGCGGCGGTTGAGGAGATTGGTGGCGCGTTCCGTACCCTCTCAGCAGGAACGCGCCACCCTGGCATATGCCAAAGTCATGCCCCGTTCGGTGAACGGCTGGTCACAGGACCGCGCTCAGGAACTCCCGGGTGCGCTCGTGCTCCGGGTCGCTGAAAATCTTCTCCGGCGATCCGGACTCGATGACCCGGCCCGCGTCGAACATCAGAACCTGGTCGGAGATGTCCCGCGCGAAGTTCATCTCGTGGGTCACGCAGAGCATGGTGATGTCGGTGGTGCGCGCGATGTCGCGCAGGACGTCGAGGACGCCCGCGACCAGCTCGGGGTCGAGCGCGGACGTCACCTCGTCGAGCAGCAGCACCTGGGGACGCATCGCGAGCGCCCGCGCGATGGCCACCCGCTGCTGCTGGCCGCCGGAGAGCTGCGAGGGGTACGCGTCGCTGCGGTCGCCGAGCCCCACCAGGTCGAGCAGCTCGCGGGCCCGCTGCTCGGCCTCGTCCTTGGACAGGCCGAGCACGGTGACCGGCGCCTCCATGATGTTGCGCAGCACCTTCATGTTCGGGAAGAGGTTGAACTGCTGGAAGACCATCCCGATGTTCTTGCGGACCTCGCGGATGTGCTTCTCGCCGGCCGGCACCAGCTTGCCGTTCTTCTCCTCGTGGGTGAGGTACTCGCCGCCCACTCTGATCGTGCCCTCTTCGGGCTTGAGCAGCGTCATCAGCAGCCGCAGGATCGTCGTCTTGCCGGAGCCCGACGGGCCGATCAGCGTCACGTGCTTGCCGGAGGCGACCGAGAAGTCCAGCTCGTCGAGGACGGTGTTGTTCCCGAACCGCTTCACGACCTTGTCGAAACGGATCAGCTCGCTGCCGTCGACCTTGGGATTGGTCTGTTCCTGGGCGGTGTTCGTGGAAGTCGTGTCAGCGGGCAAGGCGGCGCTCCAGGGCTCGGAGAAGGAGAGAAGAGGGATAGGCGATGACGAGGAAGGCGAGGCCGACGACGGTCAGCGCCTCGGTCGTGAAGGTCTCCTGGCTGAATCCCTGGGCCTCGCCCAGCATGTCCAGGGCGCCGATGACGTAAATCTGCGGCGAGTCCTTCAGCATCGAGACGACGTAGTTGCCGAGCGCCGGCACCACACGCCGGATGGCCTGCGGCAGGATCACGGCGGTCCAGGTGCGGCTGCGCGAGAGGCTGAGCGCCGTGGCCGCCTCCCACTGGCCGACCGGCACGCCTTCGATGCCCGCCCGGTACACCTCGGCGGTGTACGTCGAGTAGTGCAGACCGAGTCCGACGATGCCCGTGGTGAGCGGCGACATCGTCGGGCCCCACTGCGGGACCACGTAGAAGAGGAAGAAGAGCTGCACCAGCAGCGGGGTGTTGCGGATGAACTCCGTGACGGCCGTCACGGGGATGCGCACCCACGCGGGGCCCGAGCGCTGGGCGATGGCCCAGACGAGGCCCAGGGCGAACGCGATCAGCGTGCCCCAGCCGAGCGCCTGGAGGGTGACGAGCACCCCGTCCCAGAAGCGCGGCATGAAGTCGTCGACGACACTCCAGTCCCAGTTCACTTGTCGGCCCCCGTTCCCGTGGTGACGCCGCTGCCGGTGAGGGCGTCGACCTGGCCCTTGCTGCGCAGACCGCCGAAGAGCACCTTCTTCTCAGGGCTCCGGCCGACCTTCGCCTTGGCGCGGCGCTCCAGCATCCGCATGCCGCGCGTCAGGATGAACGCGAGGACGAAGTAGAGGACGAGGAGCAGCGTGAACGACGGCGCGCTCTCGTTCTTCGCCTGGCGCAGCAGGTTCCCCGCGAAGGTCATGTCGGCGACCGAGATCGCCGAGACGAGCGAGGTGCCCTTCATCAGCTCGATCAGCAGGTTGTTGAACGGCGGGATCATCTCCGGCCAGGCCTGCGGCAGTTCGATCAGACGCAGCCGTTGCATCGGCGTGAAGCTCAGCGCGACCCCCGCCTCGCGCTGAGCGGCGGGTACGGCGTTGAGCGCGCCGCGCACGATCTCGGAACCGTACGCGCCGTAGGTGAGGCCGAGTGCGAGTACGCCCGCGGCCATCGGCTGGAACTGGATCCGGAGCAGCAGCGGCACCGCGAACGCCATCCAGATCATCAGGATCAGCGCCGACGTGCCGCGGAAGATCTCGAAGTAGGCGCCGGCCAGGAATCGTACGATCCACAGGCGCGAGCGGCGCAGGATGCCGATCGGCACGGCGACCGCGAACGCCAGCACCGTGCTGAGGACCAGGACCTGAATGGTGATCCAGATCGCGGGCAGGAACCAGGAGGTGAAGAACTCCGACGACATCATGACGAGGAGCCCCCTGAGGCCGGCGGACAGAGTTTCTCGACCGTGAGGTCGGTCATCTCCTGCTCGGTGAAGCCGAACGGCCGCACGATCCTGAGGAGTTCGCCGCTCTTCTTGAGCTTGTGCAGCTCTTGGTTGAAGGCGTCGCGGAAGTTCTTCTCGGAGGGCCGGAAGGCGAACCCGCCCGCGCCGTACGCCGGTTTGCCGTCCACCATGGGCTGGAACGGCTCGGTGGACTCGGTCTTGGTGCTGTTCTTCACCACGCCCTTGACCGTGATGTTGGTGCCGGCGAAGGCGTCGACACGGCCCTGGGCGACCGCGTCGCGGCCCGCCACCGGGTCGGGCAGGATCAGGACGTCCTTCACCCCGGCCGCCTTGGCGTAGTCGATCTCGGCGTAGGCCGTGCCGCTCGCCAGCTTCAGGCCCTTCTTGGCGATGTCCTCGTAGGACTTGATGCCCTTCGGGTTCCCCTTGGGGACGACGAAGGAGTCCAGCATCAGATAGTCGGGGTCGGAGAACAGCACCTGCTCGCAGCGGACCGGGTTGATGTACATCCCGGCCGAGACCACATCGAACTGGAGCGCCTTCAGGCCGGGTATGAGGGCACCGAACTGGGTGGGTATGGGCTTGATGTTCGGTATGCCGAGGCGCTTGAAGATGACGCGTGCGATGGCCGGGGCCTCGCCGGTCGCCCTGCCGTCCGAGTCGATGTAGCCGAAAGGCTGCTCACCTGCGACACCGACCCTGACGGTGCCCGAGGAGCGGAGCCGGTCCAGGAGGTCGCCGCCTTCGATCGCGCCTTCTTCGGGTGCCAGGCTGCAGCCCGTGACACCGACAGCGCCCACGGCTGCGGCTCCCATCAAAAAGGAGCGGCGACCCAGAGGGCTGACTTTTCGTCTTTCGTTTGTTCCTCGTGGTGGAGCCATGGGCGCGCGGCTACCCGAGTTGACTCGAACTATTCCCATCGAATTCAGCCCCTGATGCAAGTGAGGCGCTCTTGACCCGAGGGGGAGCATGGGGCGGACCATGGAGGGCATGGCTGACTCTCAGGACCGATTCATCGAAGTCTCCCTGGCCAAGAGGGGAGTTGCCTGCACGGCCAAGCTCCTCGACGACCGCGCTCCACTGACGTGCGCGGCGGTCTGGGACGCGCTCCCGCTCGTCTCCGACGTCTACCACGCCAAATACGCGCGCAACGAGATCTATGCCCTGTTCCCGGCATTCGCGGAACAGGAGCCACCGTTGGAGAATCCGACGGTCACTCCCATTCCCGGTGATCTCTGTTATTTCTCCTTCAACGGGACACAGTTGGGATCGCAGTCCTACGGCTACGGCACGGGCGCGGGCCTGAGCGCCGGGTCACCCGTGATCGACCTCGCCCTGTTCTACGAGCGGAACAATCTCCTCATGAACGGGGATGTGGGGTGGGTGCCGGGGATCGTGTGGGGCCAGGTGGTGGAGGGCCTGGACGAGATGGCGGCCGCGTGCCAGGACCTTTGGCGCAGTGGGGCGGTGGGGGAGACCTTGGGCTTCCGCCGGGTCTAGCAAATTCAAGGCCCTCCGGCGATTGAGGAGCGGGGTCCGGGGCGGAGCCCCGCGTCACGGGGCGGCGATTCCGGCGATCCCGGCCTCGTACAAGGTGTGCGCCACCCGGAGGACCAGCGCGTCCTGGTGCCGGGCGCCGACGACCTGGAGCCCCACAGGGAGACCGTCCCCGTCCACCCCGACGGGGACGGTCGCCGCCGGCTGCTGTGTCAGATTGAAGGGGTACGTGAACGGTGTCCACCCCGTCCACCGCCGCAGCCCCGACCGCACCGGCACCTCGACCCCCGCCGCGAACGCGGTGACCGGCAGCGACGGCGTCACCAGCACGTCGTACGCGGAGTGGAAAACCCCCATCCGCCGCCCCAGCTCCATCCGGGCATCGACGGCGGCGAGATAGTCGAGCGCGCTGAACCGCGCCCCCTGCGCGCAGATCTCCCGCAGCCCGGGATCGAGCAGCTCGCGCTGCGCGGCCGACAGCCGCTGCGTCACCCGGGCCGCCCCGCTGAACCACAGGGTGTGGAAGGCCTCCACCGGATCGGTGAAGTCCGGGTCGGTCTCCTCCACGTACGCGCCGAGCCCGGCGAGCCGCTCGACGGCGGAGCGCACCGCGGCGGCGACCGGCGCCCGCACCGCGACCTGCCCGCCCAGCGACGGCGAGAAGGCGACCCGCAGTCCGCGCACCCCGCCCTGTATCCCCTCACGGAAGCTGCCGACCGCCGGGCCGAGCCCCGACCAGTCCCGCGGGTCCGGGCCCGAGATCACGTCCATCAGCAGCGCCGCGTCGGCCGCCGTGCGGGTCATCGGCCCCACGTGCGCGAGCGTGCCGAACGCGGACGCCGGATACAGCGGCACCCGCCCGTACGTCGGCTTGAGCCCGAAGATCCCGCAGAAGGCGGCCGGGATGCGCACCGACCCGCCGCCGTCCGTGCCCAGCGACAGCGGCCCCGCGCCGACCGCGACCGCCGCCGCGCTGCCGCCGCTCGAACCGCCGGCGGTGCGCGAGGTGTCGTACGGGTTGCGGGTCACGCCCGACAGCGGCGAGTCGGTGACGCCCTTCCAGCCGAACTCGGGCGTGGTGGTCTTGCCGACGAACACGGCGCCGTGCTCACGCAGCCGCGCGACGGACGGCGCGTCCTCCTCCCAACTCCCCTCCGCCCGAGTCGTCTTCGACCCCTTCAGGGTGGGCGCCCCGCGCTGGAGCAGGATGTCCTTGACCGTCACCGGCACCCCGTCGACGAGCCCCGACGGCTCGCCGCGCCGCCAGCGCTCCGCGCTCTCCCGCGCCGCCGCGAGCGCCCCCTCGGCGTCGACGCGCACGAACGCGTTCAGCCCGGGCTCGGTCTCCTCGATCCGGGCGAGCACGGCACGGGTGGCGTCGACGGGGCTGAACTCGCCCTTGCGGTAGCCGTCCAGCAGGTCCTGCGCGGTCAGTCCGGTGAGCTCGGCCGTCATCCGTCCTCCAGAGTCAGGGGCCCGGTGCGTCAGTGATCCATCGATCCATCGATCGGCTGTCCCGGCGGCTGCCGTCGATCAGCTGCCGGGGACATACCCACGTTTCTTGTCGACTACATTCACCAGCGGCCTTCCGTTCTCCCACCGGCCGAACAACTCCACGAACTGGAGCCCCAGTTCGTCCCGCCAGCCCACCGTGTCGCCGCTCATGTGCGGCGACACGAGCAGCCCCGGAGCGGTCCACAGCGGGCTGTCCTCGGGCAGCGGTTCGTGCTCGAAGACATCGAGCGCGACGCCCGCGATCCACCGCTTGCGCAGGGCGTCCACCAGGTCGGACTCCACGACCAGCGGCCCACGGCCCACGTTGATGAACCGCGCCGACGGCTGCATCACGCCGAACCGGCGGGCATCGAACATGCCGCGCGTCTCGTCGGTCAGCGGCGCCGCGCACACCACCCAGTCGGCCCGGGCGAGCAGCCGGTCCAGATCGGCCGGGCCGTGCACCCCGGCGCGTGCCCGCCGGCCGACCAGCGCGGTGGTGATGCCGAGCGCCTTGAGCTGCTTGACGATCGCCTGCCCGATGGGTCCGGTGCCGACGACGCAGGCCCGCGTCCCGCCGATCCGCTGCGTCTCGCGGTGCTGCCACCGCCGGTCCGCCTGGAAGCCGATCGTGGCGGGCAGATCCTTGCCCATCGCGAACACGAGCGCGGCGACGTACTCGGCGATCGGCTGGTCGAAGACGCCCCGCGCGTTGGTCAACACCGCGTCCGAAGAGACCAGTTCGGGGAACATCAGCCGGTCCACGCCCGCGCTCGCCGTGTGCACCCACGACGGGCGCGAGCCACGGCCCGGCCACGCCTCGCGCACCGCGTCCGACAGGAAGTTCCACACCAACAGAACATCCGCGTAGGGGAGTTGCTCACGCAGTCCGGTGGCGTCCGCGGCGTGCAGCACCCGGGCCCGGCCGGTGAGCACGCCGAGGCGGGGCGCCGGCGCGGGCGGCGCGGCGTCCAGGACGAGCACGGTGGGCCGTCGCGCGTCCGGACCGGACATCGAGGGGTAATCGTTTCGCAACGAAAGTCCGCTTTCCTGGTGGTGAATAAGTCGGGAACATCGGGATCATGAGCTGTGGGCGGTGTGCGCCGTCTCACGGCATCCCATCTGACATGCGCGGATTGACCACGCTGGCACCTGAACCTACCTTCGTCAACAGCGGTACCCCGTACACGGGTTCCCGCCCTCGTCGCTGTCCCGACGTCCCGGCGTATCGCCGGCTCAAGCACCGCATCGGCACTCATCACGTCAGCTGAACCTGGGGCATGCTCTATGGACGTCTCATTCCTGGGGGGACCGCAGCCGCAGCGCGGCGTCGGCGTTGTCGCACCGTTCGACTTCGCCCTCGACCGTGAACTGTGGCGCTGGGTACCCGACACCATCTCCCTGCACCTCACCCGTACCCCGTTCGTGCCCGTCGAGGTCAGCCTCGACCTGGCCCGCCTGGTCAGCGAGCACGAGACGCTCGGCGAGGCGGTCCGGGCGCTCGGCGCCGCCGAACCGCAGGTCCTCGCGTACGCCTGCACCTCGGGCAGTTTCGTCGGCGGCATCGCCGGTGAGCGTGCCATGTGCGAGGCCATGCGCAGGGCCGGGGAGCTTCCGTCCGTGACCACGTCGGGGGCGCTGCTCGACGCCCTCGCCGACCTCGGCGCGCGCCGTATCGCGCTCGTCACCCCGTACACCCGCTCCGTCACCGAGTCGCTGGAGGAGTACCTGGCGGAGGCGGGCATCACCGTCGTCGGCCGGGCCTATCTCGGCCTGACCCGGCACATCTGGAAGGTCCCCTACCGGGACGTGGCCGAGATGGCGCGCGCGGCGGTCGGCTCCCGCGCCGACGCGCTGTTCATCAGCTGTACGAACCTGCCCACCTACGACGTCATCCCGCAGCTGGAGGCCGAGCTGCGGATGCCGGTGATCTCGGCGAATCAGGTCACGATGTGGGCAGCCCTCGCCCGGCTGGGTACGCGAGCAGTGGGCCCCTATCAGGCGCTGCTCGACCCGGCGGCGCGTCGGCAGTGGCCCGTGCCAGGACGACAGGCAGAGCAGCCTCTTCCGGAACTTCCGGAGGGCCAGGAAGGGTGGGCCTAGAGCATGACAGCGCTCGGATTTCTCTACCCCGGACATTCCGCGGAGGACGACTATCCGCGGATGGAGATGCTGATCGACAGCGACGTGCGCCTCGCCGTCGTGCACACCGACATCGGCGAGGACGCGCACCGCGTCGACGCGCTGCTGCGCATGGGCGCGCCCGAGCGCCTCGCGGCCGGAGTCGAGGAGCTCCGACTCTCCGGAGCGGAGGCGGTGGTCTGGGCGTGCACGTCCGGCAGCTTCGTCTTCGGCTGGGACGGCGCCCACGACCAGGTCCGCGGGCTCGCACAGGCCGCGGGGCTGCCCGCGTCCAGCACGTCCTTCGCCTTCGCGCACGCGCTCGGTGAGCTGCGTGTGCGGCGGGTCGCGGTCGCGGCGACCTATCCGTCGGACGTCGCGGATCATTTCGCCACGTTCCTGAAGGCGGCCGGGGCCGAGGTGCTCTCGGTGCGGGGCAGCGGCATCATCACGGCCGCCGAGGTCGGTACGTGGGGCTGGGACGAGGTGCTCGCCATGGCCAGGAACGGCGACCACCCGGACGCCGAGGCGGTCCTCCTCCCGGACACCGCCCTGCACACCGCCGCGTACATCTCCGATCTCGAACGGGAACTGGGCAAGCCGGTGCTCACCGCCAACCAGGTCACGGTCTGGGAGGCCCTGCGCCTGGTCGACCGCCGCCTGAACGCTCTCGCTCTGGGGGCACTGTTCACGAAGGAGCCCGTGATCCAGGCGTAGTCGTTCGGCCGCGGCCCGGTGGGGGCTGGTCGCGCAGTTCCCCGCGCCCCTGGAAGCGAGCTCCGCTCGCCCAGGGGAGGCGGCGCGTAGCGCCTGCCTCTGATGAGATGGCGCACGAAGTGCGCATCTCAGGGGCGCGGGGAACTGCGCGAGAAGCCCCACCGGCCGTCAGCCGACAAACAACCCAGGGGCGCGGGGAACTGCGCGAGAAGCGGCCACCGGCCCGCAGCCGACGATGGTCCGGGAATAAAGCGGAGTACGCCTCCGTTACGCCGGGGTCCAGCCCAGACAAGACGTTAAGCCCCGCAGGAGGACCCCGTGCCGGCCACCCAAGACGAGATCCGCGGCGCAGCCCACGGCACCGCCCCCACCCCCCTCTCGGTCCTGGACCTGGTCACCGTAGGAGCGGGCCGCACCGCATCCGAGGCCCTGTCCACCGGAGTGGACATCGCCCGCCTCGCAGAGAAGCGCGGCTACCACCGCTACTGGGTCGCCGAGCACCACTCGATGCCCGGCGTCGCGTCCAGCAGCCCCGCCGTGATCCTGGCCCACCTGGCCGCCCACACCAGCCGCATCCGCCTCGGCTCCGGCGGCGTCATGCTGCCCAATCACGCCCCCCTGGTCATCGCGGAGCAGTTCGGCACCCTGGAAGCCCTCGCCCCGCACCGCGTCGACCTCGGCCTCGGCCGCGCCCCCGGCACCGACGGCGCCACGGCCGCCGCCCTGCGCCGCTCGGACCGCCTGAACGAGGGCGCCGACGACTTCCCGAAGCAGCTCGCGGAGCTGACCCGCTTCCTGGACGACGACTTCCCCGACGGCCACCCGTACTCCCGCATCCACGCGGTCCCGGGCCCCGTCCAGGCCACGTCGCCGGGCGGCGTCCAGGACCCGCACCGCCCGCAGGTCTGGCTGCTCGGCTCCTCCGGCTTCAGCGCCCGCCTGGCCGGCGTCCTCGGCCTGCCCTTCGCCTTCGCGCACCACTTCTCCGCGCAGAACACCATCCCGGCGCTCGACCTGTACCGCGAGTCCTTCCAGCCCTCCGAGGTCCTCTCCGAGCCCTACGCCCTGATCGGCGTCTCGGCGCTCGCGACCGACGACGACGGCACGGAGGCCCGCCGCCAGGTGCTGGCCGCGGCGCTCAACATGGTCCGCCTGCGCACCGGCCGCCCCGGCCTGGTCCCGACGCCGGAGGAGGCGGAGGCGTACCAGTTCAACGAGATGGAGCGCGACTTCATCGACTCCTGGAACGCCAACGTCATCCACGGCACCGCCGACGAGGTCCGCTCCGGCCTCGACGACCTCCAGAAGCGCACCGGCGCCGACGAGCTGATGCTCACGGCCAACGCGCACACCGGCGAGGTCCGCCTGCGCAGCTACGAACTCATCGCGGACGCCTACGGGTTGCCCACCCAGGCCTGACCGAAGGCGCCGCCCCCGACTCCGGGGGCGGCGCCTTCTTTCTCGTAGGAGATCACCGGCGGCGGCGCAGGAAGAGCGCGGTCACCGGCAGCGCGGCGGCCGTGACCAGCCCGGCCGTCAGGAAGGCGTGGTGCAGCCCGCCGAGCACCGAGCCACCGGTGGAGGTGGCCACCGCGGCGAGCACGGCCGTCCCGATCGCCCCCACGTACAGCGGCATCTGCGCCAGCGAACCGCCCACGCCGCGCTCCTCCTCGCTCAGCCCGGACGTGATCGTCGCCACGAACGACACCACGCTCAGCACATGCCCGAAGCCCATCGCCGCCGAAGTGGCCAGCAAGAGTGGTGTGTTGGCGTTGGCCGGCAGCAGGACCATCAGCGCGGTGCCGAGCGCCTGCACGGTCAGACCGGTCAGCAGACCGCCGGCGGTCCCGTGCCGCACGATGATCCGCGAGGCCACGGCGCCGCCCGCGACCGCCGCCAGCCCCTCGCCGAGGAACCCGAACCCGGTCTCCAGCGGAGACCAGCCGAGCACGTCCTGCATGTACAGGGTCAGGAGCAGAGTGGCGCCGCCGCACATCCCGTACGTGACCGTGCCGACGAGGAACGCCCACTTGACCGTACGCCGCTTCAGCAGCCCGAGCGGGACGAGCGGCGCCGGGTGACGGGCCTCGACGAGGAAGAACCCGGCGAGCGAGACCACGGCCACGAGCAGCGAACCGACGGTCGCCGCGGCGGTCCAACCGGCGTCCGTGCCGGTGGAGATGGCGTACACGAGGGCGACGAGCCCCACGCCCGACAGCGCCGCGCCGGGCACGTCGAGCCGGTTCGCGCGCCGTACGTCGTCGTGGCGCGGCAGTACGGTCAGCGCCCCGGCGAGCACCACGGATCCGAGCGCCACGAGCAGCGCCATCGTCCAGCGCCAGTCCAGACCACTGGTGATGACACCGCCGCCGATCGTGCCGACGACGAAACCGAGGGAGAGCAGGGCGCCGTTCACCGCCAACGCCCGCGTGCGCCGCGGGCCTTCGGGGAAGACGGACGTCATCAGCGCGATCGCGGTCGGCGCGATCATCGCGGCCGCGACACCCTGCCCGGCCCGCGCGGCGATCAGCATGCCGGGCGAGACGGCGGCCGCCGCCACCAGCGAGAGGGCGGTGAACAGGAAGGTGCCGAGGACGAAGAGCCGGCGCCTGCCCAGCAGATCGGACAGCCGCCCGAACAGCGGCAGCAGCCCCGCCGTCGGCAGCAGGCACGCGGTCGCCACCCACTGCAGCGCACTCGCCGACCCGAAGGAGAGATCACGGCCGATCTCCGGCAGCGCCACCATGACGATGGAGTAGTCGAGGCCGGTCATGAACGTGGCACCGGCGAGAGTGATGAGGATCAGCCACGAGCGAAGCCCGAAACCATCTGCATTCGGGAGGAGTTGCTCGGCTGTGGGCACACGGGTGTCCAGGGAATTGGTCATCAGGTTTTCCTCGGCTCAGCTGTAGTGACGGCGGAAGAACGTGTCCGCCTGCGCCTGATCGGCCGGGTGCTTACGGATCCCGGTGATCCGCTCACCGCCGTCCGCGGCGGATTCGATCCGGAAGAAGAGCACCCAGAGGGTGTCGAGCGTGCCGTCGGCGGACCGGCAGTGGTGCACCTCGGTCACGTACGGGCCGGCGTGATGGCGGAAGAGGACGTCATTGCGGAACTCGGCCTCGCCGAGCCGTTCGAGATAGTCGACGATGCTGTCGGCGCCGTGCCGGACACCGGCGAGCGGATGGTCGCCGTCGATCTGCCAGACGGCGTCGGGGGAGAGGATCGCGGTGCGCAGCGTGTGCAGGTCGCCGGTCGCGTAGGCGGAGTAGAAGCGGTCGACGATGTCTGTCGTCATGCGTCGAGCTTCCCGCCGCGAACCGGCACCGGTCCAATACACGCATCCATAACCTGTGGGCATGGACAAACCTGTGGGCATGGACATCGACACCCGGCTCCTGCGCTACTTCACCGCCGTCGCCGAGGAGGGCCATCTCACGCGCGCCGCCGAGCGCCTGTTCATCTCCCAGCCCGCACTGACCAAGCAGATCAGGCAACTCGAGACCCTGCTCGGCGTCGACCTCTTCACCCGCTCCCGCTCCGGCATGTCCCTCACCGCCGCCGGACAGGCCCTCGCCGAGAGCACCCCGGCCGTCGTCGACGCCTGGGACGCGGCGCTGCGCGAGACCCGGGGCGCCGCCGGCCGCGCGGCCCGGGTGCTGCGCGTCGGCTTCGTGGCGAGCGCGGCCAACGAACTCACCCAGGGCATCGTCGCCGAGTTCGCGCGCCGCCGCCCCGGCTGGAAGGTGGAGCTGACCCAGACGGCCTGGGACGATCCGACGGCCGGCCTGGCGAGCGGCGCGGCGGACGCGGCCCTGATCCGCCTCCCCGTCCCGCGGCAGGACTCCTTCCACCTGGAGGTCCTGATCACCGAACCCCGCTGGGTGGGACTGCCGTTGAACCACCGCTTGGCGGACCGCTCCGAGATCGACTTCGCCGATCTCCTCGACGAGCCGTACGTCGCGGCCCCCGCCGGCACCGGCCGCTGGCGCGACTACTGGATGGCTCTGGACGAACGCGCGGGCCGCCCGGTCACCGTCGGCGCCACCGCCCACAACCCCGACGAATGGCTCACCGCCATCGCGCACGGCCACGGCATCTCCCTCACGCCCGAGGCCACGGCCCGCTTCTACCAGCGCCCCGACGTGGTCTACCGCCCGGTGCGCGGGGTGAGCCCGAGCGAGGTCGCGGTGGCGTGGGCCCGCACCCCGCATGTCCCGGAAGAGATCGGGGACTTCGTGACGGCGTGCAGAATCGTCCGAGACGGCACGGTCACCCCACACCGGCCCGCCAGTTGAGCACGAGCCGCCCGTCTCCCGCCTACCTCTCGACCAGCAGCCGAGAGATACGATCCGGTGCCACCGGCCGTGAGTACAGCCACCCCTGCCCCGTGTCGCAGCCGATCCGCCGGAGCCGCTCCGCCTGTTCCGCCGTCTCCACGCACTCCGCGGTCACGGTGAGGCCGAGCCGGTGGGCCAGCTGTACCAGCGCCTCCACGATCACCGCGTCGGCCGGATCGGTGGGCGGCGCCCCGTCCTCGTTCTGGAAACCGCGCACGAACGACCCGTCCAGCTTCAGGACGGACACCGGGAGCCTGCTCAGGTAGGCCAGGTTCGAGTACCCGGTCCCGAAGTCGTCGATGGCGATGCGTACGCCCATGTCGCTGAGGGCCTGGAGCGCCTGCAAGGGGCGCCCGGCCGAGCCCATGACGGCGGACTCGGTCAGCTCCAGTTGCAGCAGTTCGGGGGCGAGGCCGGTGTCGGCGAGGATCCGCGCGACGTCGGCCACCAGATCCGAGTCCCACACCTGCCGCACCGCGACGTTCACACTGACGAAGACGGGCGGACCGGCCGGGTTCTCCAGCTGCCAGCTGCGCGCCTGCTCGCACGCCGTGCGCAGCACCCAGTGCCCCAACTCCACGATGGAGCCGTCCTCTTCGGCGAGTCCGATGAACCGATTCGGCGTGAGCAGCCCGAACTGCGGGTGCCGCCAGCGCACCAGCGCCTCGACGCCGCGCAGCGCACCGTCCTCCAACTGCACGAGCGGCTGGTACTCCAGGACGAACTCGCCGCGCTCGACGGCGGGCCGCAGCCCCGACGACAGGGCCTGCCGGGTCATGCGGTGGGCGTTGCGCTCCGGGTCGAAGAGGGTCCAGCGGGCCTTGCCGTCGGCCTTCGCCCAGTACAGCGTGGTGTCGGCGGCCTGCATCAGACCGGTGGTCGTCGTCCCGATGGCCTGCCGCTCGACGACGCCGACCGACGCGGAGACCGACAGGCGCTGCCCGGCCAGGTCGAACGGCTCCCGCAGCGCGCTCAGCACGGACCGCGCCAGATCGGTCACCTGCTCGGTGCCGGTCGACTCCTCCACGAGCAGCGCGAACTCGTCGCCGCCGAGCCGGGCCACCAGCGGGGCGCCGGTGGTGTGCCGGGCCCGCTCCGCGCAGTGCGCGAGCCGCTGCGCCACGGCGGCCAGCAGCCGGTCGCCGACATGGTGGCCGAGGGTGTCGTTGACCGCCTTGAACCCGTCGAGGTCGAGATAGCACAGGCCCACCCGGCCGGTCGTGCCCGTCTCGTCGTACGCGCCGGCCTCCAGGGCGGCGGTGAGCCGCTCGAAGAACAGGGCCCGGTTGGGCAGCTTCGTCACCGGGTCGTGCATCTCCAGGTGGCGCAGCCGGGACCGCAGCTCGCGGTGGGCGCTGAGGTCGTGCAGCGAGACGAGGACGACCTCGGTGTCCGGCACCGGAGCGACGGTGACCCGGGTCCACATCGCGTGGCCGACGGGGTGCTTGAGGCGGCGGGTGCGCGAGAGCCGGGCCTGCCGGCCGTGCAGCACCTCGTGGTACGCGTCCCGGGTGCGCGGGTCGGAGGAGAGGTCGAGCAGTTCGGCGGCGAGGCGTCCGACGACCTGCTGCTCGTCCTCCCCGCCGAGGAGGGCGAGCGCCGCGCTGTTGGCCCCGACGACCAGCCCGGCGCGGTCGACGACCGCCATGGGGAGGGGAGCGGCGAGGAACGCGGACCGATAGGCGGCGTCCGGCGCCCGCTGCCAGGCGTGACCACTGTGCGTGAGCGGATCGGGGCGCCGGCCCGGTGGGGACGCCTCGGTCGCCGTCGTGGGCCCATAGGGCTGTGCGCTCACCGTTCGCTCCCGCATGCGTCGTCTGGTTGCGTGGTCTGGTGCGGCCGGGTCCCGGCAGGAAAGTGTGCCGATCATAGAGGCAGGTCGGACGGCCTATCCAGCCTGTCTCGTACGCCGGTGCGGTCCCGGCGGGGGCACCGGAGGGTCGGCAGATCGTTTCTGCCCGGGCCGGGCCGGGCTTCTTCCGAGCGGCGACCGGCCTGGATCATCTGTGACGTTCGGTGACCGCCGGGGTGTCGGCCGCTCACTCGTCCGGGCCAGATAAACAGGGCGAAGTGGAACAAGTACACACAGTCTGGGTGGGGTGTCCCGCATTCCCCGTCCGGAGGTCGACTTGCCGCGTCCGCAGCCACTCGGGGGAGTGGACAAGCGCCGTCTGCGTGCCGCCGCCGCCGCGCTGACCGCTCTCACCGCCCTGGCCGCCACCGGCCTGGTCGCGGGTCCCGCGGCGGCCGCGCCGCCCTACGCCGGCCCGTGCGCCCTGGAACGCACCGCCGACCACCACTCCGAGGGCCTGGACTCCTGGCACTCCGGCTACCCGCGCCCCACCAGGCCCCTCAACGCGGTGATGGTCTTCCTCTCCTTCCCCGACTGGACGCCGACGACCACCCCGCGACAACTGGCCGCCGACTACTTCCCGGCGACCAGCGACTTCTTCGAGCGGGCCTCGTACGGCAGGTTCCGGCTCGCTCCGCACCCGCAGCGGACGTGGATCGAGATGCCGCACGCCTCGACCTCGTACGCCATAAAGCGCGACTGGAGCGCGGCGCACCGCAGCGCCTATCTGCGCGACGCCCTCGCGGCGGCGGATCCGAAGACCGACTTCAGCAAGTACGACGTCGTCTACTTCGTCGCCGACCCGGACGCGCCGGGGGTCGACTCGGACGCGACGAAGGTCGTGAACTTCGACCGGCCGATGCGCGCGGACGGCACCGACATCCGCCGGATCGTCACGGTCTTCGAGCACCACCCGCCGGACCGCAACGTCCTCGCGCACGAGACCGGCCACGTCTTCGACCTGCCCGACCTCTACCACCGGCCGACCGACGGCAAGGGGGACTGGGACACGTACGTCGGCGACTGGGACGTCATGGGCAGCCAGTTCGGGCTCGCCCCCGACTTCTTCGGCTGGCACAAGTGGAAGCTGGGCTGGCTGCAGTCGCGGCAGGTGGCGTGCGTGACCCGTACCGGGGACACCCGGCTGACCCTGGAGCCGCTGAGCACGGCGCCGCGGGTGCCGGGGGCCGCGTTCGGTACCGGGGGCGGTACGAAGCTGGCCGTCGTGCGCACCGGGCCGTCCAGCGCGATCGCCCTGGAGGCCCGGGGTGCGGGCGGCAACGACGACGCGACCTGCACCCAGGGCGTCCTCGTCTACCGCATCCGCAGCGACTCCGCCTCCGGCGCGGGCCCGGTCCAAGTCCTCGACTCCCACCCGTCCACGGAGGCCTGCTACGGCGACTCGGTCTACCCACCCCTGGCGGACGCCCCCGTCCAGGAGGGCGAGAGCTTCTCGGTCCCCGGGGAGAAGATCCGCGTGGAGGTGGGGGACCGGACGTCGTCGGGATCGTGGACGGTGAAGGTGACGACCGGGTAGTCGGCGGGTGCGGGCCGGTGGGGCTTCTCGCGCAGTTCCCCGCGCCCCTGAAGGCTGCGGCTTCGCCGCATGCCTTCATCGATGGAGGTAGCGCACGAAGTGCGCATCTCCAGGGGCGCGGGGAACTGCGCGACCAGCCACAGCGAGAGCCGCACGTCCGGGAACGACGAAAGCCCCCCACATCGGTGGAGGGCTTTGCCTTGCTGTGCGCCATCAGGGACTCGAACCCCGGACACGCGGATTAAGAGTCCGCTGCTCTAACCAACTGAGCTAATGGCGCCGGCTGACGTCGTAGACATTAGCACTGAGATCGGCGGCAGGAAAAATCGATACCTGGACCGTCGAATGGGCGGCGGCCCGGGCCGCTCGGACGCAGGCCCACAGCAGCACCTCGGCCCCCGGCAGCCAGGGATGACGGGTGTCGGGGGCGACGACCCAGCGGGACGGATGACGCGGCTCGGCGGGCGCCGACGGCGCCGGCACGGTGACCGCGTCCCCGCTGCCGTGACAGAGCAGCGGAGGCACCGCGGGCCCCCACTCCTCCCAGCGGAGCAGCGACGGCAGCCGCTGGGCGGTGCCCGGGGCGGTGAACAGGAGCATGCGGCCACGGTGCGCGGCGACCGGGCCGGACCCGGGCCCCTCGTCCCAGAGTCGGTCTAACATCCGCCGCCCGAAGATCGCGGGCACGTTCACCACGTCGAACACGGAACCGCAGGGCAGCACCACGGGAGCGGTCGGCCGGGACTCCCAGTGGGCGAGGGCGGAGCGCGGATACGTTCCTGCGGAGGCGAGCCAGGCGGCGCCCTCGGGTGTCACGCCCGAGACGTCGAAGCGGTCGTGGGCCGCGGCCTGGGTGGCGGGGACGGCGGCGATGGGGGAGTGCGTGGCGCTCATGTTTCTACATCTACAGGGGGTGAGGGTGCAGCTCCAAAGGGTTGCGAGAAATCAGGACAGGAGGGGGCGGGGTGGAGTATCTTGCCCCTCTGGCATATGCCAAAAGATCTTGACCGGTGCCTCAGGCCGTCGGCTCGACGGTGCCGCGCAGCAGGTCACGGCCGAACTCGACCATCTTCTTGGCGTAGTCCTCGGTCCACTCCGCGCGCTCCGCGATGTCCGCCGCCGTCAGCCGGTCGAACCGGCGCGGGTCGGCGAGCTGGGCCGCAGCGATGGCCTGGAACTCCACGGAGCGGTCGGCCGCGGCGCGAAACGCATGGGTCAGTTCCGTGGCGCGGGAGAGCAGTTCCCGGGGGTCCTCGACGGACTCCAGGTCGAAGAAGTGCTCCGGGTCGGCGGTGGCCTCCGCGGGCTCGAAGATCAACGGCGCGGGCCGCAGTCGCGGCTGTCGCTGCCGCTCGGGCTCCGCCATGGTGTTCCTCCTCGTACTCGACATACGGCCTGCCTCATGGCCCAGGCCACCCTCCATTCTCCGCGCTTCCGCAAGGGGGCCCGTCCGTAGCCCGGTGCGGGCCGGTCGCGGTGGTCGGTCGGGTGCGGGCCGGTGGGGCTTCTCGCGCAGTTCCCCGCGCCCCTGAAGGCTGCGGCTTCGCCGCATGCCTTCATCGATGGAGGTAGCGCACGAAGTGCGCATCTCCAGGGGCGCGGGGAACTGCGCGACCAGCCACGACGCAACCCGCACCCGACCGACAACCCCACAAGGCCCCAGCGCCCTCAGCCCCCGAAAGCGACCCGATGCTCCGACAACCGGCTCAACACGGAGTGATTCGCTTCCCAGCCGTCCGGAAACTTCACCGTCACCCCCAACTGCACCGGCTCCGCCGAAGGATGCGCGTCGAGGAGGTCCGCGACCCCGTCCCGGCACACCACGATGCACGCGTGCCGATGCCGCGAGGCAAGCACGCACAGCCGCCCGGTCTCCAAGTGGAACGCCGTCGCGTCGGGCCGCCCCGACAGCGGATGCAGCACCACGGTGACGTCGAACTCCCGGCCCTGCAGACGGTTCGCCGTGTCCACGGTGACCCCCCGCACACCGAGCCCGCCCAGCGCCGAGCGCACGGCGGCGGCCTGGTCGCGGTGGGCGGTGCCGACGCAGATCCGGTCCGCCGTCAGCGGCGTCTCGTCCGGCCCGCGCTCGGACGTCGTCACCCCGTCGCGGTCGAGGAGGCGCCGCACCACGAGCGCGACGGCCCGCACCGCCTCCGGATCCGTGCGCGGCGTGTGCGCGGCGGGCAGCTCCAGCAGGCCCCAGCCCGCCCGCGCCGCCTCGTCGATGACCCGGTCGACCCCCGAACCGTCCGACGCCGCACGGAAGTCCAGCGTGCGATCGCCCTCCGACGTACCGCTGCGGAACGGCGTGTACGGGTAGAACGCGGCCGAGACGAGCGGCGCCGCCGACGCCGGAAGCCGCCAGGAGACGGGGAGTTCGTGCTGGGGCAGTTCCGGGTTGTGGGCGAGCAGCGTCGACACCGCCGACGCCGACGGGTCGTAGGACAGGCCCGCCCACTGCTCCGCGCCGACCGTCGAGAACGGGTCGAGCTGCCCCGGGTCGCCCACGAACAGCGCCCGCTCGAACAGCCCGGCCACGGCCAGCAGCGCGTCCCCGCGCATCTGGTACGCCTCGTCGACGATCGCGTGCCGCCACGGGCCCCCGGCGTCCTCGACCTTCACGTGCGCCCACTTCGCCGCCGTCGAGATGACGACGGGGAGCGGTGCGAGGTCGCCCGCCTTGGTCGACAGGCGAACGGTCGGCAGATCGTCGAGCGTCTTGTCGTACGCGTCCGGGTCGCTGCTGTGCAGTCGGCCGACGGGCAGGTCCGGGCGCTTCTCGTGCAGGCGCAGGACGAGATCGTCCACCTGCGCGTTCGTCTGCGCGACGATCATCAACGGGCGTCCCGCGTCGGCCAGTTCGAGCGCGGCGCGCACGACGAGCGTCGACTTGCCCGCCCCGGGCGGGGAGTCCACGACGACGCCGCGCGCCTCGCTGTGCAAGGTGTCGTGAAGGATCGCGGCGGTGGCCCGGGCGGCCTCGGCGCCGGGGTCGAAGACGTCGTCGGCGGGCGGCGAAACACTGGTCGTCGTCACAGGATGTCCTCCGTCGTCACGCGGTCCGGCGTCTCGGCCCCGGCGCCCGGCGGGCCGCCATGGGTCCACGGGGTCTCCTCCGGCTCCGGCAGCTTCGGGCCGCCGCGCTGCTCGTGCTCGAACAGCGTCCAGCACACCCGCTCGCCCTTCTCCGGCACCGAACCCGGGTCCGGCTCCTTGCCGCGCCCCATCTTGTCCAGCAGCCGCAGCACGACCGTGCCCCCGGCCGTGCCCTCGCCCTCGCCCTCGTATCCGACGAACTCCGCCGTCTGCGCCTTGCCGTCCAGCGAGCGGTACACCTTCACGCGCTCCCCGAGGTGCGGGCGGTCGTCCGTGCTCAGGGTGATCAGCGGGCGTGGGCGCTTCTTCTCGTTGTACGCCGGTACGACCTCCCTCACCTCGCCGGCCAGCGCCTCCCCGGCGAGCCGCCGGCCCGCCATGACGAGGGGGTCGTCGAGCGCCTCCTGGGCGTCCAGGCGGGCCTGCTCGCGCTCGCGCGTCGCCAGCTTGTTCGCCGCCGTCACCGCGTCGTCGCGGCGCGGCTGCGGGGGCTCGCCCGCCGCGACCCGGTCGCGGTGCCCGGTGAACGACCAGCGGTCGCGGGTCCAGCGCTCCGTGGCGCGCGGGCCCTCGGGCAGCGTGCACAGGGCGTCGAGGCCCCGCCACACCGCGTCCCAGGTGGGCCGGGTGCGGGACTCGACCAGGGCGTGGATCTCCCGCTCGGCCGCGGTCAGTTCGGCCAGGCGGCCGTCGGCCTCCACCGCGTCCTCGGCGGCCGCCAGGCGCGTACGGGCCTTGTCGTAGCGCTCGATGGCGGGCGCGAGCAGCTTGTTGTCGAAGGCCGGGTCGGTGGCCGGGCCGGCCGGCGGGCACAGCAGCTGGCCGTGCGCGTCCCGGCCGCGCTCGGCGCGGAACGCGGCCTCGGCGCCCGAGGTGCCCTCCGGCGCCTCCACCCACGCGAGCAGCGCGCCGAGGTGCTGGTCCTCCAGGCTGGACTGGCCCGTCGCCCAGTGCCGGGAGAGCAGGTCCGTCATGGCCAGCAGCAGCGCGGAGCCCGGGACTCTCGCCCGCTCGCCGAAGTGCGTCAGCCAGCGGCCGAGCAGCGGGACGTGCGGGGGAGCGGGGTAGGGCGTCTCCGGGTCCTGCTCGGCCGTGCGCCGAAAACGCATCGAGCGCCCCAGCAGCCGGACGAATTCGATGCCCGCCCGGCTCGGCACGATCAACTGCGGCGCGTCCGCGCACAGTTCGACCTCGACCTTGATCCGCTTGTTCGTCGCCGGGTCGGTCTCGGCGCGCTCGGTCAGCTCGACGTCGCCGGCGAACCCGTCGACGTACGGCAGGACCGTCTCCGCGAGCTGGGTCAGGAACGCGAAGCGCAGATCGCGGTCGCGGGGCTGCGCCACGACCAGCAGGCGCGGCGAGGTGCGCTCGGTGCCGACGAGGGCGCCGAGCGGGGCGCCCGTCTCACCCGCGGTGATGAGCGGGACCAGGACCAGGGGCCGCTGGGAGAGATGGCGGTGGCGGACCGTGGCGGTGGGCTGGGCGCGGCCGGTGCCGGTCGCCTCCAGCCGGGCCAGGTGGTTGATCAGGCTCACGCGGCTGACTCCTCGCGGCGGACGGTCGTGTACGGGATCAGCACCGGGCGCCTCCGAGGGCCTCCGCGCGCAGCGCCGCCGCGCGCCGCAGCGCCGCCACCGTCGGGTCCTCGGGGTCGCCCGCCTCGCCGTGCGCGGCGGCGAGCACCGCGTCCACCGTCGTCAGGCCGCCCAGCTCGGCGCGGAGCGGACGGCCCAGGCTCGTCACCGCGCCCGCCGCGCGGGAGCGGTCCCGGCAGTGGAACGCCAGCTCGCACGCGGCCAGGCACTCCGGCGCGTACGCCGCGGGCACCGACTCGACGGCCGCCGTCAGCTCTCCCGGCGGCTGCTCGGGGTCGAAGACGGTGCCGGGCGGCAGGGCCGCCGCGATGTCCTCGATCCGGGTCAGCCGTGTCAGCTGGCGCCGGGTCACCGAGCACTGCTTGCGCACGTCGACCGCGGACGCGGCCGGCAGGTTCGTGAAGTCCTTGGGGCAGACGAGCACGATCCGGTCCCGGACCCGCGCCCCCGGCGTGCGCTCCGCGACCTGCTCCAGCGCCAGTACGTACACCGCGGCCTGGCGGGCCGCCGCGCCGACCTTCGCCGCGTCGGCCGCGCCGTCGATCATCGGGAAGGACTTGATCTCGACCACCGTCCAGCTGCCGTCGGGGTGCACGACCACCGCGTCCGGCTCCAGGAACGCCGGGCTGCCCGCCACGTCCAGCATCACCATCGGATGGTCCAGGAACGTCCACGTACCGGACTCGGCGGCCGACTCGACCGCCTCGCGCAGCGCCAGCGCCGTGCGCGCGGTGCGCCCCTCGGGGCCGATCGCCGACAGGTCGGGAGTCCGTACGAGCTCGGGGGCCGGCTCGGCGGTACCGGCCGCGCCCACGCGTGCGTGCACCAGCCGCAGCAGCTCGCCGCCGCCGTCGGCCTTGACTCTCGCCTCGAACGCGTTCCCCCGCGTCAGGGCGAACTGGGACTGGCCGAAGGTGGCCGGCGCGCCCAGCACGTCCGCGATCCGGCCCTTGTCGACGCCCGCGCCGTCCAGGAGCGCGCGGCGACTGCACCCCGGGTTCGCCGCGAGGGCGGCCAGGGCGCGGGCGTCCAGCGGGCGGGGCGGGGTGTCGGGGCCGCGCAGCTCAGCGAGCCGGTGCCGTAGCCCCGTCGCCTGTGTCGCGGGGCTGCGAACGGGCTGCGGCCTTGCGCTGTCGGGGAATTCGCTCACCCGGGGAAGTCTGGCATTCCTCACTGACAATTGAGGAACGTGTGGCGGAAGGGGCGGCCACCGGGGCGCCGCGCCCGCCCGCGAGCAGACCGGCGGCCCACTCCTTGACCAGCGCCGCGACCCGCCGGACGGGCCGGGTGAGCAGGAAGCCGACACCCATCACCGCGGCTCCGGCGAGCGCGTCGAAGAAGTAGTGGTTGGCGGTGCCCATCACGACGATCGTGGTGATCAGCGGGTAGGCGACGCCCGCGGCCTTGGCCCAGCGGCTGTCGCTGTGGCGCCACAGCATGATGCCGCACCACAGCGCCCACCCGACGTGCAGGCTGGGCATGGCCGCGTACTGGTTCGTCATCCCGCCCATGCCCTTGGGCGCGCTGGCCGCGCCGCCCCACCAGCCGTAGGAGCTGTACTGGGCCATCGTGTCGACGAACCCGTACGACGCGTTCAGCAGCCGGGGCGGGCAGGTCGGAAGCAGGGTGAAGCCGACGAGGCCGATCATCGTCGAGGTCATCAGCCAGGTGCGGGCCGTGCGGTAGATCTGCGTACGGCGGCGGAAGAGCCAGATCAGCACGGCCGGAGTGACCACGTAGTGCAGCGAGCCGTACCAGAAGTCGGCGGGGACGCCGATCCAGGTCTCGCGCGTGAAGAGACGGTTCAGCGGGTGTTCGAGATTGAGGCGGACCGCTTTTTCGGCCCGGAGGATCGACACGCCGTGGTCCACGGCGGTCTGCACATCACCCCGGGCCAGCAGCCGGCCCGCGGTGTACGCGCCGTACACGAGCAGGATCAGGGGAAGCTCGGTCCACCATCGAAGCCGTACGCCCGGTATCGCCTCCGTGCGCGGTGCGTGGTGCGTCTGCGACATGCGGGCCGCTCCCCCTCTTCCTCGTCCGGCGGCCTCTGGCCACACGTGCCCACCCTAAGGCGTATGTGGGGGTCTGCGTGGGCGACCCCTGATCCTCGTAGACGCTGGGATCAGGCGGCGGGTTGCCCGACGGGCCGTCCCTGTTGCGGTTGCGCGATGATGGAAGTGGCGACACTCCCGTCGCTTCCTGTTCATCCTGTTCTCTCCCGGCCTTCCCCGGCGCGCTCTTCACATTCCTCGCGCCCTTCCTGACGAAAGGTTCATTCCGTATGGCACCGCGCATCCTGTTGGCCCGGCACGGACAGACGGAGTGGTCCCTGTCCGGACGGCACACCGGCAGGACGGATATTCCGCTCCTGGAAGAGGGCCGCCGCGGGGCGAAGCTGCTCGGTGAGCGGCTGCACCGGGCTCCGTACGACGGGCTCGACGGGGTCGAGGTGCGGACGTCGCCGCTGGTGCGGGCGAGCGAGACGTGTGAGCTCGCCGGGTTCGGGGAGCGGGCCTCTGCGTGGGACGCGCTGATGGAGTGGGACTACGGCGCGTACGAGGGGCTCACGCCGGCGCAGATCCAGGAGATGCGGCCCGGGTGGTTCATCTGGCGGGACGGGGTTCCCGACGGGGAGAGCATCGCCGAGGTGACGGCGCGGGCCGACGAGGTCGTCGCGTGGGCCCGGGACGCCGACCGTGACGTCCTGGTCTTCGCCCACGGCCACATCCTGCGCTCCATCGGCGCCCGCTGGCTCGGCCTCCCCCTCGACTTCGCGTCCCGCATCCGCCTGAACCCGACCTCGCTGTCGGCACTGGGCTGGGCCTACGGCGACCCGGCGATCGAATCGTGGAACGAGACGGGCCACTTGTCCTGAGCCCGCGCCCTTGAGGGTTGTCGGTCGTGCGCGGGCCGGTGGGGGCTGGTCGCGCAGTTCCCCGCGCCCCTGGAGATGCGCACTTCGTGCGCCATCTCCAGGGGCGCGCGCAGCGCAGCCTCAGGGGCGCGGGGAACTGCGCGAGAAGCCCCACCGGGCCGCAGACGAACGACAAACCAAGGGGCGCGGGGAACTGCGCGACCAGCCACGACGCGAGCCGCGCCCGACGGACCACCCCACCTCAGCGGCGCGACTCCGCGTGGGCGGACAAGAACGCCGAAACTCCCGACGCCCGGCGATGCGGCAGCAGCACACGCGCCGTCGTGGCCAGCATGGCCTCGATGCGGGACGAGCGGACGTCCCGGAGCAGGGCCAGGGCCCGCCCCCCGGCGGCAGCCGCCTCGTCCGGCTGGCCCGCGCGGGCCAGGTCGTCGGCCAGCTCGGCGGTGTACAGCGCCATGTTCCGGGTGAAGTGCGGATCCTGGAGCGCGACGGCGCGGCGCGCGTGCAGGGCCGCCCGGTCCCAGGAGCCGAGCGCCGACCAGCACTGCGCCTCCAGGCCCTCCAGCTCGGCCGCGCCGTAGAAGGACATCCACTCAGGGTCGGCGTCCGCGCCACCCCGCGCGAACAGTGCCTGCGCCCGCGCAAGCGACCGCTCGCAGGACCGCTGGTCGCCGAGACCGGCCCACCCCCCGGCCTCCCGCAGCGCCAGCAGCGACAGCAGCCGCGGCGAGCCGAGACGCGCCCCCACCCGCGCCGCGGCCTGCGCCGCCCGGACCGCCTCGCGCGGGCGCCCCGCGTCCCGGGCGAGGAACGCCGTGTTGCAGAACGCGTGCGCCTCCAGCGCCTCGTCCCCCGCCATCCGCGCCGTCGCGAGCGCCTCCGCGTAGTGCGAGCGGGCGTCGTCGAAGCGGCCCGAGTCGTGTGCCAGCCAGCCCACGGAGATGGCCAGTTCACCGGCGCCGGTCTGCAACCGGTCGGTGTCGTCGCGCGTGGCCGTGCCCGCGTCGAGCAGCTCGAAGGCGGTGCGCAGCGGGGCCGCGGCCCGCCGGTACAGACCGTCGCCGCCGTGCCGGTCGTCGAGCAGCCGGATCCGCCGGATCGCCTCCTCGACGGCGCCGACCCCCGCGCGCGCGGGATGCCGCTCCAGGGGTGTCTGCTGCGGGGCCGCGCCGAAGGGCGCCAGGGCGGCGACGGCCACGGTGGCCGTCGAGCCGGTCATGCCGGTCATGAACGCGCGACGTCGCACGTCGCTCTCCTCGTGGTGCGGGGGATCGTGCAGGGGGCTGTGCTGGGCCGGGACGACGGGGCGCGCCCCCCGGCCCCGTACCGCGGAGCGGGGTGCGAACCCCAGGTCCGCGAGGGTCCGGCCGGGAAACATGTGCAGGAACACCCGCTCGTACGCGTAGTTGGGGCAGCGGATCTCGCCGGCCTCCACGCGTCCGATGTAGCGCGCGTCGCAGCTGACCCGCTCGCCGATCTCCCGGGCCGCCCGCCGCACCGCGGCCGCGAACTCGCCCGGTGAGCGCTGACCGCGCAGCTCCCGGAAGCTGAGATTCGGCCGTGGGGGCGGCGGCGCCGAGGTTTCCGAGAGTTTCGGATTCGACGTCATGAGCAGGTCCTCCCGTGCGAACCGTGCCGGACACCAAGGGAGCGAGGTGCCGAGGTGACGGGCGGCGTGCTGGCCCTTGTTCCGGCGAGGCTCGAAGGTACCGGCTGCGACGGGTCCGACACGCAGAGTTTGGCTACAAACCGGATATCTCACCCACGATCCGCCATGAACTGCCATCCTTTGCGGCGGCGTGCCGCCGTAGCTGTTGACGGGCCCGACGCGTTGAACCACGCGGCGAAACCCCATCTGGACACGAGGAGGGGCCGACGTGTTGGACGCGGCACAGCCCACGACATCGACGGCGCAGCACTGTCCGACCGAGGAGCACAGCGCTCAGCCACCGGGCGCCTGCGACCTGGTCACCGTCCCGTCCCGGCAGGGACTGGAGGCGGTCGACATCCTGCGCCGCGGATGCGCGGAACCGGTCGGCCCGGTGCTGCACGACGGTGGTGGCGACACCCTCGGTTTCCTCGTCCCGCCCGGCACCGCCGACGGCTGGGACGTACCGGGCAGCGCCTGCACCCACACCGAGGGGCGCGGCGCCCGGCTCGCCCCGCCGGTCGAGGGCACCGGCTGGCTGCTGCCACCGGACTCCGACGGCACCGGGGCCGCCGACCTGGTCACCGACCCGGCCGTGCTGCGCGCCGCCCTCGACGAGGCCGCCCGGCTGATCGAGGCCGCCGACAACTGCCGCTGAGCCGAAGCCGCGCCGCCCGCGGATAATGGCCGGATGGCGAGGTCACGCGGGAAGCAGCAGGCGCGCAGGGGTGAGAGCGGTGGCCGGGGTGTCCGGGAGCCCGTCGTGGAGGGCGTCGACGGAGGGCTCGCCGAGCTGATACCCGACCGGGACCGGCCGGCCGGCTGGACCCTGTACCTGGACGGCGCCCCGCAGTCGCACGTCGACCTCGACGATCCCGGACACCTGTCCTTCGAGTACCAGCGCCGCATCGGCCACGTGCTCGATCTCGCCGCGGACCCGGGCCGCCCCGTCCAGGCCGTGCACCTCGGCGGCGGTGCCTTCACGCTCGCCCGCTACGTCGCCGCGACCCGGCCGCGCTCCACCCAGCAGATCGTCGAGCGCGACGGCCCCCTCGTCCAACTGGTGCGCACCGCGCTGCCGTTGGATCCCGGTGCCCGCATCCGGGTGCGTACCGCCGACGCCCGTGAGGCGCTGGCCAAGCTGCCCGACGCCTGGGCCGACGTGCTCGTGGCGGACGTCTTCAGCGGGGCCCGCACCCCGGCCCACCTCACCAGCACGGAGTTCCTGACCGAGGTACGGCGCGTGCTGAAGCCCACGGGAACGTACGTGGCGAACCTCGCCGACGGCCCGCCCCTCGCGCATCTGCGCGGCCAGATCGCGACCGCCGCCGCCGTCTTCCCCGAGCTGGCCCTGATCGCCGACCCGACGGTGCTGCGCGGCAAGCGGTTCGGCAACGCGGTGCTGGCCGCCTCGGCGCTGCCGCTGCCGGTCGCCGACCTGACCCGCAGAGCCGCCGGTGACCCGCATCCCGGACGGGTCGAGCACGGGCGCGGGCTGCTCGACTTCACCGGGGGAGCGGTCCCGGTGACGGACGCCTCGGCGAAGGCGTCCCCGGCGCCGCCGCCCTCCGTCTTCCGGTAGCGCGACAGCGTCTGCCGGGCGCTGTTCGTCCCGCGGGTGCGGCTCTCGCCGTGGCTGGTCGCGCAGTTCCCCGCGCCCCTGAAGGGCGCGTTCAGTACTGTGCGATCTCCACCGACGGCTCGTGGTCGTGCCACGTGCAGAACACCGACACCTTGTCCGTCCCCGAGGTGAACTCCACCCGGATCCACGTCGTCTGCTTCCACACCTGCACCGACCAGCCGGCGCCCGGCGTCGCGGAGACGAGCGTCGCCGAGGTGTCGCCGAGGTCGAAGACGGCCCGCCCGCCGGCCGTCGCGTAGCTCTTCACGGTGCCGGAGGAGGAGGTGCCGGGCGAGGACCCGGGCGAGGACGCCGGCGGTGCGCCGGTCGACGTACGGCTCGGCGACGCGGGCTTCGACGAGGCCGGGCGGGAGGGTTTCGCGGACGTCGTGGAGGACGACGCCGACGGTGACGGCTCCGGCCGGTGCGTGGACGAGGCGAGCGGCGAGGGCCCGTCCTGGCCGACCACCGGCAGCGCCTTCGGCGGGTCGTAGGCCGTGCCCGCCATCACCGTGTGCACGCCCCACCAGGACAGGGTCACCGCGGCGCCGGTCGCGAGCAGCCACGCCACCGCGTGCACCAGGCCGCGCCGTACCGGGTTCCCGGCCGCCTGCGCCGAGTGTGCGTCCGGCGGAGCGGGCAGGGCAGTGGGTGGGGGCGGCGTCGATGGCATCGCGGGCCATACTGCACCACACCTGCCACCGCTGTCCCCCGAGGTCCACAGCCACCCGGAAGAGGCTCGTAAACGTCCGGATGGCGTACGGTGCCGCCCATGGCAAGTGTGCTCGTGGTCGAGGACGACCAGTTCGTGCGCTCCGCTCTCATCCGGCACCTGACCGACGCCGCACACACCGTGCGCAGCGTCGGCACGGCCCTGGAAGCGCTGCGCGAGGTCGCCCATCTCCGGTTCGACGTGGTGATTCTCGACCTCGGTCTGCCCGATCTGGACGGGGCCGAGGCGCTGAAGATGCTGCGCGGGATCACCGACGTACCCGTGATCATCGCCACGGCCCGGGACGACGAGGCGGAGATCGTCCGGCTGCTCAACGACGGCGCCGACGACTACCTCACCAAGCCGTTCTCGCCCGAGCACCTGTCCGCGCGGATGGCCGCCGTGCTGCGCCGCTCGCGGGGCACCACGGCCGCAGAACCGCCGTCCCGCGTCCTCCAGGTCGGCGGGCTCTCCATCGACCCGCTGCGCCGCCAGGCCGAGCTGGACGGAGCCCGCCTCGACCTGACCCGGCGCGAGTTCGACCTCCTGGCGTTCCTCGCCGGGCGGCCCGGTGTCGTCGTCCCGCGCAAGGAACTCCTCGCCGAGGTGTGGCAGCAGAGCTACGGGGACGATCAGACCATCGACGTACATCTGTCGTGGCTGCGCCGGAAGTTGGGCGAAACGGCCGCGCGGCCCCGCTATCTGCACACCCTGCGCGGTGTCGGCGTGAAGCTGGAGCCGCCCCGGCCGGAGCCCGCCCCATGAGGTGGGCGCTGGTCAAGGTCTGTCTGGCCGTCACCACCATGGTCGTCGTCGCGTTCGCGATCCCGCTCGGGCTCGTCATCAAGGAGATGGCGCGCGACCGGGCCTTCTCGAACGCGGAGCGGACCGCCGCCGCCCTCGGCCCCACCCTCTCCATCACCACCGACCGCGACCAGCTCGCCCGCGCCCTCGCCACCGCGCAGACCGGCGGCGAGGACCGGATGTCCATCTACGTCCCGGCGGGCGACGGCGACCCCGCCATCCGGCTCGGTGAACAGCGGCTCGCCGAGGACCGGCTGACCGGGGTGCAGCGGGCGACCGTGCACGACGTGCCCGGCGGCTCGGTGTGGCTCCAGCCGATCGCGGTGAGCGCCGTGAAGACCGCGGTCGTCGAGGTGTACGTCCCCGAGGCCGAGGTCACCAACGGCGTCACGACCGCCTGGGTGGTCCTCGCGGGCGTCGGGATCGCCCTGATCATCGGGTCCGTGGCCGTCGCCGACCGGCTCGGGGTGCGCATGGTGCAGCCCGCCCAGCGGCTCGTCGGCGCCGCCCACGACCTGGGCGAGGGCAAGCTCGGCGCGCGGGTGCCCGAGGACGGGCCGACCGAACTGCGGCTCGCCGCCGTCGCGTTCAACTCCATGGCCGACCAGGTCGTGCAGCTCCTCGCCAACGAACGCGAGCTGGCCGCCGACCTCTCGCACCGGCTGCGCACCCCGCTCACCGTGCTCCGGCTGAACGCCGCGTCGCTCGGCGCCGGGCCCGCCGCCGACCAGACCCGGGCCGCCGTCGAGCAGCTGGAGCGCGAGGTCGACACCATCATCCGCACCGCGCGCGACGCCAAGCCGCAGACCGCCGCGGCCGGACCGGGCGCCGGCTGCGACGCCGCCGAGGTGATCCGGGAGCGGATGGACTTCTGGTCCGCGCTCGCCGAGGACGAGGGGCGCAAGGTCCGGGTCGCCGGCGTCGACCGGCCGGTCCGCATCCCGGTGGCCCGCGGCGAGCTGGCCGCCGCCCTCGACGCCCTGCTCGGCAACGTCTTCCGGCACACCCCCGAGGGCACCGCCTTCGCCGTCGACGTGCACAGCGGCGAGGACGCCGTGATCGTGCTGGTCTCCGACGCCGGTCCCGGCATCGTCGACCCGCAGGCGGCGATGGCCCGCGGCTCGGCCGACGGCCGGGTCGGCTCCACCGGCCTCGGCCTCGACATCGTGCGCCGCCTCGCCGAGTCGACCGGCGGCGACGTGACGATCGGCGCGTCCGTGCTCGGCGGCACCGAGGTCCGCATCTGGGTCCAGCTGGACCGCAGGGCTCCCGCCGAGGGTCGCCGGGGACGCGGGCATCGGGGCCGGGAACGTAAAGGACTGGTCTCGACCTTTAATCGGTCCCGATCCCTTCCTTAAGCCAACCCTAAGATCCGCAACTGCCTTCCTTCTTGCCCGAATTGACGGGTTCCTGATCGCTAGCGTGCTGCTCACCCCCAACACCCCCGTTCAGGTAAGGCAGGCACGTGATGAGCAGTACGCACCGGCGCAGGATCAGCGGCAGGAACAAGGCGATCGGCGGGGTGGTCGCGGCGGCCGTGGTGGGCGGCGGTGCGTTCTTCTTCACCTCCACCGCGTCGGCGGCCTCGGTCGGCGCCGCGTACACCAAGACCAGCAGCTGGTCGGGCGGGTACACCGGCCAGTACGTCATCACCAACGACACGGACGCGGCCCGGTCCGACTGGACCCTGGAGTTCGACCTGCCGAAGGGCGCGAAGCTCAGCTCGCTGTGGAACGCCGAGTCGAAGACCGACGGGCAGCACGTCACCGTCACCCCCTCCTCCTGGGACAAGCAGGGCATCGCGGCGGGCAAGTCCGTGACCGTCGGTTTCGTGGTCGCCGGTGACGACGACCCGACCGGCTGCAAGATCGACGACACCGCGTGTTCCGTCGACGACGGCGCGACCCCGGAGCCGAGCGGCCGCCCGACCGAGTCCGCGACCCCGTCCCCGACCGCCTCGGCGTCGGCCTCGCAGAGCGCCGAGCCGACCAAGACGGCCACCTCCTCGGCGAGCCCCTCGCAGTCGGCCACGTCCGGCACGGGCTCCGGGTCCGCCGCGAGCGGCGCCGCCTTCGCCCCGTACGTCGACACGTCGCTGTACCCGAAGTTCGACCTGGTCGCCTCCTCCAAGGCCACCGGCGTCAAGGAGTACAACCTCGCCTTCATCACCTCCGGCGGCGACTGCGCCCCGAAGTGGGGCGGTGTCACCGACCTCGGCAGCGACGAAGTCGCGGCGCAGATAGGCGACTTGCGCTCGGCGGGCGGTGACGTCCGGGTCTCCTTCGGCGGTGCCTCCGGCACCGAGCTGGCGCAGGCCTGCTCCTCGGCGTCCGACCTGGCGGCGGCCTACCAGAAGGTCATCGACCAGTTCAAGCTCACCAAGGTCGACTTCGACGTCGAGGGCGGCGCGCTGCCGGACACGGCCGCGAACACCAAGCGCGCCCAGGCGATCGCGACGCTCCAGAAGGACAACGCGGACCTGAACGTCTCCTTCACCCTCCCGGTCATGCCCGAGGGCCTGACGTCCGACGGCGTGAACTTCCTGAAGAACGCCAAGGAAAACGGTGTGAGGACGGACCTCGTCAACGTCATGGCGATGGACTACGGGGCGTCCTACAGCGGCGACATGGGCGACTACGCCGAGCAGGCCGCGACCGCGACGCAGGCGCAGATCAAGACGGCGCTCGGGCTGTCCGACGCGGCCGCCTGGAAGGCCGTCGGCATCACGCCGATGATCGGGGTCAACGACGTCTCGTCCGAGATCTTCAAGGTCGACGACGCGACCCAGCTCGTCTCCTTCGCCAAGGACAAGGGCCTCGGCGGTCTGTCGATGTGGTCGGCCACCCGCGACAAGCAGTGCGAGGGCGGCGCCTCGAACTCGGCGCAGCCGACCTGCTCCTCCGTCGAGCAGAGCGCGAACGCCTTCCAGAAGGCGTTCGCCGCCTTCAACTAGAGGCCCGACAGCGGCACGTGAACCATCTCCCCACGGGGGCAGCAGCCCCGGCCGGATCGCATCCCCCCACCCGGCCGGGGCCGCTGTCATGCGGTCACGAGATCACGAGGTCACTGACCGCCACTCCGCCGCGTACCCGTCGAAGATCGCCCGCAGATGGTGGCCGATCTTCAGGTAGTCCAGGTCGTCGAGGTTGGCGAGCGAGACGCGCACCGACCACTCCGGGCCCTCGAACCCGCCGCCGTTCAGGAGCACCACGCCCGTCTGCTGGGCGAGGCGGAACAGTGGGTCGACGGGCTCGAACTCCGTCTTCAGGTAGGCCGCGAACTCCTCGCCGTGCTCCAGTTCGGCCTGCGCCATCAGGTCCAGCTCGATGTAGTACCCGGCGCGGTGCGGATCGTCGGCGACCTTCATCCGGGCGCCCTCCAGGAGGAGTTCGAGGCGCTGCTGGACGATCCCGCGGATCTTCTCCTTGTACGCCTGGCCCTCCTCCAGCATGTCGAAGAGCGAGAAGAGACTCAGCATGACCTGCTGGGGGAGGGAGAGGCCCGCCGTGTGGTTGAGCGCCACCTGACGGGAGTCGGCGACGAGCCGGTCGATGAACCTGATCTTCTCGGGTTCCAGGGTGAGCGTCCCGTACCGCTTGTTCAGCCGCTCCTTCTCCGCCGCCGGGAGCCCCGCGATCATCTCGTCGATCACGTTGTCGTCGTGCAGCCCGATGACGCCGAGCCGCCAGCCGGTGCAGCCGTAGTGCTTCGAGTACGAGTACACGAGCAGCGTGTTGCGCGGCAGGTCCGCGGCGATGGAGCGGAAGCCCTCCACGAACGTGCCGTACACGTCGTCGGTGACGATCAGCAGGTTCGGGTTCTTCGTCGCGACGATGTCCTTGATCTGGTTCGCGACGCGCTGCGACAGGGCGAGGGACGGCGGGTTGGAGGGGTTCACCAGGCAGACCATCTTGATCTCCGGGTCCTCCAGCTTGGCGACCTCCTCCTCCGGGTAGCGCCACTCGCGCACGCCCGCCTCGGCGAACATGCTGGCCTCGACGTACGTGACGTCGAACTCGTACGTGTCCAGCTCGGGGATCTCGATGTACGGCGTGAACACCGGGACCATCAGTGCGATCTTGTCGCCCTTGCGCAGGACCCCGTTCTTCATGAGCGAGTCGAAGATGTAGCACATGGCGGCGGTGCCGCCCTCGGTCGCGAAGTATGAGATGTCACCGGCCGGCGGCTTCTTCGCGAACATCTCGTCGGCGATGTAGCCGCGCACGATCTCCTGCGTGTGGTGCAGGATCCGGTCCGGCACCGGGTAGTTGTCGCCGATCGAGCTGTCGGTCAGCTCGTGCACGAAGGCGTCCTTGTCGAAGCCGAAGCGCTGGATGCCCATCTGCACGCACTGGGCGAGCATCTCGATGCCGGGCAGATCCGGGTGGCGGCGCACGAACGTGTCGAAGCGCTCGTAGGAGCCCTTCTCCTCCGGCATGCCGCCGAGGTTGTCGGCCGTCCACACCCGGCGCGACTCCTCCAGGGAGAAGTAGCCGAGCGCGTAGAAGGCCTCGCGGGGGCCGGTCGCCGCCCAGTTCGGGTTGCCGCGGCCCGCGTTGAGCATCTGGACGCTCGACTTGCCCTTCTGCCCGGGCTGGTCGGCCTGCGCCTCCTTGGCCAGGTCGATGAAGACGTTCTTCAGCTCGAAGGGGGAGAGCTGGGCGTAACTCTTGATCTGCTCGCGGGTCAGGTTCGTCTTCGGCATGAGGTCTCTGCTTCCTTACGCGCTTCAGTGACGGTGCTCGGTGACGGAGCTCAGTGGTGGAGGAGGACGATCACGGCGCCCCAGATGGTCAGCAGCACGTTCCCGACGGCGTAGGGGATCGTGTAGCCGAGCGTCGGCACCTGCGATCTGGACTGCTCGTTGATCGCGCCGATCGCGGCCGTGGTGGTCTGGCCGCCCGCCAGGACGCCCATCAGGATCGGGAAGCGGATCTTCTGGATGTAGTGGCCGACCAGGAAGCCGACGATCAGCGGGATCACGGTCGCCACCGCGCCGAAGATCAGCAGACCCCAGCCCGCCGTCGACAGGCCGGACGTGAAGCTCGGGCCCGCGTTGATGCCGACGACCGCGACGAACAGGCACAGGCCGAGCGTGTCCATGAACCACTGGGCGCCGGGCGGCACATTGCCGAACGTCGGGTACTTGCCGCGGATCCAGCCGAAGACCAGGCCCATGATGAGCGCGCCGCCCGAGGTGGACAGCGAGATCGGGACGCCGCCCGCGGTCAGCGCCGGGATGCCGATGCAGCCGCCGAGGAAGATGCCGAGGCCGACCCAGATCATGTCGGTCGCGAAGGAGGTCGGCACGGGCTTTCCGAGGGCCTTGCCCGCCGGGTCCACCAGCCGCTTGGGACCGGTCAGGATGAGCGTGTCGCCGCGCTCGATCTTCGTGGAGAGGCGGTAGGGGAAGTCGGCGCCGGAGCGGTAGATCTTGTCGATGTAGACGCCGACCATGAACGGCTCCTTGCGCAACTCGGCCACGGTCTTGCCGAGTTGGGCCTTCTCCGAGGCGACGACGTGCAGCGTCTCGGTCTGGTAGCCGAGCAGTTCGACGTCGTCGGTCTCGCCGCCGATGTGGGTCCGGGCGTCGTACTCGACGAGCGAGCCGCGCAGCGCGCTCAGCGCCACGATGTCGCCCTCGCGCAGCACCGTCTGCTGGTCGTGGTCGAGGATCTGTCCGTCGCGGCGCACCCGTGTGAGGTAGATGCGGTGGCCGAGCTGCTGTTGCTGCTGCTCGAAGTCGTCGATGGTGCGGCCGACGATGTCGGGGCGCTGGATCGTGTAGGCCCGCAGCACGACCTCGTAGTAGCCCTCGTTGAGGTCGGGGTTGTCGTCCGGCGCGTCCAGCTCCTTGGCCAGCGCCGCCGACTCGGCCGCCAGGTCCTTGCGGTACAGCTTCGGCAGGACGTTGGCGAGCAGCATCGCGCACAGGATCGTGCCGAGGGGGTACGTCACCGCGTAGCCGATGGCGACGAGGTTGCTCTCGTCCTTGATCTGGGCCGAGGACAGGCCCGGCAGGTTGCCGATGGCGTCCTGCGCGACACCGATCACGGCGGACTGGGTGAGGGCCCCGCCGAGCAGTCCTGCGCTGAGCCCGGGACCGTAGCCGAGCAGGGCGGCGAAGCCCCAGCAGACCAGCAGGCCGGTGACGCAGACGACGATCGCGTTGACGACCTGCGGGAGGCCGTCCTTCTTCAGGCCGCGGAAGAACTGCGGGCCGACCTTGTAGCCGAGGGCGAACAGGAACATCGTGAAGAACAGGTTCTTCACGGTCCCGTCGATCGTCACCTTGAACTGCGCGCCGAGCAGCAGCCCCGCCACCAGACAGCCGGTGACGGCGCCGAGCGCGATCGCCTTGTAGCGGATCTTCCCGAAGAGGAAGCCGATCGCGACGGTGATGAAGACCAGCAGTTCGGGGTGGGGCTGGAAGATGTTCCGGTTGAGGAAGTCGATCACTGCTTGCCTCTCAGTGTCCGAGTACGCCGACGAGCACGGGGCCCGTCAGAGGGAGCAGGAAGTTGGAGAGGGCGTAGGTGATCGTGTAGCCGAGCAGCGGCACCGACGACTGCGCCACCTGGGTGACGGCGGTGATCGCGGGCGTCGAGCACTGCTGCCCGGCGATGGCGCCGATCAGCAGCGGCTTCTCGATCTTCAGCAGCCGGCGGCCGACGATCAGCGAGATCGTGGCGGGGATCAGCACCATGGCGATCCCGGCGAACGGCAGCAGCGCGCCGTACTCCTTCAGCAGCGGCCAGGCCTGCGGCCCGGACACCAGACCCGTACAGGCGATGAAGACCGCGAGCCCCATGTCCTTGATCGTGGACGCGGCCTGCGGCGGGAACGCGCCGAAGGTCTGCGACCGCGAGCGGAACCAGCCGAAGAGCAGCCCGGAGATCAGACAGCCGCCGCCCGTGCCCAGCGACAGCGGGACGTCGCCGAACTTGACCACGATCTGTCCGAGCAGCGAACCGACCGCGATGCCGAGGCCCAGGTAGATGAAGTCGGTGGCGTCGTTCTTGACCACCGAGCCGATCTTGGCGACCAGCTTGTTCAGGCCCGAGCGGGCGCCGACCAGGGTGAGCACGTCGCCCTGGTGCAGCACCGTGTCGCCGTTGGCCGGGATGTCGGTGTCGCCGCGGGTGATGTCGGTGACGTAGACCCCGTCCTTGAGGAACTCGGGGTTGGCCCGCTGGAGCTCGTCGACCGTCCTGCCGTCGAGCGCCTTGTCGGTGATCGAGACCTCGCGGCTGGCGAGCGGCGAGTCGAGGCCGGGCACGCCCGGGGTCTCGGGGCCGATCATCCGGCCGGCCTCGATCACATTGGCCCGCCGGCCGACCAGGAGCACCAGGTCCGAAAGGGTGAGTTCGAGCTCGGGCGTGACGGTGAGGATCTTGCTGCCGCGCTTGACGTTCTCGATCGTCACCCGCTCGTCGAGATGGTCCTGGAGATCACTGACCGTGCGGCCGTCGGCGGTCGTCACCAGGTAGGTGCGGCCCACCATGCCGGGCAGCGCCGGGCGTTCGTCCGACTCCAGGCTGCCGCTGCTCTTGGTGCGCTCCCACAGCTCGCGGGCGGCGTCGCGCAGGTTGATGCGCAGCATCATCGGCATGATCTGGCTCGTGTAGAGCACGATCGTGATCAGGCCGAAGAGGTAGCAGACCGTGTACGCGGTGGCGACGTTGCCCTGGTACTCGGTGATCTGCGCGGCGGTCAGATTGCTCAGCTTGCCGATGGACTCGGTCGCGGTGCCGACCACGGCCGACTCGGTGGCGGCGCCGGCCAGGATGCCGGAGGCCGTGCCGACGTCCAGGTCGAACGCCTTGGCGAGGCCGAAGGCGATGCCGAGGACACAGACCAGCTCGATGCCGCAGAGTGCGAAGAACCGCAGCGACTTCTTGTTGAGGTTCCGGAAGAACTGCGGCCCGGCCATGTAGCCGAGCGCGAAGATGAACAGCGCGAAGAACACGGTCTTCACGTCGTCGGAGACCTGCGCCTTGGTCCAGGCGCCGAGCAGCAGCGAGACGATCAGCGTGCCGCAGATGCCGCCCAGCGTGAGCGGCCCCACGCGCAGCTTCCCGACGAGGTAGCCGAGCGCCAGGCTCGCGAACAGGACGAGTTCCGGGTGGTCCTTGAGTACGCCCATGGCGACTCAGTGGCTCTCGTGGGCGGACATACGTGACTTATCAGGCATAGCCGAAAAATAAGGGCCGGTACGCCGCTCCGCCACATGAGTGGCGTTCGGCGTACCGGCCCTCCCCCCGGCCTGTGGTCAGTCCTGCGCGGGCAGCCCCCCGCTGCGGGCGGCCCTGGAGTACCAGGTGGCGCTGGACTTCGGGATGCGGGCCTGCGTCTCGTAGTCGACGTAGACCGCGCCGAACCGCTTGGTGTATCCGTACGCCCACTCGAAGTTGTCGAGGAGCGACCAGAGGAAGTAGCCGCGGACGTCCGCGCCCCGGGCGATCGCGTCGTGCACGGCGCCGAGGTGGGCGTGCAGATAGCGGACCCGCTCGGGGTCGTGCACCGCTCCGTCCACCACGACGTCGTCGTACGCCGCGCCGTTCTCCGTCACGTAGAGCGGGACACCGGGAGCCTGCGCCGTGTAGTCGAGGAGCAGGTCGCTCAGGCCGGTCGGGTCCACCGACCAGTCCATCGCGGTGACGTCCTCGTTCACGCGGTGGAACTCGATCTCCTCCGAGCCCGGCCACGGGGAGTGGTCGCTGGCGCCGTGCCCGTCGCGCCGGGGGCCGGTCCGCTCGCCGCGGGGGGCCGAGACGACGGCCGGCGTGTAGTAGTTCAGGCCGATGAAGTCCAGCGGCTGATGGATGATCTCGGTGTCGCCGTCCTGCACGAACGACCAGTCCGTGAGCCGCGCGGTGTCGGCGATCAGGTCCTCGGGGTAGGCGCCCTTCAGCAGCGGCCCCGTGAAGACGCGGTTCGCGAGCGCGTCGATCCGGCGCTTGGCGTCCAGGTCCGCGGGGTCGTCGGTGAGCGACCTGACCACACTCGGGTTGAGGCTGAGACCGATCTCGGCGCGGCCCGGCAGGATGCTCCGCAGCGCCGAAGTGGCGAGCCCGTGACCGAGGTTGAGGTGGTGCGCGGCGCGCAGGGCGGCGGCCCCGTCGGTGCGGCCCGGCGCGTGCACGCCCGAGCTGTACCCCAGGAAGGCGCTGCACCACGGCTCGTTGAGGGTCACCCACTGCTCGACCCGGTCGCCGAGCGCCTCGCCGACGAGGGCGGCGTACTCCGCGAACCGGTAGGCGGTCTCCCGCTCCGGCCAGCCGCCCGCGTTCTCCAGCTCCTGCGGCAGGTCCCAGTGGTAGAGGGTCGCCACGGGCTTGATGCCGTTGGCGAGCAGCTCGTCGACCAGGCCGCGGTAGAAGTCGAGCCCGCGCTGCACGGCGGGCCCGCGCCCGGTCGGCTGCACCCGCGGCCAGGCCACGGAGAAGCGGTACGCGGTCAGGCCCAGGTCCGCCATCAGCCGTACGTCGTCGCGCCAGCGGTGATAGTGGTCCACGGCGACGTCGCCGGTGTCACCGTTCAGCACCTTGCCCGGGGTGTGGCTGAACGTGTCCCAGATCGACGGTGTGCGCCCGTCCTCCCGGACGGCGCCCTCGATCTGGTACGAGGCGGTGGCGGACCCCCACAGGAACCCGGCGGGGAAGCGGGTCACCGCCGCGGCGCCGGTCGTGGTCGCGGCGGCCGCGAGGTCGGTGGTGTTGTTCGTAGTGGTCATATGGGGCGCTCCCAACGCGGAAGTGTGCAGGGGGAAGTGACGAGACGTCAGGGCGAGGGCCTGCGGCGACGCTGCCGGGGTCCCGTCCCCGCCCCGGACGGTTCCGGGGCGGAGACGGGGTGTCGGCCCGGCGCCGGGCGGGGCGGTTCGACGGTGCCGGGCCGGTCCGGGGGCGGGGCTTCCACGAGCCGGGGGAGCCCGGGCCGTGGAAGCGCTCCCACCGGCGCCGGCCGCACGGATGCGGACAGCGGTGGGTCAGCTCTTGACGGCACCCGCCGTGATGCCGCCCACGATGTGCTTGCCGAGGAAGGTGAAGACCACCAGCAGCGGGACCGTGGAGATGAGCGCGCCGGTCAGCACGACCGCGGTGTCCACCGTGTGGTTGCCCGCTCCGAGGTTCGCCAGCGAGACCTGGAGCGTCGGGGTGCCCGTGTCGGTGAGCACGATGAACGGCCAGAAGAAGTCGTTCCACGCCTGGACGAAGGTGAGCATCGCGAGCACCGCCATCGCGGGCCGCGCCACGGGGAAGACCACGTGCCAGATGACCCGCAGGCTGTTCGCCCCGTCCACCCGGGCCGCCTCGACCAGCTCCACCGGCAGCGCCTCGACGAGGTACTGACGCATGAAGAACACACCGAAGGCGGCGACCAGCGACGGCATGATGACCGCCTGGAGGGTGTCCGTCCACTGCAGGTCCGTGATGATCTGGTAGAGCGGGATGACCGTGAGCTGCGGCGGCACCGTCATGGTGGCGACGACCAGGGCGAGCAGCATGTTGCGGCCCTTGAAGTGCAGCTTGGCGAAGGCGAAGCCGGCCAGCGTCGCGAACAGCACGGTGCTGGCACTGATCACACTCGCCACCACGGTGGTGTTGATCAGGGCCACCCCCATGTGGACCTGGTTCCACGCGACGTCGAGGTTCTCCAGCAGGTGCGAGCCGGGCAGCAGCGGCGCGGGGGCCTGCTGCACCCGCGTGCTGTCGTGCGAGGCCGCCACCACGTTCCAGTACAGCGGGAACAGGGAGACGAGGGCCGCCACGACCAGCAGGACGTACGCGAGCGGTCCGGCCTTGCGCTGGTCGCCCGCGCCGGGCGCGAAACGGCGGCGACGCACCGTGGGAGGCGCTGCGGGGGGCGCCGGGAGTTGGACGGTCATGGGTCAGCCTCCCAGCTTCGTGCGGTTGCGGCGGGCCGCGAGCGCCTGGACGGCGCCGACGAGCAGCAGGATCAGCAGCATCACCCAGGCGATGGCCGAGGCCCGGCCCAGGGAGTTGTTGGTCCAGCCGGTCTGGTACATCAGCAGCGAGAGCGTCTGGTACTGACCGCCGCTGCCGCCGCCGATCCCCACACTGCCGCCGTACAGCATCGGCTCACCGAACAGCTGGGTGGCGCCGATGGTCGAGACGATGATGGTGAACAGGATCGTCGGACGGATCGAGGGGATGGTCACGGAGATGAACTGCCGCCAGCGCGACGCCCCGTCGAGCGCGGCCGCCTCGTAGAGGTCGTTCGGCACGGCCTGCATCGCGGCCAGGTAGATGAGCGCGTTGTAGCCGGTCCAGCGCCAGATCACGATCGTCGAAATGGCGATCTGCGAGGGCCACTTGGACGACTCCCACTGGATCGGACCGATCCCGAAGACGTCGAACAGCGAGTTGATCATGCCGTAGTCGGTGTTGAACAGCTGGGCGAAGACCAGCGTGGCCGCGGCGATCGACGTGGCGTACGGGGTGAGGACCGCTATCCGCAGGAAGGCGCGGCCGCGCATCTTCGAGTTGAGCAGGTGCGCGAGGCCGAGGGCCATCATCAGCTGCGGAACGGTGGAGATCACACCGATGGTGAACGTGTTGGACAGCGCCCGCCAGAAGAATTCGCTGTCCAGCAGGCGGCTGTAGTTGTCGAAGCCCACCCATGAGGCCTGGTCCTCGGCGCCGAGCTGGACGCTGTGCAGCGAGAGCCAGCCCGTGTAGATCAGCGGGAAGAGGCCGAAGGCCGCGAAGCAGAGGAAGAACGGAGCGATGAAGGCGTACGGGGACCCTTTGAGGTCCCAGCGGTAGATCCTGCTGCGCCAGGTCGATGAGGCGGGCCGCTGGACCGGTGCGGCGGAGGGAGGGGCGGACGGCGGGCTGCCGCCGGCGTCCGCCTTGACGGAGGTGGCCACGCGGGCTTTCCTTCCGGTTCGGTGGTGGTGCATGGCTGGGGAACACGGGCCGGGGACGGGGCCCGACGCCCGCTCGTCGCGGGCGTCGGGGCCACCGTCAGCGGCCGTCCGTCACTGCTCGATCTTGTCGTCGACCAGCTTCTTGACGTTGTCCCACGCCTTCTTGGGGTCCGTGCCCCGCTGCTCGACGTCGAGGATGCCGTTGTCGGTGAGGAAGGTCTTCACCTGGCCGTCGTGGGCACCGATCGGCGCCGACGTGATGCCCGCCGCGATCTTCGAGTAGATCTGGCCGACCGGGGTGTCACCGTAGAAGTCGACCTTCGCGTCCTTCACGGTGGCGGAGTCCAGGCCGTCCTTCGTGGACGGGATGTTGCCGAGCGCCGTGAAGACCTTCTCCTGCTGCGCCGCGCTGGTCAGCCACGCCGCCAGCTCGGTGGCCTCCTTGACGTGCTTGCCGGAGGCCGGGACGCCGAGGAAGGAACCGCCCCAGTTGCCGTTCTGCGGGGGCAGGGCGACGTCCCACTTGCCCTTGTTGCTGTCGCCGGCCTGGCTCTGGATCTGGCCGAGCATCCAGCTCGGGCAGGCCACGGTCGCGAACTTGGAGTTCTTGAAGCCGGCGGCCCAGGTGCCCTTCTCGTCGAACTGGCGCAGCTTGGCGGTGTAGCCGTCCTGCGCGGCCTTGACGGCCAGGTCCCAGGCGGTCTTCACGCCGGTGCTGGTGTCGTAGATCAGCTTGCCGCTGTCGTCGGAGTACTGCTGCGGCTGGCTGGAGAGCACCGCGTTGAACAGACCGCTCGCGGAGTCGGTGAAGACGGTGCCGCTCGGCGCCTTCTTCTTGTAGTCGCCCGCGACGTCGAGGAACTTCGACCAGTCGCCCTGCCACAGCTTCGCGACCGCGTCGCGCTCGGTGGGCAGCCCGGCCTTCTTGAAGAGGTCCTTGTTGTAGCAGACGGCCATCGGACCGATGTCGGTGCCGAAGCCGATCGTCTTGCCGTCGGCCGTCGTGGCCTGCTTGGTCTTGAAGTCGAGGAAGTCCGACACGTGGGTCTTGTCGGCCTTGCCGAGGTCCTCCCACTTGCTCGCCATGGTCGGGCTCGTGGCCTCGGCGATGTAGCCGACCTCGATGGCCTGCACGTCGGCGAGACCGCTGTTGCGCGACATCCGCAGCTTGAGGGTGTCCCAGTACTTCTGGCCGTCGGTGGTGTGGTCCTCGACGATCTTGATGTTCGGGTGCAGCTTCTCGTACGCGGCGTAGAGCTTGGCGCTGCCCTTGCCGTTGTCGAAGCCGAAGGTGCCGAACGTGCCGACGTGCAGCGTGATCTTGCCGCCGGCGGAGCCCGAGTCCGAGTCGGTGTCGTCGCTGGCGCTGCATCCCGTGGCGAGAAGCGCGGCGGCGGCGACGCCTGCGGCGGTGGCCAGTGCGGTGCGGCGGGTGCGGCCGCGGGAGTTGCCCGAAGTGCGCATTGCGTCCTCCAAATGCTTCGGTTGCTCATGTGTGCTGTGCCCCGGCCAACTGCCTTGCTGGGCCCGTTCTTTGTGCTGCGGCTCGGGCGGGGAGTGTGCAGGGTATGTAAGAACCAGATACGGTGGGAGCGCTCCCATCCGTGATGAGTTGAAGATTCGCCTCTCGGGCGATGGGTGTCAAGACGTAGGACCGTGCCAACTTGCCGCGGTTATCGGGCTGTTAGATTCCACTAGATTTCGCGTGGGACTCGGGGAGGTAGAAGCCATGGTGGGTCACGGCACTCACGGCAGGCGTCCGACGCTGGAGGAGGTCGCCGCCCGGGCCGGGGTCGGACGCGGCACCGTCTCCCGCGTGATCAACGGGTCGCCGCGGGTCAGCGACGCCACCCGCGCGTCCGTCGAGGAGGCGATCGCCGAGCTCGGCTACGTGCCGAACACGGCGGCCCGCGCCCTCGCCGCCAACCGCACGGACTCCATAGCCGTGGTGGTCCCGGAGGCCGAGTCCCGGTTCTTCTCGGAGCCGTACTTCTCCGGCATGGTCGGCGGCGTCGGCATGGCCCTCGCCGAGTCCAACCTGCAGCTTCTGCTGACCTTCGCCCGGGGGGAGCGCGAGCGCGACAAGCTCGCCTCGTACCTCGCGGCCCACCGCGTCGACGGCGTCCTCCTCGTCTCCGTCCACTCCGACGACCCGCTCGCCGACCGGCTGCTGCAGATGGACATCCCTACGGTGATCAGCGGCCCCCGCTCGGCCGACGAACCGCTGCCCTCGGTCGACAGCGACAACTACACGGGGGCCCGCTCCGCCGTCGAGCACCTGGTCTCCCGCGGCCGGCGCTCGATCGCGATCATCACCGGCCCGCTCGACGTGTACGGAGCCCAGCGCCGACTCGTCGGATACGAGGACGAACTGACCGCGTCCGGAATCGCGTACGACGAGAAATTGGTGGCCTACGGAGACTTCACCGAGGAGGGCGGCCGGCGCTGCATGACTGATCTTCTTGAACGCAGCCCCGGCTTCGACGCGGTCTTCGCCTGCTCCGACCTGATGGCCTCCGGCGCCCGCCAGGTCCTGCGCGAGGCAGGCCGCCGCATCCCCGACGACGTGGCCCTGGTCGGCTTCGACGACTCGATGATCGCCCGCCACCTGGAGCCGGGCCTGACCAGCGTCCGCCAGCCCACCCGCGACATGGGCCGCGCGATGACCGAGCTCCTCCTGGACGAGATCGCCCTCGCGGCGGAGGGCAAGCGGTCCTCGGCCCGGCGCGGGGCCGAGCGGCACCTGGTGCTGCCCACGGAGCTGGTGATCCGGGCGTCGTCGTAGCGCGCGGGCGCCCGGGGGTGCCTGCGGGCACCGCCAGGCACCCGGAAATGCCGAAGGCCCCGGTTCTCGCGAACCGGGGCCTTCGGGCCTTCAGGGTGAGTGACGGGACTTGAACCCGCGGCCACCTGGACCACAACCAGGTGCTCTACCAACTGAGCTACACCCACCATGTCCGGTCTTTTGTCGTTCTTCTGACCGGCCGAGAAAAAGTGTACAGGGTCCGACGGGGTGCTCGCGCACCCCTTTTGGCGCCTCTCTCCCCGAGGGGATCCGGACCCCGTACTGGCGGGCCTGGGAGCGGCTACTCCGCAGGCAGGACGTGCTTCGCCGCGATGGTCTTCGCGGTGTCGGAGTCGGGCCCGGGCTGCGGGACGAAGATCGCCTCGCGGTAGTAGCGCAGCTCCGCGATGGATTCGCGGATGTCGGCGAGCGCCCGGTGGTTGCCGTTCTTCTCCGGACTGTTGAAGTACGCCCTCGGGTACCAGCGCCGGGCCAGTTCCTTGACCGAGGACACATCGACGATCCGGTAGTGGAGGTACTCCTCCAGCGTCTGCATGTCCCGCAGCAGGAATCCGCGGTCGGTACCGACCGAGTTCCCGCAGAGCGGGGCCTTGCCCGCGTCCTTGACGTGTTCACGTACGTACGCCAGGACCTGCTCCTCGGCGTCGGCGAGCGTCGTGCCGCCCGCCAGCTCGTCGAGGAGACCCGAGGTGGTGTGCATCTGCCGCACCACCTCGGGCATCTGTTCCAAGGCCTCGTCCGGCGGGCGGATCACGATGTCCACCCCTTCACCCAATACGTTCAGCTCGGAGTCGGTGACCAGTGCGGCCACCTCGATGAGCGCGTCGTTCGCCAGCGAGAGTCCGGTCATCTCGCAGTCGATCCACACCATGCGATCGTTCATGCGGCCAACCCTACGGGTCAGACCTTCTCGCTGGCAGACGACGGGCGTCAGCTCCTGTACGGGTTACTGGGGCGCGATCCGCGGCCCGGGCAGACTGGCGCGCCCCGGAGCGAACGCGTCGGACGGCGGCTTGCCGCCCTCCAGGTGCCCGGAGTGCCCGGTGTACCCCCCGTGCCCCGTGTGCCCCGGCGGCCCCGTCGGCAGGGACGCCGCATGGGCGCCAAGCCCCGACGCGGCCGCGGCCGTGCGCCGGGACTGGCTCGGCACGCCACCGGGGCCCGCCGGGTCGCCCTGCATGGCGGCCAGGTCGACCGGCGGCCTGTCGGTCGGCTTGCCGTTCGCCCCCGGGCCGTCGCCCGACTGCGGCCGGCGCGCCCGGTAGGCCGCGCGGTACGCCGCCGGGGACGAGCCCAGCTGCCGCCGGAAGTGACCGCGCAGTGCCACGGGGGAACGGAACCCGCAGCGCCCCGCGACCTCGTCCACCGAGTAGTCGGACGTCTCCAGCAGCCGCTGGGCCTGGAGGACCCGCTGCGTGATCAGCCACTGGAGCGGGGCGGACCCCGTCAGCGACCGGAAACGGCGGTCGAAGGTCCGGCGGCTCATATAGGCACGGGCCGCCAGAGTCTCCACGTCGAACTGTTCGTGTAAATGTTCCAGCGCCCAGGCGACGACCTCGGCCAGCGGGTCCGCACCGATCTCCTCGGGCAGCGACCGGTCGAGATAACGCTCCTGGCCGCCACTGCGGCGCGGTGGTACCACCAGGCGGCGGGCGAGCGCACCGGCCGCCTCGTTGCCGTGGTCCGTGCGCACGATGTGCAGGCACAGATCGATACCGGCGGCTGTGCCGGCGCTTGTCAGTACGTCGCCGTCGTCCACGAAGAGCTCGCGCGGGTCCACATGGACGGACGGATATCGCTTTGCCAGTGTCGGTGCGTACATCCAGTGCGTGGTGGCCGGGCGGCCGTCGAGCAGGCCCGCCGCGGCGAGCACGAACGCGCCGGTGCACAGTCCGACGATGCGCGCTCCTTCCTCATGGGCGCGACGGATCGCGTCCAGCGCCTCCTCCGGGGGCGGCGAGGTGATCGACCGCCAGGCCGGCACGACGACCGTGCCTGCCCGCGAGATCGCCTCGAGCCCATGGGGCGCTGTGAGTTCAAGCCCTCCGGTGGTCCGCAGGGGTCCCTCTTCACCGGCGCACACGAGCAACCGGTAACGGGGAACTCCCGCGTCCTGACGGTCGATTCCGAACACGGAGAGCGGTATGGAACTTTCGAAGATGGGTCCGCCGCTGAACAGCAGCACCGCGACGATCTCGCGTCGCCGGCGCCCTGACAGCTTGCGAGCCGCCGCCTCCGGCGCAGTGGTGGAGTCGTGGCTCATCCTGCTAAGCCCCCCTCGGTGATCGCGGCTCCCTCAATACTTTGACGGGCTGTTCGCTCCTGCACGTTTCCCCTCGGTCCTGCTGAAGTCCCCCGCCGCCAAAAACTCGACCAGTCATGATCGAATCTACTGTGTCTCCGGCTGCCCCTGTGACCAGTTAAAGACCTGGCACATTGTCGACATGGCAACTTGGCGTGAAGCATTCGATCACGAAGCGTTGCACTCGCGGGCGTTGGTGGGAAGTGCGCCTCAACTCAGTGGCCGGTCCCCGTAGGGTGCGCGGGGCTTTTGCGACCCTTTCAGCCCTGGTGGAACGGGGGTTGAGGGCACCGAAGGGCAAGGAAAGCCTGTGTGGCCGAAGTTGGCTGAAAATATACGGGGTAGCGCGTTGAAACGGATCAGTCCACCGGCGCACTCTGCTCGGCGCGGTGTCCGCCCCTGTGCGCCCCCTGCCCCGTACGGCCGTGCCTACCACGATGCGTGCAGCATTGTTCAGTGTGCAACCGTGCGGCGCCACGTTCGGACTGACGCAGGAGCAGTCGGCACGCCGCGGTGACGGCGGCGAGACCCAGAGCGGCCCCGGCGGCGCCGGCCGCCGAGATGCCGTACCCGACGAGAACCAGAGGCACCAGAACACAGCTGAACGCCGCCCAGCGGACGACATCGCCCGCTCCGTCGGTCCCCACGGGTGGCTTGTCATGGGTGTGTGGGGTCGGCCGTGTGTGCGACTCCGGCGCGCGGGCGGGGGCCGGGATGCTCCGGCGCGAGCCGGTGGTCCGGTGCGCGGTGGACGGTCCGGGCACGTGGTGCTCCTCGGTGCTCCCTGGGTCGTGACGGTCGGGAGTTCAACGCGCGGTGTGCGTCCCGGTCACTCGATCCGCACGCGAGTGGCCCACAAGAGTGCGCAAACCGCCTGTACGGGGCAGCAACCATTGCCATACGGTCGGCGCCTCGTGCATGCTCCCCTGAACGCTGCGGAGCGGACGTGCATACAGGCCTGAGAGCGGGCCGGAGTCTGGGCAGAGGAGGAGTGTCGCCGTACCCTTGGGGGTATGGGGTTGGGAAGATGATTCCCGGACACAGCTCCGCCGATCAGATGTCGTCCCCTCATTTGAGGCCCACGAGGTACACGCCGAGACACTCATGGCCGGTCACGAACTTCCTGAACCCGAAGGCCGCAAGCGGCAGGTCGCCGATCCCACGACGACCCCCCGAGCGGCGGAAGAGCCCCGTCACGCCTGTGACCCCGCCTTCAAGCACGGTGTCGTCGTCGGCTTCGACGGCTCGACATCGAGCGAGCGGGCACTCGCGTACGCGATCGGCATGGCGCACCGCTCGGGCTCCGGTCTGATCATCGTGCATGTCGCCAATCGGCTGCCGACCACGGTGTGGGCGGGCTGTGAGCCGCCTGTCTTCGTGGATGTGCCCGACCACCGCACCGAGGTCCTCGGGCTGGAACTCGCCTGCGCGGAGTATCTCTCCGAAGTCCCCTGGATCCTCGTCGAGCGCGGTGGCGACATCTGCCACGAGCTGGAGGAGGTCGGACGGGAGTACTCCGCCGACGCCATCGTCGTGGGCTCGACCCACGGTCTCGTCGGGCGGATCTTCGGCTCGGTCGCGGGACGGCTCGCGCGGCGCGCGCAGCGGCCCGTGATCGTCATTCCGTAGGTTTCCGCGCGCCTGGGTCCCCGGCTCTTTTCCGTCATTCAACTTGCGGGTGGGGCAGTGCTGTTGAATTTCGCAGCGATTGATGAACCTACTGACGCGTAGAGGTGCTTTGTGCCTTTGTGAAGGGTACATACCGGTCGCTGGACAACAACACGGAGCACCCGCACATTGCATGAAGGGAGCCCGCTGTGGACAACGACGTCTCCGCGGGAAACAGGGCGATCGCCTCGCCCGTCTCGACTCTCGGTCAACTCGCGCTCGGACTCACCCTGTTGGCATTCGGTCTCGGTCACACCACGGTGATCGACGGTGTCACGGCGGCCGACGCGGTTTCCCTCGCGACGTACGTGGGCGGGATCGCCCTCTTCGTCGCCGGTCTCCTCGCGCTGCGCGAGGACGGCTTCACCGGTACGGCCTTCGCCGGGCTCGGCGCCTTCTGGTTCACCTGGGGGGTCGGGGCGGGGAGTGCCGTATCGGCGACCTCGGCCAACGCGGCGGGGCTCTTCCTGCTGCTGTTCGCCCTGCTCGCGCTCAGCCTGACGCTCGGTTCCGCGGGGGCCGGGGTGTTCGTACGGGGCACGTACGGGGCGCTGTTCGTGGCGTTGCTGCTGCTCGCCGTCGCCGCGTTCGGGGGTCCGGACGGGCTGGCCAAGGTGGGCGGCTGGTTCGCCGTGGCCGGTGGGCTTGCCGCCTGGTACGGGGCAACTGCCGTCATGGCGGGGTTGCCCACGGTGTTGCCCGGGCGGGCTGCCGGTCGGGGCGTGACGGCCGCCGGCTGACAGCCATCTGGGCCGGGGCAATGGGCGGCTTCGGCCCTGCGGGAACGGGTCCCCTTCGTGTGTGGTGGCGCGCGGAGGGGGCCCGTTCGTGTGCCGGGGGCGGTCTCGTTGCCGGGTGCGGGTCGCGTCGTGGCTGGTCGCGCAGTTCCCCGCGCCCCTGATGCGAGCTTCGCTCGCCCAGGGGCGTTCACCGGGCCGCAGTGTCTACTCGACCGTCACGGACTTCGCCAGGTTGCGGGGCTTGTCGATGTCTCGGCCCAGGGAGAGGGCCGTGTGGTAGGCGAGGAGTTGGAGGGGGATGCCCATCAGGATGGGGTCGAGCTCGTCCTCGTTCTTCGGGACGACGATGGTGCGGTCCGCCTTCTCCTGCTCCTGGTGCGCGACAGCGAGGATGCGGCCGGAGCGGGCCTTGATCTCCTCCATCGCGGCGCGGTTCTTCTCCAGGAGGTCGTCATCGGGGACGATCGCGACCGTGGGGAGCGCGGGCTCGATCAGGGCGAGCGGGCCGTGCTTCAGCTCGGAGGCGGGGTAGGCCTCGGCGTGGATGTACGAGACCTCCTTGAGCTTCAGGGACGCCTCGCGGGCCACGGGGTAGCCCCGGACGCGGCCGATGAACATCATCGAGCGGGCGTCCGCGTACTCCTCGGCGATCTTCTTGATCTCCGCCTCCTGGGCGAGGATCTCCGTGATCTGGGCGGGCAGCTTGCGCAGGCCCTCGATGATGCGCTTGCCGTCCGCCACGGACAGGTCGCGGATGCGGCCGAGGTGCAGGGCGAGCAGCGCGAAGGCGACCGTGGTGTTCGTGAAGCACTTGGTGGAGACGACGCAGACCTCGGGGCCCGCGTGGACGTAGACACCGGCGTCGGACTCGCGGGCGATCGCGGAACCGACGACGTTCACCACGCCGAAGACCCTCGCGCCCTTGCGCTTGAGCTCCTGGACCGCGGCGAGGACGTCGTACGTCTCGCCCGACTGGGAGACCGCGATGTACAGGGTGTCGGGGTCGACGACCGGGTTGCGGTAGCGGAACTCGGAGGCCGGCTCGGCGTCCGCGGGGATGCGGGCCAGCTCCTCGATCATCTGGGCGCCGATCAGGCCCGCGTGGTACGAGGTGCCGCAGCCGAGGATCTTCACGCGGCGCACCGAACGGGCCTCGCGGGCGTCCAGGTTGAGGCCGCCGAGGTGCACGGTGGAGAAGCGGTCGTCGATGCGGCCGCGCAGCACGCGGTCCACGGCGTCGGCCTGCTCGGAGATTTCCTTGTGCATGTACGTGTCGTGGCCGCCCATGTCGTAGGAGGCCGCCTCCCACTCGACGGTGGTCGGGGAGGCCGTGGTGCGGGTGCCCTCGGTCGTGTACGTACGGAAGTCGTCGGCCTTCAGGGTCGCCATCTCGCCGTCGTCGAGGGTGACGATCTGGCGGGTGTGCGACACCAGCGCGGCGATGTCCGAGGCGACGAACATCTCCTTGTCGCCGATGCCGAGGACGACCGGCGAGCCGTTGCGGGCCACGACGATGCGGTCCGGGAAGTCGGCGTGCACGACCGCGATGCCGTACGTGCCCTCGATCAGCCGGAGCGCCTCGCGGACCTTGTCCTCCAGCTCGGCGGCCTGCGAGCGGGCGATGAGGTGGGTGAGGACCTCGGTGTCCGTCTCGGAGAGGAACTCCACGCCTTCGGCGGTCAGCTTCACGCGCAGCTCGGAGGCGTTGTCGATGATGCCGTTGTGCACGACGGCGACCTTGTTGTCGCCGGACATGTGGGGGTGTGCGTTCTCGTCGGAGGGGGCGCCGTGCGTGGCCCAGCGGGTGTGCGCGATGCCGGTCGTGCCCTTGAAGCGGGCCGGGACCTTCGCCTCCAGGTCACGGACGCGGCCCTTGGCCTTGACCATTTTCAGGCCACTCGCCTTGGGGCTCGTGATGACGACGCCCGCGGAGTCGTAACCGCGGTACTCCAGGCGCTGGAGGCCCTCCAGGAGCAGTGGCGCCACGTCACGCTTGCCGATGTAACCGACAATTCCGCACATAAGTGTTGAAAGTCCCCTCTGGTTGGTGGAGCGGCCCGAGACCGGGTCAGCCGTAGACGATGCGCCGCAGCTGGCGCAGCGACAGGTCCGGCGGGGCCACCGCGCGGTAGCGCAGGTCCGCCAGGATCTGTTCGAAGATCGCCGCGTTCACCAGGCCCTGAGCCTGGAGCTCGCGGTGTCTGCGGCGGACGAACCCTTCCGTCGGCTCGTCGAAGTACGCGAGCACGTCCTGGATCACCCGCAGCGCCTCGCCCCGGCTCAGGGCGGTGGTCCGCGTCAGATGATCGACAAGTTCCTCGTGCACTCGGTAGATCCTGAGGGACGGTCGAGGGTTTCGCAAGAAATCTGCCCGATATCGGGCAAGGGTCGTGCGGTCGGAGGGTGGGACGAGGCGACCGGGGCGGAAACGGAGAAGGTTTGAAGGGTGCCATGCCGCTTGTTCCGCCCTCGTTCACCCGGCGTATCCGACCGGGATGGTTGCCACCAGCACCTTTCAGCCATGGACATTCCACGTATGGGCGTACCCGCCGAACTGGCCGAGCGGAGCCTCGCCGAGCAGCACGAGTACCTGCGCAGCACCTTCTCCCGCCGCACGATGATGCGCGGCGGGGCCGTCACCCTCGGCGCCGTCGCCGGCGGGGTCTTCGTGCCGGGCGCCGTCGCCCAGGCCGCCCCGGCCGCCGCGCCCGTCTCCGCCACCGCCGACATCGACGGCGCCCTCGTCGCCCCCTTCGGCCGGCACCTCTCCTACGGCGAGGACCCGCGCACCGAGATGACGGTCTCCTGGCAGGTGCCGGTGCCCGTCAAGAACCCGTTCATCCGGATCGGCTCCAGCGCCGGTGAGCTGTCGCGGAAGATATCCGCCGAGGTCCGCGCCCTGTACACGCCGGCCGGCGTCGGGACCAGCGCCGACCACACCCAGTACTACGTGCACGCCAAGCTGTCCCACCTCAAGCCGGGCCGCACCTACTACTACGGCGTCGGCCACCAGGGCTTCGACCCGGCGTCGCCGAAGTTCGCGGGCACCATCGGCACCTTCACCACGGCGCCCTCCCGCGCGGAGTCCTTCACCTTCACCGCCTTCGGCGACCAGGGCGTCAGCTACCACGCGCTCGCCAACGACTCCCTGATCCTGGCCCAGGGCCCGTCCTTCCACCTGCACGCCGGTGACATCGCGTACGCGGACCCGTCGGGCTCGGGGCAGACCACGGACACCTTCGACTCGCGGACCTGGGACCAGTTCCTCGCGCAGACCGAGTCCGTCGCCAAGACCGTGCCGTGGATGGTGAGTTACGGCAACCACGACATGGAGGCCTGGTACGCGCCGCACGGCTACGGCAGCCAGCAGGCCCGCTTCGAGCCGCCGGCCAACGGCCCCGACCCGGAGAACCTGCCCGGCGTCTACTCCTTCGTGCACGGCAACACGGCGATCATCTCGCTCGACGCCAACGACGTGTCGTTCGAGATCCCGGCCAACCTCGGCCTCTCCGGCGGCACGCAGACCAAGTGGTTCGAGGCGCAGCTGAAGAAGTACCGGGCGCACAACTCCGGCGTCGACTTCGTCGTCGTCTTCTTCCACCACTGCGCGTACTGCACCGCCACCGCGCACGCCTCGGAGGGGGGCGTGCGCCAGGAGTGGGTGCCGCTGTTCGAGAAGTACACCGTCGACCTGGTGATCAACGGCCACAACCACGTCTACGAGCGCTCCGACGTGCTCAAGGGCGAGAAGGTCACCAAGGAGCTGCCGATCGGCGGCACCGTCTACCCGGAGACCGAGGGCGTCGTCTATGTCACGGCCGGCGCGGCGGGCAAGAGCCTGTACGCGTTCCCGGTCACCGACTCGTACGAGGGCAACGAGAAGGACACCGACCCGTTCGCCTCGTACGTGACCGAGAAGGGCGGCGAGAAGAAGGCCGTCACCGTCGACTGGTCGCGGGTGCGCTACACCAACTACTCGTTCCTGCGAGTGGACGTGAAGCCCGCCTCCCCGGGGCGCACGGCGACCCTGACGGTCCGCGGCATCGCCGAGACCGGGGCCGAGATCGATCGGTTCGTGGTGGCCCGCAAGACCAAGCGCTAGGGCCTGTCCGGCGGATCGGAACGCGTCCCGGAGGGCCGGCGGGGGCCGGGCGGGGCCGTGGTCGCCGAGCGGATCAGAGCCGTTTGAGCACGGCCTGCTTCGCGGCTGCGAACTCTTCGGCGGTCAGGATTCCGGCCTGGTGCAGCTCGCCCAGTTCGCGCAGCCGGCGCAGCAGTGCGTCGTGGTCGTCCTCCGGCACCTTCGCGGGTGCCGGAGGCGCGGCCGCGGGCGCCTTCCCCAGGGCGGGGGCCGCGGCGCCGCCCGCCCCCGGGTGCGGCAGCCGGGCCTGCACCGCCGCCGCGACCAGGGCCATCAGCGGGTCCTTCTTGAAGCCCCACAGCTCGATGGAGTTCGGGTCGTACTTGGCCGGGGCCTTGGTGGGCGCGGAGCGGACGGTGAAGCGCAGGCAGCCGTTCTCCAGGCCCGCGGCCGGCTGCCACTCCACCGCCGCGATGTCGGCGAGCGGGATCTGCCGGGTACCGGCGGTCGCCTTGGCGTCCTCCGTCTTCCAGTTCCACTCCAGACGGACGTGCTCCCCGTCGAAGCTCGCCGTGCCGTCGCCCGCGGAGACCGAGAGCGGCACGGCCGGGCCCGGCAGCAGATACTCCGTGCAGGCCGAGGAAGGGACCTGCTCCAGCAGCAGCGCGCCCCGCACCTCGTCCACGAGGTACTCCGCGACGCCGTAGCGGTCCGACTCGACCGTGAGCTGGTAGGGGTCGGTGCCCTCGGCCAGCTTGCCGCCGGTCGCCTGGAGCAGCGGGTCCGCGCCGTCGCGCAGCCGGAGCCGCAGGCGGCCCGACTTCCTGCCCTGCTCGAAGGAGAGGCCGGCCAGGGCCGCGAGCGGGACGGTCAGTTCACCCAGCGTCCTGCGCAGCAGGGTCACGGCCTTGTCGCGCCCCGGGACGAGCCGCAGCGTCTCGCCGTCGAACGTCCACGTCCCGTCGCGCTGGATGATTTCCGCCATGGAGCAATTCTGGCAGGGGCTCGGGGGGACCGTCCCCCGAGCCCCTGCCGGTCTGTGCGCCCGTTCCTACGCGATCGGGTTGTCCAGGTCGCCGACCAGTTGGAGGGCGCCCGAGGGATCGGCGAGGTCCACCATCTGCTCGTTGTTGCGCAGTTGGAGCCGGTTCAGGCAGGACAGCGCGAAGCTCGGGGCGAACATGTCGAACCGGGCGAACTTGTCGGCGAGTTGGGGCGCCGACGCCTGGTAGTCACGTACGCAGTCCGCGACCGCCGCCCAGAACGTGTCCTCGTCGACGACGCCGTCCGTGACCAAGTTCGCCGCCAGGAAGCGGAAGAAGCAGTCGAAGACGTCCGTGAAGATCGACAGGAGCTTCATGTCGTCGGGGACGTCGGCGCGGATGCGGTCGACCTTCGGCGGCAGCACCGCGTCCGGGTCCATCACCGCGATCTCCTCGGCGATGTCCTTGAAGACGGCCCGCTGGACCGTGCCGCGCTCGTCCAGGACCAGGATGACGTTCTCGCCGTGCGGCATGAAGACGAGGTCGTAGGCGTAGAAGCTGTGCAGCAGCGGGGTCAGGTACGCGCGCAGGTACGGCTTCAGCCACTCCTTCGGCGTCAGCCCCGAGCGCTCGATCAGGGCGCCTGCCAGCGAGCGGCCCTCGCGGTCCACGTGCAGCAGCGACGCCATGGTGGCCAGGCGTTCCCCGGGGGCCAGGGACGGCACCGGGGACTCGCGCCACAGGGCCGCGAGCATCTTGCGGTACGGCGAGTAGCGGTCGGTGGCCGCCTCGTACTCCAGGTGCCGGTAGCCGACGGCCGCCCGCTCGCGGATGATCGTCAGGCCGGTGCCCTTGAGCACCTCGTCGTTCTCGATGAGCGCGGCGAGCCAGTCGTTGATCGCGGGCGTCGCCTCCATGTACGCCGCCGAGAGGCCGCGCATGAAGCCCATGTTGATGACCGACAGGGCCGTCTTCACATAGTGCTTGGCGGGGTCGGTGGTGTTGAAGAACGTACGGATCGACTGCTGGGCCAGATACTCGTCGTCGCCCTCGCCGAGGCAGACGAGGTGCCGCTGGGCGACCTCCGCCGCGAAGGTGACCGACAGCTTGTTCCACCACTGCCAGGGGTGCACCGGCATCAGCAGGAAGTCCGCCGGGTCGAGGCCCTGCCCGCGCAGGGTCGCGTCGAAGCGGTCGAGCGTCTCCCGGCTCAGCTCGGCGCGGAGGAAGGACTCGTACTCCAGGCCGGCGCCGGCCGTGAACGCGGCCCGCTCGCGCGTCGCCGCCAGCCAGATCAGCCGGACCGGGCTCGCGGTCTCGGGCGCGTACGACAGGTACTCGTGGATGCCGAAGCCGAGCCGGCCGTTGTTGGCGACGAAGCAGGGGTGGCCCTCGGTCATCCCCGTCTCGATGGCCTGGAAGTCGTCGGTGGCCGCCAGCTCGGCGGCCGTCAGGTCCGGCTTGGCCAGCTTGTAGCAGGTGCCGGACAGGGTGGAGGAGATCTCCTCCAGGTACACGGGCAGGATCGACTCGCTCAGGCCGAGGGAGTCCTTCATCTCGATGAAGAACTCCAGCGCGTTCAGCGAGAGTTCGGCGCCGTCGCGGTGGCGGGTGATCGAGCCGGGGGACACCTGCCAGTGGTCGAGGCGCAGCCTGCGGGCCGCGAACCGGTAGGCGGTCTTGCCGTCGTCGCTGCGGACGACGAACCGGTCGCCCGCCTCGGGCTCCGGGGTGAGCAGCCGCTCGTGGGTGAACTCGGCGAGCGCCTTGCGGATCAGGAGCCGGTTGGCCTCGGCCCAGTGCTCGGGGGTCAGATGGGAGACGGCGTCCGCGATGCTCATGCTCGCGCGCTCCTTCCGGTGGCCTTCTCGAACTGTTCGCGCGTGCAGAAGCTCAGCAGCGCCTTCTTCTCCGGCTTGTCGAGCTCGCGCTCGGGGACGAAGCCGACGGCCTCGTTGAGCGCGTGGACCGCCGTGTTGCGCACGTCGGGCTCGACGACGACGCGCTCGACGGCCGGGTCGGTGAAGAGGTGCTCCATGACCGCGGTGATCACGGCCCGCGTGAAACCGGATATGGGTGTCTCGGAGGGCGCGGTCAGGAAGTGCATGCCGATGTCGCCGGGCTCGGGCTCGTACAGGCCGGCCAGCTCGACGTACCGCGGGTCGTAGCGCTCCATCAGGAACGCGGGCTCCCCGTCGTGCAGCCCGAGGAAGGCGTCGTGGTGCGGGTGGGCCGCGATGGACATGTACTCCCGCTCGACGTCCTCCAGCTTCGCGTCCTGCATCAGCCAGAACGCGGCCTTCGGATCGGTGACCCAGCGGTGCAGCAGCTCGGCGTCGTGCTGCGGGTCGACGGGGCGCAGGGTCAGCCTGCCGAGCGTGCGGGTGGTGGTGCTCATACGGAGAACTCCTGGAAGGCGATGGTCTTCTCGACGGGGTAGTACTCGGTGCCGAGCAGCTCGCCGATGATGTAGCTGTTGCGGTAGGCGCCCATGCCCAGGTCGGGGCTGGTGATCGAGTGGGTGTGCACGCCCGCGTTCTGCAGGAAGATGCCGCTCCCGGTGGTGTCGATCGCGTAGTTGCGGGCGACGTCGAAGCGGCCCTTGCCGTCGAGCCGGATGCGGTCCTTGACGGGCTCCAGGAACGCGGGCGTCGCGTACTTGTAGCCGGTCGCGAGGATCAGGCCCTCGGTCTCGATCTCGTACGCCTTGTCCTGCTCCTCCTGGTGCAGGCCGAGGGTGTACGTGCCGTTGTCGTCGTACGAGGCCGTGCGCAGCGCCGAGTTGGTCAGCAGCCGCGTCGGCACGGGGCCGTCGAGGCCCTTCTGGTAGAGCAGGTCGAAGATCGCGTCGATCAGCTCGCCGTCGATGCCCTTGAAGAGGCCCTTCTGCCGCTCCTCCAGCGAGTACCGGGTGGCTTCCGGCAGCGCGTGGAAGTAGTCGATGTAGTCCGGGGACGTCATCTCCAGCGTCAGCTTGGTGTATTCGAGGGGGAAGAAGCGGGGCGAGCGGGTGACCCAGTTCAGGCGGTAGCCGTGGACGTCGATCTCGCCCAGCAGGTCGTAGTAGATCTCGGCGGCGGACTGGCCGCTGCCGACCAGCGTGATCGACTTCTTCTGCTGGAGGGCCTGCTTGTGCTGCATGTACCGGGAGTTGTGCAGGACGCCGTCGCCGCCCAGCTCCGCGCAGGACTCCGGGATGTACGGCGGGGTGCCGGTGCCGAGCACGAGGCGGCGGGCGCGGTAGGTCTCGCCGGTGTCGGTGGTGACGACGTAGGTCTCGGCGTCGTCCTCGTAGCGCACCTCGGTCACCGTGGTGCTGAAGCGGATCGAGGAGAGCTTGGCCGCCGCCCAGCGGCAGTACGCGTTGTACTCCACGCGCAGCGGATAGAAGTTCTCGCGGATGTAGAACGAGTACAGCCGCCCCGATTCCTTCAGGTAGTTGAGGAAGGAGTAGGGGGAGGTCGGGTCGGCGAGGGTCACCAGGTCCGACATGAACGGGGTCTGGAGGTGGGCGCCGTCGAGGAACATGCCCGAGTGCCACTCGAAGTCCGGCTTGGACTCCAGGAAGACACCGTTCAGCTCGGCTATGGGCTCGGTCAGGCAGGCGAGGCCGAGGTTGAAGGGGCCGAGCCCGATCCCGATGAAGTCGTGTGTCTCAAGAGGCGCGGTCAAGGCTGTCTCCCAGGTACTGCTCGGCGTGGCCGGCGATGAGGTCGAGGACGGCCCGGATGTCGTCGAGGGTCGTCTCGGGGTTGAGCAGGGTGAACTTCAGGTACTGGCGGCCGCCGGTCTTGGTGCCCGCGACGACCGCGTCGCCGGAGGCGAACAGGGCCTTGCGGGCGTACAGGTTGGCCCGGTCGATCTCCGCCGGGTCGGTGGCGGTCGCGGGGATGTAGCGGTAGACGAGCGTGGACAGGCTCGGCTCGACGACCACGTCGTAGCGCGGGTCGGCGGCGAGCAACTCCCATGCCTGGTGGGCCAGTTCACAGACCTCGTCGAAGAGGCCGCCGATGCCGTCGGCGCCCATCACGCGCAGGGTGAGCCACAGCTTCAGGGCGTCGAAGCGGCGGGTGGTCTGGAGCGACTTGTCCACCTGGTTGGGGATCCGCTCGGCGACGGTGCGCCGGGGGTTGAGGTACTCCGCGTGGTAGGTGGCGTGCCGCAGGGTGGCGCCGTCGCGGACCAGCACGGCGCTCGAACTCACCGGCTGGAAGAAGGACTTGTGGTAGTCGACGGTGACGGAGTCGGCGCGCTCGATGCCTTCGAGGCGGTCCCGGCGGGTGCGCGAGGCGAGCAGACCGCAGCCGTAGGCCGCGTCGACGTGCATCCAGGTGTCGTACTGGGCGCAGAGCTCGGCGATCTCCGGCAGCGGGTCGATGGAGCCGAAGTCGGTGGTGCCCGCGGTGGCGACGACGGCCATGGGGACGAGCTTCTCGGCGCGGCAGCGCTCCAGCTCGGCCGCGAGGGACAGGGTGCGCATCCGCTGGTCCTTGTCGACGGGGATCGTCACGACGCAACTGGCGGGCAGGCCGAGGAGTTTGGCGGACTTCTGGACGCTGAAGTGCCCGGCCTCGGAGGCGAAGATGCGCAGTCTGGCGAGGTCGTCGGTCTTGCTCTCCTCGCGGGCGAGCAGCAGCGCCTGGAGGTTGGACTGCGAGCCGCCCGAGGTGAAGATGCCGTCGGCGGCCGGGCCGAGCCCGATGCGGGCGGCGGTCCAGTCGATCAGCTTGCGCTCGATGAGCGTGCCGCCCGCGGACTGGTCCCAGGTGTCGAGCGAGGAGTTGACCGCGGACAGTACGGCCTCGGCGAGCACGGCCGGGATCACGACCGGGCAGTTGAGGTGGGCGAGATAGCGGGGGTGGTGGAAGTAGACGGCGTCGCGGAGGTAGACGTCCTCCAGCTCGTCGAGCGCGGCGATGGTGTCGTGCAGCGGTTCGTCGAGGTCCACGGCGTCGACGGTGGGGGAGAGGGCGTCGGGTGTGATGCCCGTGAACGGCCGTGCGGTGGTGGCGAGTTTGGCCGCCACCCGCTCGATTCCCTCGGTCACGGAGCTGCGGTACAACTCCGCGGTCGTGTCATTGAGCAGGTGCGAGCGCATGAACGGTTCCTCCGGGTGGGGATGAGGTGGTTCCCGGGTGGGGCAGGAGTGCCGCGGCCATGGACAGGGGCGGGGCCGCGACGCTCGACTTAGGTTAGCCTAACCTAATTTCCACGTGCGACCCCGCCCCTGTTTATGGCGGAATGTGTAGTTGTTTGGCGGGAATTGGATCTGTGCGGTGGTGGGTCTACGGGGTGGTGGCGCGAGGCATGGGGCCTACGCGGCGGCCTGCGCCCGCAGCGCGTCCTCGCTCAGGCCGCGCCGCCAGTACCCGACGAACTTCACCGCCCGCTTGTCGTAGCCGCGCTCGCGCACCAGGTGGCGGCGCAGCTCCTTCATCGAACCGGACTCACCGGACAGCCAGGCGTACGGCCGTGCGGTGTCGGGGAGCCGGGTGGCGCGGATGGCGTCGAGCGCGCTCGGCGCCTGCTCGTCGCGGACCAGCCAGTGCACGGTGAGATTGGCCGCCGTGAGGATCGGCTGGATGTCGGCGCGGTGCGGGACCTCCAGCCACACGTGCGCGGAGACGGACGCGGGCAGCCAGGCCAGGATGCCGAGCGCGGCGGGCAGCGCCGTCTCGTCGCCCCACATCAGGATGTGGTCGAAGTCCGCCGGGGGCTGGCAGCGCACCGCGGCGTTGTCGGCGATCGCGGGGCCGAGCACCACGACCTTGTCGCCGGCCGTCGCGGCCTCCGCCCAGCGGCAGGCGGGGCCCGTCGTCGCCGGGTCGTCGTTGTGCAGCACGAAGTCGATGTCGACCTCCTGCGCCGGGTACCGGCGCTGGCCGCTGAGCGTGTACGAGCGCATGACCGCGCGGACGTCGTCCGGCAGCGCCCGGTACGCGGTGTGCCAGCCGTGCCCGTCGTCGCCGGGCACGATGGGCGGCAGGACGGGGGCGTCCTGGCCGGGCTGCGGCAGGAACAGGGAGAGGGACTGGTCCCGGCCGCCGCCGTGGAAGTGCTCGAGGGCGGGGCCGGTGAAGGTCACCCGGAGCAGCGACGGGCCGAGCCGCCGCGTGCGGACCACTTGCAGATCGAAGAATCGGAAAGGGGCTACAGCGGGGGCTTCGGCCGTCGCGGTCATGGGGTTACGACACCTTCTTCGCGGTCTCGATCGCCTTGGCGAGGTTCTCCAGGAGCGGGGCGCACTTGTCGTAGGACAGGATCGGCTCGGGGGAGCGGGGGATGACCTGGCCCGCCTTGACGGCCGGCAGCTTCTTCCAGGTGCCCTCTTCGATGGCGTCGGGCTGGATGGCCTGGGCGCGGTCGTCCATCATGATGATGTCGGCCGGGTACTTGTCGACGTTCTCCCAGCTCAGGTTCTCGAACCAGCCGCCGGAGTCCTTCTTGGCCTTCGCCGGGGGCTCGACGAAGTTCACGCCGAGGGCCTTGAAGTACTCCAGGTCGATGGAGAGGTCCGTGCCGGACACGTAGAAGATGTCCGCGCTCGCCGAACCGGCCAGCACCTTGATGTCGGGGTGGGCCTTGGCGGCCTTGCGCAGCCGGGCCGCGGCGTCCTCGAAGCGCTTCTTCGCCGTGACGACCTTGTCGGCCTTCAGGTCGGCGCCCAGCGACTCGGCCAGCGCGTACATCCGCTCCAGGGGCTGGGTCAGCTGGCGGTCGAAGACGGAGATGCCGACGCTCGGGGCGAGCTTGGCGATCTTCGCCGCGGACTCCTCGGGGACGTACCAGAGGGTGCCCGCGGAGTCGAACATCGTGGTGATCAGGACGTCGGGCGCCAGGCCCGCGTACTTCTCGATGTTGAACTGGCCCCAGGCGTTGCCGATGACCGTGACCTTGTCGACCGGCATGTCGCCGGCCTGCACGTCCGGCTTGCCGCCCTTGACGGTGGTCGGGCCGAAGACGCCCTTGACCTGGATGCCGTAGTCGTAGAGCGCCGCGCCCACGCCGGTGAAGGCCACGATGTTCGCCGGGGTCTTGTCCAGCTTCACGGTCGTGCCGCGGTCGTCCTTGAAGGAGAACGGGCCGGCCTTCTCCGCGGCCTTCGTCGAGTCCGAACCGCTGTCTTTCGAGCCGCTGTCGCTGCCGCACGCGGCGAGCGCGGCGCCGAGGCCGAGGGCTCCGCCTGCGGCGAGGATGCCGCGGCGGGTGGGGCGGGACAGGCGGGCGTTGGGCATCACGGGCTGCTTTCGGACGTGCCGGAACTTTGGCCGGGCGGGGTCGCAGAACTGAGGGTAGGTTAACCTAAGTTCCTGGCATGTCCAGGGGGCGGGGGTGCCTGTGGTCAAGGACACGGGGCTCTGCCCCGGACCCCGCTCCTCAATCGCCGGAGGGGCTTGATTTGGCCCCGGTGGGGCTTGTTCAGATGGTCAGGCCCAGTTCCCTCGCGATCAGCATGCGCTGGACCTCGCTGGTGCCCTCGCCGATTTCCAGGATTTTGGAGTCTCGCCACATCCGGGCCACCGGGTATTCGTTCATGAAGCCGTAGCCGCCGTGGATCTGGGTCGCCTCCCGGGCGTTGTCCACCGCGATCGTCGACGAGTACAGCTTCGCGAGCGCCGCCTCCTTCTTGAACGGCTCCCCGGACACCAGCCGCGACGCCGCGTCCCGCCAGGCCAGCCGCGAGGTGTGCGCCTTCATCTCCATGTCGGCGATCTTGAACTGGATCGCCTGGTAGCCGCCGATGCTCCGCCCGAACGCGTGCCGCTGCTTGGCGTACTTCACCGATTCGTCGACGCAGCCCTGCGCGAGGCCGGTGGCGAGCGCCGAGATCGCGATCCGGCCCTCGTCGAGGATGCGCAGGAACTGGGCGAAACCGCGGCCCTCCGTACCCAGCAGGTTCGCGGCCGGTACGCGGACGTCGTCGAAGTGCAGCTCACGCGTGTCCGACGCGTTCCACCCCACCTTCGAGTACGGGGCCGCGACCGTGAAGCCGGGCGTCCCGGACGGCACGATGACCGACGAGATCAGCGGCTTGCCGTCCGCCGTGCGGCCGGTCACCGCCGTCACCGTCACCAGACCCGTGATGTCCGTACCGGAGTTGGTGATGAAGCACTTCGTGCCGTTGATGACCCAGTCGCCCGTCTCCGGGTCGCGGGTCGCCGTGGTGCGGGTGCCGCCCGCGTCCGAGCCCGCCTCCGGCTCGGTCAGGCCGAACGCGCCGAGCATCTCGCCCGCGCAGAGCCTCGGCAGCCACTCCCGCTTCTGCTCCTCGGTGCCGAAGAGATGGAGCGGCATCGCGCCCAGCGAGACCCCGGCTTCGAGGGTGATGGCGACGGAGGAGTCGACGCGGGCCAGCTCTTCGAGTGCGATGCCGAGCGCCAGATAGTCGCCGCCCATGCCGCCGTACTCCTCGGGGAACGGCAGCCCGAACAGGCCCATCCGCCCCATCTCGCGCACGATCTCGTACGGGAACTCGTGCCGCTCGTAGTAGTCGCCGATCTTCGGCGCCACGACCTCGTGCGCGAACTCCTCGACGGTGCGCCGCAGTTCCTCGTGCTCGGGGGAGAGGTGGTGATCCATCGTTCTCACTGCTCCTGTGGGTTCGCGGAGAGGGCGCGCACGGTGCGGGACGGGCTGGGCCGGCCCAGGTGTCCGGCCATCCACGTGCTGGTGTCGGTGAGCAGGCCGAGGTCGACGCCGGTCTCGATGCCGAGTCCGCGCAGCATCCAGACGAGGTCCTCGGTGGCGAGGTTGCCGGTGGCGCTCTTCGCGTACGGGCAGCCGCCGAGGCCTCCGGCGGACGCGTCGACCGTGGTGACTCCGTGCTGCAGCGCCGCCAGGGTGTTGGCGAGCGCCTGTCCGTAGGTGTCGTGGAAGTGCACGCCGATGGTGTCGGTGGGGACACCCTCTTCGTTCAGCTCCGCGAGCAGTGTCTGCACGTGGCCGGGGGTGGCCACGCCGATCGTGTCGCCGAGGCTCAGCTCGTCGCAGCCCAGGTCCATGAGGGACTTGGCGACGGAGACCACCTGGTGGACCGGGACCCGGCCCTCCCACGGGTCGCCGAAGCACATGGAGAGGTACCCGCGCACGTGCGCCCGCGCGTCCTTGGCGCGGGCCACCACCGGCTCGAACATCGCCAGGGACTCGGCGACCGTGCGGTTGAGGTTGGCCTTCGCGAAGGACTCGGTGGCGCTGGCGAAGACGGCGAGGTGGCTCGCGCCCAGGGTCAGGGCTCGGTCCAGGCCCCGCTCGTTCGGGACCAGGACCGGGAGACGGACTCCGTCGGCGGTCAGGTCCTGGAGTTCGGGGAACAGGGTCTCCGCGTCCGCCAGCTGGGGGATCCACTTGGGGTGGACGAAGCTCGTCGCCTCGATGGTGGTCAGGCCCGCGCGGGCCAGGCGGTGGATGAACTCCGCCTTGACCTCCGTGGGGACCGTGGTCTTCTCGTTCTGGAGGCCGTCGCGGGGGCCCACCTCGTGGATCCGGACCCTTGCCGGGAGGCCGGGAGCGGGGCTGATCATCGGGAGCGTCATCGGGCGGCCTCCTTGGGATCCCCGTCGCCGGTGGTGGTTCGGCCGTCAGCGGGCTGCTCCGCCGTCGTGGCTGGTCGCGCAGTTCCCCGCGCCCCTTCGGGCGCGATTCCCTCGGCGGGGCCGGAAGGTTCGACGACCGCCAGAATCTGGTCCATCGCCACCGTCGTGCCCGGGGAGACGTCCAGTTCTGTGACCGTGCCCGCGTGCGGGGACGCGATGACGTGTTCCATTTTCATGGCCTCTACTACCAGCAGGCTCTGGCCTGCGGTGACCTCGTCGCCCACCGCCACCTTCACCACGGTCACCGTGCCCGGCATGGGGGCGGTGAGCGAACCGGCGCCGCCGGAGCCCGCGCCGGTCAGGGTCGCCGCCACCGGGTCGTGGTCCCGGACCTGCCAGGCGTCGCCGTCGCGGGCCAGCCAGTCGCCCGCGGTGGCGGTCGGCCGGCCGGGGGTGGTGGGGGCGCCGTCGACCAGGACCTCCGCGCCGCGGACGCGGATCTCCACCGGGTCGTGGCCGGGGACGCGGACATGGTGGACGGTCCAGGCGGGGCTGCCGCCCAGGCGCCAGCCGTCGGGGTGGGCGAACGGGTCCACCCAGCCGGTCGCCGGCTTCGGGGCGAGTGCCTGCTGGCGCAGCACGCCGGCCGCCGCGTACACCTCCGGCGGGACGTCCGCCGGGACCAGGCTGTCCGCCTCCCGCTCCACGAGCCCGGTGTCCAACTGGCCCGCCACGACGGCCGGATGGGCCAGCAGGCGGCGCAGGAAGCCGGCGTTCGTCGGCACGCCCAGCGTCACCGTGCGCGCCAGCGCGGCGCGCAGGCGGCGCAGTGCCGTGTCCCGGTCGGGGCCGTACGCGATGACCTTCGCGAGCATTGGGTCGTAGAGCGACGAGACCTCCGTGCCCTCGCTGAGCCCGGAGTCGGTGCGCACCCCGTCGCCCTCGGGTTCGTGCAGGGCGAGGATCGTGCCGCCGGAGGGGAGGAACCCGCGTGACGGGTCCTCCGCGCAGAGACGGGCCTCCACCGCGTGGCCGGTGAGGGTGATGTCCGCCTGGGCGAACGGGAGCTGTTCGCCAGCCGCCACCCGGACCTGCCACTCCACCAGGTCCAGGCCCGTGACCAGCTCGGTGACCGGGTGCTCGACCTGGAGGCGGGTGTTCATCTCCATGAAGTAGTACGAGGACGGATCCTCGCCCGGCACGATGAACTCCACCGTGCCCGCGCCCCGGTAGCCGCAGGAGCGCGCCGCCTCCACGGCCGCCGCGCCCATCGCCTCCCGCGTCGCCTCGTCCAGGAGCACGCTGGGCGCCTCCTCGACGATCTTCTGGTGGCGGCGCTGGAGCGAGCACTCGCGCTCGCCGAGGTGCACGACGTTGCCGTGTCCGTCCGCGAGGACCTGGATCTCGATGTGCCGGGGGCGGTCGACCCACCGCTCCACGAGCAGCGTGTCGTCACCGAAGGAGGCCCGCGCCTCGCGCCGGGCCGCCGCGATCTCCTCCTCCAGCGTCGTCAGGTCGCGGACCAGGCGCATGCCCTTGCCGCCGCCGCCCGCCGACGGCTTGAGCAGTACGGGGGCGCCCAACTCGTGGGCGGCCCGGGCCAGATCGGGATCGCGGCCGCCCGGCACCACCGGGACACCGGCCGCCTCGACCGTCTCCTTGGCGCGGATCTTGTCGCCCATCAGCGCGATCGCGTCGGGGGACGGGCCGATGAAGGTCAGGCCCGCGTCCTCGCAGGCTCGCGCGAACGTCGCGTTCTCCGCGAGGAAGCCGTAGCCCGGGTGCACGGCCTGCGCTCCCGTGCGCAGGGCCGCCTCGACGATCCGCTCCACCGACAGATAACTCTCGGCGGCCGGCGGCGGGCCGATGCGCACCGACTCGTCGGCCTCGCGGACATGCCGGGCGTCCGCGTCGGCGTCGCTGTGGACGGCCACGGCGCGGATGCCGAGCTGCCGCAGCGTACGGATGACGCGGACGGCGATCTCGCCGCGGTTGGCGACCAGAACTGTGTCGAACACTTACCTAAGCTCCCCTCACATCCGGAAGACGCCGAAGCCGCCGGACTTCTCCGGGAGCGGCGCGTGGGCACAGGCGGTCAGGGCCAGGCCGAGGACCTGGCGGGTCTCCATGGGGTCGATCACGCCGTCGTCCCAGAGCCGGGCCGTGGCGTAGTACGCGTTCCCCTGGGTGTCGTACTGGGTGCGGATCGGGGCCTTGAACGCCTCTTCGTCGTCGGCCGCCCAGTCCTCGCCCCGCGCCTCCAACTGGTCGCGCTTGACCGTCGCGAGGACCGAGGCGGCCTGCTCGCCGCCCATGACGCTGATCTTCGCGCCGGGCCACATCCACAAGAAGCGGGGCGAATACGCGCGGCCGCACATCGAGTAGTTGCCCGCGCCGTACGAGCCGCCGATCACCACCGTCAGCTTCGGTACGCGCGTGCAGGCCACCGCCGTGACCATCTTGGCGCCGTGCTTGGCGATCCCGCCCGCCTCGTAGTCCTTGCCGACCATGAACCCCGAGATGTTCTGCAGGAACACCAGGGGGATGCCGCGCTGGTCGCACAGCTCGATGAAGTGGGCGCCCTTCTGGGCGGATTCGGCGAACAGGATGCCGTTGTTCGCGACGATGCCGACCGGGTGGCCGTGGATCCGGGCGAAGCCGGTGACCAGCGTCTGCCCGAACTCCGACTTGAACTCCGCGAACCGCGAGCCGTCCACCACGCGCGCGATGACCTCCCGGACGTCGTACGGGGTGCGCGAGTCGACCGGGACCGCGCCGTACAGACCCGCCGGGTCCACCTTGGGCTCGACGGCCGCCCGCACCGACCACGGCAGCGGGCCGCGCTCCGGGAGGGTGGAGACGATCGTCCGCACGATGCGCAGCGCGTGCGCGTCGTCCTCGGCGAGGTGGTCGGTGACGCCCGAGACCCGCGAGTGGACCTCGCCGCCGCCCAGCTCCTCGGCCGTGACGACCTCGCCGGTGGCGGCCTTCACCAGCGGCGGGCCGCCGAGGAAGATCGTGCCCTGATTGCGGACGATCACCGCCTCGTCGCTCATCGCCGGGACGTACGCGCCGCCCGCCGTGCACGAGCCGAGCACCGCCGCGATCTGCGGGATGCCCGCGCCGGACATCCGCGCCTGGTTGTAGAAGATCCGCCCGAAGTGCTCGCGGTCGGGGAAGACCTCGTCCTGCATCGGCAGGAAGGCGCCCCCGGAGTCCACCAGGTAGACGCACGGCAGGTGGTTCTCCAGCGCCACCTCCTGGGCGCGCAGGTGCTTCTTCACCGTCATCGGGTAGTACGTGCCGCCCTTGACGGTCGCGTCATTGGCGACGATCACGCACGCGCGGCCCGACACCCGCCCGATGCCGGCGATCACTCCGGCGGCCGGTGCCTGGTCCTCGTACATCCCGTCCGCCGCGAGCGGTGCCAGCTCCAGGAACGGGGAGCCCGGGTCGAGCAGGGTGTCCACGCGGTCGCGCGGCAGCAGCTTGCCGCGCGCGGTGTGCCGGGCGCGGGACCGCTCGCCGCCGCCGAGCCGGGCGGCCGTCAGCTTCTCGCGCAGCTCGGCCGCGAGCGCCCGGTGGGCCGCCTCATTGGCCCGCCAGGCCTCCGACGCGGGATCGGCCGCGCTCGTCAGCTCAGGTGCCTCCTGCATCCTGCGGTCCCCTCACCACGTCGCCATGTTAATGACCGTTAACTGTCTGGGTTCAGGTTAACGGTCGCTAACCCCGCTGTCTAGAATTGACGCATGGTCTCCAGAGCCACCAGAACCGATGCCCCCACCCGTCGCGAGCAGATCCTCAAAGAGGCCGCCCGGCTCTTCGCCGAGCGCGGGTTCCACGGCGTCGGGGTCGACGAGATAGGCGCCGCGGTCGGCATCAGCGGCCCCGGCCTCTACCGCCACTTCGCCGGCAAGGACGCGATGCTCGCCGAGCTGCTCGTCGGCATCAGCGGGCAGCTGCTCACCGGCGGCAGGCGCCGGGTCGCCGAGGCCGAGCACGGCGCCGACGCGCTGCTCGACTCGCTCATCGAGGGGCACATCGACTTCGCCCTCGACGACCGCGACCTGATCACGCTGCACGACCGCGAGCTGGACCGGCTGCGCGACACCGACCGCAAGCTGGTGCGCTCGCTCCAGCGCCAGTACGTGGAGCTGTGGGTGGAGGTCGTCCGCAAGGTCTGCCCCGACCTGGTCGAGCCGCAGGCGCGGGTGGCCGTGCACGCGGTCTTCGGTCTGCTGAACTCCACGCCGCACCTGAGCCGCCCGGGTTCGTTGCCCGGACGGGAGGCGACCGCGCGGATGTTGCACAAGCTGGCGCGCGGGGCGTTCGCGGCTGCCGCAGAGTGATGTGTATCTCTGGACGCTCCGGTGACCGGCCGGTAACGTTGTTCTGAGCAAGCGCTTAGTAGTTGTACTGAGTCGTCGCAGACGCCGTAGAGGGAGAGTTTTCCGTGCGCCGTACCGTTTTTGATGAGGACCACGAGGCGTTCCGGGAGACCCTGCGCGCCTTCGTCGAGGCCGAGGTCGTCCCCCACTACGACGAGTGGTTCCAGGACGGCATCGTCCCGCGCGAGCTGTACACGAAGCTCGCCGACCTGGGCCTGTTCGGCATCAACGTCCCCGAGGAGTTCGGCGGCGCGGGCCTGGAGACGCACAAGTTCGAGGCCATCCAGTACGAGGAGACCGCCCGCGCGGGCGTCACCTTCGGCGGCTCGGGCGTCCACGTCCTGCTCGCGCTTCCCTACATCAAGATGCTCGGCACCGACGAGCAGAAGAAGCGCTACCTGGAGAAGTTCGTCACCGCCGAGGAGATGTGGGCCCTCGCGATGACCGAGCCGGGCACCGGCTCCGACCTCGCCGGCATGAAGACCACGGCGAAGCTCTCCGAGGACGGCACGCACTACGTCCTCAACGGCTCGAAGACGTTCATCACCGGCGGCGTGCACGCCGACCGCGTCATCGTCTGCGCCCGCACCGCCGCGCCGACCGCCGACGACCGCCGCTTCGGCATCTCGCTCTTCGCCGTCGACACCAAGTCCGAGGGCTACTCGATCGGCCGCAAGCTCGACAAGCTGGGCCTGCGCACCTCCGACACCGCCGAGCTGGCGTTCGTCGACGTGAAGGTGCCCGTCGAGGACCTCCTGGGCGAGGAGAACAAGGGCTTCTACTACCTCGGCCAGAACCTCCCCTCCGAGCGCTGGGGCATCGCCTACGGCGCGTACGCGCAGGCCAAGGCCGCCGTGGCGTTCGCCAAGCAGTACGTGCAGGACCGCACCGTCTTCGGCAAGCCGGTCGCGTCCTTCCAGAACACCAAGTTCGAGCTGGCCGCCTGCCAGGCCGAGGTGGACGCCGCCGAGGCCGTCGCCGACCGCGCCCTGGAGGCCCTCGACGCCGGTGAGCTGACCGCCGCCGAGGCCGCGAGCGCCAAGCTGTTCAACACCGAGGTCGCGCACCGCGTCATCGACCGCTGCCTCCAGCTGCACGGCGGCTACGGGTTCATGAACGAGTACCCGATCGCCCGCCTGTACGCGGACAACCGCGTCAACCGCATCTACGGCGGCACCAGCGAGGTCATGAAGATGATCATCGCGAAGAACATGGGCCTGTAACCCACAGGACCCTGGCCTCGCATACAACTAGTGGCATGAACAAGGCACTTCAGTCCCTCCTCGATCTGCTCGATCTCGAGCGGATCGAGGAGGACATCTTCCGCGGCCAGTCCCGGTCCGCCGTCGTCCCCCGCGTCTTCGGCGGACAGGTGGCGGCCCAGGCGCTGGTCGCCGCCGGACGCACCGTCCCGGCCGACCGGCACGCCCACTCCCTGCACGCGTACTTCCTCGTCGCGGGGGACCCGGGCGCGCCCATCGTCTACACCGTCGACCGGATCAGGGACGGCCGCTCCTTCACCACCCGCCGCGTCGTCGCGATCCAGCACGGGCAGCCGATCTTCCATCTTTCCGCGTCCTTCCAGACGTACGAGGACGGCCTGGAGCACCAGGCCGACATGCCGCCCGCGCCCGACCCCGCGTCGCTGCCGACGGCCGCCGAGATGCTGCCGCGCTATGCCGACGCCCTCGGGGCCGATCGCGTACAGCGCATGCTCGAAGCGCGCGAGGCCATCGACCTGCGGTACGTGGACGCGCCGCCGTTCGCCTTCGTCGGCGAGCCGCAGCAGCCGCGCTCGCAGGTCTGGTTCCGCACCGCCGGCAAGCTCGCGGACGACCCGCTGCTCCACGTCTGCCTCGCCACCTACGTCTCCGACATGACCCTCCTCGACTCCGTGCTGCTCGCGCACGGGCGCGGCGGCTGGGCCGTCGGCGACGTCGTCGGGGCCTCGCTCGACCACGCCATGTGGTTCCACCGGCCCTTCCGCGCCGACGAATGGCTCCTCTACGACCAGCAGTCGCCGTCCGCCTCCGGCGGCCGGGGCCTCGGCCAGGCCCGCATCTACACCCAGGACGGGCGGCTCGCGATCACCGTCATCCAGGAAGGCGTGGTTCGCATTCCGCGCTGATCGGACATATGGTCCCGTACGTGGATGTACGGGATGGTGCTTCGGTGGCGGACGGGTTCGACGACGCGGAGCAGGGCGGTGGGGAGAGCGTCTTCACGGTGCTCGTCGCCGCCGCGGCGAATCTCGGCATCGCCCTCGCCAAGGTCGTCGCCGGTGTCATCAGCGGGTCCAGCGCGATGCTGTCGGAGGCCGCGCACTCGTTCGCGGACACCGTCACCGAACTGATGCTGCTCGCCTCCCTGAAGCGCGGCGCCAAGCCCGCCGACGAGGACCATCCGCTGGGCCACGGCGGCGAACGGTACGTGTGGGCGCTGCTCGCCGCCGTCGCCACGTTCGTCGGCGGCGCCGTCTTCTCCCTCTACGACGGCATCCACACCCTGATCGCCGGCGAGGACCTCGGCGATCCGCTGGTCTCGTACATCGTGCTCGCCGTCGCCTTCCTGCTGGAGGGCTTCTCGCTGCGCACCGCCGTCAAGCAGGCGCGGGGTGAGGCCGCCCGGTTCAAGGCGCCCGTCGGTACGTATCTGAAGCACACGCCCGACACCGCCGTGAAGGCCGTCGTCATGGAGGACAGCGCGGCCCTCGCCGGGCTGCTGCTGGCCGCCGGTGGACTGCTGGGCGGGCAGCTCAGCGGGTCCGGCGTCTGGGACGCCATCGCCTCGCTGTGCATCGGTGTGCTGCTGCTGTGGGTGGCCTGGGTGCTCGGGCGGTCCAATGCCGAGCTGCTCGTCGGGCGGCCGTTGCCGCGGTCGATCCGGGACGAGATCCGGACGCTGCTGCTCGGCATCGAGCACGTCGAGGCCGTTCTTGAGCTGACGACGCTCGTGCAGGGGCCTCGGGAGGCGCTCGTCGCGGCCAAGGTCGATTTCCGCGACGCGTCTACTGCTGCGCAGATCGAGTGGGCCTGTGAGGATGCCGCTCGGCGGTTGCAGGAGCGGTTTCCCGCGGTGCGGCGGGTGTACCTGGATCCGACGCCCGGGTTCGCCCAGCGACGTGAGGCGGGGCTCGAGCCCTGGTAGGGCCGGTCCGCTCTCGGGTGCGGCTCTCGTCGTGGCTGGTCGCGCAGTTCCCCGCGCCCCTCAAAGGGTTGTCGGTCGGCTGACGGCCGGTGGCCGCTTCTCGCGCAGTTCCCCGCGCCCCTGAAGCGAGCTGCGCTCGCTCAGGGGCAGGGGAAGGCGCGCGAAGCGCATGCCTTCAGGGGCGCGGGGAACTGCGCGACCAGCCACGACGAGAGCCGCAGTCGCAGGGCGGGCGCTAGTCCAGCAGGCCCGCCGCGTCCAGCAGGTACGCCGTCATCGGGTCGTAGTGGCGGGGGCTCGTGACGTGGTCGTCCAGGGGGATCGTCACCTGCATCGTGCCCTCGGCCTCGCCGACGAACAGCGCGGGGTCGTTGCAGTCCGCGTAACCGACGGAGTCGAGCCCGCGCTGGGCCGCGCAGCCCGCCCACCCGTGGTCGGCGACGACCAGGTCGGGCAGCGGCCGGCCCTCGCGCTCCAGGGCGTCAAGGGTGCGCGTCATCGGGTCGGGGGAGTGCGTGTGCCACAGCGTCGCCCCGCGCTCCAGCATCGCCACGTCCGCGAACTGGAAGACCATGCCTTCCTCGGTGGCGAGCCCCTCGGGGATGACGACGATCTCGCAGCCCGCCGCGCGCAGAGCGGCAGCCGTCGCCCGGTGCACGTCGAGCAGACCGCCCGGATGCCCCGTGGCGAACAGCACGCTCTGACGGTCCTCGGCCGCCTTGCGCAGCCGCGCCGCCATCCGCTCCAGGGCGTCGACCGTCAGCTCCGGGTCGATGGTGTCCTGCCCGTACCGGTGCTCCGGGTCGTCGACGACACCGCAGCGCTCGGCCATCACCGAGAGCACGTCCTGCTCGTCCGTCCAGCGGTCACCGAGTTCCAGGCCCAGCCAGAAGTGCCGGTCGCCGTTCGCGAGCTTGCGGTAGTGGCTGAGGTTGTTCTCGCGGGGCGTGGCCACGTCGCCCGCGATGCGGGTGCGGACGAGGTGGTCGATCAGGGCGGCGCGGGTCGGACTGTCGGTGGGAATCCCGGGTATCGGCATGGCTCCCATTGTGCCCGGGGGACGCCGGAGGATGCTGATCGGTTCGCGGACTGGGACCAGGGCCACTGCCGCTCCGGCCTCCGATATTTCGGTGCTCACCGAACGGATTTCTCCGTACGCTCCCCCCTATGACCTCATCGGACCCGCGCCCCGCCGCCCCCGGCCTGCTCACCGTCGGCGCCGTCTGTTTCACCGTGCTCGCCTGGGCCTCCGCCTTCGTCTCCATCCGCAGCGCGGGCGCCGCCTACTCACCGGGCGCGCTGGCCCTCGGGCGGCTGCTCGCCGGGTCCGTGGTGCTGGTCGCGCTGGTGCTGATCCGCCGCGAGGGGCTGCCGCCGCGCGGCGCCTGGCGCGGAATCGTGATCTCGGGCGTCGTCTGGTTCGGCGGGTACATGGTGGCGCTGAACTGGGGCGAGCGCCTCGTCGACGCCGGCACCGCCGCGCTGCTGGTGAACGTGGGCCCGATCCTGATGGCGCTGCTCGCCGCCCGGCTGCTCGGCGAGGGGCTGCCGCCGCGGCTGCTCGCCGGGATGGGGGTGTCGTTCGCGGGCGCGGCCGTGGTCGGCCTGTCCATGTCGGCCGGGTCCTCGGGCTCCGGGGACGTGGAGGGCAGTTCGGGGGCGCTGATCGGGGGCGTCGCGCTGTGTCTGCTGGCCGCGGTCGCGTACGCGGTCGGTGTCGTGTCCCAGAAGCCCGCCCTGTCGTACGGCTCCCCGCTCCAGGTCACCGCGTTCGCCTGCCTGATCGGGACGGCGGTCTGCCTGCCGTTCTCCGGACAGCTGGTCTCGGAGGTGTCCAGGGCGCCGATGTCCGCGACGCTCAACATGGTCTACCTCGGCGTCGTGCCCACCGCGCTGGCCTTCACCACCTGGACGTACGCGCTCGCCCGCACGCCCGCCGGGAAGATGGGCGCGACGACGTACGCCGTGCCCGCCATCGTGGTCCTGCTGAGCTGGCTGTTCCTGGACGAGGTGCCCGGCTGGCTGACCCTGCTCGGTGGCGCGCTGTGCCTGGCCGGTGTCGCGGTCTCCAGGTCGAGGGCGCGGGCGCGGGCCGCCGTTCGGGAACCGGAGATCGTCCCCGGCCCCGAGAAGCAGGAGAGCGCCGACTGCTGACCCCGGGCCTTCGGGGCCGGGCTCCGTACGCCGTGTCCAGGTGCGTGATCCGCATTTGGCCGGATGGGCGGAGACGGGCCGTGGGGGTGCGGGTTAGGGTCCAGCCGTCAGCAGTGAGAGGGAAGGGCTCCGCGATGAACGGCTCCACGGAGCGCGACGGCCGGCCGATGACCACCGTGGCCTGCGCCCAGCTCGCCCTCGGGGTCGGCGACGTCGCCGAGAACCTGGCCGCCGCCGAGGAGGCCGTCGAGGCCGCCGCCCGCGCCGGCGCCCGGGTCGTCGTGCTCCCCGAGCTCGCCAACAGCGGCTATGTCTTCGACTCCGTCGCCGAGGCCCGCGCTCTGGCCGAGCCGCTCGACGGTCCTACCGTCACCGCCTGGTCGGCGGCGGCTCGGCGGTACGGGGTCACCCTCGTCGCGGGGCTCGCCGAACTCGACGGTGACCGCGTCCGCAACTCGGCCGTCGTCATCGACCCGGCCGGTGAGCTGCGCGCCGTCTACCGCAAGGCCCACCTCTTCGGCACCGAGAAGGACTTCTTCGTCTCCGGGGACGAGGCGCCGCCCGTCGTCGACATCGAGGGGGTCGGGCGGATCGGCGTCATGGTCTGCTACGACCTGGAGTTCCCCGAGTGGGTGCGGCGCGTCGCCCTCGCCGGTACCGAGTTGCTGTGCGCTCCCGTCAACTGGCCGCGCTTTCCTCGGCCCGAGGGGGAGCGGCCGGCCGAGGTGATCAAGGCGCAGGCCGCTGCCGCGGGGAACCGGATGTACGTGGCCGTGGCCGATCGGGCCGGGGACGAGCGCGGGGTCGTCTGGACCGGGGGGTCCGTGATTGTCGACCCCGACGGGTTTCCGGTCGCCGGGCGCAACCCGACCGAGGGGCCGGCCCTTCTGCTTGCCTCCTGTGATCTGGCGCAGGCCCGCGACAAGTCTCTGGGCGCCCACAACGACGTCTTCGGAGACCGGCGGCCGGAACTTTACTGAGCCCGGGCCCCTTATCGGGTTGTCGTTCGTCTGCGGGCCGGTGGCCGCTTCTCGCGCAGTTCCCCGCGCCCCTTTTCGGGTTGTCGTTCGTGCGCGGCCCGGTGGGGGCTGGTCGCGCAGTTCCCCGCGCCCCTGGAGATGCGCACTTCGTGCGCGACCTCCATTGAGGCGCGCCATCTGCCCAAGGCGGAGGAGCGGCCCCTGCCTCAGGCGGAGGCGCGCCCCCTGCCCCGTGTGGAGGCGCGCGGAGCGCAGCCTCAGGGGAGGCGGCGCGCAGCGGCTGCCTCAGGGGCGCGGGGAACTGCGCGAGAAGAGGCCACCGGCCGTCAGCCGACGGTCAACCCGTTAAGGGGCGCGGGGAACTGCGCGAGAAGCGGCCACCGGCCCGCAGCTGACGGTCAACCCATCAGGGGCGCGGGGAACTGCGCGACCAGCCCCCGCCGGGTCTCACGGCAGGTCCCGTAGGGCGAACCACAGCTCCATTCGGGTGTCCGGGTCGTCCAGGTCCGCTGATACCAGCACCCCGCACTTGGCGATCCGTTGGCGGACCGTGTTGCGGTGGACCCCCAGCGCGTTCGCGGTGCGGTCCCAGCTTCCGTGGAGGGAGAGCCAGGTGCGCAGGGTCCGGCGGAGTTCGGGGTGGTCGGACAGGGCGGCCACGTCCGGGGCGGGAATGTCCGCGCGGTGCCGGACCAGCGGGGTGCGCAGAGCGCGGGCGCGGGCCAGGGCGTGCGCGGCCTGGGAGTCGGCGGCCGCCAGTTCACCGGGCGCGGCCGGGGCCGAGACACCCAGGGTCCAGCCGTCGTGCGCGGTGACGTCCTGGTCGGCCGGAACCAGAGCGCGGACCAGCGCATCCGTGGCGTCGACCAACGGAGTGCCGAGCACCGGCACCGGCCGCCCGCCCGGCGACTGCGCGTGCACCACCCGCCAGGCGCCCGGCGCTCCGAGCAGCTCAGCCGTGTCCTGGGGGCGCTCTCCGAGCAGCAGCCGGACCAGCGCCGCCGAACGCCGGGCGTCCCCCGTCGACCGGTGTTCGCCCTGCAACAGCGAGAGCAGGACGACCGCGACACCCGCGATGGTGTGGTCGCCGGGCGCCCGCGCCCCGGTGGCGAGGCCGAGCGCCCGGCCGCCGGGACCGCCGAGCGCGTACGCCGACAGTTGCACGCCGCCCACCTCGTCGGAGGCGGACGCGGGCGTCGGGAAGAGCCGGGTCGTCGCGGGCCGCACCACCCGCACCAGATCGGCGAGGGCCGCCTCGGCAGCCTCCGACGGCGGGGTCCCGGCGCGCTGCGGCTCGGTGCCCTCGGGACCGAGCAGGACCGCGAACCCGCCCGTGCGCTGGGCGAGTTGGCGCAGCACGGCCGGAACGGGGTCGGGCCGGGCGGCCGCGGTGGCGAGGCCCTGCTGCGCCTCGGTGACCCGGCGCAGTTCGAGATGGCGCACCGCGGTCATCAGGTCCCACAGGGCGCGGCCGACCGCGCTGAACGTCGTCCGCTCCGGCACCTCCACCAGTGCGAGACCGCGCCGCTCGCACGCCGCCAGCAGGCCGGACGGCACCGTGTCGTGCACCGGCGCCACCCCGAACCCCAGGGCCGCGGCGCCCGCCGCGACGATCCGCTCCACATAGGCGTCGTAGTAGGCGTCGGTGCCGGTGTCCGCCGGCGCGTGCACGCCCGCCGTCAGCAGCAGCTCGCCGCCCAGCAGATACGGGTACGGGTCCGACATCTCCGAGGTGTGCGCCGAGTACACCGGCATCGCCTCGGCCGGCGGCCCCGCGATCTGCCGCAGCCCCAGCTCGGCGCGGGCCAGCAGCGCGCTCAGCGGAACGGCGGGCAGCGGGGGCACCGGCGGGGACGACATGGTGTGCGTTTCCTCTGGTTCGTACGCGATGAGTAGAGGAAACGTACACTTCAGCGACGCTTTCCAGCCACCTAGTGTCGTCCCGACCGGTGAGTACGGGTACGGGCGGATGTCCCCGTGTCGAGATCCGGGTCCGTTTCCGTCCGATTCCCCGCACGACACGCCACCGAAGTGTGTGAAGGAGGGCTGCCCCATGGCCGTCGACTACATCGTGATCGTCCTTTACCTGGCCGGCATGCTGGCCATGGGCTGGTGGGGCATGCGCCGCGCCAAGTCCAAGAGTGACTTCCTGGTCGCCGGCCGGCGCCTGGGCCCCGCCATGTACTCCGGCACGATGGCCGCCGTCGTCCTCGGCGGCGCCTCCACCATCGGCGGCGTCGGCCTCGGCTACCAGTACGGCCTGTCGGGTGCCTGGATGGTGTTCACCATCGGCCTCGGCATCCTCGCGCTGTCGCTGTTCTTCTCCGCGCGCATCGCCCGCCTGAAGGTCTACACCGTCTCGGAGATGCTCGACCTGCGCTACGGCGGCAGCGCCGGGATGATCTCCGGCATCGTGATGTGGGCGTACACGCTGATGCTGGTGGTCACGTCCACGATCGCGTACGCCACGATCTTCGACGTCCTGTTCGACGTGCCGCGCTGGCTGGCGATCGTCATCGGCGGCGCCATCGTGGTCGCCTACTCGACGCTCGGCGGCATGTGGTCCATCACCATCACCGACATGGTGCAGTTCGTCGTCAAGACGATCGGCGTGCTGCTGATCCTGCTGCCGGTGGCCGTCGTCAAGGCGGGCGGCTTCAGCGAGATGAAGGCCGCGCTGCCCACCTCGTACTTCGACCCGCTGGGCATCGGCGGCGAGACGATCTTCACGTACGTGCTGATCTATACGTTCGGCATGCTCATCGGTCAGGACATCTGGCAGCGCGTGTTCACCGCCCGCAACGACAAGGTGGCCCGCTGGGGCGGCACCGTCTCCGGTGTCTACTGCCTGCTCTACGCGATCGGTGGCGCCGTCATCGGCACCGCCGCCAAGGTCATCTACCCCAAGGGCCTGGGCCAGGCCGACGAGGCGTTCGCCCAGATCGTCAAGGACGAGCTGCCCGTCGGTGTCCGCGGTCTGGTGCTCGCCGCCGCGCTCGCCGCCGTCATGTCGACGTCGTCCGGAGCCCTGATCGCCTGCGCCACCGTCGCCAACAACGACATCTGGAAGCGGCTGCGCGGCATCCGGCCGGACACCGCCCCCGACAGCGAGCACGACGAGATCAAGGGCAACCGGATCTTCATCCTCGTCCTCGGCATCGTCGCGATCATCACCTCGATCATCCTCAACAACGTCGTCGAGGCGCTGACCGTCGCCTACAACCTGCTCGTCGCCGGCCTCCTCGTGCCGATCCTCGGCGGGCTGATCTGGAAGCGCGGCACCGGCAACGGCGCCCTCGCCGCCGTCGTCGTCGGTGGTCTCTCCGTCATCGGCCTGATGTGGAAGTTCGGCATCCTCGCCAACGAGCCCGTCTACTACGGCCTGTCGGCGTCCCTCGTCGTCTACGTCGTCGTGTCCCTGGCCACCCCGCCGACCGACGCCGCCGTCCTCGCCCACTGGCGGGAGCGGCTCGCCGGACGCGGCGCCCCCGAGGCCGAACCGGCCGCGTCCCCCGCGGCGGCGGCGCAGTAACCCCGCAGTACCCCTCCGCAGGAAGACCTCAGGAAAGACCGCAGGAAAGAAGGCACCCGCGCATGAACCCCAACGACACGCCCCGCGTCCAGCCCGACCCGAACGGTCCGGTCGGTCCCGTCGACTCCTCGCTCGTCCCGCGCTACGCGGGCCCGGCGACCTTCGCCCGGCTGCCGCGCCTGGACGAGGTCGACTCGGCGGACGTCGCGGTCGTGGGTGTGCCCTTCGACACCGGTGTCTCCTACCGTCCCGGCGCCCGCTTCGGCGGCAACGCGATCCGTGAGGCGTCCCGGCTCCTGCGCCCCTACAACCCGGCGCAGGACGCCTCGCCGTTCGCCCTCGCGCAGGTCGTGGACGCCGGTGACGTCGCCGCGAACCCGTTCAACATCAACGAGGCCGTCGAGACGATCGAGGCCGCGGCCGACGGCATCCTCGGCTCGGGCGCCCGCATGATGACGCTCGGCGGCGACCACACCATCGCGCTGCCGCTCCTTCGCTCCGTCGCCAAGAAGCACGGCCCGGTCGCGCTGCTCCACTTCGACGCGCACCTGGACACCTGGGACACGTACTTCGGCGCCGAGTACACGCACGGCACCCCGTTCCGCCGCGCCGTCGAGGAGGGCATCCTCGACACCTCGGCCCTCTCCCACGTCGGCACGCGCGGCCCGCTCTACGGCAAGAGCGACCTCACCGATGACGAGAAGCTCGGCTTCGGCATCGTCACCTCGGCCGACGTCTACCGGCGCGGCGCCGACGAGGTCGCCGACCAGCTGCGCCAGCGCATCGGCGACCGGCCGCTGTACATCTCCATCGACATCGACTGCCTCGACCCGGCCCACGCGCCCGGCACCGGCACCCCGGAGGCGGGCGGCATGACCTCCCGCGAGCTCCTGGAGATCCTGCGCGGTCTGGCATCGTGCAACCTGGTGTCCGCGGACGTCGTCGAGGTGGCCCCCGCCTACGACCACGCCGAGATCACCGCCGTCGCCGCCTCGCACACCGCGTACGAGCTGACGACGATCATGGCGCGGCAGATCGCGGCGTCCCGCACCGCCTGACCGCACCACCGGACCGCCTCCGGCACCTCAAGGAGAGACCCCCGCGATGACCCACGACCACGACCTCGAACTGCGGCCCACCGCGGCCCAGACCGAAGCGGCCCTCAACCCGCCGCCCGGGCGGACCGGCGGCGACCTGGTCGTGGAGACCCTCGCGGGGCTTGGCGCGTCCACCGTCTTCGGCCTGCCCGGCCAGCACGCGCTGGGCCTGTTCGACGCGCTGGGCCGCTCGGACCTGCGCTATGTGGGCCTGCGCGTGGAGAACAACGCCGGGTTCGCGGCGGACGCGTACGGCCGGGTCACCGGCGAGGTCGCGCCGCTGTTCCTGTCCACGGGGCCGGGCGCGCTGACCTCGCTGTCCGCGCTCCAGGAGGCGGCCGCGGGCTCCGCGCCGGTGCTCACGATCGTCAGCCAGGTGCCGGTGGCCGGGCTCGGCGGCGGCCGGCACGGCTACCTCCACGAGCTGCGCGACCAGCAGGCCGCCTTCCGTGACGTGGTCAAGTCCGTCCACACCGTGCGTACCCAGTCGCAGATCCCGTCCGCGATCGCCGCGGCCTGGGAGTCGGCGCTCAGCGCGCCGCACGGCCCGGTCTACGTCGAGATCCCGCAGGACGTCCTCCTCGCCCCGGCCACCCTGCCCCAGGTCACGGCGGTCGACGCGACCCCGCACGAGCTGGTGCCGCGCCCCGAGCTGACCGCCGTCGCCGCCGACCTGCTCGCGAAGGCCGAGCGCCCGGTGATCATCGCGGGCGGCGGTGTGGTCCGCGCCGACGCGGCGGGCAAGCTCCGCGCGCTCGCCGAGCGGGTGAACGCCCCGGTGGTGTGCACCTTCGGCGGCAAGGGCGCCTTCCCCTGGGAGCACCCGCTCTCGCTCCAGTCCTGGATGGAGGACCGGCACGTCACCGACTTCCTGGAGGACGCGGACGTCCTGCTGGTCGTCGGCTCGGGCCTCGGCGAACTCTCCTCGAACTACCACACGTTCGCCCCGCGCGGCCGGGTGATCCAGATCGAGGCGGACGCGGGCAAGCTGGAGTCCAACCACCCGGCGCTCGGCATCCACGCGGACGCCCGCCTCGCCCTCCAGGCCCTCGTCGAGACGGTCGGGGAGCGTTCCGACGAGAAGGCTCCGGCGCGCGTCGCCGAGGTACTGAACGCCGTACGGGAACGCATCGCCTCCCAGGAACTCACCCTGGAACAGGACGTGTTGGCGTCCGTCCGGGCCGCGCTCCCGCCCAAGTCCCCGTCCTTCTGGGACATGACGATCCTCGCCTACTGGGCCTGGTCGGCCTGGCCCGGACCGCTGCACTCGGCGCAGGGCGCGGGCGGCCTCGGCTACGGCTTCCCGGCCGCGCTCGGCGCCGCGGCGGCCGACCCGACGACGCCCGTCCTCGCGGTCTCCGGCGACGGCGGAGCCCTGTACTCGATCGCCGAACTCGCCACGGCGAAGCAGGAATCCCTGAACGTCACCTGGCTGATCGTCGACGACGGCGGCTACGGCATCCTGCGCGAGTACATGAACGACACCTTCGGCCGGGCCACCGCCACCGAGCTGACCCGCCCGGACTACGTGGCCCTCGCCGAGTCCTTCGGCGTGCCGGCCGTACGTACGTCCCCGGAGGCCCTCCGCGAGGACCTGGCCGCCGCGCTCGCCACCCCCGGCCCGAGCGTGGTCGTGCTGCCCGCGTTGCTGCGGATGTTCGCGCCGACGCACCTCGGCTAGGCCCCGAGGGCGTCGAGAAACTCCGCGACCTTGGCCGTGAGCAGGGCCGGGTTCTCGCCGGGCAGGCCGTGGCCGCCGGGGACGCGCAGCAGGCGGGCGTGCGGGATGCGCTCGGACAGGTCGAGCTGGTGGTGCGGCGGGACGAGCCGGTCGTCGGCGCTGGACAGCAGCAGCGTCGGCGCGGTGATGTCGGGGAGCAGGCCGGTGAGGTCGACGGCCGTGTCCGTCGCGGTCTGCCGCACGAAGCCGTCCAGGCCGCCCGTGATCATCTCGGCGAATCCGGCCGCCGCCTGCGCGAACGTCTCCTCGTCCCAGGTGCGCAGGGTGTCCTTGCCCAGCGCGGTGAGCAGGATCAGCCGGGCCAGCGCGTCCGGGTCGCTGCCGGCCAGCTGCCGCCACAGGTCGAACTGGAACGCCATGTGGGCGTCCGTGCGCACCCAGCCCGCGTGCGCGGTGAGCGAGGCGACCAGGTCCGGGTGCAGGGCGGCCGCCGCCGTCGCGACCACGGCGCCCAGCGAGTGGCCCACGAGGTGGAACCGGTCGAGCCCCGCGTCCCGCGCCGCCGCGACGACGACGGCCACCATGTCGGTCACGGCGACCGGACCGCCCGGGTCCGTGGTCTCGCCCGCACCCTGGAGGTCCGGGGCGACGATGGTGTAGCGGTCGCTCAACTCGGCTGTCAGCGGCGCCCAGTTGCCCTCCGCGGTGGCACCGGTGCCGTGCACCAGGACCAGGCCGGGACCGCTGCCGGTGACGAGGTAGTGGGCCTTGGTGATACCGCCCGAGGTGGGGACGTCGACGAAAGGCATGCGTAACTCCTGCGTAAGTAGGGTGGGTTGTGGGTCAGTGCAGGTCGGCGAGGGCCGCACGCAGGGCGGTGGTGAACCGGTCGGCCTGGTCCTGCTGCGACATGTGGCCCGCCCCGTCGATCACCGTGAGGCGGGCGCCGGGGATCAGCGTGGTGAGTTCGCGGGGCACCGACAGCGGGACCTCGGTGTCGAGTTCGCCGTGCAGGAAGTGGGTCGGCACGCGCAGGTTCGCCACCCGGTCGCGCGGGTCGTAGCCGGCCTGGTCGACGACGAGTCCGTCGATGCGGAAGGTCGACTCCAGGAGCTGGCGCACCGTCCAGTCGATCATCGCGGCGCTCGCGCCGGGCCGGTACCAGTGCGGCACGAAGTCGGCGAGCGTCCCCGCCCGGTCGGCCCGCAGGTCCGTGAGCAGCTTGTCCATGGCGTCCTGGAGCCCGGAGAAGTGGTGGACGCCCGCGTCGACCGGGATGATCGCGCCGATCCGGTCCGGGGCCGCGAGGGCCGCCTCGACGGTGAAGGCGCCCGCGATCGACGAGCCGATCAGCACCGGCCGGTCGAGTTCCAGAGCGTCGACGAACGCCAGTACATCACTGGTGAGTTGGGCGAGGCTGTAGCCGTCGGCGGGCCGCTCCGAGCGCCCGCAGCCCCGCCAGTCGAGGGTGATCACGCGGTGGTCGGTCATCAGGTCGGCCGCCTGCGCGTCCCACACCCGGCCGCTGGTGCCCCAGCCGTGCAGGAACACCAGAGGACGGCCCGCGCCGAGGTCCTCGTAGTGGAGCGTGATGCCGTTGACCGTCGTGTACGCCATGGGGAGCTGCCTTCCGGGTGCGCTGGGGTGATGGGTGAATTCCAGCGGACGGACGGCCGTCGACCAATGAGTGATCCGCTCCTAGACTCATCACGAATCGTGATGGGTGATGGTTGAGGGGTCCGGGGGCGGGCGGCGTGGAGCTGCGGCAGGTGAAGTACTTCGTGGCGGTGGCCGAGGAGCTGCACTTCGGGCGGGCCGCCGAACGGCTGCACATCGTGCAGCCCGCGGTGAGCCAGCAAGTGCGGCGCCTGGAGCGGGAGTTCGGCGTCGACCTCTTCGACCGCAGCAAGCGGGCCGTGCGACTGACCGACGCGGGCCGGGCCCTGCTGCCGCACGCCCGTGCGCTGCTCGCGGCCGAGCGGGCGGCGGCCGAGGCGATGGACACCGTGCGCGGCGAGCAGGAGTCCATGCTGCGCGTCGGTACGAGCGTCGGGCTCGGCCTGCGCCTGGACGGGGTGCTGACCGCGCTGTCCGAGCGGGCGCCGAAGCTGCTGGTCGAGCTGGTCAGCGGCCCCACGGCGACCAGGCTGCAACAGGTGCGCGACGGGGATCTGGACGCCACGTTCGTCCGCGGCGCCGACCGCGCCCCGGGCCTCGAACTGCTGCCGCTGTGGCGGGACGAACTGGTCGCGGCGCTGCCCGCCGGGCATCCGCTCGCCGGGCGGGACCGGGTCGGGCTCGCGGACCTGGTGGGGCTGCCGCTGCGGATCGCGCCCCGCGAGAGCAATCCGCATCTGGTCGACGCGGTCGTGGACGCCTGCCGGGCGGCGGGGTTCGAGCCGGTCATGGGCCCGGCGTTCACCACCGACCAGGACACCCTGGCCGCGATCGCCTCGGGCCGGCCGTCCTGGACGGTCTACTTCGCCGCGCAGGCCGCCGTGCAGCCCGCGCACCGGATCGCCTTCCGGCCCTTCGCCGACCCGGCCGGGGCGCCGTCCTTGCCCACATATCTGGCGGTGCGCCCCGACCCGCCGTCCCGCCGGCTCGCCGCACTGCTGGACGCGTGCGGCGAGGTGGGGGACGGGGCGCCGTAGCCGCGGCTACCAGATCGACTCGACCCACTCCGGGTGGTCGATGAACGGGTTGCGGTTGTGCTGGTAGGTGTCGTAGATGACCTGGTTGCGCTTCTCCTCGAAGGCGCTGGGCGGGTCCTCGTCGCTCCACTGCTTGAGCACGGAGAGCTTGCCCATGAAGGCGGCGCTGCCGTTGTTGACCTTCTCGTTGGGCTCCAGGTCGGCGAAGCCGTCGCCGCCGTCGTAGCGCACCGCCATGTAGAGGATCATGCGGGCCACGTCGCCCTTGTCCGCGTCGCGCGGCTCGAAGGAGTCGGAGTCGGTGAGGCTGCCGCCGCCGCCCGAGACGGCGCTGCCGCCGTCGTCGAAGTCCTTGTTGCCGCGGACGCTGTTGACCTGCACGTCGGCGGGGCGCAGGTGGTGCAGGTCCGTGCCGGGGCCCGTCGCCTCGCCGAAGTCGCCGTGGGACTTGGCCCAGGTGTGCTCACGGTTCCAGTCGCCGAGGTCGCCGCCGTTGAGGGACTTGGCCCGCGAGACACCGCTGTACAGCAGGATCACGTTGTTGCTGTTGTTCGGATCCTGGTCGGTGACCTTGAGCGCGTCCCAGACCGCGGAGTACGAGATCTTGGTCTGGCTGCTGATGATCGTGTGCAGCGAGGACTTGAGGGCGGTGCCGGACTTACCGATCGCGTTCTTGTAGTACGTCGAGTCGTAGTCGGTGGTGGTCGCGGAGGTGGGGCCCGCGGTGACCAGGGGGAGGGCGACAGCCGTCATCAGGGCGGCTGCGGTGAGGGCGGCGGTGCGTATGGGGATTCCGGGCATGAGGGGTGTCCGTCCGTTCTACGCGGGTCGACTGAGATGCAACCCGCGTAGAATGACATGGACACGAGGAGTTCGGGTGAATAATTCGCGTCAATTGTGTGACGTGGAAGCGGCCCATGACGTTTCGTCAGGGGCCGCTTCGTGCGCGTCAGTTCACGTCTGACGGGTCCAGCCGGTAGAGCGACGCCGAACTGTCCGAACCGGACGAACTCTCCGAGTCCGACGAGCTCTTGGAGTCCGAAGAGCTCTTGCTGTACGCGCTCGCCTTCACCGCCGTGCCGTGCTTCTTCACCCAGGCGGTGACCGCGGAGCTGACGTCGTCGCCGCCGCCCATGCCCCCGCCCATGCCGCTCTCGCCGACCTGGATGTAGTGCAACTTCCCGCTCTTCACCAGCTTCTTGAGCTTGGCGACGGTCATGCCCTTGTCGGAGCCGGTGAAGCCGTACATGGAGATGACGGGCTTCTTGGTGCTGAGGATGATCTGCGCGGCGGACTGCGAGTTGGACACCGCGAGCAGCCACTCGGCGCCGTCCTGGTGCTTCTCCAGGTACGAGATCAGGTCACTGTCGACCGAGCCGCCCATGCCGCCGCCGCCCGTGCGACCGCCGCCGGTACCGCCGGGCATCTCACCACCGTTGGGCATCTCGCCACCGGCCTGACCGCCCGGCATTTCGCCGCCACCGGGCATCTCGCCGCCGCCCGGCATCTCGCCACCCCCGGGCATCCCGCCGCCACCGCTCGGTGGCGTGAAACCGCCCTCCTGGCCGCCTTCGTCCGGCGCGCCGCCTTGCTGCCCGTCCTGCTGCCCGTCCTGCTGTCCTTCCTGGCCCGAGCCCTGCTGCCGGCCCCCGCCGGGCAGCTCGCCGCCGCCGGGGAAGCCGCCGCCACCGCCCCCGCCGGGGCCGCCCATGCCGCCGCCCGTCGTGGGTCCGGCCGTCGGGTTCGTGCCGCCCATGCCGCCGGCCCCGCCGGACGAGAACGGCTCCGCGAAGGAGTACGCCGCCGGGCCCGCCACGGAGGCGACGACCGCGGCCGCCACCGCCGCCGCGAACAGCCGCAGCCGCCTGCCCGACGCCGTACGGAACACGAGCAGGCCCGCGATCGCGGCCGCCATGACGAGGGCGACCAGCGGCCACAGCCAGCCGTTCCAGCCGGAGGCCCGCCGCAGCAGCACGACCGCCCAGATCCCGGTGACGCCGAGCGCGACCGGCAGCACCCACGCCCAGCGCCTGTCGGTGCGGAAGGCGCGCAGCAGCATCACGCCGCCGCCTCCGCACAGCGCCGCGATGCCCGGGGCGACCGCGGTCGTGTAGTACGGGTGCATGGTGCCCTCGGCCGTCGCGAACGTGACGTAGTGCAGGAGCAGCCAGCCGCCCCACAGCACCAGCGCGGCCCGCGTGAGGTCGGTGCGCGGGGCGCGCCCGCGCAGCACCAGACCGCCGACGAGGGCGATCGCCGCGAACGGGATCAGCCAGGAGATCTGGCCGCCGAGCGTGTCGTTGAAGAGCCGGCCGAGCCCGGCGGTGCCGGAGAAGCCGCCGCCTCCGCCGCCACCGCCCCCGCCGTTGCCCTCGCCGCCGAGGACCCGGCCCAGGCCGTTGTAGCCCATGATCAGGTCCCAGGCGGAGCCGTCCGTGGAGCCGCCGATGTAGGGGCGGTCGTCGGCGGGGACGAGGGAGACGGCCGTCGCCCACCAGAAGCTGGAGACCGCGAGGACCACGGCGGCCAGCACCAGGTTGCGGATCTTCTTCGCCCAGCCGAGCCGGGACGCGTACAGGTACACGGCGAAGACGGCGGGCAGCGCGATGTAGCCCTGGAGCATCTTGGTGTTGAAGGCAAGGCCGAAGCAGACGGCCGAGCCGAGCAGCGGCAGGAGCCGGCCGTCGCGGGTGGCGCGCAGCGCGAGGGCCGCGCCGCCCACCATCAGCAGGAGCAGCAGGGTGTCCGGGTTGTTGTCCCGGTTGATCGCGACCGTGATCGGGGTCAGGGCCAGGACCAGCGCGGCGATCGCGGCGGCCGCGTGGCCCCACACCCGCTTCACGGAGGAGTGCAGGATCCAGATCGTGCCGAGCGCGGCCCCGATCTGCGGCAGCATCATCTGCCAGGTGCCGAAGCCGAAGATCCGGCAGGACAGGCCCATCACCATCAGCGCGAAGGGCGGCTTGTCCACGGTCAGGAAGTTGCCCGCGTCGATGGAGCCGAAGAACCAGGCCTTCCAGCTCTGGGTGCCGCTGTAGATCGCGGCGCTGTAGAAGCTGTTCAGCCCGTTGGACGAGAGGTTCCAGGCGTACAGCACGGCGGCGAGCGCCAGGATGCCGAGCAGCGCGGGCAGCGACCAGCGCGGGGCGCGGTGCGCGGTCGGCGCCGCGGCCGGTGGCGGCGGGGCGGGGGCGTGGGGGAGCGGTTCGGTCGCAGAGGTCACCAGTGAAAGGTGCACGGCGCGGGTGGGCGCGGGCTGTGGCGAAGCTGGGCGCCGCCTGTGAAAGCCGGTGAAAGCCGGGGAACGCCCGTCGGATTGTTGCGGCGGGATGAAATCCGCCCCCGGCCGCGTTGGTCATCACGGCACAGCAGCAGGATGGCGAGAGGCGACGGTGTGACGGCGGACGAACAGGTCGGGCGGGGCTGGGCGAAGCGGCTCGTGGGGTATGCCTGGCGCTATCCCAAGGACGTCGTGCTCGCGCTCGGGGCCTCGCTCGGCGGCATGGCCGTCATGGCGCTGGTCCCGCTGATCACGAAGGTGATCATCGACGATGTCGTCGGCGACCACACACGCTCCATGGGCCCGTGGGCGGGCGCGCTGATCGGCGCGGCCGTCGTCGTCTACGTACTGGCCTACATCCGCCGCTACTACGGCGGCCGGCTCGCCCTCGACGTCCAGCACGACCTGCGTACCGAGATGTACGGCACGATCACCCGGCTCGACGGACGGCGGCAGGACGAGCTGTCCACCGGGCAGGTCGTCGGCCGTGCCACCAGCGACCTCCAGCTCATCCAGGGCCTGCTCTTCATGCTCCCGATGACCATCGGGAACATCCTGCTGTTCCTCATATCCCTGGTGATCATGGCGTGGCTGTCGCTGCCGCTGACCCTGGTCGCGCTCGCCGTCGCCCCCGCCCTGTGGTTCATCGCCAGGCGCAGCCGCTCCAAGCTGCACCCCGCCACCTGGTACGCGCAGGCGCAGGCCGCCGCCGTCGCCGGGGTCGTCGACGGCGCGGTGAGCGGCGTGCGCGTCGTGAAGGGCTTCGGGCAGGAGGAGCAGGAGACCGGGAAGCTCAGGGAGGTCGGGCGGCGGCTGTTCGCCGGGCGCCTGCGCACCATCCGGCTGAACTCCAAGTTCACCCCCGCCCTCCAGGCCGTGCCCGCGCTCGGTCAGGTGGCGATGCTGGCCCTCGGCGGCTGGCTCGCGGTGCGCGGGCAGATCACGCTCGGCACCTTCGTCGCCTTCTCCTCGTACCTGTCCCAGCTGGTCGGCCCGGTGCGCATGCTCGCCGTCGTGCTGACCGTCGGGCAGCAGGCCAGGGCCGGTGTGGAGCGCGTCCTCGAACTCATCGACACCGAGCCGTCCCTCGTCGACGGCACCAAGGAACTGCCCGCCGACGCACCCGCGACCGTCGAGTTCGACGACGTCGCCTTCGAGTACGCGGGCGGCGACCGGCCCGTCCTGGACGGCCTCTCCTTCGAGATCCGCGCGGGCGAGACCCTCGCCGTCGTCGGCTCCTCCGGCTCCGGCAAGTCCACCGTCTCGCTGCTGCTGCCCCGCCTGTACGACGTCACGCGCGGCGCCGTCCTCGTCGGCGGCCACGACGTGCGCGAGCTGAGCCTGGCCTCGCTGCGGGCCGCCATCGGTCTCGTACCGGAGGACTCGTTCCTCTTCTCCGACACCGTGCGCGCCAACATCGCCTACGGGGTCCCGGACGCCACCGACGAGCAGATCGAGGCCGCCGCGAAGGCCGCGCAGGCCGACCGGTTCATCGCCGAGCTGCCCGCCGGGTACGACACCAAGGTCGGTGAGCACGGGCTGACCCTCTCCGGCGGCCAGCGCCAGCGCGTCGCGCTCGCCCGCGCCATCCTCACCGACCCGCGGCTGCTGGTCCTGGACGACGCCACGTCCGCCGTGGACGCGCGCGTGGAGCACGAGATCCACGAGGCGCTCAAGCACGTCATGGCGGGCCGCACGACCCTGCTCATCGCGCACCGCCGCTCCACGCTGAACCTCGCCGACCGCATCGCCGTCCTCGACGGCGGCCGGCTCGCCGCCATCGGCACGCACAAGGAGCTGGAGGCCGGCTCGCCGCTGTACCGGCGGCTGCTGACCGACCCCGACGAGCTGGGCGGCGTATCGCCTGGGCACGCGCTGCCGACGGCCCCGGCCGAGGACACCTCGGTGCGCGACGAGCTGGACGCCGAGTTCGACGCCGAGCGCGGGGTCACCCCCAGGCTGTGGACGGGCGACCGCGAACCCAAGGATTCCGCGCTGTCGGGGATGCCCGCGACGCCCGAGCTGCTCGCGCAGGTGGACGCGCTGCCGCCCGCCACCGACACCCCCGACATCGACGAGTCGCGGGCCGTCACGCCCGAGGACTCCTACGGCCTGCGCCGCCTCCTGCGCGGCTTCGGGCCCGTGCTGCTGATCAGCCTGGGCCTGGTCGCGGTCGACGCGGGCATGGGCCTGCTGCTGCCCGTCCTCATCCGGCACGGCATCGACGAGGGCGTCAGCCAGCTCGCGCTCGGCGCCGTCTGGGCGGCGTCCGGGCTGGCCCTGGTCGCCGTGCTCGTGCAGTGGGCCGCGCAGATCGGCGAGACCCGGATGACCGGCCGCACCGGCGAGCGGGTCCTGTACTCGCTGCGGCTGAAGATCTTCTCCCAGCTCCAGCGGCTCGGGCTCGACTACTACGAGCGCGAGCTGACCGGCCGGATCATGACCCGGATGACGACGGACGTCGACGCGCTGTCGTCGTTCCTCCAGACCGGCCTGGTCACCGCGTTCGTCTCCGTCGTCACCTTCTTCGGCATCATGGTCGCCCTGCTCGTCATCGACGTACAGCTCGCCCTCGTCGTCTTCGTGACGCTGCCGCCGCTGATCATCGGCACGTTCTTCTTCCGCCGCGCCAGCGTCAAGGCGTACGAGCTGGCGCGCGAGCGGATCTCCGTCGTCAACGCCGACCTCCAGGAGACCGTCGCCGGACTGCGCATCGTGCAGGCGTTCCGGCGCGAGCAGGACGGCCGGGACCGGTTCGCGGCGGGCAGCGACAGCTACCGCAGCGCGCGCATCCGCGGCCAGTGGCTGATCTCCGTCTACTTCCCGTTCGTGCAGCTGCTGTCGTCGGTGGCGGCCGCCGCCGTGCTGATGGTGGGCGCCCACCGGGTCGACGCGGGCACGCTGACGACCGGCGCGCTGGTCGCCTACCTGCTCTACATCGACCTGTTCTTCGCCCCCGTGCAGCAGCTCTCCCAGGTCTTCGACGGCTACCAGCAGGCCACCGTCTCGCTGGGCCGCATCCAGGAACTGCTGCGCGAGCCGACCTCCACCAAGGGCGCCGCCGAACCGCTGGACGTGCTGTCCCTGCGCGGCGAGATCGCCTTCGAGGACGTCGACTTCGCGTACGGAACGGACGAGACGGCCCTGAGCGACGTACGGCTGCGGATCCCGGCCGGGCAGACCGTCGCGTTCGTCGGCGAGACCGGCGCGGGCAAGTCGACGCTGGTCAAGCTGGTCGCCCGGTTCTACGACCCGACCGGCGGCCGGGTCACCGTCGACGGCACCGACCTGCGCGACCTCGACCTCACCGCGTACCGGCACCGGCTCGGCGTCGTCCCGCAGGAGGCGTACCTCTTCCCCGGCACGATCCGCGACGCCATCGCCTACGGGCGCCCCGAGGCGACCGACGCGCAGGTGGAGGCGGCGGCCCGGTCGGTCGGCGCCCACGAGATGATCGCCACCCTCGACGGCGGCTACCTCCACGAGGTCGCCGAGCGCGGCCGCAACCTGTCGGCCGGCCAGCGCCAGCTGATCGCCCTGGCCCGCGCCGAGCTCGTCGACCCCGACGTCCTGCTGCTCGACGAGGCCACCGCCGCCCTCGACCTCGCCACCGAGGCCCAGGTCAACCAGGCCACCGACCGTCTCGCCGGCCGGCGCACGACCCTGGTCGTCGCCCACCGGCTGACGACCGCGGCCCGCGCCGACCGGGTCGTCGTGATGGACCACGGGCAGGTCGTGGAGGACGGCACGCACGACGAACTGCTGGCCCTCGACGGCACGTACGCGCGGCTGTGGCGCACCTTCATCGGTGAGGACGACGCCGCGGACGTCGTGAGCGCGTCGACGTGAGCGCGTCGACCTGAGCGGGCGGCGGGGAGCCGTCGACTTGTCCCAAACATGGCAAAGAATCCGGTATTCGTGCAGGTCGCGCGCAACCGCGCAGCCCCCGTGTCGCGTCAGTTCATCAGTACGCTGATGCCAATGTGACCGGAGGGATCTGTGGTGCGAAGAGACGGAGAGGCGGGCGCCGGCATACGCCGCGGGCCGCGCCGCCCGGCCGCGCTTGCGCTGGCCGCGCTGCTCGGCTCGGGACTGCTGGTCGTCGGCGGCCCGGCCGTCGGCAGCGCGCAAGCGGCCGCGCTGTGCTCCGGGCACAAGGTCCGCACCCTCACCTTCGCCACCGGCCGGACGGTCGTCTACAAGGGCAACGGCTATGTCTGCGCCGTCACTTACCCCAAGCGCGGCGGCACCCGCCAGTACATGTCGGTCGGCGTCCAGGCCCGCGGCAACCGCGCGGTCGTCGACGCGGGCCGCTTCACCCACCACGCGGGACCGGTCACCGTGCACGCCGGGCACCGCTGTGTCCGGGTGACGGGGAAGGTCGGCTCGAAGTCGGTCAGCACGGGCTGGATCCTGTGCTGAGCCCGCTCGGCCCGTGGTGCCGCTGAGCCGGTTCTGCTGAGCGGACACCAAGTACCTCTGGTGGTACGCGTATTGCTCCGATAGTTTCCGGGGCGCCGTTGTACTCGCGTTACCAGGGGAGTGTGTATGCACAAGGTGCTCAGATGGTTGCTGTCGCTCGTCGTGCTGATAGGCACGGTGGCCGCGGCCGGCACGACGACGGCCACCGCCGCCGCGGACGCCACCGACATCAAGGACCGGCTGCTCGCCGTACCCGGCGTGAGCCTCGTCGAGGAGAAGCCGTACGACGGCTACCGCTACTTCGTCCTGAACTTCACCCAGCCGATCGACCACAAGCATCCGTCCAAGGGCACGTTCCAGCAGCGGATCACCGTGCTGCACAAGGACGTCAGCCGCCCGACGGTCATGTTCACCAGCGGCTACAACGTCTCGACGAACCCCTCGCGCAGCGAGCCGACGCGGATCGTCGACGGCAACCAGGTCTCCGTCGAGTACCGCTTCTTCACCCCGTCGAGGCCGCAGCCCGCCGACTGGTCCAAGCTCGACATCTGGCAGGCGGCCAGCGACCAGCACGACATCTATGAGGCCCTGAAGCCGATCTACGGTGCCAACTGGCTGACCACCGGCGGCTCGAAGGGCGGCATGACCGCCACGTACTACGAGCGCTTCTACCCGCGCGACATGGACGGCGTCGTCGCCTACGTCGCCCCGAACGACGTCGTGAACGACGAGGACTCCGCGTACGACCGCTTCCTCGCGAACGTGGGCCCGAAGGACTGCCGCGTCGCCCTCCAGAAGGTGCAGCGCGAGACGCTCGTGCGCCGCACCGCGCTGGAGAAGAAGTACAAGGACTACCTCGCCGCGAACGACTACACCGTGAACACCGTCGGTTCGCTGGACAAGGCGTACGAGGCGACCGTCCTCGACCTCGTGTGGGGCTTCTGGCAGTACCAGCCGGAGTCGGCCTGCGCGGACGTCCCGGACGCGAAGACCGTCACCGACCAGGCGCTGTTCGACTACGTCGACGCCGTCGGCGGCTGGTCGTCCTACGCCGACCAGGGCCTGGAGCAGTACACGCCGTACTACTACCAGGCGGGCACCCAGCTCGGCTCGCCCGACATCAAGCAGCCCTGGCTCGGCAAGCTGTCGCGCTACGGCTACCAGCCGCCGCGCAACTTCGTGCCGCGCTCCATCCCCATGAAGTTCGACCGGCGGGCCATGCCCGACGTGGACAACTGGGTGCGCCACCACGCGACCCGGATGCTGTACGTGTACGGCGACAACGACCCGTGGGGCGCCGAGCGCTTCCGCCTCGGGTCCGGGGCCAAGGACTCGTACGTCCTGACCGCGCCGCACGCCAACCACGGCGCGAACGTCGCCGCGCTGACGGCCGGCGACAAGGACCTCGCCACCCAGCGGATCCTCGCGTGGGCCGGTCTGTCCGGTACGACGGCCAAGGCGCCGCACGACGCGAAGCTGGACCGCGTCGACCTGCTGCGGGAGCCGACGCTCCGGCCGTGACCCGGCCGATGCCGTGACGGGGCGGCGGCGGCCTGCCGCCGCCCCCTCACAGCTTCACCGCGCACCCCACCGGGTCGCCGCCGCCCAGGGTCACGTACAGCGCCGTCGACGACGGGCACCGGGTGCGTGCCGTCACCGCCGACGTCACCCGGTACTGCGGGGCGCGCTCGCCCGAACCGTCGCAGGCGGTCTCCCGCACCTGGCCCGCACCGGCCGCGTAGACGCAGTCGCCGACGACGGTGCGCGGCCCGCCCCCGCCGCCCGGATCGCCGGGGTGCGGCGGCTCCAGATTGCGCATGCAGGCATAGCCCTGGGCCACGGCCGCGGCATCGGTGGCGCCGGTGCCGGCCGTCGCGGGCCGGTTCTCGCCGATGTGCAGCACGAAGTCGGTGCTGGCCGGGCAGGCCGGGCCGCCGGACGCGCCGCCGTCGTACCGGGCGATCACCCGGGCGACGGCGCTCTCGCTGCGGCACGGCACCTCGCCGAACGAGGCCCGCCCCCGCGAACTGCACTCGTGCAGCGCCAGGAAGACCGCCCCGTAACCGGACGGCGAGCGGGACACCTGTGCCGTCGGGGACTCCACCGTGTCTCCCGTCGCGTTCTGACAACCGGCCAGCGCGAGTGCCGACAGCAGCACCGCGCACACCGCTTCAACCGTTCGCGCACGCATGGCAGTCCCCCCGGGTATGCCCGTCAAGCCTGACCCGTGGACACGGGAGCACGCCAGAGGTACAAGACGCTTTGCGCCGGTTGGGGGTGGTGCGCCGGTAGTGCGGACGTACGTCCCGTACGGACAGGATGGTAACGACCTGTCCCTGCCCGTACGGGAGGCCGGTACGTCAGTGCGTCAGCACACCGGTGAATACTCCGGTCAGTACTTCAGGCCGTACCCGATCGGGTAGAGCACCTGCGTCGGGTCGTCGGCCTTCTGCACCGGCACCGGCAGCCTGCCCCGGGGTGTGGCCGCCCCCGTCAACACCCGTACGGCAGCCCGTAGTTCGACGTCGATCCACGAGTACGCGGCCACATGCGCGTCGACGGCGCCGAGCTGGGCGACGTCGTAGGGATTGCGCAGGGACAGGGTGACGACCGGTACGCCGGTCGCGGCGACCGCGTTCACCAGCTTCTGCTGGGCGCTGCCCGCCGTCACGTTGTACGTGCCGATGACGACGGCGTCCTTGCCGGCCGCCGCGGCGACGGCCTGGTCGATGACGGCCTGGCTCGGGGCCGTGCCGGTCGCGAGGACCGTTGCGGAGAAGCCGCGTTCGGTGAGGGCGGCGCCGATCACGGTGGTCGGCGGGCCGTCGCTGAGCGAGGGCGAGGCCGGGTTGGCGCCGAGCACGAGGACGTTCCTGTGGGTGCGGCGGGAGAGCGGGAGCAGCCGCTCCTTGTTCACCAGGAGAGTCGTGGTGCGCTCGGCGATCCGGTCGGCGGCGGCCAGGTGCGCGGCCGTCCCGACGGTCCGGTCGACGTCGCGGTGCGAGACGTAGGGGTCCTTGAAGAGCCCCAGCTTCGCCTTCAGGCGCAGGATGCGCAGGATCGACTCGTCGAGCCGGTCCTCGGCCAGCTCGCCGCTCTTCACCGCGCTCAGGACCGCGTTCCAGGACACGTCCAGGGTGGGCGGGTTGAGCAGTTGGTCGACACCCGCCTGGAGCGCGAGCACGGGCACGCGGGCGTCGCCGTACTTCGTCCGCACGCCCTCCATGCCGAGCGAGTCGGTGATGACGACGCCGTCGTAGCCGAGCTGCTCGCGCAGGATGCCGGTGAGGATCGGGTGCGAGAGGGTCGCCGGGTCCTCGGCCGGGTCCAGGGCCGGTACGACGATGTGGGCCGTCATGATCGAGTCGATCCCGGCGGCTATCGCGGCCCGGAACGACGGCCTGTCCAGCTCCTCCCACTGCTCGCGCGTGTGCGTGATGACGGGGAGTCCGGTGTGCGAGTCGGTGGCCGTGTCGCCATGTCCGGGGAAGTGCTTGGCCGTTGAGGCGATGTGGGCCGACTGGTACCCCTTGACCTGGGCGGCGACCATACCGGCGACGGCCTCGGGGTCGGCGCCGAACGAGCGGACGCCGATGACCGGGTTGGCCGGGTTCACGTTGACGTCCGCGTCGGGTGCGTAGTCCTGGACGATGCCGAGCGCGCGCAGCTCGGCGCCCGCTATCTGCCCCGCCCTGCGCGCGTCGCCGTGGCTGCCGCCCGCGCCGAGCGCCATCGCGCCGGGGAACAGGGTGGCCGGCTTGCCGACCCGGCAGACGATGCCGTGCTCCTGGTCGGTGGCGATCAACAGCGGTATGCGGGAGGGCTGTCGCTGTCCGGCGCGCTGGATGCCGTTGCTGAGGTCGGCTATCTGGTGCGGGTCGCGGACGTTGTGCGCCCACTGGAAGTAGATGATGCCGCCGAGCTTGTACTTGTCGATCAGCTCGTCGGCCGTGCGCACCCCGATCTCTTTGAGGTTCGCGTCGATGTCGGCCTGGTCCGGGGTGGTGGCCGAGTGGCCGTACACCCGCATCACGAAGAGCTGGCCGACCTTCTCCTCCAGGGACATCCCCGAGATGACCTTCTTGAGGGACCGGTCGCTCGGCGCGGCCGCCTGGGCGGGTGCGGCGCTCAGGGTGACGGCGGCGGCGCCGGCCGTGGCGGCGGCGAGCAGGGTGCGTCTGGGGAAACCGTTACTGGGCTGGCTGGACTGGCGGTGGTGCACGTGCGCTCCTTCCGGGGGAGGGGCGGGGCATGCTGCTGAAGGAAACTTCCGCGCGTCATGGATATGGGGAAAGTTTCTGCCAGTCAAGAGAGCGGGAGTGAAAGCGGGCATGAAAAGGGGCCGTCACCGGCGCTGTTGGAGGGGGGCGCGCCGGTGACGGCTTGCTGCCGGCCGCATGCGGCGGAGAGGGTGGTCAGCGTTCGCAGCCAGCAGCGAGGCCGACACCGCACTGCGGAGACTCACCGGCAGCTTGCCCGTTGGACGGACGGGCCCGCGCCCGGGTTCCCATCCGGCCGGAGGTTTCCTCACGCGGTTCCGGGTGCGGCTTTCGTCGTGGCTGGTCGCGCAGTTCCCCGCGCCCCTGAGATGCGCACTTCGTGCGGCATCTCATCGGGGAGGCGGCGCGAAGCGCCTGCCTCAGGGGCGCGGGGAACTGCGCGAGAAGCGGCCACCGGCCGGCACCCGAAGAACTGCCCAGGGGTGCGGGCTACTGAAGGAGGCAGGTGGAGCCCTGGTCGTGTAGGGACTGGACGGTTGCCGTGATCGCGGGGCGGCGGGACACCCCGGTGCGCCAGAGCGCGTACACGCGTCTGCGCGGCACCGGATCAAGCCCCACCACAACCACCCCGCCCGGCAAGGGCCCCCGCCCGAGCCGCGGAATCACGGCAACCCCCAGCCCCGCCGCGACCAGCGCGACCAGCGTCGGATTCTCGTCGGCCCGATGCACGATCTCCGGCTCGAACCCGGCCCCCCGCATCGTCCGCACCAGCCAGTCGTGACACACCCGCCCCGCCGGCTGCGAAACCCACCGCTCCCCGCCCAGTTCAGCCCGCCGCACGGCGCTGCGTCCGGCCAGCGGATGCCCGACCGGCACCAGCAGATCGCACAGGTCGTCCCCGATGACCGCCTGCTCGACCCCGGCCGGGGCCGGCAGCGGCGCGATGTCCCAGTCGTGGGCCACGACGAGATCGACGGCGCCCTTCGCCACGAGATCGACCGACAGGTGCGGGTCGACCTCGGTGAGCCGGATGTCGAGCCCGGGATGCCGCTCGGCCAGCGCCGCGAGCGCCCCGGGCAGCAGCCCGCGCGCCGCCGAGGCGAACGCGGCGATGGTCAGCCGCCCCGCCGGCACCCCGCGCCGCTCTTCGAGCTCGGTCTCCGCCCGCTCCATGACGGCCATCAACTCATGTGCCGTACGCGCGAGTTGCCGGGCCTCCTCGGTCAGCTTGACGCCCCGCCCCTCCCGTTCGAGGAGGACGGTCCTGGTCTCCCGCTCCAGTTTCGCGATCTGCTGGGACACGGCCGACGGCGTGTAGCCGAGCGCGGCCGCGGCGGCGCCCACCGTGCCGTGCACGGAGACGGCGTGCAGGGCGCGCAGTCGCTGGACATCCAACATCCCGGACCCCTCTTCCGTACGCATCCCTACGCACTCTCATTAGCGGTGCTTCATCCCACCATGCAGGAATCATCGCTGGTGCTACACGGTCGCGGGGCGTGATCCTCGACGCATGAGACCCGCACACACCGGCCTCGCCGTGCTCGTCGCCGCCCTGTGGGGCGTGAACTTCGTCGTCATAGACATCGGCCTCGCCCACTTCCCGCCGCTGCTCTTCTGCGCCCTGCGCTTCCTGCTGGCCGCGCTCCCCGCGGTGTTCCTGGTCGGCAGGCCGTGCGTGCCGTGGCGCTGGATCGTGGGGCTCGGACTCGCCCTGGGCGTCGGCAAGTTCGGGCTGCTGTTCGTCGGCATGAACGCCGGGATGCCGGCCGGGCTCTCGTCCCTGGTGCTCCAGGTTCAGGCGGTGTTCACGGCGATGATCGCGTTCACGTTCCTGGGGGAGCGGCTGCGGCCGGTGCGGGTGGTGGGCATGGCGGTGGCGCTCGGCGGGATCGTGGTCGCCGCCGTCGACGAGGGGGGCTCGGGCCCGCTCGGCGCCTTCGCGCTGGTCCTCGTCGCCGCCGCGTTCTGGGGCGTGGCGAACGTCCTGACCCGCAAGGCGGCTCCCGAGGCGCCCTTCAACTTCATGGTGTGGTCGAGCGCGGTGCCCGTGCTTCCGCTGTTCGGGCTCTCGCTCGTCTTCGAGGACCCGGCGACGGATGCCCGCGCGCTCGCGTCCCTCGACCTGCCCGGCGTCGGCGCCATCGTCTACGTGGCCCTGGTGACGACCCTGTTCTGCTTCAGCGCCTGGAGCCGGCTGCTGCGCCGCTACGACGCCTCTACGGTCGCCCCGTACTCACTCCTGGTCCCCGTCTTCGGGATGTCGTCGGCGGCGCTGTTCCTGGGCGAATCGGTGAGCCCCCTGCGCTGGTGCGCGGCCGCCCTGCTCGTCGCCGGGGTCGCCCTGACGTCCTTCGGCACGGGAATTCGCCTGCGGCCCGGCGGGGCTTCTCGCGCAGTTCCCCGCGCCCCTGAGGCAGTCGATCGAGTGCGGCTCTCGTAGTGGCCGGCCGCGCAGTTCCCCGCGCCCCTGAGATGCGCACTTCGTGCGCCATCTCATCAGGGG
>NZ_JBHVIX010000008.1:0-60691 GCF_042799415.1 Streptomyces sp. NPDC057694
ACTCACCCTCTCGGGCTTTCCTCCGGGCGCTTCCCTTCGGTATTTCGTGTTTCCGACTCTATCAGACCGTTTCACCGGCCGATTTCCTCGGGGTCTTGCTTCGCTTTCCAGGACCGCTTTCGCGATTTCCTTTCCGGCGACCCGAACTCTAGCAGTCTTTTTTCGCCCTTCTGACCACACCCGTGAGTGCACAGGTCTAGACCAGATGTAGGGTTCGACTCTTAGAGGCCACAGGAGCGGGGTACTTGTCGGTACCTCGTGCTCCCGGGCGGAGGTACGACAGTACATGGGGCGCTGCGCGCGGTGCAAATCGTTTGCGGGGTGCTCTACGTCAGCCAACCGGTACCTCTCGTGCGGAACCGGGACTTTTTATGACTTACGCTTCGAAACGGTACGTCGTCCAGGACAGGCAGTGACGACGACCATCAATCTCCACCCCTGGGAGGCTTGCCATGACCGATGTGACGTCCCCGCTTGCAGGACGCGCCATTGGGCTCTCTGCCGTTCCTGACCCGGTCTTCTCCGGCGCGATGGTCGGGCCCGGCACCGCCATCGACCCTGTGCGTGAGCCTTCCGAGGCCGTCGCTCCCGTCAGCGGCATCGTCGTTTCCCTGCACCCGCACGCCTTCGTCGTCGTGGACGAAGAAGGACACGGTGTGCTGACGCACCTGGGTATCGACACCGTGCAGCTCAACGGCGAGGGCTTCGAGCTGCTCGTGAACAAGGGCGACACCGTGACGCGCGGCCAGGCCGTGGTGCGCTGGGACCCGGCCGCCGTCGAGGCCGCCGGCAAGTCGCCGGTCTGCCCCGTCGTCGCGCTCGAGGCCACCGCCGAGTCGCTCTCCGACGTCGTCGAGTCCGGCGACCTCACGGCGGGCGCGGCACTGTTCGGCTGGAAGTAACAGTGCGCCGTCATTGACGGCCGGCAGGACAACCATCGCGGCGGCTCGGCCGCCGCACTATCGGAGACGGGTGAGATGGAGACAACGCTGCGAGGCGTCGGCGTGAGCCACGGTGTGGCGATCGGCGAGGTTCGGCACATGGGGACGGCGGTGCTCGAACCGCCGGCCAAGCAGATTGCGGCGGAGGACGCGGAGCGCGAGCAGGGGCGCGCCCGTCAGGCCGTCGAAGCTGTCGCGGCCGACCTGATTGCGCGCGGCAATCTGGCCGGCGGTGAGGCACAGGCGGTGCTCGAGGCTCAGGCGATGATCGCTCAGGACCCCGAGCTGATCGCCGATGTCGACCGGCGCATCACGGTCGGCAGTACGGCCGAGCGCGGGATCTACGACGCCTTCTCGCACTATCGCGAGCTGCTGGCCGGCGCCGGTGAGTACATGGCCGGTCGCGTGGCCGACCTCGACGACGTGCGGAACCGTATCGTCGCGCGGTTGCTCGGTGTTCCGATGCCGGGTGTGCCGGACAGCGACGAGCCCTACGTCCTCATCGCCCGCGACCTGGCTCCTGCGGACACCGCGCTGCTGGACCCGACGCTCGTGCTCGGCTTCGTCACTGAGGAGGGCGGACCGACCAGTCACAGCGCCATCCTGGCGCGTGCTCTCGGGGTGCCCGCCATTGTGGCGCTGCCAGGTGCCGGGGAGCTCGCCGAGGGCACCGTCGTCGCCGTGGACGGCAGCACGGGCGAGATCTTCGTCGACCCGAGCGCCGAGAAGCGGGCCGCGCTCGAGGCCTCGGCCGCCGAGCGCAAGGCCGCGCTGTCGGCTTCGACCGGTCCCGGTGCCACCTCGGACGGGCACAAGGTGCCGCTGCTCGCGAACATCGGCGGTCCTGCGGACGTGCCGGCGGCCGTCGAGGCGGGCGCCGAGGGGGTCGGTCTCTTCCGCACCGAGTTCCTGTTCCTCGACGACAGCGCGCACGCTCCGACCGAGGAGAAGCAGGTCGAGGCGTACCGCAAGGTACTCGAGGCGTTCCCCGAAGGACGTGTCGTCGTACGTGTTCTGGACGCCGGCGCTGACAAGCCGCTGGACTTCCTGACCCCCGCCGACGAGCCCAACCCCGCGCTGGGCGTGCGAGGGCTGCGGTCGCTGCTCGACCACCCGGAGGTGCTGCGGACGCAGCTGACCGCGCTGGCGAAGGCTTCCGACGGGCTGCCCGTACACCTTGAGGTCATGGCCCCGATGGTGGCCGACCGTGCCGACGCCAAGGCGTTCGCCGACGCCTGTCGTGAGGCCGGACTGCAGGCCAAGTTCGGCGCGATGGTGGAGATCCCGTCCGCCGCGCTGCGGGCCCGTTCCGTGCTGCAAGAAGTCGAGTTCCTGTCGCTCGGCACCAACGACCTCGCGCAGTACACGTTCGCGGCCGACCGTCAGGTCGGTGCCGTGTCGCGTCTTCAGGACCCGTGGCAGCCCGCGCTGCTCGACCTGGTCGCGCTGTCGGCCGAGGCGGCCAAGGCCGAGGGCAAGAGCTGCGGTGTGTGCGGTGAAGCCGCGTCCGACCCGCTGCTCGCCTGTGTGCTGACCGGTCTGGGGGTCACCTCCCTGTCCATGGGTGCCGCGTCGATTCCGTATGTGCGCGCGACGCTCGGCAAGTACACGCTGGCCCAGTGCGAGCGTGCGGCCGCCGCGGCGCGTGCCGCGGACTCCGCCGACGAGGCGCGCAACGCCGCTCAGGCCGTGCTGTCCGGCGAGTAGTAGCCGGACTGCGGTTCCGTGAAGGGCGCTCCACCTTTGGTGGGGCGCCCTTCACGCTGTTCCGTCGGGTCAGTGCCGATGCCTGCCCTCCGGGCCGGTGGTGTTCACCTCCGGTGCCGTGCAGTAGTCGACGTCGGGCTCCGGCGCGAGCAGGTCTCCGGAGTAGGCGTCGATGCAGTAGGCGTCGAAGACCTGTGCCGCTGTGAGCTGTCGCAGGCTCTCCTCCTTCACCTGCCAGCCGAACACATGGTCCCTCTCCCCCGTCCTGCTGGTCCGCAGGACGAGGGCGCACGCGCTGCCCGTGGCGATGGCCAGGGCGAGCACGGTGGTCAGCTCCATCGTCGTGGTCTCGTCGAGCTGGACGGTGTCCGGCGTGGTGGCATCCACGTGGAGCACCGCCTGGAGCGGTTCTCGGCCTGTGGAGGCGCTGCACACCAGATGGTGGATGCCCTCGCCGATCGTGTCGAGTACGCGGGCGACGAGATAGGAGGCACGCGCGAAGGCGATCCTGCCGATGTCCTGGTGACACACCGCGCAGGGACCCAGGCGGGCGAGGACGGACGACGCGTACGTCCAGGTCGCCTGGCGGACCGCCGCCTCGACGAGGTCGGGGACGAGATCGGCCAGTGGCTGTCCCTCGTACGGAAGGGCCGGGCCGATGGAGGCGAGCTCCGCGGTGAATCGGCCGCGGCTCGTGGCGGTGTCCGGTTCGATGCCGGTCTCCGCGCAGAAGTCCGCGTACTCGTCCGGGTCGAAGAGCGCGACGCTGGTGTGGCTGCCGGACGAGGCCAGGGATTTGAGCAGCCCTTCCACCTGCCGCAGATAGGTCTGGTGGTCCTCGAAGGTGAAGCTGCGGTAGCGCCGCATCGCCGTGAAGTCCTGCTCGTCCGCCAACAGGCCGATGGTTCCGGCCACCTCGCGGCGCAGGATGTGCCGCGAGGTGGTGGTCCTGCCGTGCTGTGTGTTCGCCATGATTCCCCCTGAGCGTACTCGATCAATGCTCACTCAGAGTAATCGTGGCCACTGACAGTGACCTCGGATCCGGCGGTGGTCAGGCGCGCTTGCGGGCGATGTCCTCGTAGAACTTGAGCAGGTCGAGGTTGTCGATGGAGCCCGGGTTCACCGCCTTTTCCAGGGGGGTTCCCTGGAGGAGGCGCTTCACCGGTACCTCGATGCGCTTGCCGGTGAGGGTGTGGGGGACGCCGGGGGCTTCGATGATCTCGTCGGGGACGTGACGGGGTGAGAGCTGTTCGCGGATGACCTGCTTGATGCGGGAGCGGAGGTCGTCGTCGAGGACCGCGCCGGGCGCGAGGTGCACGAAGAGTGGCATCCAGTAGCCGCCGTCGGGCTGTTCGAGGCCGATGACGAGGGACTCGCGGATCTCGGGGAGTCGCTCCACGGCCTCGTAGATGTCGGCCGATCCCATCCGGACGCCTTGGCGGTTGAGTGTGGAGTCGGAGCGGCCGTGGATGACGACGGAGCCCCGCGAGGTGAGGGTGATCCAGTCGCCGTGGCGCCAGACGCCGGGATAGGTGTCGAAGTAGCTGTCGTGGTAGCGGCTGCCGTCCGGGTCGTTCCAGAAACGGATCGGCATGGACGGCATGGGGTTGGTGACGACGAGTTCGCCCACTTCGTCGATGAGGGGATTGCCCTGCGGGTCCCATGCCTGGACGTCCGTGCCGAGGGCGGGAGCCTGGAGTTCACCGATGTGGACCGGGAGGGTGGCGACGGCTCCGGCGAAGCAGGAGCAGACGTCGGTGCCGCCGCTGACCGAAGCGATCCAGAGGTCGTGCCGGACCTCGTCGTGGAGCCAGCGGAAGCCGTCGGGCGGGAGGGGCGAGCCTGTGGTCGCCACGCAGGTGACGCGGGACAGGTCATGGTCGCGCGAGGGGTGCACGCCCGCCTTGCGGCAGGCCATGACGTAGGCGGCGGAGGTGCCGAAGAGCGTCGCGCCGGTGCGTTCGGCGATGGCCCACTGGGCACCGGTGTCCGGGTAGCCGGGGCTGCCGTCGTAGGTGACGATCGTGGTGCCGGTGAGCAGTCCGGAGACCAGGAAGTTCCACATCATCCAGCCCGTGGACGTGTACCAGAAGAACCGGTCGTCGGGGCCCAGGTCGCAGTGCAGGCCGAGCTGCTTGAGGTGCTCGACGAGGATGCCGCCCTGCGACTGGACGATGGCCTTCGGGAGGCCGGTCGTGCCCGAGGAGTACAGCACCCACAGGGGGTGGTCGAACGGCACCTCTTCAAAGACGGGCGCCACGTCGTTCGACGTGAGGGCGGCCCATTCGAGGGCGTCCTCGGGGGCCTCGGTGCCGAGCAGGGGGATGTGGACCACTGCGCGCAGGGAGGGCAGTGCGGAGCGGAGTTCGGCGACGGTGTCGCGTCGGTCGTGCTCCTTGCCGCCGTAGCGGTATCCGTCGACGGTGAACAGGACGACCGGCTCGACCTGCTGGAAGCGGTCCAGGACGCTGCGGGCGCCGAAGTCGGGGGCGCAGGAGGTCCATACGGCGCCGACGGCGGCGGTGGCGAGCAGGGCGACGACCGCTTCGGGGATGTTGGGCAGGTAGCCGCTGACGCGGTCGCCGGGGCGGACGCCGAGGGTGCGCAGTTCCGCGGCCAGTGAGCCGACCTGGCGGCGCAGCTCCGTCCAGGTGACGGGGCGGGGCTCCTGCGTCTCGTCCACGTGGAGGATGGCGGCGGTGTCGGCCCGTGCGGGGTCCTCCGCCGCGCGCAGTGCGTGTTCGGCGTAGTTGAGGGTGGCGCCGGGGAACCACTCGGCGCCCGGCATGGAGCGGCTGCCCAGTACGCGCGCGTAGGGGTGGGTGAAGCGCACGTCGAACCAGTCGGTGACGGCTTTCCAGAACGTCTCGAGTTCGGTCACCGACCAGCGGTGCAGCGCCTCGTAGCCGCCTTCGGCGGGTGCTCCGTGGTGTTCGGCCGCCCAGGTCTGGAAGCGGGTGATCTGCGCTTCGGCGATCTGTTCCCGATCGGGCTGCCAGAGCGGCGAGGGGTTCGCAGTGTCCATGGGGCGGCTCCCGGAAGTACGCGGCGTGAGCGTTCTTGGCGCGCACGGGCTGGGGTGTGCGCGTGACGCGGCTGACAGGGACGATGCCACGTGATCGACTTCGGCACCAGGGCGTCCGCCACATAGTCCGTGTCGCGAAGATGTGCCGGCGCCACTGGTGAACGGCAGTTGAACGCGGCACGCGCGCGGGGCAGTCAGTGGCAGGGTGAGCAGCATGAACGGTCGTGACCTGGTGCGCTCGCTGAAAGCGGTTTCTCAGGTGGGCGCCGCCCAGGGACTGCGGGTTGTGCGTGCCTCGTGGCGGCATCGCCGGGCGGACTCGGCGGGGTTGCCGGAGCAGGGGCAGGCACGGGCTCGGGTGCCGGGGCGTGTGGTCGGGGTGGAACCGGCGCCCGGTGGTGGTCGGGTGCTTTTCGCCCGCTCCGTGCTGCGGATCCTGGTCACGGTGAACGGGGCCGTCTTCTGGGGGTGGGACGGGGCCGACCCTGAGCCCTCGTACGCACTGGCCGGGGTGTGTCCCGAACCGGACTCCCGCGTGACGCTGGAGCCGGACAAGGACGGCGGGTGGCGGGTGGTCGCCGAGCGCGCGACGGTGACGGTGTCCCGGCACGGTGCCGTCGAGTTGTGCACTCCGGGCGGTGTGCTGCTGCGCCGCGATCTGCCGCCGCGCTGGTGGGAGCTCGATGGCGGTGGCGAGGCGCGCTGGGCGCAGCGGTCGGAGGTCGCCGCGGACGCGCGGTTCTTCGGTCTCGGGGCACGTCCTTCGGGGCCGCGGCTGCGCGACGGCAAGTACCGGATGTGGAACACGGCTTCGCACAGTGCGTTCGGTCCGGGGGACGATCCGCTGTCCATCACCATGCCGGTGCAGTTGGTGGTCGCCGACGCGGGGACGCACCTGGTGTTCCACGACACGTCGTGGGACGGCACGGTCGCCCTCCGCGAGGGGCGTGAGGGGGACGGGTCGGGGCACGACAGCGCCGGATCCTGCGAACTGCGGATGCGTGGCGGGCCGTTGCGGTGCTGGGCCGTGGTGGGCACTCCGTCGCGTGTGGCGCAGGGGTGGACGCAGCTGACCGGTGGCGCCGCGGTGCCGCCTTCCTGGGCGCTGGGGCACCAGCACGCCGTCCGGGGTTTCGGTGACGAGTCCGGTGCTGAAGGGGAGGTGCGCCGTGTGGTGGCCACCCATAAAGAGCACGGGTTGCCCCTGGACGCGGTGCATCTGGACATCGATCACCACAGGGCGCGGCAGGGTCCGGAACTCCGTGACGATCCGCCTCGCTCCTTGCGCCGGCTGGCGGACGAGTTGCTCGCCGACGGGGTGCGTCTGGTGTCCGTCGTCGGTCCCGGGGTCGGTCCGCGGCGGGGCGACGCCGTGTACGACAGCGGACGCGCGATCGACGCCTTCGTGCGCGACACGGCGGGCAGAGCGGTGCGGGGCGTCGTTCCGGGCGGTGAGTCGGTGTACCCGGATTTCACCGCCGAGCGGGTGCGGAAGTGGTGGGGCGGGCTGTACGAGGCGCGGCTCGCCCAGGGCTCGTCGGGGTTCTTGCACGACGTGAGCGAGCCGCTGTCCTTCGCGGCGTTCGGGGACCGTTCGCTACCGCTGTCGGCCCGGCACGATCTCGACGGCCGCGGGGCCGACCACCGGGAGGTGCACAACGTCTATGGGCTGTGCATGGCGCGGGCGGGTTACGAAGGGTTGCGTGAACTGCATTCACGGGAGCGGCCCTTCGTGTGCTCGCGTTCGGGCTGGGCCGGGATGCAGCGCTACGGAGGGAGCTGGTCCGGTGGGGTCGCGACCGGCTGGCCCGGTCTGCGGGCCTCGCTCTCGCTCGTCGTCGGGCTCGGTCTGTGCGGGGTGCCGTACGCGGGTCCGGATGTGGGCGGCTGCGACGGGGAGCCGTCCCCCGAGCTGTTCCTGCGCCGGATCCAGCTGGGCGCCTATCTGCCGCTCTTGCGCACGCATTCGGCGCTGCGCGCGGGCCGGCGCGAGCCGTGGCCGTTCGACGACGTGCTCGGGCACGCGCGCGTGGCGCTGCATGAACGCCGACGCCTGCTGCCCTACTTCATGACGCTCGCTCACTTCGCCCGGCGCACCGGTGCTCCGTACGTGCGTCCTTTGTGGTGGGCGGCGCCGGAGGACCGGGCGCTGCGGGACTGTGAGGACGCGTTCTTGTTGGGTGACTCCTTGCTGGTCGCTCCGGTGTGGGGGCCCGGGGTCAGGCGCAGGGACGTCCTTCTGCCGCAGGGGCGGTGGTACGACACGGTGACCGGTGAGGTGTTCGACGGTCCGGGGCGGGTGTCGGTGAGCGCCCCTCTGTCGCGGATTCCGGTCCTCGCGCGCGCGGGCGACGTGGTTCCGGTGCGCGGCGACGGCGGGGGGATCGCCCTGGAGGTCTGGGCTCCGGCGCCCGGACGCACGGGCGGCGGTTACGTCGTCGCGGACGCCGGGGAGGGCTGGGAGGAGCCGGAGGTCGAGCGTTACCGGGTGCACCGCAGCGGGGAGCGGGTCGTCGTCGAGCGCGACGCCGAGGGTGGTGGGCAGCCTCCGCACCCGGTGCGGGTGCGGGGCCTGTGACAGCCGGCCCGTCTGCCTTCAGCGGTGCGGCCGCTCCGGGGACCGGTTACATGTAGCGGCCTTCGAACCACGCCCGGGCCGCCACCGTGTGCAGCGGGAAGGCGAGTTCGGCCGGGCGGCGCAGGAGGTGCCATCCGTCGGTCTCGTCCGTGGGGGCGCTCGTGGGCAGCTGGGCGACCGGGCGTTCGGGCAGCAGGCCGAAGAGGAGGAGATGGCCGTCCGGGGCGCTCATGGCGTCCATGAGGCGCACGTCGCGGGTTGCCGCGTCGATTCCCGTCTCTTCCCTCAGTTCGCGGACGACGGCGTGCCGCCAGTCCTCCCGGTCGTCGATGAAGCCGCCGGGCAGGGCGACCTCGCCGCGCGCGGGCAGGATGGTGCGGGTGATCACGACGAGGGCGGTGCCGGTCGTGTCGTACACGGGCTGCAGCGCGATCGCCACGGGCAGCGGGTTGCGATAGGCGACGGAGTCGCAGGCGGGGCAGGTGCGCGGCCAGCCGCGTACGCCGGTCCCGTAGGCGGCTCCGCAGCTCGAACAGTGCGAATCCGGAACGGGGTTGACCGTGGGGTGGGTTGATGCGGGCACGGCGCGGACTGTATCCGATCACCGGGGTTCGGTCTTCCCCTGTGGGCCTGCCGCCTGATAGACGCAGGGCCATGACTCGAACTGCCGCCGCTCTGCGGAAACTCGTTGCCCTCACGGCTGCCGCGCTGCTCGGTACGGCCGCCGCCCCCTCGGTCGCGCAGGCGACTCCCGATCCCAAGGCGCCCAAGGAGTTCGTGGCGCTCCATGACGTCGATCCGACGATCGTGCAGGAGATCCGCTACTTCACGGCGCACAACTTCGTGGGTGAGCCGATCGACGGCTACAAGAAGCCGATGTGCATCCTGACGAGACCGGCCGCCGAGGCACTCCACAAGGCGCAGGCCGGGCTTCTGAAGCGGGGCTACTCCCTGAAGGTCTACGACTGTTACCGGCCGCAGCGGGCCGTCGACCACTTCGTGCGGTGGGCCGAGGACCTCGACGCCGAGCAAATGAAGGCGGAGTTCTATCCGCAGGTGGACAAGACGCGGCTGTTCGCGGACGGGTACATCGCCGAGAAGTCCGGCCACAGCCGTGGCTCCACCGTCGATCTGACGGTCGTGAAGCTGCCGGTCCTGCCCACCCGTCCGTATCTGCCGGGCGAGCCGCTCAAGGCCTGCTACGGGCCGCAGAAGGACCGCTTCCCCGACAACTCCGTGGACATGGGGACAGGGTTCGACTGCTTCGACACACTGGCGCACACCGACGATCCCCGCATCGAGGGAGTGCAGCGAACCAATCGTGACCTGCTGCGGAACGCGCTCTCGGGTCAGGGTTTCGTCAACCTGCCCGAGGAGTGGTGGCACTTCACCTACAAGCCCGAGCTGTTCCCGGACACGTACTTCGACTTTCCCCTCTCGCGGAGGTCGCTGACCGGGCACTGATCCGCCCGCGGTTCTGCGGGACCCCTGACGGCGGGCGGTCGCCCGTGGCACACTTCTGACGTTCCGTCAGATTCGGTGTCGGGAGGGTTCGTGACGCGTACGCGCACACCGGTGGTGGCCGGTTGGTTCACCGGTGACGGTGAGGACTTCCGCCTGTTGGGGACGCGCTGTTCGGCCTGTGCGTCCGTGTACTTCCCTCGGGAGAACGGGGCCTGCCGCAATCCCGGGTGCGCGGGCGGCGACCTGGTCGAGGTGCCGCTGTCGCGGCGCGGACGGATCTGGTCGTACACCGACGCGCGCTACCGACCGCCGCACCCGTACGCCTCGGACCGGGAACTTCCCTGGGAGCCGTACACGTTGATCGCTGTGGAGCTCGCCGCTGAGCGATTGGTGGTGCTCGGGCAGGGGGTTCCCGGGGTGTCCGTGGCCGATCTGGAGATCGGCATGGAGGTGGAGGTCGTACCGGGGCTGCTCAGCGAGGACGGGGACGAGGCGAGCGGTACGGCCTGGACGACATGGCACTGGCGGCCGGCGGGGGTGACGGCATGACGGGGGACGTGGCGGTGCTCGGCGCGGGCATGCATCCCTGGGGCAAGTGGGGGCGCAGCTTCGTCGAGTACGGGACGGCGGCGGCGCGGGCGGCGCTCGCCGACGCGGGGATCGGCTGGCGGGAGGTCCAGTCGGTGGTCGGCGCCGACACGGTGCGCGGCGGGTATCCGGGGTATGTCGCGGGGGCTACGTTCGCGAAGGCTTTGGGCTGGCAGGGCGCCCGCGTGACCAGCGTGTACGCGGCGTGCGCCTCGGGGGCGCAGGCCATCGCCACGGCGCGGGCGCAGATCCTCGCGGGGCTCGCGGACGTCGTGCTCGTTGTCGGCGCCGATGCCGCGCCCAAGGGGTTCTTCCGCCCGGCCGGGGGTGATCGGCCGGACGATCCCGACTGGCTGCGGTTCCGCGTGCTCGGCGCCACCAATCCGACGTACTTCGGCCTGTACGCACGCCGTCGGATGGCCGTGCACGGTGACACGCTGGAGGACTTCGCCCAGGTCAAGGTGAAGAACGCGGCCTGTGGGGCGCTCAATCCGCTGGCCCGCTACCGCAAGCCCGTGTCGGCCGACGAGGTGGCCGCCTCCGCCGTCGTCGCCGATCCGCTGCGGCTTCTGGACATCTGCGCCACGTCGGACGGCGGCGCGTCGCTGGTGCTGTCCAGCATGGAGTTCGCGCGGCGGCACGGAGTCACCGATCCCGTACGGATCCGGGCCGTGTCCACCGTGACGCCCACCTATCCGAACACCGTGCTGGATCTGCCGGACATCGCCACGGACTCGGCCGCGGGGGCTGAGCCGGACGGCCCCTCCTTCCGGTCCTCCATCGCCCGCGCCGCCTATGAGGAGGCCGGCATCGGACCCGAGGAGTTGTCGCTCGCCGAGGTCTACGACCTGTCCACCGCACTGGAGTTGCAGTGGTACGAGGATCTCGGGCTGTGCGCCGAAGGGGCGGCGGCCAAGCTGTTGCGCGAGGGGGCGACGGCGCCCGGCGGCCGCATACCCGTGAACGTCAGCGGTGGGCTGGCGTCCTTCGGGGAAGCGGTGCCGGCTCAGGCCATCGCCCAGGTGTGCGAGCTGACCTGGCAGTTGCGGGGCACGGCCGGGGCACGGCAGGTGGCCGGAGCCCGGGTCGGGATCACGGCCAACCAAGGGCTCTTCGGACACGGTTCGTCGGTCGTGGCGGTGCGCTGAGCGGCGGAAGGGTGCGCTGCGTGAACAGCGCGTACACCCAGACGGGCCGACAAGGCGCTTCGCGCACTTCAGCGGAGTGCCGCCGAACGGCGTTCGGGAGACGGCACTTGAGGGAGTGATTGCCCCCGGTTAACCGTTGCGGTCGGCGACCTTGACGCTCCAGTACGGCCGGTGAACACTTCCGGGTGTCAGTCGGCATCGCCGCATGACGGCCCACCTCTGACGCCCCGGGGCCGCTCCCTGTCCCCGAGGCGTTTCCTGCCCGGTTGTGGCAGGTCAGGGCCGCTCCCCCACGCGCGGTTCCGGCTGTGCGGGCACGCTCGTCACGGACGCCGGGCAGGGCACGGATCTTCCCTGGTCTCGGCCGAAGTAGCCAGAACCAGCCAGGGGAGACACCCCTGTGCGCAGGACCCGGGCGCCCTGCCCCGGGCGAGGGGCTAGGAGCCGCTATGCACAGCAACGGAGACATCTTCGTCGGTGAGGTCATCGGCACCGCCATTCTGATCCTGTTCGGCGCGGGCGTCTGCGCCGCCGTCACCCTGAAACACTCCAAGGCAAGAGCCTCGGGTTGGATCGTCATCGCGTTCGGCTGGGGGTTCGGCGTGCTGGCCGGCGCGTACACGGCGGCTCCCCTGTCGGGCGGCCATCTCAATCCCGCCGTCACCCTCGGCATCGCCATTGACACCGGCGACTGGGACCAGGTCTGGGTCTATCTGTGCGGCCAGATGGTCGGCGCCATGCTGGGCGCCGTCCTCGCCTACCTGGTGTATCTCGCGCAGTTCAACGCCAACGTGGGTTCCGGCGCCGAGAGCACGGCGGCCGACGACGACGGCCCGCTGCCGACGCTCGGGATCTTCTCCACGATCCCCGAGATCCGTAATCCGGTCGCGAACCTGCTCACCGAGGTCATCGCGACGATCGCGCTCGTGCTGCCCATTCTGGCGTTCGGGCTCACCAAGGGCCTGGGCGAGTCGGGGACGACGGCGCTGATCGTGTCGCTGCTGGTGGTCGGCATCGGTCTGTCGCTCGGCGGACCGACGGGGTACGCCATCAACCCCGCGCGTGACCTCGGCCCGCGCATCGTGCACCAGTTCCTCCCCATCCCCAACAAGGGCACCTCCGACTGGGGTTACGCCCTCGTCCCGGTCGTCGGGCCGCTGATCGGCGGCGCGCTGGCGGGGGTCATCTACAACGCAGCGTTCTGAAGCGCGGCCGCGGAATCGTTCCGGCCCCGCTTCCGCGGCGTTCAGAGACCCGATCCACGTACGACCGTCTTCTCACGAAGGGGTAGCCATGCCCGAGACTTCCGTGAAGTACGTAGCCGCGATCGATCAGGGCACCACATCGAGCCGTTGCATCATCTTCAACCACGACGGCGAGATCGTCGCCGTCGACCAGCGCGAACACCGCCAGATCTTCCCCAAGCCCGGCTGGGTGGAGCACGACGCCACGGAGATCTGGTCCAAGGTCCAGGCGGTCGTGGCCGGCGCGATCGCCAAGGCGGGCCTGCGCCCCGACCAGCTCAGCGCCCTCGGCATCACCAACCAGCGGGAGACCACAGTCCTTTGGGACCGCGCGACCGGGAAACCGGTGCACAACGCCATCGTGTGGCAGGACACGCGGACCTCGGCGCTCTGCAACGAACTGGGCGGCACCGACGGGCAGGACCGGTTCCGCGAGCAGACCGGTCTGCCGCTCGCGAGCTACTTCTCCGGGCCCAAGGCCGCCTGGCTGCTGGACAGCGTGCCGGGGCTGCGGGCGCGCGCCGAACGCGGCGAGATCGCCTTCGGGACGATCGACTCGTGGCTGATCTGGAACCTGACCGGCGGCACCGACGGCGGTGTGCACGTCACCGATGTGACCAACGCCGGGCGCACCATGCTGATGAACCTGGAGACCCTTCAGTGGGACGCCTCGATCCTCTCGGCGATGCGGATACCCGAGGCGGTCCTTCCGGAGATCCGTTCGTCGGCCGAGGTATACGGCACGGCGGTCGGGCAGCTGTCCGGTGTGCCGGTGGCCTCGGCGCTGGGTGACCAGCAGGCCGCCGTGTTCGGGCAGGCCTGCTACGACACGGGCACGGCGAAGAACACGTACGGCACGGGCAGCTTCCTGCTGCTCAACACCGGCAACCGGCCCGTTCCCTCGAAGAACGGGCTGCTCACCACCATGGGGTACAAGATCGGCTCCGAGGCGCCGGTGTACTGCCTCGAAGGGTCGATCGCGATCACCGGGGCGCTCGTCCAGTGGTTCCGCGACCAGCTCGGCATCATCAAGACCGCCGACGAGATCGAGACGCTGGCCGCGAGTGTGGACGACAACGGCGGGGCGTACATCGTGCCCGCGTTCTCCGGCCTGTTCGCGCCGTACTGGCGCTCCGACGCGCGCGGTGTGGTCACGGGCCTGACCAGGTACGTCACCAAGGCGCATCTCGCGCGGGCCGTGCTGGAGGCGACGAGCTGGCAGACCCGCGAGGTCGTCGACGCGATGTACCAGGACTCCGGGGTGCGGATCACGACCCTGAAGGTCGACGGCGGCATGACGAAGAACAACCTGCTGATGCAGCACCAGGCGGATGTGCTCGACGTGCCGGTGATCCGGCCCAAGGTGTCGGAGACGACGTGCCTGGGCGCCGCCTACGCGGCCGGGCTCGCGACGGGAGTCTGGAACGACCTGGACGAGCTGAAGGCGCACTGGCAGCGCGACGTCGAGTGGACGCCGTCGATGGACGCGCGGACCAGGGATCGCGAGTACCACAACTGGCACAAGGCGGTGGAGAAGAGCCTCGGCTGGCACGAGGACGGTGAGTAGGCCCCGACACCGTCTTCTGGGCCACTGGCCCGTGGCCCAGTAGACGCACAAGAGACGCACATAGGCACGCGCGCGTAGTGGCGAAACACCTCGCTACGCGCGCGTGCCCCTGCGTGACGAATCAGGTGACGGCCGGCTCGCGGCGCTGCGCGGACACGGCCGCGGCGTGCTCGACCACGCGGATGAGCACGTTCTTCACGGAGTCCTTCTCGCGCGCGTCGCACAGCACCACCGGTACGGCGGGGTCGAGGTCGAGGGCCTGGCGCACCATGTCGATCGGGTAACGGGACGCGCCCTCGAAGCAGTTGACGCCGACGACGAACGGGATGTCCCGCCGTTCGAAGTAGTCGATGGCGGCGAAGCAGTCCTCGAGCCGTCGGGTGTCGGCGAGGACGACGGCCCCCAGCGCGCCGGTCGCGAGCTCGTCCCACAGGAACCAGAAGCGGTCCTGGCCCGGTGTGCCGAAGAGGTACAGGACCAGGTTCTCGCGAACGGTGATCCTGCCGAAGTCCATGGCCACCGTGGTGGTGTGCTTGCCCTCGACGCCCTGGGTGTCGTCCACCGGGCGGCCCGCCTCGCTGAGCAGTTCCTCCGTGCGCAGCGGCCGGATCTCGCTGACCGCGCCGACGAGCGTCGTCTTGCCCACGCCGAACCCGCCGGCCACCAGGATCTTGAGCGTGACGGGCTCGACGGGGCCCCTGCCGCGCTCGGAACGCCCGAAGATCATGGGTTGTCTCTCCTGACTCACAGGTTCTGATCGTGCTGCGTACGGTCGGTCGGCCGCAGGGGTGTTCACATGGCTGTTCACATGGGGCTGTTCACCGGGATGTTCACAGGGCTCTCAAGCCGTCGATCACATCGCGCAGAATGCTTTCGTCGGGCAGTTCCGCCGGTGGGACCGGGCGGGTCACATGGACCAGCTCGTCGTCGACGAGATCGCCTATCAGGACGCGGACGACCCCGATGGGCAGATCGAGCTCCGCGGCGAGTTCCGCCACCGACTGCGGGCTGTCACGGCACAGTTCGACGATGTCGACGTGTTCCGGTGACAGTGTCTGGTCGGCCACCGGGTCGCCGCCGCGGGCTTGCGCGACGACGACCGCGATCAGGTCGAGACGGTGCTGACCCGCACTGGTGGTGCGGCCGCGTGTCATGGCGTACGGACGCACGACAGGCCCGGCGTCGTCGTCGAACCAGTGGTGCGTCTCCTGCGTCCCCTGACCGTCTGCGCTCATGCCAGCCCACTACCCTCCGGCGGGTGGATCCGTGCGCGGCGCCGTCGCCAGATGTGCGCCCACGCGCTTGACCAGCAAGGTCATCTCGTAGGCCACGAGGCCGACATCGGAGTCCGCGTCCGACAGAACGGCGAGGCAACTGCCGTCGCCCGCCGCGGTGACGAAGAGGAAGGCGTCGTCGAGTTCGACCACCGTCTGCCGGACGCCGCCCGCGTCGAAGTGCCGGCCCACGCCCTTGGCGAGGCTGTGGAAGCCGGAGGCGACGGCGGCGAGGTGCTCGCTGTCCTCGCGGGTGAGGTCCTGGGAGACCCCGGTCGGCAGTCCGTCCCCGGAGAGCACGAGCGCCTTGCGAATACTGGCTACGCGTTCCACCAGATCGTCCAGAAGCCAGTTCAGCTCACCCGAACCCCCGGGGCTGGTGTGCGCGCTGGCCTTCGGTGCGGTCATCGACCGTCCCCCTCAGATGTCGTTCCCTGTGCTGTGCCGTCGGCGCTCTCGTCGCTTGTGGCGTGCTGGTCGCCGACGGCGTTGTGGTCAGTCGTGGTGGTCTCGTCACCCGAGGCCGTTCGGCCGGTGGCGGCGGTTCCGTCGCTCGTGGCGGTTCGGTCGTCCGTGACGGTTCCGCCGCCCGTGACGGTTCCGTCGTCCTCGGCGTTCTCCTCGCGGCCGCGTCGCCAGCCGCTCTGGAGAGAGGCCATCCGGCTGCGTACCTCGTCGGCGTCCCGCTCTGCAGGTTCCGCGGAGGCCGTCTCGTCCGGGTCTGTGGCCCGGTCGCCGCGCAGGTCGGGTCCGTCCTTCAACTGCGGGGCCAGACTCGCCTGCCGTACGCGACGGGGCAGACCACCCGGGGCGGCGGGGGCGGTCGGAGACAGCGGGGCCGGGGCGGCGGCGGGCTCGGTGGCGCGGGCGCGTCGCCCGGGCAGGTCGGCCGGCGGCGGTGGCGTACCGGTGTCGCGCAGCCGGTTCTCGCCGTTCCGGTCGTGCCGTTCACCGGCCCCGGCGCCCGTACGGTCGTTCTCCCCCGGCCGGGTGTGGGTGACGGGCCTGCCGTGCGAGCTGACCAGCTTGGGGGTGCGCCGGCGGGGCAGCGGCACGAGGCCGCCAGGGGCCTTGTCGTGGTCGCCGTCACTGCCCCGGCGCGGGCCGAAGACGCTGTCGCGGTCGGCCTCGTCGGCCTGCTGGTGCTGTTCGCCGGGGGTGCCGGCCACGGGGCGGCGGGGGCGGAAGAGGGCGCCGCGCTCGCTGTCGTCGTCGCCCAGAGCCCCGGGGAACGGGGTCATGTCGGAGGTGGCCAGCGGCGCCTCCAGCTCCACCGGGCCGTCGAGCAGCGACGGCGGCAGGCCCGGCAGACCTTCGGAGGCGGTGAGGCTCCGGCCGCGCTGAGCGGCCGGTGTGCGGCGCACCGCCTCGGGCCGGTCCAGGCGGAACCCGGCGCCTTCGGTGTCCGTCGCCTCCGTGAGCAGGGAGTCCGGGATGAAGACGACAGCGGTGGTGCCGCCGTAGGGGGACGGCTGGAGGGATACCCGTACGTTCTGTCGCTGGGCGAGCCGGCTGACCACGAACAGGCCGAGCCGGTCGGTGTCGGAGAGTTCGAACTCGGGGGTCTCGGCGAGCCGCAGGTTGGCGTCGAGCAGTGCGTCGGCGGCCATGCCGAGGCCGCGGTCGTGGATCTCCAGGGTGAAGCCGTTGGCGACGCTCTCGCCGAGTACCTGCACCGCGGTGTGCGGGGGCGAGAACACCGTGGCGTTCTCCAGGAGTTCGGCCACCAGGTGGGTGAGGTCGGCGACGGCGGGCCCGGTCACCGCGATCCGCGGCAGCCGGCGTACCTCGATCCGCTCGTAGTCCTCCACCTCGGCGACGGCGGCGCGCACGATGTCCATCAGCTGGACGGGCTTGCGCCACTGCCGGGACGGGGCGGCACCGGAGAGGATCACCAGTCCTTCCGCGTGCCGGCGCATGCGCGTCGTGAGGTGGTCGAGGCGGAAGAGATCGGCGAGCTCGTCGGTGTCCTCGGTCCTGCGCTCCATGGCGTCGAGGAGGCTGAGCTGCTTGTGCAGCAGTACCTGGCTGCGGCGGGCGAGGTTGACGAAGACCTCGGAGACGCCGCGGCGCAGCTCGGCCTGTTTCACGGCGGCTTCGACGGCGGACCGCTGGAGTGTGTTGAGGGCCTGGCCGACCTGCCCGATCTCGTCCTTGTCGTACGACAGGCGCGGCGCCTCGGTCTCCACGTCGACCTCCTCCCCCGCGGCGAGGCGGCGCATCACGCTCGGCAGCCGCACGCCGGACGCCTCGTGCGCCTCCAGACGCAGGCGGCGCAGGTCGCGCACGAGACCGCGGCCGATGCGGAGCGACAAGAAGACGGAGTACAGCAGCGCGAGCAGGCCGAGTACGCCGGCGATCCCGGCCCGGACGAAGACCTGGACGGCGACGGGCCTGGCCCGCTCCTCGTAGTGCTCGGCGGCCTGGGTGTTCCGGCTCTCCAGGGTGTGCAGCACATGGCTGGACGCCTTGTCCCAGCTCTCGACGGTGACGCCCTTCGGTGTGCCGGGCCTGCCGTCCACCACGGCGTTCTCGGCGGTACGCAGCGGGGCGGTGTCGGCGCTCCTCAAATACCGCTGGAAGCGGGAGCGTTCGTCGTCGGGGAGGAGGGCGAGGTTGGTCTCGTAGAGGAGGGTGCGCTGGGCGATGAGGTCGGAGACCTGGCGCAGTTCGTCCTGGGTGAGCCGGCGGGCGACGAGGCCGGAGCCGACCAACGCGTCTTCCTGGGCCATCAGTTCGCGCGCCTGGACCAGTCCGACGACGGCGCGTCCCTCGCGTTCCACCTGGGCGTCGTCGAAGGAGACGACGCCGAGCAAGAAGTCGTGTGTCGGTTCGATGAGGCGGTTGTAGAAGGTGAGGGCCTGGCCGCGGGTGACGGTTCCCTCGTCGACGTTGCGGCGCAGGGATTCGATGCCCTCGAATCCCTCGACGGCCGTGTCCAGGGTCGCGCGTGTGCCGCCGTCCATCTCGCCGCGGAGATCGGCGTCGCGGGCCTTCTCCTTGATCTCGCCCATGGCCTCGTCGGAGGCGCCGCGCTTGGCCCGCAGGGCGGACTGGGCGTCGGAGGCACGGGGATCCGCGAGATAGACGAGTGTCTGGCGGCGCTCCTCCTGAAGGACGCGACCGGTCTCGGCCAGGGGGTAGCCGATGTCGTCGGCGACCTTGCCGGCCGAGAACATCTCCAGCGCAGCGCGTCCCGTGATCACTGAGGCGAAGGCCCAGATGGCTGTCAGGGACAGCAGCGGCACCATCAGCAGCGCCACGATCTTCCGGCGGATGGACTTCCCGCGAAAGCGCATGGCCTCCCCCAGATCGGCCCCCTGCGGTCGGTCAGGGGCACACATGTGCGTCAACAAGCGGCGCGAGCCTACTACTGAGACAGGACCAACTCGAAGGCCTGTCCGGATGCTGTCCGACACGTCTTTGGTGCGGACGTCCGTAGTTGTCCTGTCATTGGGTGAGATTGCGGCCCGGGATTCAATCAATCTAGAGCGATCACAATCGGCCCCGCTTCGCGCAGAGTTGGCCTGAATTTTTCGCCTGCCGCCGGAACTCGGCGGAGCCGGTGGGGCGGTGGCGAGGTTCTGGGATCTTTCGGTTCGGGATCGGGAATCTTCGGACCGTGCCGTTCGTCGTACATCACAGGGCGGGACGGGGGCATGCGCAGGGAGCCGGGCGCGCGGCACACGCGGCGTAAAGGTGATCAAACCGGGCAGTCAATGTGCAGGCCGATGCGGGGGCATCAGGACCGAGGCCCGGGAGCGGCGGGGAGTGATGCAGTGATGAGTACGGCGGGGCAGCGCGAACTGTGGGTCGAGGAGCCGGCGAAGCGACGCCGGATGCCCGACCCTGTGCGGACGGCGGCGGTACGGGCGGCGCTCATAGCCTCGCTCACCCTGATCCAGGCGATGGTCGCGACCCTGTGCACACTCGCGGACTCCTGGCTGGCCTTCCCCATGGTGCTCAGCAGCGTGGGCAGCACGGTGGTGGCGACCTGGGGAGTCCTGGACGTCTGGGTGACGCGCCAGGTGTGGAACCAGCGCAACGGCGTGGTGTCGGTCCCGGCCAGCACGGCCCGACGGCTGCGAAGAGAGCGCCGCCAGGCCCGCCGCGCGGCACGCTCCGGCGGGCGGGGCACGAAGAACATACGGACGCACGGCGGGACCGGGCAGCTGACGCATACGTGAGGCGTCATCGGGGGGCAGGGGGCACCTTCCCCGCCTGCCCCACCGGCCGCCCATGCCGACGGCCGCCTGCCCCGCCGGGCAGCTCCGTCCTTGGTCAGCTCGGTGAAGGCTGAGACTGCGGCTGCGGCTTCAGTTCAGGGCGCTTGAACATCCGGGTGGCCGTGATCTCGCCGTGCACCGTCTCCCCCTCCGGATCCTGCTGCGGCAGGCCCGGACGCAGGTGCTCCTCCACGCTGATGTACTTCAGCCCCGCCCGGAGGTCCGCGTCATTGCGCAGCCGGATCACGAGGGGGAACTCGGCGAGCGCCGTCGTGTCGAACAGGCCGGTGGTGTAGAGGAGTTGGACGCCCAGCGCGTCGGAGACGGCACGCTGGAGCTCCAGGAGGTACGTGGCGTTGGCGCGGCCGATCGGGTTGTCGAGGAACAGCGTGCCCGCGTGGCGGTGCTTGTCGCGGCCCCGGTCGTTCGAGCGCAGTGCGGCCATCGTGCAGTACAGGGCGATGGCGGCGGTGAGCAACTGACCGCCGGAGAACACGTCGCCCATCTGACCGACGGGGACACGCTCGGCACGCAGCACGGCGTCCGGCTTGAGGATCTCCACGGCGACGCCCTTGGGCTGCAGGGCGGCGCTGACTCCGCGCAGCAGCAGGGACATGCCGTCGCGGCGCAGGTCGGAGTTCTTCTTGACGGCGGCGCGGGTCGCTTCGTCGATGACCTCGCCGAGGCGCTCGGTGAGGGTGGCCTGGTCGGGCTCCTCGAAGCGGATCCGCAGGAACTCCTGACCGGACCACTCGCCGAGTCCTTCCGGCAGCCGGGACAGCCGCTGGGCCGAGCGCAGGGTGGCGAGCGACGACTCGACGAGTCCGCGCAGCCGGTCGACGATCGAGTCCCGGTTCCGCTCAAGCTGGGCCAGCTCGTCGGTGAGGACACGCAGCCGGGGGGCGAACGCGTCGGCCCACTTCTGCGCGTGCTCCGGCAGCGCGGCGGCGGGCAGCTCCCGGATCTGCTGACGGGCGGGGGTGCGCACGGCCTCGTACCGCGTGGCGTTCGCGTGCCGTACGAGGATGTCGCTCGCCTCGCGGACCGCGGCCTCGGCGCCGGACAGGTCGGTGGCGCAGCCGCGCAGGGAGCGCCGGGTCTCGCCGGTGGCGGTGCGGGCCTCCTCCAGGCTGCCCGGGTAGGGCTCGGGCTCGTCCTGCTCGTCGGTGTCGGCGGTGTGGTCGCGGAGCAGGTCGCGCAGGAGCGCCGCCGTCTCGTCGAAGCCGCCGGCCCCGTCCTCCGCGGTGCGGTGCGCGTCGAGGAGTTCGGTGTGGGCGGCGCGGGCGGTCGCCAGGGCGTCGGTGCGCACGGCCAGTTCGGTCGTGGCGGTGCGCAGCAGCGACTGGGCCTGCTCGGCGTCGGCCGGGACCTGCTCGTCGGGCAGTTCGGTGTGCGCGGTGCCGTCCTCGGGCGCGTGCCGCTCCGCCTCGCCGCGCAGCCGTCCGAGCTGCTCGCTCCCGGTGGAGGCGCGGGTCTCCAGGAGCTGTACGTGCTCGTCGGCGCGGGCCGCGGCGGCCTGCCGGGACGGGCCGTCGGCGCCCTCAGGTGACTCCAGGAGGGCGGCGGCGCGGGTGCGCACCTTGTTGGTGAGCCGGTTCAGGTCGGCGAGTGCGGCGCTCTCGTCGCTCTCGGCTCGCGCCTGCTCGGCCCGCAGATCGGCGCCGACGCCGACCTTCTCGTACACCTGGGACGCGGCCCGGTAGGCCTCGCGCAGGGCGGGCAGCGACGTTTTGGGGGCCTCCCCCTCGGGTACGTCGTCGGGGGCTCCGGCGATCTCGGCGCGCTCGGCGCGCAGCGTGCGGGCGGTGCGGTGGGCGTCGTCGGCGGAGCGCTGGGCGGCGCGCCGGTCCTCGTCCGCGGCGCGGGCCCCTTCCAGACGGGTCTGGGCGCGGGCCTCGAACTCGACGGCCTCGTCGGCGAGTTCACGGACCTTGGCCTGCCAGGCGGCGCGCTCGCGCAGCCGGTAGGCGAGTCCGGCGAGCGCGTCGGCGGCGCGGCGGGCCTTCTGCGCGGCTTCCTGCCGCTCGTCACGGACCCGGGTGGCTTCGGCGGCGATCTCGTCGGCCTCGGCGCGCGCGGTGCGGGCCTCGGCGAGTTCGGCCTCGGCCTCCTCGGCGAACGCCCGGGCTTCCCGTGCGACGTCGGCCAGTTCGGTGAGGTATCCGGCCGGGCAGCCGGAGCGCCAGGAGCCGAGCCGGGCGGCCAGCTCGCGGTCCTTGGCGAGGCGTCCGGCGAGGGCGCGGATGTCCTCGTCGCGGCGGGCGGCCCGCTCGCGCAGTGCCTGCCGCTCCTCGTCGGCGGCGTGCTCGTCGTGCATGGCCGGGTTCGGCGGGACGAGAAAGACGCCCTCGTCGGAGGCGTTCTCCGCCGGGGTCGGGGCGAGGAGGGCGGCGGCGGTGCCGACGGCGACGGCGGACCGCGGCAGCAGCGCGGCGCCGGCGAGGGCCTCCCTGGCCCGGATGTGGGAGTTCGGGTCGGTGATGATGACGCCGTCGACCAGCTCGGGCCGGGCGGCGAGCACGCGCGCGTGGTCGGCCGGGTCGACGGACTGGGCGAGGTAGCGCCAGCCGGGCAGGGCCGGGATGCCGTGCTCGCCGAGGAACTCGACGGTGGCGAGGACGTCCGGGCCCGGCGGCAGCAGGCCGCCGTCGCCGAGGGCGCCCAGGATGCGGGAGTCGTCGGCCGCGGCGGTGCGCAGGTCGAACAGCTGTCGCTCCGCGGAGGCCACGGAGTCGTCGAGGAGGGTCTTGAGGTCGTCGGCGGCGCGGTCGAGGTCGTCGGTGGTGAGGGGCGCGTCGGCTGCCCCGGCGGGGGTCCGCCCGCCCTCGGGGGCCTGCAACGGCCCGTTGACCCCCAGCAGTTCGGCCAGTCGCTCCTCGGCGGCGAGGGACGCGGCGGCCCGGTCCTCGGCCTGGTGGGCGCTCTCGGCGGCGCTCGCGGCGTCGGCGGCGCGGGCCGCGGTCAGCTCGGCGCGAGCCTCGGTGGAGGCGGTTTCCCTGGCCTGCTCGGAGGCGCGGCGGGCGGCCTCCCGGGCGGTGTCCCAGGCGGCGACGGTGGTCTTCTCTGCGTCGGCGGCGGCGAGCGCGGCGCGGGCCGGGTCGGCGTCGGGCGCGCTGTCGTCGAGCCAGCCGGCCCGGACGGCCTCGGCGGTCTCCTGCTCGACCTCGCTGAGCCGCTGGCGCAGGTGGCCGAGCTCGCTGCGGGCGCGCTGGGCGTCGGTGGCGGCGGCGGTCGCGTCCCGGTGCGCGGTCTCGCCGGCTTCCTGGAGGACGGCGGAACGCTCCTCCTCCTCGTTCGCGTGGCTCTCCGCGCGCTCGGCGGCGCTGTGCAGGGCCCGGACGAGATCGAAGGCCGCCTTGGCGCGGGCGGCGAGCGCGGGGGCCGCGTCCCGCTCGGCCTCGCGGATGGCGACGGCCACGCGTGCGGAGCGGTCGGCCGCGGCGCGGTGGCGCAGGACGGCCTCGGCGGCCTGCCAGGCGGAGTGCAGCGTACGGGCGTCGGCCAGCTCGCGCTTCTGCGCGGCGGCGGCCTTCTCGGCCCCGGCGAGCGCCAGCGAGGCGTGCCGGTAGGCGAGTTCGGCGGAGATCAGGGCGCTGCGCTCACGCGCGGACTCGGCCTCGGTGACGGTGTGCGCGGCGGCGGTGACCTGCTGGGCGAGGTCGCCGGTGCGGCCGCGCTCGACGGCGGCGCGGGCGGAGAGGCGCCGGGCCAGGGTGCGCGTACGGCGCTCTGCGCCTGCGTGGATGTCCCGCGCGCGTGCCCGCGTGTCGGCCGCCTCCACGATCCGGGTCAGCAGGTCCACGGAGCCGGCGGTGAAGTCGCGCTCGGCCATCAGCTCGGAGCGCCGGCCCAGCTTGTTGCCGAAGCCGCCGACCAGGTCGGCGAGGCCGTCGGTGTCCCGGGTGTCGGTGACGGCGCGCAGCAGCAGGTCGGTGAAGTCGGAGTCCTTCTTGACGGCGAAGAGTCCTGCGGCCTCGCCCTCGTCCGCGTTCATCTCGCGCTGGTAGCGGAAGAGTTCGGGGTCGAGGCCGAGGTCGCCCAGGTGTTCGTTCCACCGGTCGTGGATCTCTTCCCAGTGCACTTCGAGGTGCGGGTAGGCCTTGCCCGCCTCGACGAGCGCGTCGCGGAAGCCCTTCATGGTGCGGCGGCGGCCCTGGGCGCTGGAGGCGCCCTCGACGATGGGTCGTACCGCGGTGGACTCCGCCACCGGCAGGGCGTCCAGGCTCATCCCGGGGCCGGGCCGGAAGGAGTACCAGGCCTCGGCGAACTTCCGCGGGTCGTTGGAGACCTGGCGGCCCCGCCATTCGCTGACCTTGCCGACGACGACGCATTCGCCGGTGAGGGTGTGCTGCCACTCCAGGGCGACGTGTCCGCAGTCGTCGGCGAGCAGGAACTTGCGCAGCACGCCGGAGCTGGCGCCGCCGAGGGTGTTGCGGTGGCCCGGCAGCATCACCGAGAAGATCAGCTTGAGCAGGACCGACTTGCCGCCGCCGTTCTCCAGGAAGAGCACTCCGGCCGGCGCGGGGCGGCGCGGCGGGCCGACGGGCTCGTCCTCGAAGAACTCCGCCTGGGTGGGCGCGGGGTCGGGCACGGGCGCGCCGACGCCCCGCAGGTCGAGCACGGTGTCGGCGTAGCGCGCGCCGGCAGGCCCGATGGAGTAGAGGCGAACCCGGGACAGCTCGTACATGGCGGACTCTCGTGGTAGGTACGGAAGTTCAGAAGATTCGGCAGGTTCGCGATCAGGAGTGGAACGGCAGGCCCGCGTCGGCGACGAGGTCGCCCGCGTCCTCGTCCATCGGCGGGGCCAGGCTCGCGGATCCGTCCGTGACGGCCACGACGCCCAGGTCGAGCAGTTCGGCCATGGCGGCGGTGCCCGCCATGTCGCGGACCTGGAGCTGGTAGCGGGCCGTGGTGCGGTAGGTGCCGCCGCCGTCGTCGCCGGTTCTCTGCAGGAATCCGGAGTCGGTGAGGAAAGCGACGGCCTTGGCGACGATGCCGGTGGTCGAATTGGCCAGGCGGCGGGTGTCCTTGGTGGCGCCGGTGGAGCTGCGCCGGGCCCAGATCCGCCAGGCGGCCTCCAGTCCTGGGGCGTCGGTCGCCGGGTCGGTGTTCTCGCCCTGCTCCTCGGCCCGCTCCTCCAGCTTGCGGCAGGCCTGCCGGACGAACGCGTCCACGCCGTTGACACTCACGCGTCCGATGTAGCCGTCGTCGGCGAGGTCCTCGGGGCGCGGGAAGGCGAGCGCGGCGACGGCGAGATGGGCGAGGCCGTGCAGGAAGCGGTCGGTGGAGTCGGCGGCGGTCCGGCGCGCGTAGTCACCCATCCGCACCGCGAACACGGAGTCCTCGGCGGCGGTCACGGCCATGCCCGCGCGCGGGGACACCTCCAGGACGACGAGCCCGAGCCCGGAGGCGACGGCGTCGGCGAGGCGCGCGAACGCCGGGTCCTCGCGGTAGCGGCGCAGCAGCTCCTGGTACTCCTGGTCGCGGGAGGGCTGGAGCTTGGGCTGGAGACCGAAGGCGACGAGCCGCGCGGCGTCGGCTGCGTCGGCCGGGGTGATCGGGGCCGCGGCCTTGACCGGGCCGGACGCCTCGGGCTCGCCCCATTCGGCGTGCTCTTCGGGGTGCTCGGTCACGGGCGGGGCTCCTTGATCGTTCCTACGTACATCCGGCGCGAGCCGTACATCTGGCGCGAGCCGTCCATCCGGCGCCGGCCGTGCGTGCGGCTCGGTCCGCGCATCACGCGGCCTCCGTCCGGTCCGCGGCCATGCCGGCCGCGTCGAGCAGCGCGGTGCCCACGATGAGGTCGGCGCCGCCGAACTCCTCGTCGTCCAGCTCGGTGCCGTCGTCCACGGCGAACAGCAGCTTCTCCTCGCCCTGCCGGTAGGCGGTGCCGACGGCCGGGCTCGCCGCGTGCACCGCCAGCAGGGCCACCAGGTACGGCAGTTCGGAGTCGCGCAGGCGGGCTTCGGCGAGCAGGCCGGACAGCCGTCGCGGCGCGTCCGACGGCAGGTCGAGGAGTTGCTTGGCGCTCGCGAGCTGCTCGTCGCTGAACCGGCTGTCGTCCGGGGTCTCGATGAGGTCCGGCTCGGGCATCTCCGCGCCGAGGTGCTCCCGCTCCACGGGCGGGGTCAGCAGTATGTCGACGAGGTCCCCGACACGTACGGAGACGGGCGTGCGCAGCCCGGTGCCGCGCGCGAAGAAGGCGTCCGTCACCTTGCGCGCGTCCTGGACCGGCAGCGGCAGGAGGGGCGCGACGAGCTGTCCGTACAGGTCGAGGCCCGCGCGCGCGGAGGGGGTGGCGAAGGCCTGCCGGTCCTGCTCGGCACGGAACAGCGGTCCGGCCTCCAGAAGCCGCGACTGAAGCTGGGTGTGGCGGCGGATGCAGTCCTTGACGATGTCGACGAGCTCGGCGGCGCGGCGCTTCTGCTCGGGGTCCTCGGACTCGTCGCGCGCCTTGCGGATGTTCGTCAGGATCGCGTTCTCGTGGCGGTAGCGGTCCGCCACGTGGTCCAGGGCCTCGGCGATCATGTCGGGTACGGCCTGCAGCCAGTCGACGGCGCGCACATTGCGGCGGGTGGCGTCGAGTGCCTTGCGCAGCGTCTCCGAGTACTGCACGGTCCGGTAGCGGGCCTGCTCGGCGGCGAGCTGGGCGTCGGCGAGGCGGCCGCGGCTGATCAGTACTTCGAGCTTCACCTCGGCGGCGATCTGGGCGCTGGTGACATCGGTGTCGAGGGCTCCGACGAGGACGTTCACCGCCTCGTCCGTCGTGCGGAGGTAGACGCTGCCCCCGTAGCCGGGCACTTCCTCGATCAGCTTGAAGTCGTAGTCGCGCCGGACATAGGAGCCGTCCGTCGCGAACGTGCCGTAGACGGCGCGGAACCCGCGGTCCACGCTCCCCACGTTGATCAGGTTCTCCAGGACCCAGCGCGCCACGCGCTCATGCTCGGCCACCGGGCGCTGCGGGGCCTGGGCGGCGATGCGGGGCATCAGGCGAGCCACTATCTGCTCGTGGTCCGCGCCCGTGTCGAAGTCCATGTTCAGCGTGACGAGGTCGATCGCGGAGAGGGCGACCTCGGCCATGCCGTACGTCGAGTACTCGCCCGCGAGGTTCGCCTTGCGCACGTCCAGGTCGTGCAGGGGCGCGGTGCAGGCGAGCGCGCGCAGCCGCCGCGCGAGCCCTTCGTCGGCGGCCGGGCCCGGTGCGGGGCGCGGCCCCGCGCTGAGCTGGGGCGGAACGGATTCCGTGGTGGCAGGCGAAGTCACGGAGCACAGACTAGGCGCTGGGTCCGACAACGGTCGAAACGACGCAGATGCCTCGGTACTCGTGGGCCGTCACGCCTCCGGTGTCACACGCTGTCCGTACGCCTCGACGAGCCCGTCGCGGGAGTCGTCGAGGTACTCGGCGAGCAGCGCCTCGGCCTCGTCGCGGTGGCCGTCGGCGAGGGTCCGGACGATCCGCGCGTTGCGGGCGAGGTAGGGCTCGTGGAGGCGGCGCGGGTCGTCGACGACATGGAAGGCGAGCCGCAGTTCGGCGAGCACGCTGCGCATCAGTTCGTCGGTGCGCTCACTGCCCGCGAGGGCGACGAGTTCGCGGTGGAAGTGGATGTTGGCGGTGGAGACGCCCTTCCAGTCGCGGGCCTTCGCGGCTCGCCGTCCGCCCTCGACGGCCGCGGCCACCCGGTCCAGGGCGTACGGGGGTTCGCCGAGCGAGCGCACGACGGAGCACTCGATCATGCGCCGGGTCCGGTAGATGTCCACGACGTCGTCGATGCTCAGGACGCGCACGAAGACACCCTTGTTCAGCCGGTGTTCGAGCAGTCGCTCGTGCGTGAGCAGGCGGAACGCCTCGCGCAGGGTGTTGCGGGAGACGCCGAGCGCGCCGCCGATGCTGTCCTCCGACAGGCGGGTGCCGGGCGGGAAGAAGCCCTCCGCGATCCGGCTCCTGAGGATGTCGGCGACGCGCTCCGCGGTGCTGGTGCGTCCCAGCAGCGCCCGATCGTCGGCGAGTGCGTTCAGTTCTTCCGTGGCCACGGCCGAATTCAAGCGCAGATACAAGAACGAGACAACATGGGTATTGAGGGATCGTTCAACGATCCTCTACCTTGGCGGTCAGGCACGGCTCCGCTGCACGCACCACCCCTTCTGCGAGGTGCTTCATGAGCACGACTCCACCGACGCCGGGCACCACCGCCCCCGAGACGTCCGCACCGCACGCCCCGCTCCCCGCCGCCGACGGCGCCCTCGGCTGGCTGCGGGCGCTCGGCCCACGCGGCAGGCGCGCGTTCGCGGGCGCCTTCGGCGGCTACGCCCTCGACTCCTACGACTACTTCACGCTGCCGCTGAGCATGGTCGCGCTGGCCGCGTACTTCGGTCTGAACAGTGGCCAGACCGGCCTGATCACCACGGTCACCCTCGTCGTGTCGGCGGTCGGCGGCGCCGCCGCGGGCGTGTTCGCCGACCGGTTCGGCCGGGTCAGGGCCCTGATGCTCACGGTGGGCCTGTACGCGGTGTTCACCGTGGCGTGCGGGTTCGCGCCCACCTACGAGACGCTGCTCGTCTTCCGCGCCCTTCAGGGGCTCGGTTTCGGCGGCGAGTGGGCGGTCGGCGCGATCCTGGTCGCCGAGTACGCCTCCGCCAGGCACCGGGGGCGCACGCTCGGCGCCGTGCAGAGCGCGTGGGCGGCGGGCTGGGCCCTGGCCGTCGTCGTCTACACCCTGGTGTTCCAGTTCCTCGACGCCGATCTGGCGTGGCGGGTCATGTTCTGGACCGGCGCGCTGCCGGCCCTCCTGGTGATCTGGGTGCGTCGCCGGGTGCAGGACGCCCCGAAGGCGGTGGAGAGGCTCGAAGTCAGCGAGCGCAAAGGGTCGTTCGCCGAGATCTTCCGGCCGGGGCTGCTGCGCACGACGCTCTTCGCGGTCCTGCTGTCGACCGGCGTCCAGGGCGGCTACTACACGCTCGCCACCTGGGTGCCCACCTACTTGAAGTCGGACCGCGGCCTCACGGTGGTCAACACCGGCGGCTACCTGACGTTCCTCATCTCCGGTGCGTTCATCGGCTACTTGACGGGCGGCTACCTCACCGACCGGATCGGCCGGAAGCGCAACATCGTCCTGTTCGCGATCCTGTCCGCGGTGAGCATCCTGGTGTACACGCACATCCCGGACGGCGCCAACACCCTTCTCCTGGTGCTCGGTTTCCCGCTCGGCTTCTGCATGTCGGCCATCTTCAGCGGCTTCGGCTCGTACCTGAGCGAGCTGTATCCGACCGCCGTACGCGGCACAGGACAGGGCTTCACGTACAACACCGGCCGGGCGATCGGCGCCGTGTTCCCGACCCTGGTCGGCTTCCTCGCGGACAGCTGGGGAGTGGGCGGCGCGCTCGTCTTCGGAGCCATCGGATACGCCCTGGCCGTCGTGGCACTGCTCGGACTGCCGGAGACCCGCGGGAAGGAACTGCTGTGAACCTCACCGACGACGTGACCAACGGCCTCACCGACGAGCGCACCGCCACCTGGACGCCCCGTCGGACCCGCGCCCATTTCCGTACGGGCGCGAGCGCCCCCACCGCAGGCTGGGCACGCGGCCACACGCAGGCCAACCTGATCGCCGTACCCGCCGACTGGGCCTACGACATGCTGCTGTTCTGCCAGCGCAACCCCAAGCCGTGCCCGGTCCTGGACGTCACGGACCCGGGTGAGTGGACCACCGTCCTGGCGTCCGGCGCCGATCTGCGCACGGATCTGCCGCGCTACCGGGTGTGGGAGCACGGCGAGTTGACGGCCGAGCCGACCGATGTGCGCGACCACTGGCGCGGCGACCTGGTCTCCTTCCTGATCGGCTGCAGCTTCACCTTCGAGTGGGCGCTCGCGGCGGCCGGGGTGCCGCTGCGCCATGTCGAGCAGAACAGGAACGTGCCCATGTACGTGACCACGCGCGCGTGCCGTGGCGCGGGCCGGCTGCACGGCCCGCTGGTCGTGTCGATGCGGCCGGTTCCGCCGCAGGCGCTGGAGGCGGCGATCCGGGAGAGTTCCCTGATGCCGGCGGTGCACGGCGGCCCGGTGCACATCGGCGACCCGAGGGTCCTCGGCATCACGGACTTCGACGCGCCGGACTTCGGCGACCCGGTGGAGCGGGCGCCGGGCGACATCCCGGTCTTCTGGGCCTGCGGGGTGACACCGCAGGCGGCCGTGACGGCCTCCCGGCCGCCGTTCGCGATCACCCACGCGCCGGGGCACATGTTCGTCGCGGACGCCCGGGACGAGCAGTACCGGATCGCCCCGCCGTACTGAGTCCGCCGGGCCAGCGTGAGCGCCACGTTCCGTCCGGGCTTGCCTTCAAGCGCTTGAAGTGTGTTCTGCTGCCGAACATGTCGAGCTACACGATTCAGGACGTATCGCGGCGCAGTGGGCTGAGCGAACCCACTCTGCGCTACTACGAGGAGGTGGGGCTGATCGGACCGGTCGGCCGCGACGAGCGCAGCGGGCACCGCCGCTACGCCGAGGAGGACCTCGATCTCCTCCAGGCGCTGGCCTGCCTGCGCACGGTCGGCATGAGCATCGAGGACATGCGCACCTACCAGTCCAACCGGGCGCGCGGCCGGGCGGCCGCCGCCGAGCAGCGCGATCTGCTGCTGCGCCACGCGGCGCGCGTCGAGGAGGAGATCGCGGCGCAGCAGGCCCGGCTCGGTTATCTGCGCGAGAAGGCCGCTCTGTGGGACGCGCGCGAACGCGGCGACGGCGCGGCGGAGGCAACGGCGACACAGCGGTCCCTGGAGGCCGCGAAGCGCCTGGAGGTGCTGCGATGAGCCCGGTTCTGGTGACCGGCGGGTCCGGCTACTTGGGCACGCAACTGATCACCGCCCTGCTGCTCGCCGGGCGCGAGGTGCGGGCCACGGTGCGTTCGACGGCCCGCGAGGCCGAGGTGCGCGCGGCGGTGCGGCGCGGCGGCGCCGACGACGCCGGGCTCCAGGTCGTCGCGGCGGATCTGCTGAGCGACGACGGGTGGCCCGCCGCGGTGGCCGGGTGCGAGGAGGTGCACCACGTGGCCTCCCCGATCCCGGCGATCCAGCCCGACGATCCCGACGAGCTGATCGTCCCGGCCCGCGATGGCACTTTGCGGGTGCTGCGCGCGGCGCGGGCCGCGGGTGTCCGGCGCACCGTGCTGACCTCGTCCTTCGCGGCGGTCGGCTACACGCCCAAGCCGGGCGCGGAGTCCGCTGGGTTCGATGAGGGCGACTGGACCGACCCCGACACCCCGGGGCTCGCGCCCTACCCGCGCTCCAAGGCGATCGCCGAGCGGGCCGCGTGGGACCTGATGGAGCGCTCGGGCGGCGGCACCGAACTCGTCGTCGTCAACCCGACGGGCATCTTCGGGCCCACCCTGACGGCCACGATCGGCTCCTCCATGCAGCTGGTCAAGGCGATGCTCGACGGCGCGATGCCGGTGGCCCCGCGGGCCCGCTTCGGCGTCGTGGACGTCCGCGACGTGGCGGACCTACATCTTCGGGCGATGGCCGCCCCCGAGGCCGCGGGGCGGCGCTTCCTGGCCGTCGCGGACGGTCCGACTCTCAGCTTCGTCGAGCTGGCGGCCGTCCTGCGCGAGCGGCTCGGTCCGCTCGCCGCGCGCGTGCCGACCGAGGAGGCGCCGGGCGCCCCGCTGCCCCGCCCGGTCATCCACAACGACCGGGCCCGCACGGAGCTGGGCTGGCGGCCGCGCGACGTGGCGACGACGCTCGTGGACTCGACCGCGTCACTGGACGCCCTCGGGCTGCTCGCGGACTGACGGGCGCGGCGCACGCCACTCGGGGGCGATGCGCAGCGCCCCGCCGTCAGGCGCGACGCGGATCGGCCCGGCGTCAGAGGCGAGATCAGAGGCGATGTGGGTTGGCCCGGCGTCAGAGACGCCACCCATCGCCTCGACGTCAGACGCGATACGCATCGTCCCGCCGTCAGCCGCAACGCGCATCGCCTCACCCCCAGAGACGACGCGCATCGCCCCGCCCGAGGTCGCGGACAAAGCCGCCGCCACCCCGGCCGACGCCCGCAGGTCAAGGCGTGCGCCGGTTCCGCGCAGCCCGTGCCGTATCTCGTCCGCGGCCAGGGCGACGAGTTGGGGCAGCAGGTCGGTGCAGCGCCGGGCGATCCAGCCGGTGCCCGCGGTGGCCAGCCACCACCAGGCGGCGGTGCGGGTCGGCGCGGGCCCGTCCGGTTCGAAGCCGGGGGCCGGTCCGTGAGCCACGCCCGACGCGGTGAGCAGGGCGTGGAAGCGGGCGGCGAGGAGCCGGTGTCCGCGCTCCCCCGGATGCAGCCGGTCCGCACTCCACAGTGCGCGGTCGGCCACCCGGTCGCCCTCCGAGGCGTGCAGATGGACCGCTCCGTGGCGTTCGGACAGGACGTGGACCACGGAGTTCACCGCCCGCTGCCGACGGGCGAGCGGACGGGCCAGAGCCCCGGGCAGGCCGAGCATCGCGCCCGGGTCGGGCAGACAGGCGGTGAGCAGCACCGCGCCCTGCGCGCCGAACGCGCCGTAGACGGTGTCGAGTCGGGCGGCCACCGCGTGGATGTCGAAGGTGTGGCGCAGGGTGTCGTTGACGCCGACGACGACGGACACGACGTCGGGGGCGAAGGCCAGCGCGGCGGGCAGCTGCCGGTCCAGGACGTCGCCGGTCTGCGCCCCGCTCGCCGCGAAGTTCCGGAATTCGACGGGTACGTGGGAGGGGGCGAGCCCGGCCGCGAGCAGCGCGGCCCAGCCCCGCCACCGTCCGCCACCGACGGGGTCGCCGATGCCTTCGGTGAGGGAGTCGCCGAGCGCGGCGAACCGCAGCGGTTTCATCGCAGCTCCCGGACCGCGGGGAGCCCGACCCTCAGGGGTGCCACGTCGTGCGCCGCCAGGAAGGCGTCCACCGCCGCGCCCCAGCCGAAACACTCGGCACGCGCGCGTGCGGCCTCCCGGCGCTGCCGTTCGGGCCGCGCGAGCACCTCGCGTACGGCCCGGGCGAAGGCCGCTCCGTGGTCGGCGGCCACGGCGCCGGCCGCCCCGACCACCTCGGGCAGTGCCGAGGAGGCGCTGACGACGACCGGCGTCCCGCAGGCCAGAGCCTCCAGCGCGGCGAGGCCGAACGTTTCCGCGGGTCCCGGCGCCAGGCACACGTCGGCCGTGGCCTGGAGGGCGGCGAGCGCCTTCCGGTCGGCGACATGCCCGAGGAATGTCACCGGCAGCCCCCGCGCCCGCTGCTGGAGCCGTGCCCGCAGCGGCCCGTCCCCGGCGACGACCAGCCGTGCGGGGACGCCCGCCGCGCGCAGTGCCGCCAGGGCCGCGATCCCCGTGCCGGGCCGCTTCTCCACGGACAGCCGGGTGCACATGACGAGCAGAATCTCGTCCACGCGCGCGTGCCGAGCCCGCACACGCAAGTCCCAGGACTCCGGTCGGCAGCTGACGAGGTCGACGCCGAGCGGGGCCCGCACCACATTGCGGGCGCCGAGCCGGACGAACTCGCGCTCGGCCCATTCCGTGGTGCACACCACGCGCGCGTAGGCGTGCGCCGTGCGGGAGTTGAGGGCGTCGGCGGCCCGGCGTGCCGCCGCCTCTGGCAGGCCCCACGCGCGCAGGACGCCGTGGGCGGTCTCGTGGGAGACCATGACGGCGGGCACCCGCGCCCGCCGGGCCCACTCGCCGGTCCAGCGCAGCGTCGTGCGGTCCGAGACCTCCAGGCGGTCGGGGCGCAGCCGCTCCAACAGCCGTGTCACGCGCTGCCGTTCGGCGAGCACGCGGTACCCGCCGGTACCCGGCAGCGGCCTCCCCGGCAGCGTGATGACCCGGCCCTGGTCGCTCTCCTCGTCCGCCGTCCGCTCCCCGGGCACGATGAGCACGGGTTCGTGCCCGGCCGCCGCGTACCCGGCGCCCAGTTCGCGCAGCGCGGTGCGCAGGCCGCCGGACGCGGGGGTGACGAAGTTGGCGAGCCGGACGATGCGCAGTGCCCCGCTCATGCCGCCACCACCGTCCGGGCGTGCAGCACCTCGTCGTAGTGGGCGAGCAGTTGGTCTCCCACCGCCGCCCAGGTCCGCCCGGCCACCGCCGTACGGCCCGCCGCACCGAAGGCGGACCGCAGCCCGGGGTCGGCGGCCAGCGCCCGTACCGCGTCGTGCACGGCGTCGGCGTCGTCGGGCGGCACGAGGAGTCCGGTCGTGCCGTGTGCCACGAGGTCGAGCGGGCCGCCGGCCGCGGGTGCGACCACCGGCACGCCGCTCGCCATGGCCTCCTGCACGGTCTGGCAGAAGGTTTCGTACGGGCCTGTGTGCACGAACACGTCCAAGGAGGCGTAGATCCGGGCGAGTTCGTCGCCGGTGCGCCGTCCGAGGAAACGGGCTCCGGGGAGCACGCCCCGCAGGGACGCCTCGCTCGGTCCGTCGCCGACGATCACGACCCGTACGCCGGGCCGCCCGCACACCGGCGCCAGCAGCTCCACCCGCTTCTCGGGCGCGAGCCGTCCCACGTATCCGACGAGCAGTTCGCCGCCCGGTGCGAGGTCGGCCCGCAGCCGCTCGTCGCGGAGCGCGGGGCGGAACCGTGCGGAGTCCACGCCCCGGGGCCACAGCCGCACCCGCGGCACCCCGTGCGCCTCCAGATCGCGCTGCGCCGCCGTGGAGGGGGCCAGGGTGCGGTCGGCGGCGCCGTGCACCCCGCGGATCCGCCGCCAGGCCGTGGCCTCCCCTGCCCCCATGTACGTACGGGCGTAGCCGGCCAGATCGGTCTGATAGACGGCGACGGCGGGAATCCCGAGCCGGGCGGCCGCCGTCATACCGCGCACCCCGAGCACGAACGGGCTGGCCAGATGGACGAGTTCGGCGCCGTGCGCGGCCAGCGTCTGGGCAACGCGCCGGCTCGGCAGCGCCACCCGGACCTGGGGATAGCCGGGCAGCGGCAGTGAGGGGACGCGGACCACCGGGCAGGGCGCGGCCGCGTCCGCCTCGGGGCCGGCCGCGACGGCCGGTGCGACGACCAGGGGATCGTGACCGCGGGCGGCGAGATGCCGGGCGGTCTGCAGGGCGCAGTGCGCCACTCCGTTGATGTCGGGCGGGAAGGACTCGGTCACGATGACGACACGCATACGGGTGTTCTCGCCGCGTCCGGCGTGCCCACGTCAAAGTGGATCTTTCCCGCCGTGGAACGTCCCGTGAGCGTTGGGTCACCCCGCGACACCTGGGGAAACGGCGGGAGGCGGCCCCTCGCCCGGGGGCCGCCTCCCGTCCATCAGGGCGTCACAGGGCCGTCGCGTCCGGCCCGATCCTGCTGCGTACGGCGGTCTGCACCTCGGCCTCCTCGGCCGGGTCGGCGGCGAGCCTGCGCAACTGGTCCACCACCCGGGCGTCACCGGTCTCGGCGTGCCGTGCGGCGATCTCGCGGGTCGACTCCTCGCAGTCCCACAGGCACTCGACGGCGAACCCGGCGGCGAAGGAGGGGTCGGTGGCGGCGAGGGCGCGGGCGGCCTGTCCGCGTCCGTGGGACGAGGCGGTCTCGCGGTAGATGTGCCGCAGGACGGGGGCCGCGCAGACGATGCCGAGGCGGCTCGCCCCGTCGACGAGCGGCCAGAGGGTGGGGGCGTCGGGCCCGTCGCCGCGGACGGCCTCCCGGAGGGCGGTCAGGACCAGCTCGCGGTCCTGGGTGCCGCCGCGGCACGCGAGCATCCGCCCGGCGGCGGCGCCGAGCACGTCGGGCCGTGGTGCCCAGCGCCGGGCACGCTCCACGGCGGCGACGGACCGCATCCGTTCGAAGCAGTCGACGGCCGCGTCCACGACCACCCGGGAGGGTGACTCCACGGCGGCCTCGACGAGATCCAGTACGTCGGGATCCTGGGTGTCGGTGAAGTAGCGCAGGGCGGTGCAGCGGGCTCCGTCCGAACCCTCGCGGGCGGCCCGCAGGATCTCGGCACGGTCCGTGGGGCCCGCGACGGCGGTCAGGCAGCGCGCGGCCGGCACGTACAGCACCGCGCCCCGCTCGAAGCCTTCCTGCGCCCAGTCGAAGACGGCCTGCACGCTCCACTCGGGGCGCGGCCCCGAGGGCCGCATCTGCCGCTGCCAGCGGTCGAAGGAGCCGGATTCCTGGGCGGCACGCACGCGTGCTCCGATGTGGGGCCGCGGGTCCTCGGCCCACAACCGCCACGGGCGGGGCTCGAAGGCGTCGCGGACGGCCGCGACGAGATCGGCCTCGGCGTCCTGGGGGAAGCGGGCGAGGACCGGCTCGGCGAGGGCGCGCAGTCCGGCGTCGTCGTCGCGCAGGGCCAGCTCGTCGAGCGCCCAGGCCCAGTTCCCGCCGAAGGCGGCGTACCTGCGCAGCAGCTCCAGGGCGTCCCGCCTGCCATAGGAGGCGAGGTGCCCGAGCACGGACAGGGCGAGCCCCGTACGGCACTCGTCCGTGTCGACGACGTCGTCGGGGTCGAAGAGGTGCCGCTCGATCTCCCCGAGCTCGCCGTGGAGGTCGAGGTAGAGACGGGCGTAGTACAGCGAGCGGTTCTCCACCTGCCAGTCGTGGCGGGGGTCGCTCAGCACACAGTGATTGAGAGCCGCGAGCGCCTCGTCCCGCGGCGCCGTCAGCGCGTGCAGCGTGCCGTCACCGCGGCCCCGCTGCAGCAGGCCGAGCAGCGTACCGCTGGGCGCTATGACCGGTTCGAACATGGGAAACAGCCTCACATCAAGCGTCGACGCAACCGGGAATCCGCACCTACCTGGCCACGTGACAACACGTCGGAGCGCCCGCCGTTTCTTGCTTGCTGTAGACCATCTCTCTGCCTCTCGTCCAAGGCCCGAACCGGGCCACTTACGGCCCACGTGGCACGTGGGCAGCACCTGCCCCGCCATCGCGTCCGTAAATCACGCCGTCATCATGACCCAGCGGTTCCGCCCGCCGCGACCACATTTCCTGCACCCCCGTTCTGCCTGGTCAGCGCCTGTGTCTCAGGAGGCGCCGAAGAGCTCCAGGAGCTCCGCCTTGCCGAACATCCGAGCCGTGTCGACCGCCGACGGCGTCCCCGCGGCCGGATCCGCGTCACCGGCGAGCAGCGCCCTGATCACCGGCTCCTCGCCCTTGAAGACGGCGCCCGCGAGCGGGGTCTGTCCCTTGTCGTTCGCACGGTTGGCGTCGGCGCCGCGCTCCAGGAGCGCGGTCACGGTCTCCGCGTGGCCGTGGTACGCGGCGAGCATGACGAGCGTGTCCCCCCGGTCGTTCGTGAGGTTCGCGGGCACGCCCGCGTCCACGTACGCCGTGAGTGCCTCCGTCTCGCCGCGGCGCGCGAGGTCGAAGATCTTGGTGGCCAGCTCCACGACCTCCGGGTCGGGGGCTTCGCTCATCGACTGAACCGCCTTTCACATCCGTGCCGGTACAGCCGTGCGGCCGTACGAGTGAATCGCCAGGGTACTGCCCGCCGGGGCACATGAGCGGACCCCGCCGAGGCAAAGATCACGGGCAGTACGGACGACCGTCCGACAGCCCGTCCGGGTACCTCATCCGCGTCTGCTGACCGGGTGAAACATGAGGAAATCCACCCATTTGCACCTTTTGTCGTATAGATACATGCTGTGAGCCTGGAAGAACTCATGGTGACTGTCCCCACCAACCAGGAGAACCCTCATGATCCTGTCCATCTCGGGCGTCGTGCTGCTCGGCATCATCGTCTTTCTGTTCTTCCGCAAGGACGGACTGAAGGCCTCGCACGCACTGGTATGCGCCCTCTTCGGCTTCTACCTGGCGGGCACGGCCATCGCCCCGAGCATCAAGGCAGGCGGCGCGAGCCTCGCCAGCCTGCTCGGCGGGATCAAGTTCTGACGGCCCATCCACCCGCACACACCTTCAGGAGACCGACGTGGTCAGGCGTCCCAACTCCCCGTTGCCCCGGATTCTGAGCACCGGCAGCGCCTCCATCGCCCGGAGCCGGGAAATGGCACGGACGGCCGCCGACGGCGCCACCGACGTACTCCATCCGCTCATCACGATCACCCGTGGACTGCGTCGTCTGGTTGCCGCCGGGCGACGCAAGTGGACGGACACCCCCAAGGACCGGCGCGGACCGCTGCTGTTCCTGGTGGCCGCCGTGGTCCTGGTCGTGGTGTTCATTCCCTACGGGCCGCTGCTCGCGATCATCACGGTCATGGCGGCGGCCGCGTGGAAGGGCCGCGACCCCAAGCAGCCCGAGGCGCCGGCCGGACCCGACGAGTCGCAGGTCAAGCGCCTCTCCTCGCTCTACGAGGCGCTCGTCCCGTACTTCTCCGTGGCCGAGGACCCCAGCCCGCTCTACGCCCACGGCGGCGAGTGGGAGAAGGCCTTCGAGACCTACGACTTCGACGGCGACGGCCGCTTCGACCGGCTCACGATCAGCTACCCCGCCTACTTCACCGACGGCGAGGCGCAGTCGCGGGCCCGGATCGAGCAGCTGCTCGGCGCCAAGCTGGGCCGCGGCCGTGAGTACCACTTCGCCTGGGACGAGGAGGGCAACCACCTCACCGTGACGGTGCTCGCCCCGCTCCCCACCCACATCGCCGCCCAGCGCTTCGTGACCGCCCCCGCCGAGACGGTGCTGGGCTTCACCGACGAGACCGGGGTGCAGCGCACGCTGCCGGTCATGGACGGTGAGGAGCAGCGGGACGTGCCGCCGGTCGTCTGGCGCACCGGCGTCCGCTCCACCGAGCCCCATCTGCTGGCCGTGGGCCAGCCCGGCAGCGGCACGACGTCCCTCGTGCGCTCGATCGCGCTGCAGGCCCTCGAGCACGGCGACGTACTGATCATCGAGGGCAGTGGAACCGGCGACTACGCCTGTCTGGTCGGCCGGGACGGTGTCCTCGCCGTCGAGTGCGGTCTGGCGGGGGCGCTCGCCAGCCTCGAATGGGCGGCGAACGAGACCGAGCGCCGGCTGATCGCGGCGAACCGGGCGCGACAGGCCGGGCACCCCACTCCGGACGACATCAAGCGCCCTCTGTGGATCCTGCTCGACCGGCCCAGCGCGCTGGGTCACCTCGCCGCGGCGGACGGCCGCAGGGATCCGCAGACGCTGCTCCAGGTGCCGCTGCGGCACGGTAGGGCGGCCGGCGTGACGGTCGTCGTGGCCGAGCAGTTCGACAGCCTCGACGCCCTGATCGAGCCGGTGCGCCAGCACACCCGCGCGCGCGTGGTGCTCGGTCCGGCCACTCCGGAGGAGTTGGAGGACGTCCTCGGCATCCAGCCGCCGACGACCCCCACCTCCGAGGTCCCGGCCGGCCGCGGCTACGCCCGTCTGGGCGCGGGGCCGGTCCTCCGGCTCCAGGTGCCGGCCACACCCGACCCCTACGACGACGCGACAAGTGAGGCGCACCGGCAGGCGGTCATGGGGCTGCTGCCGCAGCGGCTCGCCCCCGCCGAGTCCGCGGACACCGCCGTGGAGGCGGAGGCGGTTCCGGACGAGGCCGAGGCGCTCGCGGAGCGCTGACGAAGGATCATGCGATCGGCACTCCATAAGTACTGACGCCGGATCACGCGATCGGCGCTCCATAAGTACTGATGCCGGATCACGCGATCGGCGCTCGTGGAGTACTGACGGCGTATTACGCGATCAGGGTGCGCGGCACGTCCCCGCCCGCACCCTGACCGTCCCTCACCAGTCCGGCCGCCGCCGCGAGCCGCACGGCGGCCTCGTCGGCCACGGCGCCGCCCACGGTGAACGGCAGCCGCACATAGCCCTCGAAGGCGCCGTCCACGCCGAACCGCGGCCCGGACGGCACCCGCACCCCGACCCGCTCCCCCACCTCGGCGAGCCGCGATCCGGAGAGGCCGCCCGCCTTCACCCACAGCGTCAGGCCGCCCTCCGGCACGTCGAACTCCCAGTCGGGCAGTTCCCGGCGCAGTGCGCCGACGAGGGCGTCCCGGTTCTCCCGCGCCTGGCCGCGGCGCAGATCCACGGCCTCCTCCCAGCCGCCGGTGTTCAGCAGCCAGTTCACCGCCAGCTGCTCGACGACCGGAGTGCCGAGGTCCGCGTAGGCGCGCGCGGCGACCAGACTGCGGATCACGTCCGGGGCGGCCCGCACCCAGCCGATCCGCATGCCCGCCCAGAACGCCTTGCTGGCCGAGCCCACCGTGACGACCGTCGAGCCGGCCGGGTCGAAGGCGCAGACGCGGCGCGGCATCTTCTGGTCGCGGTCGAAGTGCAGCTCGGTCATGGTCTCGTCGACCACGAGCACGGTGCCCGCCGAGCGGGCCGCGTCGACCAGTGCGCGGCGCTGCTCCTCGTCGGCGAGCGCGCCGGTCGGATTGTGGAAGTCCGCGACCACATAGGCGAGTCGCGGCGCCGCGTCCCGCAGCACCTGCCGCCAGCGGTCGACGTCCCAGCCGGTGAGCCGGTCGGCCATGGCGACGGGGACGAGCCGCAGCCCCGCCTCCCGCATCAGCTGGAGGATGTTCGCGTAGCTGGGCGACTCGACGGCGACGCGCTCGCCGTGGCCCGCGAAGAGGTGACAGATCGCGTCGATGGCGCCCATGGCGCCGGTCGTCACCATGATCTGCTCGGGCATGGTCGGGATGCCGTGCGCGGTGTACCGCTCGGCGATCATCGTGCGCAGCGCGGGCAGCCCAGCCGGGTAGTCGCCGTGGGTGTGGGCGTAGGGCGGCAGTTCGTCGAGTGCGCCTTGCACGGCGCGGGTCAGCCACGGTTCGGGGGCGGGCAGGGCGGCCGTGCCGAGGTCGATCATCGAGCCCAGGGCCTCGGGCGGCAGCGGTTCGAGGCCCCGGGCGGGGAGCGGGTTCCCGGCCGGGCCCGCGGTCCAACTGCCCGCTCCCCTGCGGGACTCCAGGAACCCCTCGCCGCGCAGCGCCTCGTAGGCGGCCGCGACGGTGGTGCGGCTGACCGAGAGCGCCTGGGCGAGCTCCCGCTCGGCGGGCAGCCGGGTGGCCACCGGGACGCGGCCCTCCAGGACGAGCAGGCGGATGCCGTCGGCGAGCGCCCGGTAGGCGGGCGGGCGGCGGGCGCCGGGGCCCGGCGGGCGCTCCTGCTGCGAGGTGAGCAGCCGGGCGAGCTGGGCCGAGCCGATCGCCGAAGTCCACTGAGCCATGCGGTCCAGTCCACCTTCCCGGAATTGGCCATGGTTGGCAGGGGTTTACAGGCCACAGAGTGTCACGGGTCAGTCCACAGCCACCACAGGGGGTTCTCTTGTCCGCGCCAGAGCCGTCAGCGTCGGAGCCGACAGTGCCGGAGCCGTCCATGCCGCTGCCGCCCGCGCCCGGCAGCGGCCCCCTCCCTCGCCGCCTCCTCCAGCTCTACGTGGGTCTCGCCCTGTACGGCGCCAGCTCGGCGCTCTTGGTCGAGGCGGGACTCGGCCTGGAGCCGTGGAACGTGCTGCACCAAGGCCTCTCCGAGCTGACCGGCATCTCGATCGGCGTCGTGTCGATCATCGTGGGCGCGCTCGTACTGCTCCTGTGGATCCCGCTGCGCCAGCGTCCCGGCCTCGGCACGGTGTCGAACGTGTTCGTGGTCGGCCTCGCCATGGACGGCACGCTCGCCCTCGTGCCCGAGGTGCACGCCTACGGGGTCCGTATTCCGCTGATGATCGTCGCGATCGTGCTCAACGGGGCGGCGACCGGCCTCTACATCGCGGCGAAGTTCGGGCCCGGTCCGCGCGACGGCCTCATGACGGGGCTGCACCGGCGCACGGGCCGCTCGATCCGCCTGATGCGCACGGCCGTCGAGGTCGCCGTCGTGGTGACTGGGTTCCTGCTCGGCGGCACGATCGGGGTGGGCACCGTCCTGTACGCGGTCGCGATCGGCCCGCTGGCCCAGTTCTTCCTGCGCGTCTTCGCCGCCCCCGCGCCGTCGGCCGGATTCACCGCGGCCGCCGGGGCGTCACCGCGACGGGCGATACTGCGTCGGTGACCGACCGCGTACGCCACCCCTATCTCGACCATCCCGGACCGCTCGCCCTCGCCCACCGCGGCGGGGCGGCGGGCGGTCTGGAGAACACCCTCGCGGCGTTCCGGCACGCCGTGGACCTCGGCTACCGCTACATCGAGACCGATGTGCACGCGACGCGCGAGGGCCGCCTCGTCGCGTTCCACGACGCCACCCTGGACCGGGTGACGGACGCGCGGGGCCGGATCGCGGATCTGCCGTGGAGCGAGATCCGCCACGCGCGCGTGGCGGGCACGGAACCGGTCCCCCTCTTCGAGGATCTCCTGGAGGCCTTCCCGGACGTCCGCTGGAACGTGGACGTGAAGGCCGAGCCGGCCCTCGTGCCCCTGCTGGATCTGCTCCGCCGCACGCGCGCGTGGGACCGGGTCTGTGTGGGCTCGTTCTCGGAGAGCCGGGTGGCCAAGGCGCAGGCCGTCGCCGGGCCGCGGCTCGCCACCTCGTACGGCACCAAGGGCGTGCTCGGCCTGCGCCTGAAGTCGTACGGCCTCCCGGCGGTCCTGCGCGGCTCGGCCGTCTGCGCGCAGGTCCCGGTCACCCATGGGCGGATCCGGGTCGTCGACGACCGTTTCGTACGAGCCGCCCACGCGCGCGGTCTCCAGGTCCATGTCTGGACGGTCAACGAGGAGTCCGAGATGAGACGGCTTCTCGACCTCGGGGTCGATGGCATAGTTTCCGATCACATCGAGACGCTGCGGGACGTGCTGAAGGACCGGGGAACCTGGGCCTGACGGCTGCCCGCGGCGCGACGGACTCACGGGGACAACAAGGGGACACGGGTGGGCACCGACACCGCGCACGAGACGGCGACGGGCGCGACCGCCCTGGCCGAGCGCAAGCGCGAACAACGCGGCTGGTACTTCTACGACTGGGCGTGCTCGGTCTACTCGACGAGCGTCCTGACCGTGTTCCTGGGCCCGTATCTCACCTCGGTGGCGAAGGCCGCGGCGGACGCGGACGGCTATGTGCACCCGCTGGGCATCCCGGTCCGCGCGGGGTCCTTCTTCGCGTACACGGTCTCCCTTTCGGTGATCGTCGCGATCTTCGTGATGCCGCTCGCGGGCGCGGCCGCCGACCGGTCGGGCCGCAAGAAGCCCCTGCTCGCGCTCTCCGCCTACATCGGCGCGGCGGCCACGACGGCCATGTTCTTCCTGGGCGGCGACCGCTATCTGCTCGGCGGACTGCTCCTCGTGGTGGCGAACGCCGCGCTGGCCGTGTCGATGGCCCTCTACAACTCCTTCCTGCCGCAGATCGCCCCTCCCGAGGAGCGCGACGCCGTGTCGTCGCGCGGCTGGGCCTTCGGCTACGCGGCCGGCTCGCTGGTACTCGTGGTGAACCTGGTGCTGTATCTGGCCCACGACTCCTTCGGCCTCACGGAGTCGACGGCCGTGCGCATCTGCCTCGCCTCCGCCGGACTCTGGTGGGGCGCGTTCACCCTGATCCCGCTACGCCGTCTGCGTGAGCGGCGCTCGATTCCCGCGCAGGGCCGTACGCGGACGGGGACCGGGCTGCGTCAGCTGCTCGCCACTTTGAAGGACATGCGCCGCCATCCGTTGACGCTCTCCTTCCTGCTCGCCTATCTCGTCTACAACGACGGTGTGCAGACGGTGATCTCCCAGGCCTCCGTGTACGGCTCCGAGGAGTTGCGCCTCGATCAGTCGTCGCTGATCACGGCGGTGCTCCTGGTGCAGGTCCTGGCGGTGGCGGGGGCGCTCGGGATGGGCCGCCTCGCGCGCGCGTACGGCGCGAAGCGCACGATCCTCGGTTCCCTGGTGGCGTGGACGGTGACCATCGGGGCGGGCTACTTCCTGCCCAAGGGCTCGCCCGGGTGGTTCTACGCCCTGGCGGTCGGCATCGGCCTCGTCCTCGGCGGTACCCAGGCCCTCTCCCGCTCCCTGTTCTCGCACCTCGTACCGGCCGGCAAGGAAGCCGAGTACTTCTCCGCGTACGAGATGAGCGACCGGGGGATGAGCTGGGTGGGGCCGCTGGTGTTCGGGCTCGCGTTCCAGCTGACCGGCAGTTACCGGGACGCGATCGTGTCGCTGGTTGCCTTCTTTGTGATCGGTTTTGTCCTGCTCGCGCGGGTACCTGTCCGTCAGGCGATCCGCGACGCGGGGAATCCTGTACCGACCCGGATTTAGCACCTGAGGGCAAAGGCCGGTAGTGTACGCGGTTGGCCTGCCAGGCGTACCGTTACTGCACGTCAAGATATTGCGACGCTAGGTAACATCTGGTGTCAGATGTGACAAACCGGGCGCCGGTGGGTACAGCATGTACTGATCAGGCTGCGGCTACGACGGCGACGCATGACCCGGGGACCGGGAATCTTTACCGCCGACCGGACGTTGACCGGATGACGACGACAGCGACACCTGTCCTGTGGGCGACAAGCCCGGGAGGCACGATTCATGAGTGAGCGAGCTCTTCGCGGCACACGCCTCGTAGTGACCAGCTATGAGACGGACCGCGGCATCGACCTGGCTCCGCGCCAGGCCGTGGAGTACGCATGCGAGAAGGGCCATCGCTTTGAGATGCCCTTCTCGGTGGAGGCCGAGATTCCGCCGGAGTGGGAGTGCAAGGTCTGCGGGGCCCAGGCACTTCTCGTGGACGGTGACGGCCCTGAGGAGAAGAAGGCGAAGCCCGCCCGTACGCATTGGGACATGCTGATGGAGCGGCGCACCCGTGAGGAGCTCGAAGAGGTCCTCGAGGAGCGCCTGGCGGTACTGCGCTCGGGCGCGATGAACATCGCGGTCCACCCGAGGGACAGCCGCAAGTCCGCGTGATCCCAAGCGGGGCTTGAACAAACAGAGCACAAGGCCGGGGGCCGGACACACACCGTGTGTCCGGCCCCCGGCCTTTGTCATGTGCGCCCGCGCCGCCTCAGGGCGTGAGCGGCGGGCGCGGGTCGGCGTCGTCCCGGCGCGGGCCCGGGTACTCGTCCTCGCGGACGACCTCGCCCTGGATGACCGTGGAGCCGGGCTGGCGCATCCGCGCCTGCTGGAACGCGTCGCCCAGCGAGCCCGGGGCCGCCGCGCTCATCCTCTTCTCCAGCGTCCGCTCCGTGTAGCGGCTCAGGGCCGTGCGCAGCGGCGGGACGAGCAGCAGCAGGCCGAAGGCGTCCGTGATCAGTCCGGGGATCATCAGGAAGAGGCCGGCGAGCAGCAGCAGCCCATTGCCCTGCTGGCGCTGCTCCCCGGCCTCCACGACACCCTGCTGCTGGCGCCGGAGCGTCTCGTTCAGGTTCTGGAAGGCGCGGCGTCCGGCCGCCTTGATCACGACAGCGCCGAGCACGAAGCCGGCCACCATGATCAGGAAGTACGGGAATCCGCCGATCGCCTGCGCCACGACGGTCCCCAGCCAGATCTCCAGGACCACCCACGCGGCGACGCCGATCGGCAGGAGCGTACGGGCCCGGGAGCGCCGGGCCCCCGGGGGCTTGCGGGGCGGAGTACCAGTGGTCATGGCTCAAGTGTGCCCGGTACCGCGTCCAAGTGGCGTAAGGAGAAGATCAGGAACGCGCCCCAGGAGGGGCTCAGCGGGCCTCCGGCCTGCGTCCGAGCGCCTTGCCCACCCGCTCCCCCACGCCCCACGTGGTGACCCGCCACAGGGCCTCCACGACGATGTCCTTGCTCATCTTGGAGTCGCCCAGCTCGCGCTCGACGAAGGTGATCGGGACCTCGACGACGTGATAGCCCGCCTTGACGGCACGGCGGGCCAGGTCGACCTGGAAGCAGTAGCCCTGCGAGGCGACCTCGTCGAGGCCGAGGCCTTCGAGGGTCTCGCGGCGGAAGGCGCGGAAGCCGCCGGTGACGTCGCGGATCGGGACGTCGAGCAGGAGGCGCGAGTACGTGGAGCCGCCGCGGGAGAGGAACTCGCGGGACTTGGGCCAGTTCACGACCCGGCCGCCCGGCACCCAGCGCGAGCCGAGCACGAGGTCGGCGCCCTTGAGCGCGGTGAGCAGCCGGGGCAGTTCCTCCGGCTGGTGCGAGCCGTCGGCGTCCATCTCGATCAGGACGCCGTAGTCGTGCTCGATGCCCCAGGCGAAGCCGGCCAGATAGGCGGCGCCCAGGCCTTCCTTGCCGGTGCGGTGCAGCACGTGCACCTGATCGTCCTCGGCGGCCAGCTCGTCGGCGAGCTTGCCGGTGCCGTCCGGGCTGTTGTCATCGGCGACCAGGACGTGCGCCGCGGGCACCGCTGCCCGGACGCGGCCCACGATGGACGTGATGTTCTCCGCCTCGTTGAAGGTCGGAATGATCACCAAGGCCGTACCCAGAGGGCCGAACTTCCGCCCGCCGCCGTCGCTCACAGCTTCCCCTTAAAACTTTCCTGCACAAGGGGACCACCATAGCGAGCAGGAAAGTTCACGCCGACAAGGCGCCCTGCGGCGGGTGAACGGAAACTGCGGATCGGGGCCGGGCGTCCTTCGGGCCGACCTGGGGCCCGCTGGCTGCGGGTCGACCTAAAGCCGTTGTCTACTGAACGCCCGGGCCCCACCCGGGTCGCACCTGGCTCGACCGGCCGGAACGTTCCAGCGCCCCGTGGCGCGGGCGCTGGGCCTGGCTCCCAGTGATGATGCGCCGGTGCGGCGCACCACCCCCTGACCCAGCTGCGTTCGACGACTGCGTGGACTTCCCCGGTCGTGCCTGGAAGGTGGTGGACCCGGCCGAACCTACCCGCCCCCCGCCGCGTTCTGTCAACAGCCGTTTGACCTGGGGGTCTTCGGGAACACGCCTGGTCAGGGCGGAGGATACGCAGGTCGTACGGGACGGTGCGGACCCGCGATCGGATGCACGCCGCCCCGGTACATCACTCGTCCGGCCGTACGAAGACCGTCTGTCCGAACACGACGGTCCGCAGGCAGACCGGGAGTTCGGCACCCGGGGTCAGGTCCGGCAGGCCCGGGGTGCCCGAGCGCGGGTCGGTCGACCAGCGCGCCACCCGGTCGTCCGGGGCCTGCACGACCAGCTCGCCGGTGTGCCAGACGGCGTAGTCGGCGGGGGCGCCCGGGACGAGGACGCCCGCGTCGTCGCGGCCGACGGCGCGCCAGCCGCCGCGGGTGTGGGCGGTGAACGCGGCGCGTACGGAGACGCGGTGCTCGGGCGTGCGGTGGAACGCGGCGGCGCGGATCGTGCCCCACGGGTCGAGCGGGGTGACCGGGCTGTCCGAGCCGAAGGCGAGCGGGACGCCGGCCTTCAGCAGGGCCGCGTAGGGGTTGAGGGTGCGGGCCCGCTCGGCGCCGAGGCGGTCGGCGTACATGCCGTCCGTGCCGCCCCACAGGGCGTCGAAGGCGGGCTGCACGGACGCGGTGAGGCCGAACTCCGCGAAGGCGGCGACGGTTTCGGGGGTGAGCATCTCGGCGTGCTCGACCCGGTGGCGCGCGGCGCGCACGCGCGCGAGGCCGACCTTCTCGGCGGCCGCGCGCATCCCGTCGACCACGGCGGTGCAGGCGGCGTCGCCGATGGCGTGGAAACCGGCCTGGAGGCCCGCCTCCGTGCAGGCCACGACATGGGCGGCGATGTCGTCCGCGGTGAGGTAGCCGGTGCCGGTGTGGGCGGCGTCGGCGTACGGCTCGTGCAGGCACGCCGTGTGCGAACCGAGGGCGCCGTCCACGAAGAGGTCGCCGGCGGCGCCGAGCGCGCCCAGGCCCCGGGCCCGCTCGATGTCGCGGTCCGCCCAGTAGCCGGCGACGCGCGGGCCGGGCTCGGAGCGGGCGAGGTCGAGCAGGCCCGTGAAGTCGTCCTCGGAGGAGATGTCGGGCCCGCCGCACTCGTGGACCGAGCCGATCCCGAGCGAGGCGGCGTGCCGGAGCGCGGCGCGCTGCGCCTCGGTGCGCTGCTGGGGGCCGACCGCGCCGAGGGCGGCGGCGCGCACGGCGTGGTGGGCGTCGCGGGTGAGGGGGCCCTCGGGGTCGTACCCGGCGCGGTCGCGGACACCCGGGACGAGGTCGAGCAGGGCCGTGCTGACGACGGCGGAGTGCACGTCGATGCGGGAGAGATAGACCGGGCGGCCGCCGGTGGCCTCGTCGAGTTCGACGCGGGTGGGCGGCCGGCCGTCGGGCCAGCGGGCCGCGTCCCAGCCGTGTCCGAGGAGGATCCGGTCGGTGGGGCGGGACGTCGCGTGGTCGCGTACGAGGGTGAGGGCTTCGGCGCGGGTGCGTGCGGCGGTGAGGTCGAGGCCGGTGAGGGCGAGGCCGGTCGACGTGGTGTGCACATGGGCGTCGGTGAACGCCGGGGTGACCAGGCCGCCGTCGAGGTCGACGACCTCGTCCACGCCGTCCACGAACGCGTCAGCGGCGCCTTCCGAACCGACCCAGGCGACGTGGCCCGCCTCTACGACCATGGCGGTCGCGAAGGGGTCGGCGGGGCTGTGGACCTCGCCGCGGCGCAGGAGGACGGTGCGGGTGTTGGGGGGCGTGCTCATGGGGACAGTTTCCCGCGTCGCGCGGGGGGCGGTGTGCGCGGGGTCCTATTTGTCGGGCGGGGCCGCGCCGGGGCACAGGCCGGACGGAGCGCTCGCCCCGCCCCGGGGTGCCGCCTTGCCCACCCTGCCGCCCCTGGCGGCAGATTGCCCAAGGCTTTGGGGCGGCAGATTGCCCAAGGCGGCGGGGGCCTACTGGATGCGCGGCGGGCGGGCCTCGTACGGGGTGGAGAGGACTACCGTCGTGCGGGTCGAGACGCCGGCCAGGGAGCGGACCCGGGCGAGGAGGTTCTCCAGCTCGTGGGGGGTCTCCACCCGGACCTTCAGGATGTAGTTCTCGTCGCCGGCCACGCTGTGGCACGCCTCGATCTCCGGGACGCCCGCGAGGCGTTCGGCGATGTCGTCGGGGGCGCTCGGGTCGAACGGTTTCACCGAGATGAACGCCGTCATCGGCAGTCCGACGGCCTCGGGGTCGACGACGGCCGCGTAGCCGCGGATCACGCCGCGCTGTTCGAGACGGCGCACCCGCTGGTGCACCGCTGACGTGGACAGGCCCGTGGCCTTGCCCAGGTCGGTGTAGCTCATCCGCCCGTCCTTGACGAGCAGCTGCACAATCTGTCGGTCGAGCTCCTCCATGGCGACGAACCTACCGGTCCCTTGATCCTCCCGGTACCGCGAAGGGCCTCTCGTCTACCGCGCCTCGGGCACCTGCAATCGGCATGTGACGAAGACCACACCTTTCCGGCCGTGTCCTGGGGTGTCGCGCGGTTACCTCGCGCACGGGGCGGGAAGTGCTTGCTGTGGTCGAGGCCGCGACTCATGGACATCCGCGGCCGGCCCACCCGAGGGGGAGAATCCCATGCAGAGTGTGAAGCGTCCCGGACGCCCTGCCGTGCGCGGCAACCGCAAGCAGGCGGCCGTCGAGCCCGAGCCGGAGGGCGTCGAACCCGGCTTCGACGACGAGCTCGACGCGTACGACACGTTCGAGATGTACCGGGTGATCTGCCCGGACTGCGCCCAGCCCATCGCCCTCCTCGCGGACGAGGACGAGCTGCCCGAGCACGCCCACGTCACCTCGCCCTGGAACCCGTTCGGGCTCTCCGTCTGTGCGGGCACCGGGCGTGCGGCCGACGAGGCCCGCCCCGCCGATGACGTGACGGGCACTCAGGAACAGGACACGGCGCTGCTGCTGACGCTCCCTCAGGGGCTCGACTGGCGCACCCAGCCCTTCTCCCACGTCGGCGGGCCCGGTTCGCGCCCGCTCCAGGTGCCCCGGCAGCAGGACAGGGCCGCCTGACCCACCCTGGGTCACTCAAGGTCTCGCCAGTAACTGCCCTGCACCATGGCGCGCAGACTGTCGTGGTGCAGGATCAGTGTGTCCGGATCCGCGGGTACGGCGACCTCGCCGAAGTGGGCCTGCCGATAGGCGACCCTGAGCATCACCACCGCGTGCCGCAGGGCGGCGTAGAGCGTGTAGAAGTCCATGTCGCGCGGGGTGTGGCCGGTGCGGCGCGCGTAGCTCTCCTCGATCCGGTCGCGGCGCAGGAACGTGGGCAGTCCCGGCTGGCCGAAGCTCACGGTGAGGTCCTGGAAGAAGCGGTGCAGATAGACGGTCCAGCCGAGGTCGACCTCGCGCGGGGCGAGCGCCGCCATCTCCCAGTCGAGCACGGCGGCCGGTTCGAAGCCGTCGTAGATGATGTTGCCGATCCGGGCGTCTCCCCAGTTGAGGACCGCCTCGCCCTCGTCGCGCGGCCACAACTCCTCCAGCCGGTCGAAGGCGCGCTCGATCAGCGGTGAGGGGGCGAGCCCGGCCACCACCCAGGCGTAGAAGGCCCGTTGGGCGGTGACGTGGCGGCGCAGCGGGCTGCCTTCGCCGGGCAGCGCCAGGAACTCGGCGGCGGCCGCCGGTACGCCGTCGTGCAGCCGGGCGATGATGCCGATGCTCGCCTCTTCGAGCCGTGCGCGCTCGGCGTCGGTCGCCGCGTGCAGCCAGTTGCCCTCATAGGTGTACGGCATCACGTCGGGCGGCACCCGGCCGGCGACCCGCTCCATGACGAAGAAGGGCGCGCCGAGCGGGCCCGGGTCCTCCTCCAGCCACAGCACCCGCGGTACCGGGATCCCGGCTAGCTCGGCGGCGAGCCGCATCGTGCGGTACTGGCGCGGCATGTCGTACACCGGGAAGATCGTGTACGCGGACGGATCGGCGGCCAGGCGCAACGCGCAGGCGCGCACCGGGGGTTCGGGGTGCTCGATGTCGAAGAGCAGGGTCTCGCTGGACATGCCGTTGGACTCGGGGACGCGGACGTCGACCGCCGCGGCGCCGGGCAGCCTGGTGCCGAGCCACGCGGTGAGCCGGCGGGCGATCTCTTCGGGTTCGCGGGTGGAGGTGCGCGGGCGTGGCGCTGTCGCCATCGTCGAACTCCCTCTGCCTGAAGGTGGTTTACGGGCGTGGCGGGGCGACCGAGTCGAAGCCGGTGAAGCCGCTCGGGTCGTGCCGGCCGAAGCTGCCGTGCTCGAAGATGCCGTGGCCGACCTGCCCGTCGAGGGTGAAGCGGGCCGCGTGATCGGTCACCCCGTACGCGGCCAGGGGGTGGGCGGACGGGTCGGAGAGGTCGTAGGCGCGCCGGTCGGTCCAGCCCCGGCCCTGCCAGGTGCCGTGCTGCCAGTCGTCGGCCGGCGGATACCCGGCGCCGAGAGCGAGCGGCGAGGAGGTGAGGATCTCCACGCCGAGTTCGAGGGGCTTGCGGGCGACCGGATCGGTGAGGTGGACGACCGCGCTCTCGGGGTGGCGGGTGCCGGGGCGGTAGGTGATGTCGGTCTGGGGCCAGCCGAGTTGGCGGTCACGGTGGCCCTCGCGGACGAGGGTGGCGTCCGTGAGGGTGCGGTACCCGTCGGCGTCCTCCTGCGTGAGCACCATGAGGAAACGGTCGTCGAAGCGGACCGGTGCCCAGATCCAGTGGAAGCCCTCGGTGGGATGGTCCTGGGCGAGCCGCCCACCTTCCTCGCCGGGTACGGGGCGCACGCCCCAGCTCCGGTCGCGGGTGCCGGTCCAGCCTCGTACGTCCACCTCACGGCCGCCGATGCGCAGGCGCCCGTCGACCCGGCCGGCCTGCACGAACCGTTTGCCCTCCAGGGTCAGCCGGCCGCCCTTGCGCTGGAGGTGGTGCGGCTCCCACAGCGCCGGGAAGGCGGCCCGCCAGGTCAGCTCGTACGAGAGTCCGTCCGCGTCGTCGGGGTCGGCGGCGCAGCTGAGGGCGAACTCCTTCAGCGGGCGCTCGACGTGGATGCGCAGCGGGCCGACCTCCATCCCCATCCGGTTCTCCTCGTCCAGCGCGTCGGAGGCGCGGACGGCGTGCAGGGTGTCGTCGGTGCGGAGCGTGGCATAGGCGTCGATCACACCGAGATTGGGATAGACGCCGAGGCCGAGGATGAGCAGGAAGCGCCCCTCGGGGTCGACGAGGTGGAAGATGCAGCGGTCGTAGGCGTTGCGGTCCCCGGTCGCCACGTGCTTCATCGACAGCGGGACCTGGTGGACGGGGTACTCGTCGAGAGCCACGGGACGTTCGTCGTCGGCCACGGGCATCCTCCCTGCGTGCGGACCGGTTGACGTCGCCCGGAGGGGTACGGCCTGCCCGGCGGCGGGGAGTTGACGGTACGTCAGCTCTCCGTACCTGACCAGATGTTCGACCGGGGCGCGATCGGAGCACGGTTATGCCGCGAACGGACGCTCGATACCGTCAACACGTGACCTGACCCGTCGCCCGAACGTTGACCTGGCATGACCCCGACGGAGATCCCGGCCTCTGCGCCCACCGGACGACGCAGGCGCATCCTCGTCCCTGTTGCCGCAGAATCGGTTCATCATCAGCAACAGCAGGCACCGCAGGCGCACCCGTCCCACTCGCCCCAGCTGTCCCACGCGGCCCCACAGCCTCCTCAGCCCCCGCGGCCCGCGCCGCCGCACGCCCATCAGCGTGTCGCGGCCCCCGTGGCGCATCCGGACCCGCCCATCTACCGGGCCCTGATCGCGAGCTGGGCCGACCGCGGCAGGACGCTGCCGGGCCGGCACGACCCCGAGTGGGTGGAGCTGGTGGCGCCCACCGTGCGGACCGGGCAGTTCAGCACCGGGCAGTTCAGCGCGACTCCGGTCCCGCGAGGTGGCGGGCGATGACCATGCGCTGGATCTGATTGGTGCCCTCGACGATCTGCAGCACCTTCGCCTCGCGCATCAGGCGCTCGACCGGGAAGTCCGCGGTGTAGCCGTACCCGCCGAGGACCTGCACCGCGTCCGTGGTGACCTTCATCGCCGCGTCGGTGCACAGCAGCTTCGCCATGGCCGCCTGCTTGGAGAACGGCCGGCCCGCGTCCCGCAGCCGGGCCGCCGACAGGTACAGGGCGCGGCCCGCCTCTATCTGCGTCGCCATGTCGGCGAGCATGAAGCGCAGGCCCTGGAAGTCGGCGATGGGGTGGCCGAACTGGGACCGGCCCTTCGCGTACGACACCGCCTCGTCCAGCGCGGCCTGCGCCACGCCGATCGCGCAGGCCGCGATGCCGAGCCGGCCGGAGTCGAGGGCCGACAGGGCGATCTGGAAGCCCTGCCCCTCGTCCCCGATCCGCCGCACGTCGCCGATCCGTACTCCGTCGAAGTGGACCTGCGCAGTGGGCGAGCCCTTCATCCCCATCTTCTTCTCGGGGACGGCGGCGCTCAGCCCGGCCGCGTCACCGGGCACCAGGAACGCCGTGATGCCGCGGGCGCCCTCGCCTCCCGTGCGGGCCAGCACCGTGTAGAAGTCGGCGACTCCGCCGTGGGTGATCCAGGCCTTCGTGCCGGTCAGCACCCAGTCGTCGCCGTCGCGCACCGCCTTCGTACGCAAGGAGGCGGCGTCGGATCCCGACGAGGGCTCGGAGAGGCAGTACGCGCCCAGCAGCCCGCCGCCGAGCATGTCCGGCAGATGCTCGGAGCGCTGCTGCTTCGTGCCGAAGTTGGCCAGTGCGTGGCAGGCCAGCGAGTGGACGCTGACGCCGAGCCCGACCGTGAGGCGCGCGGCCGCCAGCTGCTCCAGCGCCTGGAGGTACACCTCGTAGGGCTGGTCGCCGCCGCCGAACTCGGCGTCGTAGGGCAGTCCCAGCAGTCCCGACGAGGACAGCAGCGAGAACGTCTCGCGCGGGAAGCGGCCGGCGTCCTCCTCCTCGGCCGCGCGCGGGGCGATCTCCCGCTGGGCGATGTCACGGACCAGCTGCATCAGGTCCTGAGCTTCGTCCGTCGGCAGCTGACGCTCGACTCCTGGCTCCGGCATGGCGACGCTCTCCTCCCAGGCGGGCGCTGCGGTGGCGCCGCGGGGTGAGGCGACGCCACCGGGTGGTCACTACCGGAACCGATGCTGCCCTTCCGGGTCTCGGAAGCGGCTGACCAGCGGCTGCGGCGTGTTGAGTATTCCCGATCCGGAGCCTCGCGTCACCGGTTAACGACCGCTTACTCCAAGTTTTTCAGCACCACTCCTGGGCCCTTCGCGGCGTGTGCGGAAGGTGGGGAGATTGGTTCGGACCATTGACCCCACTGGTCTAGTCCTCCTACTGTTCCGTCCGCAGGTCCAGCACGGAATTCCCCACATCCCGCATGCTCCCCTCCCCCACGAGGAGACAAGATGCTCAGACCGCACCTCCCCCGCATGCGCCTCAAGGCGCTCGCCGCCGCCGCGTGCGGCGTCGTCCTCAGCGCCGGACTGCTCGCCTCCGCGGGCAGCGCGTCGGCCCAGCCGGACGTCGGCTCCGGTACGACCGCCGCCGGTTCGAAGGTCGTCGGATACTTCACCGAATGGGGTGTCTACGACCGGAACTACCACGTCAAGAACGTCGAGACGTCCGGCTCGGCCGACAAGCTCACCCACATCAACTACGCGTTCGGCAACGTCCAGGGCGGCAAGTGCGCCATGGGTGACTCCTACGCCGCGACCGACAAGGCGTACACCGCCGACCAGGCCGTGGACGGGGTCGCCGACACCTGGGACCAGCCGCTGCGCGGCAACTTCAACCAGTTGCTCAAGCTGAAGAAGCTGCACCCGAACCTCAAGATCCTCTGGTCGTTCGGCGGCTGGACCTGGTCCGGCGGGTTCGGCGAGGCGGCGAAGGACCCGGCCGCGTTCGCCCAGTCCTGCTACGACCTCGTCGAGAACTCCAAGTGGGCCGATGTCTTCGACGGCATCGACATCGACTGGGAGTACCCGAACGCCTGCGGCCTGACCTGTGACACCAGCGGCCCCGACGCGTACAAGAACCTGATGTCGGCGCTGCGTTCGAAGTTCGGCGGCGACTATCTGATCACCTCCGCCATCCCGGCCGACGCCGAGGACGGCGGCAAGATCGACGCCACGGACTACGCGGGCGCCGCCCAGTACGTCGACTGGTACAACCCGATGACGTACGACTACTTCGGCGCCTGGGACGCGCAGGGTCCGACGGCCCCGCACTCGCCGCTGACCTCGTACACGGGGATACCGAAGGAGAGCTGGAACTCCGAGTCGACCATCGCCAAGCTGGAGGCGAAGGGCGTCCCGGCGTCCAAGCTGCTGCTCGGCATCGGCTTCTACGGGCGCGGCTGGACCGGCGTCACCCAGGACGCCCCCGGCGGCACGGCCACCGGTCCCGCGGCCGGCAAGTACGAGCAGGGCATCGACGACTACAAGGAGCTGAAGACCAAGTGCCCCGCGACGGGCACGGTCGGCGGCACCGCGTACGCGCACTGCGGCTCGGACTGGTGGAGCTACGACACCCCGCAGACCATCGCGGGGAAGATGGACTACAAGAACCAGCAGGGCCTGGGCGGCACCTTCCTGTGGGAGCTGTCCGGTGACACCTCCGACGGCGAGCTGATCAAGGCGATCGACTAGGCACGGCGGCAGGACAGGCGGGGTGGGACCGGATTCCGGTCCCACCCCGTCATGCTGTGGTCACGGGCGCCGGGTACGCGGGCTCGAACTCCTCGATCACCCGCAGGATCTCGACGAGGGTGCGCACCAACAGGGCCCGCACCGTGTCCCGTTCGACCTCCCGGCTGCCGATCCAGTCCAGCGTGACGCCCTCCACGCTGCACAGCCAGCCGAGCAGGGCGAGCCGGGCCAGCTCCGGCACATCGGGCTTTCCGTACGCGCCCCGGGCGATGGTCGCGATCATCTCCTCGCGCACACCGTCCCGGATGGCCTGCACCTCGGCGTCGAAGCCGACCCCGCCCGTGATGATCGTGCGGTACGCCGCCTGATGGTGCTCGGCGTAGCGCAGATAGCCGTCGATGGTGCGGTGCACGCGGTCGACCGGGGGCAGATCGGCGGCGCCGCTCGCCAGGTCGACGAGGTCGCCGACGGAGTCCTCGATGATCGCGAGGTAGTAGCCGCGCTTGGACCTGAAGTAGTAGTAGATCAGCCCCTTGGCGACGCCGGCCTGCTGGGCGATGTCGTCCATCGACAGCGCGTCGTAGGACGTGTGGGCGAACAACTTCCGTCCGATGGCGATGAGTTCGGCGCGGCGCGCGACGGATCGGTCGGTGCCGCGCGCCCGCTGTTCACTGTTCTTCAATTCCGGCCCTGGTGTCCGACTCCTGCGGATTCCGCAGTATGGCACCTCACGGGCCGGCAGTGATGCGGATCACCTCACGCCGGGTGGCGGGTTGGTCACAGCCAGCCGAGCTGCGTGACGAACATCGCCACCACGACGACGAAGGTCCAGCCCAGGACGTGCTCGAGGATCTTGGGGCCGTCGTCCTGGGGACCACCGGTACGGGCACGGGTGGCATGGGCGGTGGCGGAACTGGCGGTCATGGGCGTCTCGCTCGGCTCGTGATCAGAGGCCTGATCGGGGCAGGAACTCCCCCCGAAGGCGCCCGACTCCCCTCCGGCGCCTTCTCCACCATGCCATCGCCGCAGCCTCTTGCGACCGAGACCTTCATCACGCGTCCCGCCCCCTGGAACCGGCGGCGGTCAGCGCACGCCGACGGCCGCCAGCGCCTTGCGCTGGCTCGGGTTCGGGTGCGCCGGGAAGTAGAGGTAGCAGACGCCGCCGGTGCCGGAGACGACGCTGCCGGAGGCGTTGTACCGCTTCGTGCGCAGCCAGATGTTCTCCCACTCGCGCCGCTTGTAGACGCGGCGGACCGCCGGATCGTCGTGCGAGGCCGGGTCGTTGGCGATCACGTCGCCGTCGGCGGTGAAGCCGATGACCGTCATCAGGTGCCCGGAGGTGCCGTAGCCCGCGCCGGTCAGTTCGGTCTTCAGGAACGACTGGGACGTTATGGCCGGGATGCCGGCCGCGATCAGCGTCTCCAGGTCGGTGAGCGAGCCGAGCCGGGTGACGACACCCTGGAGATCCTTGTACGTCGCCGCGTACGCCGCGTTGAACGGCCAGTTGCCGCAGCCCTCGTACTGGTAGTCGTACGTGGAGCGGGCCGCGAGGCAGACCTGCGGGTCGGCGTAGGCCGGGTCGACCCACGCGAGCTGCGCGGCGCTCGGCTTCCGCCCCCAGGACTCGATGATCATCTGTGAGGAGGTGGGGCTGCACCACGCCTCGCCGCCGCCGTCGTACTCGGGGTACTGCCCGGCGTGCACGTCCTGCGAGTAGCGCGGGACCGCCAGCTCACCGGCGAAGCCGGGGACGGAGGCCGGGACGGTGAAGCGGTCGGGGACGTCCGAGCCCATCGCGCCGAGCCGCCAGACGGTGGGCGCGGCCTTGGCGCCGGGGGCGCGCAGCAGGGTCAGACGCAGGCTGTAGGAGACGAGGCGCAGGCCGGACGCCGCGTCGTCGATGGAGAAGGTGTCGGTCCAGATGCTCGACTTGTCGTCGCTCTGGTCGTCGACGGAGGTGCGGCGGATGTCGACGTCCTTGTCGTCCCCGGCCGTCCAGCGGCCCATGACGTACCAGGGGGTCCGGGTGCCGTCGGTGTACGTGCCCTGGAGCTCGATCTGGATCCAGGTTCCGGCCGGCGTGTGCGCGTTCCAGGAGGCGATGACCTCGGTGGCGGGCACGGCGAGGGTGTGGACGGGCGAGGTCCAGGTCGCGTACTCCCAGTCGGCCGTCCGGTTCAGGTGCGGGTCGGTGTAGCTCGTCGTGCCGACGGCCTTGGCGAGGGTGACGCCCGGCCGGGCGCCGGCGAAGGCGCGGGTGCCGTGGCCGGTGCCGGAGCGCCAGTCGGTGTACGTCGTCCAGGTGCGGTTGTCCACGAGTCGGGCGGGGGCCTTCTGCTGTGCGGGGGCCGCGGCGTGCGCGGTGGTGGCCGTGGTGGCGGCGAGCGCGACGCCCGCGGCCGCCGCCAGCACGGTTCTGCGGGACGGAGTCGATGAGGTCTGCTGCTCGGGGCGGGTCATCGGGAGGATCCCCCTGTCGACGGTTCGGACGGACGGGACGGGCGCGCGGGATGTGTCCCTGGTGGAACAGTGCGCCAACTATGGCTCTCTGAACAGGATTTCCACCAGCGTTTCGGGAGTGCTCCGCACGACCAATATTGGTCTTCACCACTGGCATGACCTGCGACGGCGTCGATGAAACCGATCCGCGCGCGGCATACCCTTGCGGACGTGGACCATCAGCACCTGCCCCTCGACCGGTACGCCGAACGGCTGCGCCGGCTGCCGCCCTCCTGCGGCCCGGTGCGGCTCGTCGGCATCGACGGGCACGCCGGGTCCGGCAAGTCGACCTTCGCCGGGAAGCTGGCGCGGGCGCTCGGCGGCGCGCCCGTGCTGCACCTCGACGACCTCGCGAGCCACGACGCCCTCTTCGACTGGACCGGGCGGCTGCGCACCCAGGTCGTCGAGCCGCTCTCCCACGGCACGGCCGCGCGCTACGAGACGTACGACTGGAACACCCGCCGCTTCGACGGGTCGCGGCTGCTGCCGCCCGCCGAGGTCGTCCTGATCGAGGGCGTGGGGGCCGGGAGGCTGGCGGTGCGGCCGTTCCTCGCGGAGCTGGTGTGGATGGATCTGCCGCGCGAGACGGCGTGGGAGCGGGGACGCGCGCGGGACGGAGAGGCCCAGCGGGGCTTCTGGGACGGCTGGATTCCAGCGGAGCGGAAGCACTTCGCACAAGACCCGTCGCGGCAGTTCGCCAAGAAATTGGTAAGAGAGTGCCCGGAGGGATACGAGATGCGCGAAGGCCCTGCTGGGACCACACAGACTCGCCACTCCGTCACTCACCGTGAGGGTCCGCCAGCGGTGCGCTGAACGAGCAGAAAGCGCCTTCCGCCAGTTTCCGCGAGTGCCCCAACTCGGCTTGACCCAGGGGCCGTACAGGACTTACGTTCTCAATGTGCGGCCTTTCGGGACCGCCCGCAGTCGCGAAGCCCCCGGTTGTTCCCCCGTGATCGGGGGCTTCGTTCTGCCCGCAATGCCCCTTCACCGCTGCTCCGGCACCCTCTTCGTTCACCGAGAGTCACCCTGCGGTACGGCGCTCACCTGCACCGAATCCCCCACTGACGCACCGATCCGACCCCGTTGCGCCCTTCGGCCCACCCTGTGCCCGCAGGTACGATGCCTCTCGGTGCGGCCTCTGGACGGCTCGCTGTCCGCATCGTGACAACTCCCGTCCATGACAGCTTGGTTAAGGGCGGATCAGGTTCATCGGGGGCACGGCGTGTGGGGGACGTGATGAGCTTCGGCACTGGGGCACCACCGACGGGCCCGGCCGACCTCGCCTGGCTGCGAGGCGTCGACGCCTACACCATGGGCGCGTATCCACAGGCGGAGGAGGAGTTCCGGGCCGCCGTGCGGATGGATCCCGGGATGGCCGACGGCTGGCTCGGGCTGCACGCCCTGCGCATCGACACGACGACCGCGCTGCTGCGGATGTTCCGGCACCGCGACCGGTTCGGCGAGCAGCGCACCCGGCACCGGCGCGGCCTCAACTCCTGGTACTGGCTCGGCTGGTGGGTGCAGCCGGTCCTCGAGCATCCGCGCGATCTGCTGCTCGCGCACGCCTCGCACTGGCTGGACGGCCGCCATGTCCCGGACCTGGACCGGGCGTTGGCCACGCTGCCGCCGGTCGACGCGGACACCCAGGTGCGGTTCCTGCACGCGTGCCGGGCCTATCTGGTCAAGGACTGGGAGCAGTTGGTCCGGCACACGGACCCGCTGGTCGACGACCCCATGCTCGGGATCGAGGCGGGGCTCTTCGGCGGGATGGCGCGGGTGCGCCTGGAGATGTACGGCCAGGCGGAGCCGCTGCTCTCCTCCGCGCTGATGCGCTGTCGCAGCGAACAGCCGCAGCGCAAGGAGCTGCGGTACTGGCTGGCCCGCGCGCACGAGGGCACCGGGCGCTCGGCGGCCGCGCTGCCGCTGTACCGGGCGGTGCACCGGGTCGACCCCGCGTTCATGGACACCGCGGCGCGGCTCGCCGCGATCACCGAGGGGGACGGGTACGCGGACTTCACGGACGGCACCGATCTGGCCCCGATGTCCCTGACGGGATTTCAGGACGGTCTGGACGGCGGCGAGTCCGTCGATCCGCTGTTCGCCAGTGACGGCCGCGACCTGAAGGTGTCCGAGCCGGACCTGCCGCCGCCCGGCGGTGGCGCGGCGGACGATCCCGACATCGTCAGGGAGAAGGTGGTGGTGCCGGTGTCGCCGCCGCTGCCGCCCGGTCCCGCCGATCCGACGCTGCTCGACGAGGCCCTCGCGGAGCTGGAGTCGATGGTCGGCCTGGAGCCGGTCAAGCGGCAGGTCAAGGCGTTGTCGGCGCAGTTGAACATGGCGCGGCTGCGCGCCGGGCAGGGCCTTCCGGTGCAGCCGCCAAAACGACACTTCGTGTTCTCCGGCCCCTCGGGCACGGGCAAGACGACGGTCGCCCGCATCCTCGGCCGGGTGTTCTACGCGCTCGGGCTGCTCGGCGGCGATCATCTGGTGGAGGCGCAGCGGGCCGACCTGGTCGGCGAGTACCTGGGCCAGACCGCCGTCAAGGCGAACGAGCTGATCGACTCGGCCCTGGGCGGGGTGCTCTTCGTCGACGAGGCGTACGCGCTGTCCAACTCGGGGTACGGCAAGGGCGACGCGTACGGCGACGAGGCCCTTCAGGTGCTGCTGAAGCGCGCGGAGGACAACCGCGACCATCTCGTGGTGATCCTCGCCGGGTACCCGGAGGGCATGGACCGGCTGCTCGCCGCCAACCCCGGGCTCTCCTCGCGCTTCACGACGCGGGTCGACTTCCCCTCGTACCGGCCGCTGGAGCTGACCTCGATCGGCGAGGTGCTGGCCGCGGAGAACGGGGACGTGTGGGACGAGGAGGCGCTGGACGAGCTGCGCTCCATCGCCGGGCACGTGGTCGACCAGGGCTGGATCGACGAACTGGGCAACGGGCGGTTCCTGCGGACCCTGTACGAGAAGTCCTGCGCCTACCGCGACCTGCGGCTGACCGGATATCTGATGGAGCCGTCCCGGGACGACCTGGCCACCCTGCGCCTGCCGGACCTCATGCAGGCGTACGGCGAGGTGCTGTCGGGGCGGGGGCCGGGCGGCCCGTGACGGTGGTGGGGGGGGGGGGGGGGGGGAAAGGACCCCCCCCACAAGGCAAGGCAAAAAAACCCTCCCACCCCCCACCCGAGAGAACCCCCCCCCCCCCCCCCTGGCC